>CP089984.1:2868000-3585000 GCA_037157815.1 Sorangiineae bacterium MSr11954
GGGCCACCTCATCGATCCATCGCTCATCGCCATGGCCTCGCCGAGCCGGCAGGGCATTCGCGCGGCGCTCGAGCGGATGCTCCTCTCGAGCCCGTCCCCGGCGACCGCCCTGTTCACCGGCAACAGCCGGATCACCGTGACCGTGCTGCGCGAGCTCGCCGAGCTCGAGGCCAGCGGCCAGGGGCTCGAGCGCCGCCCCGCGCTCGTCAGCTTCGACGATTTCGACCTCGCCGATCTCCTCACCCCCGGCGTGACCGTCATCGCGCAGGACCCCGCGCGCATCGGGCGGACGGCCGCCGAGCTGCTCTTTCGCCGGATGGAGGGCGGCAACCTCTCGCCCGTGCGCCGCGAGCTCCCGACCCGCCTGATCCCGCGGGGCTCCGGCGAGGCTCTGCCTTGAAGCCGGATTTCGCGCGCATTTCGGCGTAGACTACGCCTCGTTCCGCCAAAGAGGCGCGCTCGAGCATGATGGTCACCCGCGATCCGAGTCCGCAACTTCGCCCCTTCGTCAAAGCGATGTGGGCGACCGACGGCCGTCCCCCCGGGGGAGGACCCGAATCCGAACCCCGGCCCAGCCCCGTCCCGCGCCGCGAGCGCGTCTTGCCCAGCGGCACGATGCACGTGGTCTTTCGCCTCTCGGACGATCCGCTCCGCCTCTTCGAGGACGAGAACGATCCCGTCGGCCATGTGGTGGGGCACTGCATCGTCGGCGGAGCGCGCTCCGCGTATTACGTGCGCGACATCTCGAGGCCCGCGCGCAGCATCGGCGTGCAGTTCCATCCGGGCGTGGCCGAGCGATTGCTGGGCGTGCCTGCGGGCGAGCTCATGGAGCACCACACGCCGCTGGAGGACGTGTGGGGCCGCGCCGCCCCCGAGATCCGCGAACGCCTCGAGCTGGCGGGCTCGCCGGAGCGGAGCCTCGCGCTTCTCGACACCATCCTCTCCGAGCGCCTCGGGGTCGTCCGCGCACGCGGGCCGCATCCCCTGGTGACGAGGGCGCTCGCGCTCTTCGAGGCCACCACCGACGTGCGCCGCGTGGTCGACGCCAGTGGCTACAGCCATCGCCAATTCATCGCCCGTTTCCGCGACGCCATCGGCCTGACCCCCAAAATCTACTGCCGCATCCTGCGCTTCCAGCGCGCGCTCGGCAGCGTCCTCCAAGGCGGGTCAGCCTCGCGGGGGTCGTGGGCCTCGTGGGCCGACTTGGCGATGGCCGCCGGCTACGCCGACCAAGCACACTTCAACCGGGAGTTCCGCGCGTTCTCCGGCATCACCCCAGGCCGCTACCGCGATCTCGCCCCGCCGTGGTCGCATCACGTCCCGATCCCCTCGGCCGCCGAGCCCTCGCCGATCCGGCGGTAGGTCAAATCCGTTCAATACGGCGCCGGCCCGAGGGCCCAGAATGACGGCATCGTTTCCCTTTGCAGGAGAAGTCCCATGTCCGTCCACGAGCTGTTCGCTTACCTCCGCGTCCGCAACGCCGCCAAGGCCATTGCCTTCTACGAAGCTGCTTTCGGCGGCAAAGAGCTATTCCGCCTCACCGAGCCGAGCGGCCGCGTAGGTCACGCCGAAATCGACTTCAACGGCCACGTGCTCATGGTCTCCGACGAGTTCCCCGAGTTCGCCTGCATGGGCCCCGAAACGATCGGCGCCACCACCGTGACCCTCCACCTCCACGTCGACAACGCCGACCAAGTCATCGAACGCGCCATCTCCGCCGGCGCAACCCTCGTCCGTCCCCCCACCGACGCCTTCTACGGCGAACGCTCGGGCGTCGTCCGCGATCCCTTCGGCCACGAGTGGAACATCGGCCACTCCATCGAAAAGGTCACCCCCGACGAAATGCAACGCCGCTACACCGCCATGCTGACCAAATCCTGAGCCCGGGCACCTCTCGGGCCGGTCGCCGATTTTGCGCATCCGGCGAGCTCCCCTCTTCGAGGCAGCAGAGGGGAGCCTCCGATTTGGGAGGGGACGGCGCGCGCAGGTGGCGCGCCCGCCGAGCACCACGGGGTCGGGCGCCTGAAATGAAGGAGCTTTTACTTCGAATCGATTGGCGAATCGCCGTCGACGAGCACCACCGCGCCCTTGCGGCCGGGTGTCTCGGCGCGGCGGACGGCGTCGCGGAACGCAGCAAACGGAAAGGCCGTATCGAGGGCGGGGACGATATCGCCTTGGGCGATGTGGCGCAGGATGTCATCGACCAATGCACGGTGCCGCGCGGGCCCCGCCAGTTCGGTCCACCGGCGTAGCCAGAAGCCGCGAATCGCGATCTCTTTGAAGAGCACCGCGCCCACGGGGAGCGGCAGCGGGCCGCGTTCGAGGGCGCCAAAGAGAACGATCTGGCCGCCCACGCCCATGGCCTCGACGAGCTTGGCCCCCGTGGCCCCGGCCACGGCGTCGATGGCGTAGCGAAGACCGCCCTCGCCCGCGAGCTCACGCACCCGCGCCACGAAATCGTCGTCCTCCGTGCAGAGCACCGGACCGCCGTTCAACGCTTCGAGCTCCTCCACTTGCTCCCGGCGCCGGACCGCGTTGATGAGCCGGAAATTGCGCAGGCGCGCGAATTCCATCATGGCGCGTCCCAGCTGGGAGCCGGCCGCCGTTTGCAGAACGAGCCCGCCCGGCGGGACCGCGAGGAGCTCCTGCACCATGATCCAGACGCTCAAGTAGTTGACCCATACGGAGCCCGCGTTGGCCTCGGGGAGGTTGTCTGGCATCTTGACGACGGCCGCCGCCGGCACGCGCACCTGCTCGCGCCACGTTCCCTCGCCACGGGTAGCGCCGAGGAGCAAAATCACCCGATCGCCCGGCCGCAAATCGGACACCTCCGCCCCGACCTCCACGATCCGCCCCGCCGCGTCGGTCCCCGGGATGCGCGGCAAGGTGGGCTGCACCAGCCCATAGCGGCCGCGGATGTTCATCAAATCCGAAGGATGGATCGCGCACGACGTGAGGTGCACGCGGACCTCCCGCGCGCCGAGCGGCCCCGCCGGCGTTTCGTCCTCCTCGAGCCGGAGCACGTCGGCAGGCTCGCCGAATTCATGGAAGCGGATGATCCGATTCGTCGTCGTCATCAATGCGTCTCCTCGGCCCAATCGGGCCGCGCTGGTCGTTCGTTGGATCGGCTCAATCAAGCCGCGCTCGTATCTCGTTGGATCGGCCCAATCAGGCCGCGCTGGGTCGTTCGTTGGATCGGCTCAATCAAGCCGCGCTGGTCGTTCGTTGGATCGGCTCAATCAAGCCGCGCTGGTCGTTCGTTGGATCGGCTCAATCAAGCCGCGCTGGTCGTTCGTTGGATCGGCCCAATCGGGCCGTGCCTCATTCGCCCGGCCAATCAAGCCGCGCGCATAGCTCGTTCAACGAGCCCAATCAGGCCGCGCCCGCCGCTCGTTCGATATGCTGCACGATGAGATCGTTCACGGCGCCCGCATGGGTGATCGGCGCCATATGCCCCGCCCCCGCGATGGTATGCGCCGTGGCGTCGGGCAGCGATTCGGACAAAAGGTGCACCACCCGGCGCGCGGCGATCGGCGAGCTCTCGCCGGTGAGGAGCAGCGCGGGGGCCTTCACCCCGCCGTAGGCCGCGCACGGCGTGCGATCGCGCAGGAGCGTCGTTACCTCGTAGAACACCTTTTTGCCCACACGCAAGAACGCGTCGCGCGTGGTCGCGGGCAGCGCGCGCCAGCTTCCGGGACCGTTCCAATAGTCGACGAACTGTTCCATCCACGCATCGCCGCCGCCAAGGGCGGGATCGTTGAACGCATCTTCTCCATCGACCGTGCCGAGATTGGCGAGACCTTCCGGGTCCTCCGCGTCGTGAAGAACGCCCATGGCCACCGGATCGAACAGGGTGAGCGAGCGGATGATATCCGGATTTTTGCGGGCCAAGGTCGCGGCGATGAAGCCGCCGTACGAGTGCCCGACGAGGTGGATGGGCCGAGCGAGATCGCGCACGATGGCCTCGACGGCCGCCACGTCCATGTCGAAGTGGAAGGGCTCGCCCTGGGGCCACGGAGGATTGTCCCCCGACCCGATGAAATCCGGAGCAAGAACTCGGTAGCCGGCCGCCAGACGATCCATCAACCTCCGCCACTGACGCGAGGACATTCCCCCGCTGTGCAAAAGAACGACGGGCTCCCCGGAGCCCGCGGAGGCAATGGACGAAATCGAAGACGGGGAGGACGAGACAGACCGGATGGACGCAACAGAAGACGACATGGACGAACTCGTTTTCGCGAAGACGATGTGACCCCCGCCTCGACCTTGTTTGTATGACGACCGTTCATGAAGTCAAGACGATCCAAGGAAAAATAAGCCCCCGGCCGCACCCGGGGACTCAAAATCGCGCTTGCAGACTCATCCCGGCGCCCAACCGGTTCGGACTTTGGAACACGCGCAAGGAGGCGGTGCCCTCGGTCGGATCGCGCACGACCAGGGTGCCGTTGTTGTCCCGGACCCACTGCCCCCACACGAGCGCGCTGAGGATGGTCGACAGATCCCACCGCACGCTCACCCGGGCCTGGAAGATGGCGGTGCGCTCTTTGTTGTAGGGCAGGATCGACTCGTCGCCCTGCTGGCGAACGACGGTGGTGCGCGACGCTTGAATGCCTCCCTCCGTGAACTCGCTGCGGAAGGTGGCGGGGAGCTGCACGCCGGCCCCGAGCCCCGGGGTCAAATGGAGCGGCTCGATGTAGTAGTCGGCCGCTACGGCCCCGAACAGCTCGGGATCGGTCTTGGCGTTCTCGGGGAGCGTCTGGAAGGGGATGAACCCCGGCACATTGCGCTGAACGAAGTTCAAATTGCGGAAGATGCCCGAGACGCTCACCCGCAAGTAGTCGGCCTTGAGCACCGCCTGCAGCGCGCTCGCATACGCCAATTGGTCCTTCACCGCGCCCGGCTCGTCGAAGTCCTTCAAGTGCTGCCCCAGCGCATCGAGCTCGGCGCTCACGCTCCACGCCATCTCACCCCGCCGGTAGCTCTCGGGCGCGAACAGGATCTGCGGCGCCGCCGGATCGTTGCGATAGAGCCGAAAGTCGACCGACTGCGGCACCGGCATTTTATCGTGGACCACCACCCGCACCGCGCCGCCGTACGTGTAAATGGCCTTTCCGCGGACGTCGTCGAGATCGAACTTCCCTTGCTGGAAGATGCCGCCGCCCAGGTCGAAGCGCACGTGCTCGTGCGGATCGACCCCGATGCCGCCGAGGAATCCAAAGTTCGTTTCGCCCACCCGCACCGTCTCGACGTCGTTCTCACCGCCCGGGTTCAGCACCTTTTGCGGCTGCACGATGGTGGCCGTCTTGAACCCTGCGAACGCATAGAATTTGTCGCGATCGTATTGAATCTTCAGACCCGGCGACGAACCTTGAATGCGCGGAAAGATCGATTGATTGATGCTTGGATTGGTGCCACCCCAGCTGATGTCGTAGAGGTATCCCAAGCGAAAACGATCGGTGTCGAGCGGAAAGAAGACGGCCGAGATCCCCTCTCGCTCGTTCGTGCGCCCCGTTTGGTAAAAGACACGCAAATACGAGCCCGAGTCGTACAACGCGCCGTTCAAGCTCCCCGTGTTCGACGAGAGCGAGGCCAGATCGAACCGGAGCACCAACGACGCCTCGGTGGTGAGCCGGGGGAGGAAGCCCGGCATTTTCTTGTACATCACCACGTGCGTAAGGTTCTCGCGGCCTGAAAAGCGCGAGTTCAAATTGTCGAAGAAGAGCCGGTATTGCGGGCGATCGCCGATCGAGAAGGTCGGCGATAGCGGGATGAGCTCTCCGGTCTTATGGAGAAAGTCGTCATCGCCAAATGTCCATGTGAGGCGCGTGTCCATGAAGCTGCTGTCACGGGTCCCCGGCGGCGGCAAACCCACCCCGCGCGCGCCCGCCGTTCCCAACATCGGATCGGCCGGTGGGGTCGGGGACGTCGGAGGCGTCGTCGGGGACGTTGGAAGGGTAGGCCCTGCCGCGGGCGATGGCGCCGCGGTCGATGGCGCAACGGGAGGCGCCGCGGTCGATGGCGCAACGGGAGGCGCCGCGGTCGATGGCGCCACGGGAGGCGCCGTGGTCGCGGGGGGCCCGCCCGGGCTCGGGGTCGCGGGCGGTGAAGGCGGCGGCTCCGGTGCGGCGGGCGGTGTTTGGGCCGATGCGACGGCGGGAAAGGCGAGGATCGCGAGGGAGGCGGCGAGGAGGGAGAAGAAAGCGCGCATCGACGTGGTCTCAATTGCCGGGGTTGTCGGAGGAGGTCCGCTTCACACACGCTCGATCGGAGGCGAGCGCGGGCTGCGCGAGATCGACGACGATGTCGTCGGCGCAGCGCGCTTCGACGGTGAACTGGCTTCCGCCCGAGAAATAGCGGAGGGTCCCGGTGAACGACTTCAGCGGCTTTCCACGCAGCGCGGCCGCGCGAAAGGTCGCCACCGACGAGCCGTTCGCCTGCATCTGCGCGTCGCGCGCCGCGCCCGAGGGCACGCGCGGATCGCTGTCGTGGAGCACCAGCCGAAAATCCCCGCGCGCCGCGTACGCCGACCACTCCGAGCACTGCACATCGCGCGCGCACGCCGCCGAGCACGACTTCTCCGGATCGGTGTCGAAGTCGATCCGGCCGTCGCCGTTCAAGTCGCAGTTGCTCGCGTCGTCCTTTGGCGCGAAGGCAGGCGCCTCGGGAAACCCGGGACCAAAGTGCGCGGCCACCGCCAAGGTGTGCGGGTGCACCCGCGGCTCGGGCGCGTCGGCCGGCTGCGGCACATCGCCCGTCCACGCGCGCACCAAGGACGCCACGGCGCGGAGCTTCGTCGGCGTATCCAGCGCTCGCGCCACGTCGAAGACGAACGGCTCCGGGACCATGCAGGGCCGCGCGCCGGGCACACCGGGCAGCCATCGCTCGACGCTCCACGTGGGGAACCCCAGCTCCGTAAAGCCGAAAAAGTCCGACGCCGTCCCCGCGAGCGACGTAAGCCGATCGCACACGCCCAGGTTCGAGGGCGCGCTGAAGTTGTATGCGAACACGCTCGCGAACCCGCGTGGATCGTCCAGATCCGTCACATAGAAGCCATCCGGCGCGATGCGCGTCACCACCACGCTGAACGCGAAGGTGTTTCGCTCCGGGCGGTAGCCGGTGTCGAGCTGCACCTGCTCGTGCGGAAACGAGGTCGCCGTCCCGCCTTGGGACACGCCCCGCACATCGGCCACCCGAGGGAGCGCAAAGTAGAAGATGGGGCTCACCCCGGTGGCGTAGGTGCCTACGTCCTCCGAGTCGTCGTTGGCGAAGGCGCAGCCGGGATCGGCCGGAAAATCCACGGCGCCATCGCCATCGTCGTCTTTGCCGTTCGAGCATTGGGGCGGCGGATCGACATGGGGCTCCACCGGAAAATAGCCCATGTCCTCCGCCCAGATCCGCGCGTTGCCATAGGCGCCCACCATGCCGACGGTCACATCGTCCGCCACCCCTCGGGCGAGCCTCACATTGCGCCCGACCACGCGCGGCCCGCTCACCGTCTGCACCGTTCCCGGCTTGACGGAGAGCCGCACATACCCCGAAAACTCCGTATCGACGCCCCCATCCGCGCGCTGCGCCGCGATGCGCAGGGTGGCCTCCGCCGGCGTCTGAAAGGTGAGGGGGATGCGCGCGTCCGCCGTCCCCCGCTCCCCCGAGCGCACCTCGACCACCAGCCGCCTCCCCGCGCCCAGCTGCGGAAACGCGTCGTGGCACCCCATGCCGAGCGCGCCCGTCCCCACCAAGGTCGCGAGCGCGCAGCCGGCGCCCATCGCGCGCGCCGCGAGGTTCGTACGCACGGCACGCATCCCCGGGCGCCGCGCGCGCATCGGCCTCGACCGCCGCGCGCTCATCGGCCGATCATCTCCTGGCGATCATCCGAAAAATTCCCCGCCCGCGCGTCCACGCACGACAAGATTTTGCACTCTTCGCCGGCGATGGAGCACGCATCGCGATCGATCTCGCAGTTGGGCCGATCGGGCGACGCGGCGCACACGCGGTTGTGAAACACGGCCACCGAGTCGCGGCATCCGCGATCCACGCAGCGCCCGACGGACGGATCGCAGCTCCCGTTGGTCACGCACACGGCGGCGCCCGATGCCTCCTCGGCCTGCGCCTGGCCGGGGCACGCGCACACCGCGTCGATGCCGGCGCCGGCGCAATCCGAATCGCGGCCGCACGCCTTTAGCCCCTCCGGTGTTCCCGCCTCCTCGCCGATGTAGCCGCATGGCTTCTGCTGCCGCAGATAATCGATCAGCGCATCGCGCTGCTGGATCTTCGTATCGAACTGCGTCGTATTGCGTTGAAGGACGCGAAACCCCGAGCCGCCCGCCGCCAGGTAATTGCTGGTCGCGAGCTCGTAGAGGTTGGTGGGCGCGATCAACGCCAAACACCGCTTGGTCCCGCGCGTATCGCAGGAGCCGGGGTGCGGCTTCCCGTTTGCGTCCGGCGGGCACTCCGCGTCCGCCTGGCACGTGATGCTGGTATGCCCGATGTAGACTTCATCGGCGCAGCTGGTGACGGGGCAAAATCCGGCCTCTTGGCCCGCCGCTCTTTGGCAGAACCCCTTGGTGCCCTCCCGGCAATCGGAGTCGTTCACGCAGCTCGGCCCCGCGCCGGGGCGCGCGCACTCGGCGCAATCGAGCCTCACGCGGGCCCCTGCGATTTGCACCTGCGACGTGCAGCCGCGCGAGGCGGAGCGGCGCGCGACGTAGTCGAAGAGATCCTGCACCTCGACCCCCGTGAGCTGCATCTTGGTGATCGAGTTGTCGAAGGGGAAGATGTTGTACATCTGCTCGATGGTGACCGGCCCGGGATTCAAATCGGCGCGGATGCCGCCCGTGTTGGTGAGCGAAAAGTCCGTTTGGATGCCGAGCCGCAGCCACATGGCCGCCGCGACCAAATTGCCGAGCGGTGAGTCGCCGCCGCCCGGGGCCGTGCGCTTGGAGCCTTGCGGAGCATAGCCCACCAGAAGATCCAAGTCGGCCACCCGGTCCAAGGTGCGCCGGTACGGCTGCAGCATATCGACCACCACCGGATCCTCCGGCACCTGCGCGTCGATGGGGAACGCCGTGTATTTGTGCGAAACGATTTCGAACTTGTTGATGGCCTCGTACGCGCTGGGATCGCCGTTGGGGCTCGCCTCCGCCGGATCGTTCGATAAGACCACGTCGAGGCGGCCCACGTATTTGGCAAATGCCCCCGAGTGCGCGATCACCACGTTTCGTGGTTTGCACAGGCGCTTCATCATGTAGGGGTGATCGACCGGATCGGGGTGTTTCTCGTCGTGGGGTGGCGGCGCGTCGGGATCGAGGTCCAGATCCGGATCGAGGGTCCAGATGAAGCCCGGGTGGGCCGGATCGGCGCTGCAATCGCGGACCTGTTGCGGCGGGTTGATGACCACGTGATTGTGCCCGCCGAGCACCACATCGATGCCGGTGGTCTCGCGCACCATGCGCTGATCCGTCTCGAGGCCCAGGTGCGTGAGCATGACCACGACATCCGCGTACGGCCGCACCAGATCGATGTAGCCTTGCGCGGTCTCCACCGTGTTGAGCGGGGTGATGCCCAATCGATTCGGTTGATCGAAAATCGAGGTGAGGCTCGAGAGATTCCCCATGCCGATGACCGCGATCTTCAAGCCTTCGCGGTTGATGACCGTAAATGGTTTGGCGATGGTGGAGAGCTTCGGGCTATCGGGGTTTTGCGGATTGTCGAATTTGTAATTGGCCACCAACGACGAAAACGAGCCCCAGCGCTGGAACTGCTGCGTCACATTGAGGGCGCCGCGGTCGAACTCGTGATTGCCGATGACCGCCGCGTCGACCCCCATGGCGGAGAGCGCGCGCACCTCGGGCTCGCCCGCGTAAAAATTGAAGATGGGCGCGCCTTGAAACGAATCGCCGGAGTCGAAGTGCACCACCCGCTCGGAGCGCGCCCGCTCGCGCGCGAGCACATACGACATGCGCGCGACCCCGCCCACGTTGCTCAGCTGACCGAGGGTCCCGAGGCCCAGATCCGCGTCGACTTGGGTCACCAACAGATCGTACGGGAGCAGCCGCGAGTGAATGTCCGACGTGTGCAACAGCGTCAAACGCGTTTGGCACGTCTGCCCCGGCGGGCAGGGCGAGCTCGGACCCTCCACCGACGAGCTACAACCCGCCCCACCCCCGACGGCGAACAGGGTCGCCGCCGCAAACCACGCGGAGACCACGCCACGGCACCACGACCCCGACCCCATGCGGGCCGGACCTTAACATATCTTCGTGCGATTCACGCGGGCGACCGGAGGGCGCGAGCCCGATCCGATCACTCCAGGCCCGGCTCCTCGGCGCTGCCGGCGAGCAGGTCGAAGAAGCGCGGCGCGAACACGCGCGCGACCAGCGACTCGACGGTCTCGGCCGAGTCGCAGCCCAGCGCTTGCTCGGCCGCGCTCTGGCACTCGGCCAATCCGACACGGCGGATGGCCTCTTTCAGCTCGGGGATGGCCGCCGCTTCCATGCTGAGCTCACGCAGCCCGAGGCCCAGCAAGAGCGGCGCAGCCAGGACGTCGGAGGCCATGGCGCCGCAAATGGAGACGGGGATGCGGCGATCGTTGGCCACGCGGGCCACGTTGTAGATGAGACGCAAAATCGAGGGATCGAAGGGGGAGGCGAGGCTGGCGAGGGTGCGGCTCGTGCGGTCGATGGCCAGCGCGTATTGGATCAAGTCGTTGGTGCCGATGCTGAAAAACTCGGCCTCGCGCGCGAACACGTCGGCCATGACGGCGGCCGAGGGCACCTCGATCATCATGCCCAGAGGAATGCGCACCGCGTGGGCGAGCCCGCGCTGCCGCACCTCGTTCATGGCGCGGTTCAAGAGCTTTCGCACCTCGCGCATCTCGTGCACGCTCGCCACCATGGGCACCATGATGCGGACGTCGCCGTGCGCGCTGGCCCGCACCATGGCCCGAAGTTGCGTCATGAACACGTCGGGCCGGCTCAGCGCGAGCCGCACCGCGCGCAGGCCGAGGGCCGGGTTCATCTCGGCCGGCAGCGCAAAGGTGCTGGCGAATTTGTCGCCGCCGATGTCGAAGGTGCGCAAGGTCACCGGGTGCGGCGATACGGCTTCGACCACCGCGCGGTAAAGCTCGTATTGCTCGTCTTCGGTCGGAAGGCTGGAGCGATCGATGTAGAGGAACTCGGTGCGGTAAAGCCCGATGCCCTGCGCGCCATGGTCGAGCGCGAGGATCGCCTCCGCCGGGAGCTCCACGTTGGCCTTGAGGGTCACCGCCTCGCCCGACGCCGCCACGCAAGGCTGGTTGCGCGCCGAGAGCAGCCCGCGCGCGAACGCCAAATGCCGCGCGGAGCGGGCGTGCGCGTCGGCGATTTGCCGGTCGTCGGGGTGCACGGTGACCTCGCCGCGCAATCCGTCGACGATGATGGTGTCGCCGGTGCGGACCAAGTTCAGCGCGTCGGCCACGCCCACCACCGCCGGGATCTCCAGCGCGCGCGCCATGATCGACGTGTGGCTCGTGCGGGTGCCGACCTCGGTGACGAAGGCCAGCGCGGGCTCGCGCACCATGCCGGCGGTGTCGGCGGGCGAGAGATCGCGCGCCACCACGATCATCGGTTGATCGAGCCGCGGGATGACGTGGCCCGGCTCACCCATGAGCGCGCGCAAGATGCGGTCGCACACGAACTCCACGTCGTGGCGGCGCTCTTGGATGTACGCGTCCTTCTCACCCGGCCCGCCGTCGAACAGGCGCAGAATGTCCTCGCTGGCGGCGGCGACCGCCCACTCCGCGCACTTCTTCTCGCTGCGCACCTTGCGGTTGATCCGCTCGTGCAGCATCGGATCGTCCAGCATGAGCAGGTACGCATCGAGGATGGGCGCCTGCGTCTTCGCTTGGTCGGTGGGCAGGCGCGAGCTCACCTCGCGCAAGCTCGCCTTGGCCGCCTCCACCGCTTGCCGCACCCGCCCGAGCTCCTGCTCCATGGCCGCGGTGTGAATGTGCCGGCGCGTGTAGGCCGAGCGCATTTCGCCGATGACGAGGGCCGTTCCCACGGCCACGCCCGGCGAGCCCGCGATGCCTTTGACGACGCGCGCCTCGAGCGACGCATCGCCCGACGAGGGCGGCGGCGGCGACGACGGCGACGATGTGCGCGCCGCGGGAACTCCGCCCGAGGGCGTGATGCTCGGCTTCGAGCCCGGGGCCGATGCCACGGGGAGGTTCGGCCTGGAGGACGCGGGGGCGGGGCGGGAGCGTCGGTCTTTGGGTGGGGCCGGGGGCGGGGGAGGGCGCGAGTCGCTCATCAGTTCGCCTCTCCGAATTTGTTGGCGATGAGCTCCCCGATCGCCTCCACGCACTCCGTCGCCTTTTCACCGCTGGCGCGCACCTCCACCACGGTGCCGCGCGAGCCGCAGAGCAAGAGCACCCCCATGACGCTCTTTCCATTGGCGGCCTGTTCTTCCCGTGCGATTTCGACGTCGCACGGAAACTTGGAGGCCAGCTGCACGAGCTTGGTGGCCGCGCGCGCATGCAACCCGAGCGCATTGACGATGGTGAAACGCCCTGTCGCTCGAGTCATGGACTGCCTTTGCTTCCTGGTGAAATGGCCGGGGAGACGATGCCTTTGAGTTCCGTATTGGATTGACGCCCCGAGTCAGGAAAGTCCTCGTCCACCAACATGGGTCGGCTGGGCGTTGGCGCCGGAGGCGGCTTCGTCCACCCATCTTGGAAGCGCGCCACATCGCGGTGCACCACGCTCACCTGCGTAACCTGCGTATCCGTGGTCCCCTCGCGCACGAGGGCCTCGGAGAGCGCCTCGGCCAAGACCACGGAGCGGTGCCGGCCGCCGGTACATCCGACGCCAATCGTGAGATAACTTTTCCCTTCTCGCTCGTACTTGGGGAGCATGAACGTCAGGAGCTCCCTTGTCTTCTTTAGGAACTCCTGGGCCTCCGGCAAGCCGAGGACGAACGCCTTGACCCGAGGATCGGTGCCCGGAAGGCGTTTCAAGTCCTTGACGAAGTAGGGATTCTCGAGAAAACGCACGTCGAGGACCAAATCGGCATCCACCGGCGTTCCGTATTTGAATCCGAACGAAATGATGCGCGTGAGCATCCGCGGAGCTCCCTCCGCGGCGGGACCGAAATGTGCAATTACCGAGCGCCGCAGATCGTGGACGCTCAGGTGGGTCGTGTCGTAGACGTGGGTGGCCTGCGCCCGCATGGGGGCAAGGCGCTCCCGCTCGAGCCTTACGCCGTCGAGCACCGCGATGGCCCCCACCAAGTCGGCCCCGGCGCGCGTGGCCTCCTCCGTGGCCTCCGTCGTCAACGGGTGCGGCCGGCGCGATTCGCTGAATCGATGCAGCAGCGATTCATCCGACGCGTCGAGGAAAATGACATGAACGTGGCGGCGCCCGTGGGCCGAGAGCTCGGAGAGGACCTCCCCGGCCGACGTGATGAAGCTTCGGACGCGCACATCCATCCCGAGCGCGACCCGCGTCATGCCGCCTTCTTCGCAGACGCTCACCGCGCGCGGCGCGAGCACCGTGGGCAGGTTGTCGACGCAGAAGAAGCCGAGATCCTCCAGGGTGTGCAGGGCGGTGGTCTTGCCTGCGCCCGAGAGCCCCGTGACGATGACGACGCTCGTCTTGTTCGCGGCCGCCTCCTCGCCGCCAGGACCTCCCGCGCTCCCCGGGTCTCCCGGATGATGCTTGTCCCCCGGCGGGTTCATTCGTCGTCCCCCTTGGGCACCGGGCGGACCGGGATCCACGCCGAGCTCTCGTTCAATCGGGCCGTCGAATCGGCCAGCGCGGCCCACGAGGGGCGCTCGGCGGTGGCCTCCGGCGAGCTCGGGCTCGAGGCATCGGGCGCGCTGTCGTAGACCGAATCCGGCTCGTCGATCGCGGCGCGCGTCACCAGCTGCTGCTCGAGGCGATCTTTGAACTCGCGCGACGAGTTGGTGCCCGCGCGGCGAAGCAGCTCGTTGCGGGCGGCGATTTCCAGAATGCTCCCCATGTCCCTCCCCGGGCGCACCGGCACCGTGAGCTCGCGAATGGGCGTGCCCAGGATCGTGTAGTACTTGTCCTCCAGGCCCAAGCGGTCGTACTCGACCCGCTCGTCCCAATCGGCCAGGCGCACCACCACGTCGATGCGCTTGCGCTCGCGCACGCTGGTCACGCCGAACAATGCTTTCACGTTCAGCACGCCCAGGCCGCGCACCTCGATGTGATGCCGAAGCAGGTCCGCGGGCGCGCCGAAGACCATGCCGGGCGGGCGCCAGTCGCAGAGGACGACATCGTCGGCCACCAAGCGATGCCCGCGCAGGACGAGCTCCAGCGCGCACTCGCTCTTGCCGATGCCGCTCTTGCCGAGGAGGAGCAGCCCCACGCCAAAGACATCGACCAGCACGCCGTGCAGCTGGGACTGCGGCGCCAGGCGATCATCGAGCACGGCGTGCACCGCGTTGATGGTCCGGCTCGACCGGCTCGGCGAGACGAACAGCGGGGTTCCGGTGGCTTCGGCCGCGACCACCAGCGCGCGGGGCGGCGTGTGGTTGCTCGTAACGATGACGCATGACAGTCCCAAGGAAAAAAAGCCGCGCGCGCAGACGCCGCGCACTTCGGTTTCGAGCGACTCGATGTACGACAGCTCGGTCTCCCCCAGCACCTGAACCCGCGTGGGGACCACTCCGTAGAAGTGTCCGGCGAGCGCCAAACCGGATTTCTGCACGCGCGGGTGGCGGATGGGGCGTCCCAGCCCGCCGCCTCCCGCGACCTGTCGAAGGCGAATGGCAAGTCCCGGATCGGAGACGAAGGCCTCCACCGTGATTTCCCCCTGCGGTTGAGCGCTCGGAGGATTGCCACTCTGCCAATCGGTCATGCAGTACCCCCTTCTTCCGAGGCGATGAGCTCATAAGCCGTGCGCCCGTCCTCGGCCGCGAGGAGGCGCTCTCGGAAGCTGCGGTTGCGAAGCAGGCGCGAGATGCGCGCCAGGGTCTTCAAGTGTTCGCCGGTCGCCCGCTTGGGCCCGATGACCGAGAAGAGCAGGTTCACTTTTTCGCCGTCGATGGCGTCGAAGTCGATTCCGTCGGGCGCGATGAGCAACGCGGCGCATTGCTTGTCGAGCTCCGCGATCGCGCCATGCGGAATCGCGACCCCATCCCCGATTCCCGTCGATTGAAGCTTTTCACGCTCGGTGAGGACGCTCTCGATCGTCGCCCGTGGAATGCGGGCTCCCTCGGCGAGCAGATCCGCAAGCAGGGCGAGCGCCTCGGGCTTGCTCGAAACCGTGTCGTGACCCCGGCGGACGCAAACACGCTCCGCCGAGAGAAGATCCGTAAGTCGCATGGCGTCTTTTCGTCGGTTCACTGCGGCCGGATGGCCGCCGTCGGTCGAGATTACGTAACCCCCGCCGACGGGTAACGGTCCGCCGACCCAAAAAACACTGTAGCAGCCTGTTGGGAGAGTCCGAAGGGGTTCGGGCGGAGAGCCGACGAAATGCCGAGCCTCGTTGCCCGCACCCGTACGCGTGCGCGAACCGACGCTACGGTCTCGGCAGGCACCTGGGAGCCGAGAAGATCGGGCACGTGTACGGGGACGGGCACGTGTATGGGCCGAATGAAGAAAGCCTCTCGAGCGCCTTCTTCATCCGTCGGAGCTAGCCGGTCTGCTCTCTCTTCCGTCTCAGTCTTCGCCGCTCCCGAGATCCGGGATCAGATGGTCCGACGCGCGCTCGAGCCCCTTTTTGACGTCCTTGGTGCTTCGAATCTGGGCCTCGAGCTTGTCGGACACTTTGTCGATGGAGGCGTACATATCCTCGCTGGTCTCTTTCGCGTGGAACCGTTCCGCCGCGGCGTGGAGCTCGACTTCCGCAATGTGAGCACGGTGTTGCGTGCTCAGAACGACCTGCACTTTCATCGGGTGGCGTAAAAATCTTTGAAGCTTGGCGATCTTCTCCTGCGCATATCCCTTGACTGCTTCGGTCGAATCCATGTGCCGGAAGGTGATGGCTATGTTCATGAGACCTTCACACGCTCCTTCCCGGGAGGCTGACTCCTGCAACGAACAGGTAAACAGGAAGTGACTTTTTCCCGAGCCTCTCCGTATACAAACGAGATTACCGATCCCTTGCGGGGAAAAGGTATGAAAGGTCGAAGTACACTCTAAAAAAGCTTCTTCCGCTTGCTGGAGGCCAGGATCCCCAGCATCTCCCGGTATTTGGCGACCGTGCGCCTGGCAATTTGGATGCCATTCTGGGACGCCAGGATCTCGACGATGGCCTGGTCCGACAGGGGATTGGCCTTGTCCTCCCCCTCGATGATCTTCTTGATGGCCTGCTTGACGCTCTCGGAAGCGATGTCTTCTTCCGCCATCCGGCGGATGGAGGAGTTGAAGAAATACTTGAGCTCGAACAGGCCCTGCGGTGTGTGCACGTATTTGTTCGTGGTGACCCGGCTGATCGTGGACTCGTGCATGCCGACCGCATCCGCCACGTCCCGCAGGATCATGGGCTTGAGGAAGGCCACGCCGCGCTCGAAGAACTCCCGCTGCTTCTCGACGATGCACTCCGTCACGCGGATGATGGTCTTGCGGCGCTGCTCGATGGCGCGAATGAGCCACTGGGCATTGCGCAGCTTCTCGCCGATGAACTCCTTGGCGCCCGGATCCTTCAACAGCCGCTTGGTGAGCGACTCGTTGATATAGAGCCGCTGTACGCCGCGGTCGTTGTCCGTCACCACGAAGCGGTCGCTGTCCTTGATGACGTACACGTCGGGCGTGATGCCGATGGTGCGCTCGTCGGTCTCGCTGAAGTTGCGCGCCGGGCGGCTCTCGAGCTTTTGAATCTCTTTGACCGACTCGTAGACCTCTTCGACGGGGACCTTCAGGTCGCGCGCGATGGCCTGGTAGTTGTGCTTCTCCAGGTTATGAAGGTGCTTATCGATGATCTGCAGATCGAGATCCTCGTAGCCGAAGACCTCCGCCTGCACCCGCAGGCACTCACGCAGGTCCCGGGAGCAAGCGCCGACCGGATCCCACTCCTGCATCATGCGCAGGACCTCGGGCGCGTCCTCCGGATCGAGGCCCGACTCGTCGGCGAGCTGTTCGATCGTGAGATCGGGGGTCTTCTCCCCGCTGTCGCGCTCGGTTCCCTTCAGATCGAGCAGCCCATTTTCGTCGAGATTTCCAAGCACCAGCTCGGCAAACCGCCGTTCGGCCTCGGTAAAATCGCTCATCTGCAATTGCCACCGCAGATGATCCACCAAAGACGTGGGCTTGGTCAGGTTTTGCTCGATGGGGGGCAGGTCGTCGAAGCCGCCCCGGTTGGCGGGGAGCGCCTGCTGCTGGCTGCGATTTTCGAGCAGCTGCTCCCAGTCGATGTCCTGGGTCTTCTTCTCGGTTTGAAGCTGCTGGGGATCGGTGTTCTTGAGTCGCTCGAGGCCCTCGAGCCGCTCCACCCGCTCATCGGTCTGAAGCCCGCCACTGGCTGGATCGTTCCCGATTCCTTCGATTCCCCGTGTCCGCGGATCGATGTCGTCATCGGCCAGGACGGGATTGGCATCGAGCTCTTTGCGGATTTCGTCAATCAGCTCGAGGCGCGACAGTTGCAGGAGCCGAATGGCTTGCTGCAACTGCGGGGTCATCACCAGCTGCTGACTCAGTTTGAGCTGTTGCTTGATTTCCATGGTTTCCCTGGCGGGCAGACGCTGCAACCGTCCGCCAACCTTCGAAGCTTATCACGTGGGGAGGGGCGCAAAAGCGATAACCATGCCAGCCGTAAGAAGAAAAACGGCTCAGCGCGGCTCGAACGCGGCATTTGCCCGTACCCGTTCACGTTCCGGTGCCTGTTCCCGATTCTTTGCTCTTGAATTTTCGCGAACGTGTACGGGACGGGCACGTGTACGGAGAGGGAAGGATCGGCTAAAGACGGCCCCGTGAAGTTCGTCCACGCGGCGGATCTGCACATCGACAGCCCACTCCGTGGTCTAACCCGCTACGAAGGCGCACCTCTGGAACGGGCTCGGCGTGCAACCAGGGAAGCGCTCGAGCGCGTCGTCGGGCTCTGTCTCGAGGAGCGGGCCGATTTTCTCGTGCTGGCGGGGGATGTCTTCGACGGGGACTGGAAGGACATCGGCACCGGGCTCTTCTTCGTCAGCCAGCTGGCGCGCCTTCGCGAGACGGGGTGCCGGGTGCTGCTCCTCCGCGGCAACCACGATTTCGAGCTCACGAAGAACCTCTCCTATGCCGACCACGTCTTCGAGTTCGCGGCCGCGGGAGCGGGAAGCGCTGCGTCGAAACGTGGAAAGTACACCCACCTCTTCGAGGAGGAAGGCGTGGCCTTTCACGGGGTGAGCTACGCGCAAAAGAAGACGGACAAGAGCCTCTTGCCCCTCTACGCGCCCCCCGTTCCCGGTCTGCTCAATGTGGGCGTGCTGCACACGAACGCGACGGGTAGCCGCGATCACGCGGCCTACGCGCCCTGCACCGTCGCCGAGCTCGTGGGCCATGGCTACGACTACTGGGCCCTCGGGCACGTGCACTCGCACCTGGTGCTGCATCGGGATCCGTGGGTGGTCTACCCCGGCAACACCCAGGGCCGCAGCGTCCGCGAGCTCGGCGCGAAGGGCTGCGTGCTGGTCGAGGTCTCCGGCGAGCGCTCCCTGGAGCTCCGCTTCGTCCCCACCGATACGATGCGTTACTTCATCGAGCCCGTGGCGCTCGAGCCGGAAGACGACACCTCCGCCCTCTTCGACAAGGTGCGCCGTGTGCTCGACGACGTGGCGGGTCGCGCGCAGGGCACCTTGGCGGCCGTGCGGCTGGAGATCCGAGGCGCGTCCCGGGCGCACGGCGCCATCGTGGCCGAGCGCGAGACGATCCTGGGGCAGATCCGCGCGGACGCCATCGATCGCGGGGGCGATGTGTGGCTCGAGAAGGTGAAGCTGCTGACGACGCCCGCGCAGTCCATCGAGGCGCTGCGCGCGGCCAAGGGCCTGGTGGCGGAGCTCCTGACGTGGACCGAGCGCCTGCGCGGAGAGGACGCGGAGACCGAGCGCCAAGGGCTGCTCCGGAGCTTGGAGCCCTTGAAGAAGAAGCTGGGGCGCGAGCTGGAGGAGCTGGAGCTGGTGCTGGAGGACGGGCCTTGGTTCGAGGGCGTGCTCGATCGGGCCGAAGCTCTTTTGGCCGAGAGGCTGACGTCGGGCGTGAACGACTGATGCGTCTTTTGCAGCTTCACCTCGAGCGATTCCGCCATTTCCGCGACAAGAGCCTGGTGCTCGCGCGCGAGGGGACGGGCAGCGCGGGAAAGAGCAAAGGGCTCTCCGTCGTGTACGGGCCGAACGAGGCCGGCAAGACGACGGTGCTCTGGGCCATCCGCAGCTTTCTCTTCGGCTTTCGCGACAAGAGCCCGGAGTTCGCGCTGGACTTCGAGCAGAGCGAGCTTCGCATCGGCGCGCTGGTGGAGCTCGACAACGGCCGGAGGTTCGAGGCCACGCGCACCAAAGGGCGCAAGCAGACCTTGTTCGGGCGGAGCCTCGACGGCGGCGAGGAGTTCGACGAGGAGTGGTTTCACGCGCGGCTGTCGCATCCGAGCCGGGCGGTGTTCGAGAACGTGTTCGGGTTTTCGCTGGAGATGCTCGCGCGCGGCGCGGAGTCGCTGAAGGAGCACGAGGTGAAGAGCGCCATCTACGGCGCGGGCTTCGGCGGCAACGTGGACCTGGAGAAGCTGCTCGGGGATCTGCGCAAGGAGCGGGAGTCGCTCTTCAAGGAGGGCGGAAAGGTCCCGCGCATCAACCAGCTGGCGCGCTCCCTCGACGAGCGCCGGCGGGCCGTGCGGCAGGCGACGACGCCGAGCGAAGAGCACCGGCGGGCGACCGATCAGCTGCGCGAGCAGAAGCAGCTGGCCGAGAGCACGTACGCCGCCGAGTCGGCGCGCCGCGCGGAGGCGGAGCGGGCGCGCGCGGTGACCTTGGCCATCGAGCCGTATCGCCGGCTGCGGGAGGCGGAGGCGGAGCTCTCGGGCCTGACGTGGCCGAGCGGCTTCGGCGCCGACAGCGGGCGCGCGTACGAGAAGCTGGTCACCTTGCGCGAGCAGGTGCGCGAGGAGCTCGCATCGCTCGATGAGCGCCTGCGCGAGACGCGCGATCGGCTCGGGGAATGGCCGGGCGATCCGGAGGTGCTCATGGCGGGCGACGAAATCGATGCGCTGGTGCACGATCTGGGCGCCTACAAAAAGGCGCTGGCCGAGCGCCCCAAGAACGACGACGCGCTGGATCGTCTGGGGCGGCGCACGGGCGAGCGTCTGCGGGAGATGCACCCCTCGTGGGATCTCCCGGCGCTGCGCGAAATGCGCTTCGATGCGGTGGGCACGAAGCGCGATTTCTCCGACGCGGCCGCCGATCACGAGCGCCTGCGGGCGGAGCGGGAGCAATGGTCGCGGCGGGGGGCGGCGATGGAGGCGTTGGGGCGGCAGCGCGAGCAACAAAGGCGCAAGCTCGATGCGGCGCTCGCGGCCGACGCCTCGGCCGCGGCGCTGCCGGATCCGGCGGCGATGATCGTCCCACCGGTGGCCGAGGTGGCGCGCTACGAGGCGCTCATGGCGGAGGCGGAGCGCGAGCTTCAGGCGGCCCGATCGCGGCGGGCGGATCTCAAGGCGCGGCTCTCGGCGCATCGGGAGGAGCTGTCGGCCATCGAGGCGTCGGGTCGCGCGCCGGCGGAGCGGGAGCTGGAGTCGGCGCGAACGCGGAGGCAGATCGGCTGGCGGCTGATCGAGCGCGCGCTGCTCTCGGGCGCCGGCTCGGTGGAGGAGGACGCCAAGCGCTACGGCGAGGGCGAGCCGTTGCCGCGCGCGTACGAGCGGGCGGTGGCGCAGGCCGACGACGTGGCCGATCAGATGCGCGTGCGGGCCGACGTCGTGCAAAAGCGCGCGCTGTACGAGGCGCTGGCCGCGCAGCTCGGGGAGCAGCTGCGCGAGGTGGACGCGGAGATCGCGCGCGCCGAGGCGGCCGAGCAAGAGCGCCGCCGCGCCTGGTGCGCGCTCTGGGCGAGGTCGGGGCTCTCGCCGCTCGGTCCTGGGGCGATGCGGCGGTGGCTGGAGGACCGGCAAGGCTACGTCGATCTGGACGCGTCCTTCCGCGAGGAGCAAGCGGCGTGGCAGCGCGAGGGCGAGCGCCTCGATGCGGCCGAGGAGGCGTGGAGCACGCGGTTTTCGGCCTTGGTGCAGGGGATGGGGCTCGCGCGCGATCTGGGGGCCGCCAAGGCGCTGCGGACGGTGGAGGAGCTCGCCGACTTGCGGCGGTCGTTCCTGACGGAGGAGCAGCACTTGGTGGACGCGAGCCTTCGTCTGACCAAGGAGCTCGCGGTCTACGAGGAGCGGCTGCGCGCGCTGGATCCTGCGCTGGCGATGGGCGACGTGGTGCGCGCGGTGGAGCGGCTCGCGGCGCGGCTCTCCGCCGCCCGCGAGGCGGTGCGGATGCGCGAGGAGCTCGCGCGCGCACGCAAAGCCGACGAGCACCGGGCCGCGGCGGCCGCCGAGCGGCTCGCGAAGGCCGAGGAGGAGATCCGGGCGTACCGGGCGCTGGCCGGGCAGAGCGACGACGAGGGGGTGCGCCGGGTGGTGGCCATCGCGCTCCGCGCCGACGCGCTGAAGCGCACCATCGACGAGCAGCGGCGCGTTCTTCTGCGTGCGGGGGCGCGCTGGGGTTCGGAGGCTTTCTTGGCGGAGGTCGAGAGCGCGGCGCCCGAGCTCTTGGAGCACCGGATCGCCACCTTGGAGCAGGAGGCCGACGCGATGCGCGAGCGGGCGCGCACCATCGATCAAGAGGTGGGCAAGCTCACCGAGTCGCTGGGGCACCTCGACGGCGGCTCGCGCGCGGCCGACGAGCAAGCGGCGGCGGAGGCCGATCGCGCGGCGCTGGCGGAGGACGTGGAGCGCTACGCGGTGCTCACGTTCGCGGAGGAGATCTTGCACGGGAGCATTCGCCGCTTCGAGCGGGAGCATCAGCCAGAGCTCTTGCAACAAGCCTCCATCGCCTTCGAGCGCATGACGCGCGGCCGCTATTTGCGCATCGAGCGGCGCCTCGATGGCTCGCTGCTCGCGTGCCGAAACGACGGGCGCACCGTGCTCCCCGACGCGCTCTCGACGGGGACGCGCGAGCAGCTCTTCATCGCGCTGCGTCTGGCGTACGTGGCCAGCTACGCCAAGAGCGCGGAGTCGCTGCCGATGGTGCTCGACGACGTGCTCGTCAACTTCGACGAGGCGCGCACCCGCGGCGCGCTGGAGGCGCTGGCCGGGTTCGCGGAGCGCACGCAGGTGCTCCTCTTTACGTGCCACGCGAGCCTTCGCGATCGCGTGCGCGACGTCATTCCCCAGGCCCACCATGCCGAAATCCCTGTCTGATCCCGCACCGGCGATCGCCCCGCCCGCCTCTCCGCCATCGTTCGGCGAGCGCCTCGGTCTGGAGTTTTTCGCGCGCGACGCGTTGGTGGTGGCGCGCGATCTGCTCGGGACCTTGCTCGTTCACCGCCTGCCGGATGGCGAAGCGCGGGCCGTGCGCATCGTGGAGACGGAGGCCTACCGCGGGCCGACGGATCGGGCGTGCCACGCCCGCGTGGGGCTCACGAAGCGCACGCGCACCTTGTACGGCCCGCCGGGGCACGCCTACGTCTATCTGATTTACGGGATGTACGATTGCTTCAACGTGGTGTGCTTCGGGGAAGGGAAGGGCCACGCCGTGCTTGTGCGCGCGGGCGAGCCGCTGTCGGGCATTCCAAAGGAGCTACGCACCGATGGCCCGGGGCGGATGACGCGGGCCCTCGGCATCACGCGCGCGCACGACGGCTTCAACCTGCGCGAGGGCGCGCTTTTTCTGGTGCCGCGCGCGACCAGCCGGCGACCCACGATGACCACCACGGCGCGCGTCGGGGTCGGTTACTCCGGCGTTTATGCCGACAAACCGTGGCGCTTCTTCGATGCGGCCAGCCGCCATGTCTCCCGTCCCAGTCCGAGTCAGATTGGCACGGGTGGGGTGCGCGCGCGTTAGCGGGCTCTCGCCTGATTCCGTTCCCGTTCCCGAGCCGTCGTTCGCCGAGAGCTCGGGAAACGTGCACGGGCAGAAGATCGAATGGTTACCGCGATGTCCACGCGACGTAGCGAACCACCACGTCTCCCTTCGCGCCCCCGAACCGCACGCGCACGGTCTCCCCGCGCCGCGCGCACACGGGGCCGCGCTCGCCGAGCTTGCCGTCCGTGACGGTCGAAGGTGTCTCCGCGAGCACGCGTCCTTTGTCGTCTTCCAGACGTCCGACCACGGCCTCGGCGGCGCTGAAGGCGACACGAAGGCACGCATCGGTGTCGAGCCCCGCGGCGAGCTCCTCGCCCACGTCGCCCGTCCCCGAGAGCTCGGCGCTCTTCAGCACGCGCATCCCGGCCGCGAGCCGCTTTCCTTCCTCGCCCAACGCCTCCAGCGACCGCGCGGGTCCCGATCCCGTGCCCCCGTCGGAGACGACCGCGGCCACTGCCGTTGGATTTTTCCCAGCAGGCGCGGTAGGCGTTTGCAGGTTCGCAGGGCGCTCCTCGGGCAGCCCGCAGGCGGCGAGGACGAACGTGATCACGCACGTCGACAACGCGAAGCGCCGGGTGGGCGCAAACGGCGCGCCGCGGTTCAAGCGATGGGTTGCCCCGCGCGCGGCGGTGCGACGCCGGGCTTGGGGGCGGGGGCGGGTTTGCCGTCCACCGGATCCATGCGGCAGCTGCCTTGGAACTCGACGCCGCGATCGATGAACACGGACGGGGAGTGGATGTTGCCGATCACCTTGCCCGGTGCGTGAATTTCCAGCGCGTGCTTAGCGCGGATGTTCCCGTGCACCTGGCCGCCGCGGACGATGACGGTGGCCACGTCGACCTCGGCGTGGACCTCGGCGCCCTCGCCGATGACCAAGGTGTCGTCGCTCTTGATCTCCCCCTTGAAGATGCCGTCGATGCGCACGCGCCCCTCGAAGGCGAGCTTCCCTTCGAATTGTGTCCCACGTCCAAGAAGCGCCGTAATCTCGGTGGCAGGTAGGGAGGAATCCATGGTCGGGCAGTTAGCAGGCAAGCCGGATCGGGGCAACTGCTCCGAGCCGACGGGTCGATGGTCAGCCCCGGCCACCACCGCCGCCCGCCTGGGATCTCGACCCTGAATCGCGACGACGGATTTTGACTACACCGCCTGTAAAAGTGCTACCAATCGGCACGATGCCCCGCGCGGCACGTGCAGCGCTCGCAGCCTTTGCAGCGCTCGCAATCGGGGCGGCGCTCGTCGCGCCACGTGAAGCGCGCGCCGACATCGCGCCGCTCGAGACCCACGCCGACGACGTGACCCTCGATGCGCGGTTGCGCGAGCTCGAGCTGCGAGGGAACGTCCGCCTCGACTCACCGCCGTTTCATCTGCGGAGCGATGCCCTTCGCCTTCGCCGCACGCCGCATGGAATCGAGGTCGATGGGCGCGGGCGCCTGGCGTTTTGCCAGTGCCTCGGCACCCCGGTGGCCGTGGGGTTCGATGGAGCGGTGGTCGCGCCGCCGGGGGATCTGCTCCTTCGCCATCCTCGCCTCGAGGTGCTGGGGATCCCGCTCTTTTGGTTTCCGTATTTCTGGCTGCGCTCGCCCGCCCGCTTCGGCCTCTTGGCCCCCGATCTCGCCTACCGCGGATCGGATGGTCTCTTTGCCGGCGGCGGCGTTCATTTGCCTTGGGGACCCGACGATCCGCTCTCGGCGCTCGACGTGCGCGCGGGCGCCTATTTTCGCGGTGGAAGCGCGTATGAGATGTACTTGCGCACCCCGTCGAGCCAGACGCGCGTGCGCTACGATCACGTAGGCGGCGACGGCTTGGTCGTCGATGCGCGCGGCGCCATGGTGCCCGCTGCATCCGCGGCTTCGGCCGAGGGCACGCGCCTCGATGGGCAGACCCTCGCATGGGACATCGACGTGCTTCGCGGCGCACGCGGCGTGCGCGCGACGACCGCGCTCGAGGCGGTGGCCCGCAACTACGATCGCGCCCGCGCCGAGGGGCAGCTGCGCGAGGGCGCCTTTACCTTCTCCGCCGGTTTGCGGACCACCTCGGTGCGCGGCGGCGATCTGGGGACCTTGGGCGCGTGGGGGCCGTTCGTCACCGCCCGGCGCGCCGAGGCGATTGGCAACTTCGGCACCTACGAAATGACCTTATCCGGAGGCGGTCTCCATGCGGCGCGGGCGCTCGGCCCCGCGCCGCGGCCGCCCGACACCCCGGACTCGGAGATGATTCCGTACCTCCGCGGCGAGGCCGGCGCGCTCCTCGCGACCCGCCTGGGCGCGATGGGCACCTCGCTGTCGCTGCGCGGGGCAGGGAACGTCGCCGGTGGCGAAGGGCGAAAGGGGGGCGATGGTGCGGCGAGCGCGCGCGCCGAGATGACGTTTCCCCTCGTGCGAAGCTTCGCCTCGGAGGACGCCGCCGATCCCTGGCGCCATCGGCTCGAGCCGCGCGCCGGCGTGGCCGGTCTGGTCGTTCATGCCAACGATGCGCTGGTGAGCGACTTCGGTCGGGGCCGCGGCTTCGGCGGGGTACGAGGTGGGACGTGGGTCGCCGAGCTGGGGCTCTCGAGCGCTATCGGCCGGTGGGGGCGGGGCGACGGCTTCGAGGCCGCGGCCTCCGCCGGCTTCGTCGGCGACGATGCGCGCGCCGATCCCGTGATGCGCTGGCGCGCGGCCGCCACGCACCCATGGTTCGGCCTCGGCGCCGAGGGCGCCCACGTCCTGCGCGCGTTTCGTCCGTCGGCCGACCTCGATCCGGCCGGTCATGCGGTGGTGGCGCGCTCGCGCATCGGGCGGGTCGACGGGCTCCACCTCTCGACCAACATCGCTGTTCGCAAGGACACCGACCCCGTCGCCGCCCGCCTCCTCACCGACGCGCCCCTCGAGCCGTCGGGCGGCTTCTTCGCGGCCCCCGGCACCACCGGAGGCGCAGCCGCATCGCTACCGTTCTCCCGCTCCATCGTCACGCGCGCGGGCGTCGACGCCGACCTCACCGAGCCGCGCCTCCTCGGCACCCGCGGTTCGATCGAGCTGCGCGATCGCTGCCAGTGCATCGTGCTCCGTGTCATCGGCTCGCACCGCTTGGGTCGCGACGGAGTCGACGTATGGATGACGATCGATCTCACCCCGCGCACCTCGAACGGCGGCCCTTGAGCGCGGTCCGCCGTCGTGGTTCGGCGGGGTTCGGAGCGCATTGCGCCGGTGCTCCCGAGGGGCGTTCGGCGGGGTTCGGAGCGCATTGCGCCGGTGCTCCCAAGGGCGTTTGGCGGGGTTCGGAGCGCGTTGCGCCGGTGCTCCCGAGGGCGTTTGGCGGGTTCGGAGCGCATCACGCTGGTGCTCCCGAGCACGTGCGCCGGTGCTCCCGAGGGCGTTGCGCGGGCGGTCCGGAGGGCCCTCCGCGAGCTGCGCATCCGGCGACCGGTTGCCCGCGATAGCCCACTTCGCTGCGCCGTTTTCATGTCGAAGTTGCAAATGAAATTCGGCAACGATCTAAGTGGAATATTCGATGCGGTTCTCCTTGCGACGAAGCTCGAACGGTGGTCTTTGTTCGCTATGAGTCCGCGTTCGATTGAAAACCATTTTCAAGGCATCCAATGCCTTCGCCGAGCGGCTCGCGGCGATGACGGTGATGCGAGGAGGTCGACATGAAAGGCCAGAAGGAAGTCATCGACCTCTTGAACGAGATCCTGACCGGAGAGCTCACCACGATTAACCAGTACTTCTTGCACGCCCGCATGTGTGAGAACTGGGGCTATCAGCGGCTCAACGAGAAGATCTACAAAGAGTCGATCGACGAGATGAAGCACGCCGACAAACTGATCAAACGGATCTTGTTCCTCGAGGGGCTCCCCAACGTGCAGCGCCTCGGCAAGATCAACATCGGCCAAAACGTCCCCGAGATCCTGAAGAACGATCTCGCGGCCGAACAGGCCGCCGTCAAACTCCTCAACGACGGCGTCCAGCTTTGCCGCGACCGAAAAGACAACGCGTCGGAAGATCTCGTCAAGGACATCCTGGTCAGCGAAGAGGAGCACATCGACTGGCTGGAGTCGCAGCTCGAGTTGATCTCGCAAGTTGGCGAGGCCCACTACCTCGCGCAGCAGATTCGGGACTGATCGGTATCTTTCATTTTTCGTCTGCCATCTGCCATCTGCCATCGATTGCGCGCGCGCGCAGGACGTGCGAATGGGTGCGTTCAGGCGGACGCGTGAGACCGGCGCGTCCGAGGCAGGTACGTAACCGGCGCGTGGGACGCGCGCGTCGACGGGGGCGACGATGATGAGGTGCTCGCCGCGAGGAAGTTGCGCGGCGTTTATTTACGGATGTGCCTCGTGCAAAACTGTGCTCGAGTCATGGTCGATGACTCCCACCACGGTCCGGCGCCTCGAAGTCCACGATCTGAACGTCACCCTCCGCGAACCCTTTGGCATTTCGGGCGGCACCCAAGACGCTGTCCGCAACCTGCTGGTCGTAGCCGAGCTCACCGATGGTACGCTCGGCTATGGCGAGGCGGCCCCTCTGCCCGCCTTCAACGGTGAAACGCAAGACGTCGCCCGGGCCGCCATCGAGTCGGTGCGGAGCACGGTCGAAGGAAGCGACGTTCGCGAGTGGCGAGCCATCGCCGATGCCCTCCGCGTCGCCACCCGGGTCGGCTCGGCGCGCTGCGCCATCGAAACGGCGCTCCTCGATGCGCTCACCCGCCGCGCCCAGATGCCCCTTTGGGCCTTCTTTGGCGGCCGCGAAGCCGAGCTCGTAACGGATATGACCATCCCCACCGGCTCGGTCGCCCGCGCGCGCGAGGCCACGCTCTCATGGGCCAGCCGAGGCTTTCGCACCTTCAAGGTAAAGATCGGCGGCACCAAGCTCGAAGAAGACGTCGATCGCATCGCCGCCGTTCGCGATGCAGCCCCGCAAGCGCTCCTGGTGGCCGACGCCAACGCGGCCCTCGACAGCGACACGGCGCTCGCGCTGCTTGCCGCGCTCGAGGCGCGCGGCGTGAAGCTCGCGCTGTTGGAGCAGCCGGTTGCGGGGAGGGACTTGGACGGTCTTGCGCGCGTGACCGCCGGCACGAGCATTCCCGTCGCCGCCGACGAGAGCCTCGCCGGTCTATCCGACGCGTGGACCATCGCCCGCCGGGGCGCCGCGGGCGTGCTCAACCTCAAGCTGAGCAAGTTCGGGGTGGCGGAGGCGCTCGACATCGCCGCCGTGGGACGCGCGGCCGGCCTTGGGCTGATGATCGGCGGCATGGTCGAGTCGAAGCTGACCATGACCATGTCGGCCTGTTTTGCCGCCGGCCTGGGCGGCTTCACGCACATCGACCTAGACACACCGCTGTTCATGGCGGAAGAGCCCCTGGACGGCGGCTTCGAATACCAGGGCGACCGCATCCACCTGCGCCACATCACCGCAGGCCACGGCGTGACCCCGGCCAAGCGCTAGGGCTCGCGAGCCGCGGCGAGACGGCCAACGCTGCGGCGAGACCGCCAACGCTAGGTGCTCGCGAACGGCCAACGCTAGGCGGCTCGCGAGACGGCCCTACGGGCATGAGCCGCGGCCACCAGGGGCGCGAGGCCCGGCCAAACGCTAGGATTGCGCCGAAGCGGTCCGCGTTCGAGGTCGCTCTGCCTCCGCCTGGCGCAGGGGGGCACTTCTCTGCAGGGAATAGGCGTCCCGAAGGCCCGCAAGTGCGCGTGAACGCGGCAGTTTCTCATGCCCTGGCCGGCGTCGTCCAAAGAACGGCTTGAAACTGAAAATAGCTTTCATTATCCTAGCGGAAGTCGAGGCGGCTCTTGAACGTCCGACGTCCGACGCATGTTCATCTGCATTTGCAACGCCGTCACAGACTCGGAAGTCCGCGCCGCCATCGAGGGTGGTGCTTGTTCGCGCGAAGAGGTGACCCAAGCCTGTAGCGCTGGCGGCGACTGCGGCTCATGTCACCACATGATCGAGGACATGGTCGAAGAGCACGAGGAGCTCATCGCCGCCTCCCGCCTCGTCCGCGAACGCGCCGCTTAGGCACTTCTCGCCGAGCTCCCACTCCGCGACCCGCGCAGAGGCACGCCGCGCCCGCGAAAGGCGCCCGACCGTCGAAAGGCGTCCTTAGCCGAAGGCACCTCGACCCCCAGCCGGAAGGCGCCTCGATCAAATCGACGCCGCCTCCCGCCTCGTCCGCGAACGCGCCGCTTAGGCACTTCTCGCCGAGCTCCCACTCCGCGACCCCGGACAGAGACACGCCTCGCCCGCGAAAGGCTGATTTCGCGGTCGAATCGCTTCAGCGAGGCGGAGGAGCGCAAACGGCGCGGTGCGGCGTGCGCTGAAGGACTTGGAGCATGAGCGCGCCATCGGAACGATCGACGACGAGGATTCCGAGGCGCGCCCGTGCTTCCACAGTCAAAAGGCGCCCTTAGCCCAAGGCGCCTCGACCCGTAGCCGGAAGGCGCCTCGAGCGAAAGGCGCTGCTAGCCGCAAATCTTTTCGACCAGAAACGACGCCACATCACTCGGCTTGGTCCCGGGCCCAAACCCCGCATCATACCCCAGCTCCAGCGCGAGCTTATGATCGATCCGCGGCCCCCCGAGCAGCAAGATCACCCCCTCGCGCCACCCCTGCTTCTTCGCCAAGTCGATGAACGCCCCCGCGTTCTCCTTGTGGCAATTGCGCTGCGTGATCACCTGGCTCACCAGGATCGCGTCGGCTTGCAGCGCGCGGGCGCGCTCCGCCAGCTGCTCGTTCTCCACCTGCGCGCCCAGGTTGTACGACTCGAAACCTTTGTAGCTCTCGAGCCCCTTGTCCCCCGCGTAGCCCTTGTAATTCAGCACGGCGTCGATCCCCACGGTGTGTGCGTCCGACCCGGTGCAGGCGCCCACCACCACGATCTTGCGCCCCAGGCGCGCCACGATGCGGTGCTCGATCTCCTCGCGCGACAGCGCCTCCGTCCGCACCTCGGGCACCTCGATTTGCGCGATGTCGATGGTGTGCTGCGAGTGCCCGTACACCACGAAGTACGAGTAGCCCTGCGCGCACTCTTCCATGGTGGCCACGATGGGCTCGCGCAGCCCGTGCAACTCGGCCAGCTGCTTGGCGGCCTCGCGCCCGCGCGCGGAGGGAGGCACCTGCAGGGTAAAGGAGATTTGAACCATGCCGTCGCCCTCGCGATCGCCGTAGGGGGAGAGCGGGCGGCTGGGATTGGTTGCGGTTTGCATCTTGTTCGGCATGGGCGGTCAACCTTTGCCTTCGAGCTGGTCGAGCACGGGGTTGAAATAGTCGGGGGAGCGCTCGGCCACCCCGCGGTAACCTTTTCCACCGGTTCGTGTTCGTTTTACGTCGGCGAAGGCGCCGGTGCCAATCGCGTCCCAGATCGAGTCGCGTTTCACCTCGGTGAGCAGCGCGTGCGCCTCGTCGAGCACTTGGCGGGCGCGGGTGGCGACGATGCCGTCCTTCTTGAACTCGATCTCGTCGCCCAGGTGCTTGGCCGCGCCGAAGACGTAGCGCGTGGCCTTGAGCGACAGGTAGCGGTCCATGAGCAGCGGGGTGTGAATGGCCTCGCTGAACATGCCCAGCAGCTCGATGGACTGGTTCGTCGTGACGCCCACCAGGTTGAACATGGCGTCGTGCACGTGCGCGAAGAAGATGTCGCCCACCTTGTGCTTGGTGGGCGGCATCCACTTGATGGGGTGCCGCGGGAAGATCTGCCGAATGAGCTGCGCCTGCGCGATCTCCAAGAGAAAGCTGTCCTCCAGCCAGGGATCGATCTCGTAGGCGTGCCCGAGCCCCATTTGCTCGTCCGCGATGCCCGCGCGCTTGGCGAAGGCCTCGTTGATGAATTGGCTGGTGAGCACGGTGTGCGCCTTCTCCACCGCGTCCGCCGTGGTGAGGTAGTTGTCCTCGCCCGTGTTGATGGTGATGCCCGCCCGCGCGATGAACCTCCGCGACACGTATTGGTCGACGAAGTTTCGGCACATGTTGATGTCGCGGAACAAGATGCCGTACATGGCGTCGTTGAGCAGCATGTCCAGCCGCTCCACCGCCGCCATCCACGCGATCTCCGACATGCACAGGCCCGACGAATAGTTCGTCTGGTGGATGTAGCGGCCGTACTCGTTGGTGGCTTCGTCGGTGGCCCGGCGGATGATGCGGAAATTTTCTTGGGTCGCGAAGGTGCCGCCGTAGCCCTCGGTGGTCGCGCCGTGGGGCACGTAGTCGAGCAGCGACTGCGCCGTCGCGCGGATGACCGCCACGATGTCCGCGCCCGCGTAGGCCGCCGCCTTGGCTTGCACCGCATCGTCGTAGATGTTGCCGGTGGCTACGATGACATAGCGCAGCGGTGAAGCCCCCGGCACGACCCGCGCCTTGAGCGCCTCGCGCTCCGTGCGCGCGCGGTCGATGCGCTCGATGGCCGCCGCGGTGTGCGGTGCCAGCGCGCCGCGGACCTCTTCGATGGATGGCCCGCCCTCGCCCGAGTCCAGCTCGTGGCCGTATGCCAGCCGCTCGGCCGCGTCTTGAATGGTGCTCGAGCCGTCGAGCAGCGCGCGGCCGAGAAAGTACGTCATCCCGCGGCCGAGCAGACCTGCCTTGTGGTACCGGTCGACCGCCAAGTTGACGAGCGGCGCGCCTTGATCGTCGACGCCGTCGACCCCGTAGGCGCGCAAAAAGGTCCGTTCCGCGCCGACCGTGGTGTGGCGGTCGATATAACGCTGTACGTCATCGGCGATGTCGGAGGCGAGCGCACGGCATTCCGCGACTTTGCGCTCGTCCATGGGTACGGTCGGCATGATCGGCATTTGCCATGACCATGCCTTCGTCCACAACCCCCGTCAGGAGATGCAGCCAAGCGCGGCGAGCAGCGCGCCCGCCGCGACGAGCCCGAATGTCAGCGCCGGTGGCCATCGCTGCGGACCTTGCATGAGGAGCGAGCCGATCCCGAGGTAGAAGAGCAGCCCCCCCGCGCCCAGGGCCGCGTAGGCAAAAAGGCCGGGGCGCTCGTCGCGCGCGAGATCCTCCTGCAACTGCGCCTCGAGCGAGGCCGCCGTTTGGTCGGTGTCCGCGGCCCGGTGGTTCGCGCCGATGCGTGCAAGCTGCACATTCGCCTGGCGCAAGCGCTCGCGGCCGTCTTCCGCGCCCACCCGCGTCGACAGCGCCGCCGCGCGCACCGCCCGCCACGCGCGCGCCGCCTCGGACCAATGGCCCTCCTGCTCCGCCTTTTGGGCCATCGCCACCAGCCGCTCGTAGCCGCGCGCAGGGTAGGGGCTCCCCGGCGCGCGCGCCTCCGCCGCGGCACGCGCTTCATCGATGGCGGCCGGAATGTCGCCGCGCGCGAGGGCCGCGTCGCTCGCGACCATGGAGCGCGCGCCGATACCGAATTGACGCGCGATCGCCACCGCAAAGACGATGGCCATCGCCAGGAGCAATCGGAGAGCGATGCGCGGAACGCTTTTCACGGGAGGTCACGCCGCTGAAACAGGATGGCCGCCAGAGTGACGAACAGGAGCGCGTACATCAACGCATTTTGCGCGGCAGAAGCGACGAAAGACCAAACGGGCATCTCCGGCACCTGCCCCAGGAGCAGCGCCCGCGGCGGAACATAGAGCTGCAGGTTCGGCACGGCGTGGGCGAGCGCCTTCCCGACCGCCCGAAACGTGGGGCCGAGCGGGCCAAACACGCGCGCGGGCAAGTTGCCCAACGCGTCCGCCTCCCGCCCGGCCACGAAGGCCCCCAACGTGAAAACCGCCGTGAGCGCAGGCGACGCAAACGACGCAAAGAAGCTCGCCAAGGCGCACACGATGGCCACCTCGGACACGGCCAGCGCGCACGAGGCGAGCAACAACCGACGCTCCCCGTCCGCCGGCACCAGCGCCGCCATGGCCGCAAACCACACGAACGACCACGGAACGACCGCGTCGGTGCTCCGCCGCGGCATCCACCGCGCGACCACGACCAGCGCCGCGACCAGGGCGGCCGACACCGCGAGCGCTTGGCCGGCCGCCCCCGACTCCGCGGCCAAAAAACCGAGCGCGCAGCCACCTTGCAGCGCGATGAACACGACCAACGTGAGCAAGGTCCCGAGGTATTTTCCTACGAGATACTCGTGTCGCCGCAGGGCGCGGGTCAGCATGGGCACGATGGTTTTGCGCTCGATTTCGCGGTGAAGCGTGGTCGATCCCAGAACGATGGCCGCCAGCACCGCGCCGAGCGAGGTGGACGCCGCCCCGAGGTCGGCCACCACGCGCCGCTCCTCGTGGATGGACAGCGCCCCCACGAACAGCGCGTACACGCTCGCGGCGAACCCCAGCGCGAGCATCGCGTGCAGCACGCGCGCCCGCACCGCCTCGCGGTACGCGTTCAGGGCGACGGCGAGGACGCGCGCCATCATCGCCTGCGCGTGCGCGCCACGTAGTCGCGAAGCCTCTGGGGAAGCGAGAGCATGGCCACCCGGATGCGTTCTTCGTAGAGCGAGCGCACGATGCCGTTTCCGAGGTTCACCAGCGCGCCGTACGTCAGCAAAACCCGCGGCCCGCCGTCTCCGGGCAGCGCGGCGTAGCGGAAGTAGCCCCACGCATCCTCGAGATCGTGCGGTCGCGAGAGATCGACCCAGAAGCGGATGCGCGCGTGCTCGGGCTCCTTTTTGAGGTGCAACGTGTACGCCGCGTCGATCAGCGCATTGCCATGGTGGACTTCCATGTACGCATCGCGGCTCGCGTCCGGCGTGGATCGATCGCGCGTGCGATCGAGACGCCGCACGAACTTGGCGCGCGGCAGGACCTGCCCGTACGCGCTCTCGTCATCCATCAGCGCCGTGAGCTCCTCCGGCGTGGCCGCCACGATGGTGTACGTCACGCCGCCGACATACCGGTGGCCCTCGAGATCGAGCGTCTGCGGCCGCACCACCGTTTCGCCCCGTTCGATGCGCAGAAGCTCGGCTTGCGACAAGCCCTCGGCCCTCGCCTCGCGGCACCCCACCGCCGCCCCGAGGGGCGCCAATGCGAGGGTCAAGAGAAGCGTCCTTCGCGTTGCGCTCGCCATGTGCGATGCACTCTAGCGACAACGCGCGACAAAGCGTCGCGAAACCACGCAGCGTTCATGCGAAGTTCATGCAAACGTGCTCGAACGTTGGCTCACTCCTCCGAGCCGACCACGATCTTCACGCGGGGCCCGACCGCGATGGGGAGCTCCCCGCGCAGCTCGTGCAGATCGCCGTCGATCATGTACCGCATGGTTCCATCGGCGCTCTCGATGTACGCCCGATCGGAGGTCGCCTCGAGCGTCTTGCCCGCCCGCATCGGCTCCGCGCGCCAGATACGCGGTAGCTCGCGCACGAAACCCATCGGTGACGCCGTGATGCCAAGCATGTGAAACGACTGCGGCCGCTCCGCATACCGATAGAACGGCCGGAACCCCAGCCCGATCTGATCGATGGTCCCGCCGGCGACGGCGAGGAAGTCGCGCTTCTCCCAGCGCGTTCCATCGGCGAAGGTGACCTGCCCGCGGAAAGGTTGGGCCATACGCCGGATCATCTCGCCGCCGACCAACGTGCTGCCCACGCCGCGCGCCAAGGTCTTGGCCGCCACCAGCGGGGTCGGATCGCCGCCGCGGTAATACTCGGCGAGAAACCCGTGCACCACGCCCGTGCCAAAGAGAAACCCGTAGTGCTCGCCGATGCGCATCACATGGCGCTCCACATTGAGCAGCGGCCGGGTGGCGCGCTCCGCGTAATCGCGAATGAGCCGCCCGAGCAGCCCCTCGGGCTTGCCCCGCCGGATGCCCACCGAGTTGGCCACCGTGTTCATGGTGCCGCCGCGCAAGAAGGCGAGCTGAGGTAAGGCGCTGCCGTTGTAGACGTTGATGAAACCGGTAATCGTGACGTGGTTCGTCCCGTCGCCGCCGCTGATGCCGAGCACGTCGATCTTGAGCCGCTGGAAGTCCTCCGCGATGCGGTGCAGCTCATCGATCGAGCGCGCCTCCCGCAAAATACCGTGATCGCCGAGCGCGCGCGCCAGACGACGTGCGGCGCGAGGGTCGCGCGAATTTCGCCTGCTGCGGGGGTTGAGGACGACTCCGATTCCCGACATGACCGCTTGGTATGACGATTGTGGGCTCATCGGTCAAGAGCCGCGGTAGCCCGAAGCGAAGCGTGAGGAAGCCGCGAGCGCCTCGCGCACACTCGTGCTTATGATGCCATTCATGGTGACTTCCTCCCTTTCGGGGTCCAGCTTTTCGCCCGAGCCGAGCCTATCCAGCCAAATCGAGCACGCCCGGCGCGCCGCGCTCCTCGTTCGCGCGACCGACCTCGCGGTCATCGTCGTAACCGGTGGCGACCGCATCTCGTGGCTCAACGGTCTGGTCACGTGCAACCTCGCGAACGTGACCCCTGGCCACGCCGTCTATGGCCTCGCCGTCCAACTGAAAGGGCGAATCGTCTGCGATGTCACCGTGCTCGTGGCCGAGGATCGCGCTCTGGTCGTGGTCCCCGCATCGGCCCGCGAAGAGCTTACGCAAGCCTTCGATCACTACTTGGTGATGGAGGATGTGGAGCTCGCACATCTGCCATTTGCCATCTGGCAAGCGCATGGCCCTCGCGCACGCGATCTCGTCGCCCCCGCGCGTGCCGCATCCCCCGCCATCGCCGCCGCGGAGATCGATTTCACGGGTCTCGGCGGTGCCATCGTGCTCGCGCCCGAGTCCGAGGAGGCGGCCGCCTGGCACGCGCTCGAGCCCACCTTGAAGTCCGCCGGTGGTCTCGTAGGCGACGACGCGGGCTGGGAAGCCTTGCGCCTCGAGCACGCGGTGCCGCGCTTTGGAAAGGACTTCGACGCCACCACCTATCCGCAGGAGGCCACCTTGGAGCGCCGCGCGGTGTCCTTCGACAAGGGCTGCTACCTCGGCCAAGAGGTCGTGTGCATGCTCGAGATGCGCGGCCGGGTCAAACGCAAGCTCGCGCCGCTCGTCCTCGCCAACCACGATCCCGGCGATCCGCCCGCCAAAGGCACCGCCGTCTTCGACACGACCGGCAAACAAGTGGGCGAGGTCACGAGCAGCGCCCCCAGCCCCACGTTGCAAACGCACATCGCCTTCGCGATGCTCAAAGCCGCATCCGCCGCCGCCGACACCCTCGTCAAAGTCGGAAGCCGCGACGCGCGCGTCGTCGACAAACCCGCGCGCGCGGGCTGATCGCCCGTCGCTAAACTTGCCAGACCTGCGCGAGCTGCCAGATCTGCGCGACCTGTCAGATCTGCGCGATCTGCCGGCCTTGCGCGATCTGCGCGACCTGGCAGACCTGCACGAGAAGCGAGCGAGACGCGGTTAGAGCTTGCGATCGAGGCGAAAGAGGCGCTTGTCGCCCACGGGCGCCAAAGGCTGTACGCGGAGCATTTCCAATGCGATTTCGCGGATGCGGCTGTCTTTTCCGACCCGCAGGTGCAGGCGGTCGCCGTCGCTCTTGAGGACCTCGCACCGGCCGAAGGCGAAGTGATCGACCAGATCGCCGGCCTCGGGAAAGAGGGTGTCGAAGTCGTCGGAGCCGCGGCGGATGGGGCGCGGTGGAACGGGGGCGTTCGTGCCGACCACTTCCCGCACGCCGGTGGAGGCGGCGATGGCGTCCGACCAGGTGGTTGGCGGCTGGATGCGTTCTTCGGCGGCGGGTGCCGGGGTGGCCGCGGGGCTCGGGACGGCGGTGACGGCGGGCACGGGGGGAGCGAGCGGATCCGTGCGCTCGGCGCCCGCCCCGTCGAGCGCGGTGGCGATGGCCTCGAAGGTGACGATGCGCGCGGCCACGATTTCACCGGCGAGCGTGTCCATGCCGCGATCGGTCTCGCGGGCGAGCACCCCGCGCAAGGAGAGCGCGGCGCCCTCGGCGATGCCCAGGCTCCCCTCGAGAAACAAGAGCTGCACGGGCCCGGCGATGCGCCGGAGAACATCCGGTGCGCCGGCACCTTCGCTCACGGTGCGGAGCACGACATCGGACACGACGCCGCTGCCGCGCAACCAGACGCGTGTGATGCCATGATCGCGGCAGGCGGTGGCCACCGCGTCGGGGAGGGGCTCCCCGCGGGTGCCGTTGAGAAGCAGATAACGAACTTTTTCGCTCAGGGTCGTTTTCATCGCATCATTGGGAACATCGAGGCCGATGCCGCGTGCTGTGCAGGCGCGGTGGGCGTGGTGGAAGAAGAAGCAGCGCGTGGTGCTCTGGGCGCATACACGATGCCCAGGGTGAAGCGAAAGCGCGGCGTGGTGACCGCGTCATCGCCGAAGGGAATGGCGCCGCCTCCGCCGATTTGAAAGGCCACGTCGGCCTGGGCGAAGGGGGCGCTCCGAAGCGCCGCGGTCCACTCGGCGGGCACGATGTGTTTTCCGTTCGGTTCGCTCCCGAGGAAGGCGCCCCTTTGCACGAGCCCGTGTTGTTCGGTGAAAATTGGAAGCACGCGGCCCTCGCCGCTCACGCTGAGGAGCTCCCGCGGCAGAATGTCGAAGCCCGCGCCGAGCGCCGCGTACCCCTGCGTGCCGATGCGCGCGCCCACGAACTCCGAGGTTTGCCGCAGCCGCGCGCCGAGCTCGACCCCGCCAAAGAACCGACCGAGCCGCAGATCGGCCGCGAGCGACGGCACGAAGACCGCGCCTTTGTCGCCGGCGAATTGCCCCGTATCCCCCGTGGGGGCCGACACGACGAAGCGCCCCGCGAGCGACCACGGTCGCACCTCGCGCGCATCGCCTCCCTTGTCGCGCGAAGTCCCCGAATCCCGGGATGGCGCAGGGCTTTCGCGGGGGACGATGGCGTAGGTGAGCCCGAAGCGCAAATCGCGGCGGGCCGTGTCGCGCAAGGGCTCGCCGGCGGTGATGCCGCTGACGCCGCTGCCGCTCTGGACCAAGGTGAGCGGCATCGCCGCATCGAGCTCCAGCCGTTTGGTCAATCCGTAGGCGAAGAGGAAGGTGGCGTTGACTTGATTGTCGACCGCGTTGACGTCCGTGCCGGTGGGCCCCGGTGTCGGCAGGTGCAGAACGATGGGGCGCGATAAGTACGACGTGACGAGCCCGAACCCGATGTGTCCCGGTGCAACCGTCTCGGTGCCGCCCACGCCCACGAAGCGCGAGGGTCCGGCGTGGGGCCAGAGCGTATCGCTGTCGATGCACGTGTTGGTGAGCGGGTTGTCGCAGCGCGCATGGGCCGCGCTCGGCGCGAACGCCGCCGCGAAGGACCCGAGGACGAAGGGAAGCACGAAAGGCCGCGATCGGCGCATGCGCGGGCACGTTATCATGGTGCACATTGGCGCTCGTTGATTTAGAACGCCCGGCGTGTCGTTCTCATCGTCGGACCAACCTACGCCTACACGAATGGCCGCGGCGCGATTGGTTTTGGGCAGCGGCTCGCCCCGCCGTCGCGAGATCCTCGAGTCGCTTCGCATTCCGTTCTTCGTGCGCATCCCGCACGTCGACGAGACCGTGCAACCCGGCGAGGGCCCGGACGCGTACTTGGAGCGGGTCGTAGGGGCCAAGCTCGGCGCCGTTCATGCTTTGCTCGACGAGGCGGAGCAGCAAACGGCCGCTATCATTCTGGTGGCCGACACCAGCGTGATCCACCGCGGCGAGATCCTCGGAAAGCCTGCGAACGTGGAGCACGCCGAGGCCATGGTGCGCGCGCTCGCCGGCGACACCCACGAGGTGAAGACGCGCTTTGCGCTCGCATCCAGCGCGACGGGCTTGCCCTTTCACGCGGAGACCGTGACGACCAAGGTCACCTTCCGCGCGCTCTCCGACGAAGAAATCCGCGACTACGCGGCGAGCGGGGAGGGGGCGGACAAGGCGGGCGCGTACGCCGTCCAAGGCTTTGGCGCATCGTTCGTCTCCCGCATCGACGGCAATTATTCCAACGTGGTGGGCCTCCCCGCGTGCGAGCTGGTGGTCGCGCTGCAACGCCACGCGCCGCGATGAAATACGGCGCCGCGCTGGCCTCGGCGCTCGCGTTGGCCGTCCGCCTCGCGACCGTCGTGTGGGCGTGCGATCGCTTCCCGCCCGCAGGCGACGGGACCTACTACCACGTGTTGGCCACGCGCATGGCGGAAGGTCACGGCTACACCTGGCTCTGGCCCGATGGCGCGGTCACGTATGCCGCGCACTACCCGGTGGGCTACCCGGCGCTGCTCGCGTTGGGGTATGTGGTGTTTGGCGCGCGGCCCGTCGTGGCCATGGTGATCAACGCGCTGCTCGGCGCGGCGATGACCTTCGCCGTGTACCGCTTGGTCGACACGGGTGCGCCTGCGCCGGGTTCGCGGAACGGTGCGCTGGATTCGCGGAGCGGTGCGCCGGGCTCGCGGAGCGGTGCGCCGGGTTCGCGGAGCGGTGCGCTGGATTCGCGGAGCGGTGCGCCGGGCTCGCCGATCGGTGCGCTGGATTCGCGGAGCGGTGCGCCGGGCTCGCCGATCGGTGCGCCGGGTTCGCGGAGCGGTGCGCGGGAATCGCGGAGCGGTGCGCCGGACTCGCCGATCGGTGCGCCGGGCTCGCGGAGCGGTGCGCCGGACTTGCGGATCGCGGCGCCGGACTTGCGGATCGCGGCGCCGGACTTGCGGATCGCCGTGCCGGACTCGAGGATCGCTGCGCCGGGCTCGCGCATCGCCGCGTTGGGCTCGCGGATCGCGGCGCTGGGTTCGCGCATCGCCGCGTTGGGCTCGCGGATCGCGGCGCTGGGCTCGCGCATCGGCGCGCTGGGGTTGCGCGTCCGCGCACCGTGGATCGTGCCGCTTGGCGCCGCGCTGGTGGTCGGGCTTCACCCCGCGCTGGTTCCGTACACGGCGGCCGTGATGACGGAGGGTGTGACGGCCGCGTTTCTCGTCTTTGCCGCGGCGATTGCGGCGCCGGCGCGCTCGGTGGTGCGCACGCGAAGCTTGGCGCTTCGTCTGGGCGCCGCGGGCATCGTGATGGGGCTTGCGACCCTGGTGCGCCCGCAGTCGCTGGTGCTGGCCCCCGTGCTCGGGGGGCTCGCGCTCGGCCCGGGCTTCTCCGTTCGCGCGCGCGCGTTCGCGGCGGCCTTCGTGTGCGCGTCGACGGTTCTCGTGTGCGCGCCTTGGACGGTGCGCAATTGTTTGCATATGCAACGATGCGCGCTGGTGAGCGTCAACGCCGGGTGGAACCTGTTCATCGGCGAGGAAACGAAGAGCGGCGCGTGGGAGGAGATCCGCTTTCCCGACGCGTGCAGCACCGTGTGGGACGAGGCGCAGAAGGACGTCTGCCTGGAGCGGGTCGCGCGCCGAAATATCCGGGGAGCGCCCGTAGGCTGGCTCGCCCGCATGCCCAAGAAGCTCGCGGTGACCTTCGACTATTTCGGCGCCGCGCCTTGGTACCTCCACGTCTCCAATTCGCAGGCCTTCCCCGAGCGCGCCAAGGTGGTGCTCGGCGCGATCGAGACGGTGGTCTCGCGCCTTCTCCTGATCGCGGCCCTCGTCGCCCTCGCCGCGCGCCAAGGTGCACGGCGCGCGATGCGCGTGGCCTTGGGTGTCGCCGGCATCGCGCTCGCCTTGTCGCCCTCGGGCTGGCCCGCGTACCTGGTGCTGGCGCTGCTCGCGGCCGAGCGCGCCCTCGAACACGACGCCGCCGACCGTTTTCTCCTGGGCTGGACCGCCGCCGTCATCGCCGCCACGGCCGCGACGCACGCGGTGTTCTTTGGCGCCGGGCGGTACGGCCTGGTGGTCGTACCGTTCGTCTCCGCGCTGGCGTGTGGGGTGCTCGGATCAGGGACCGGGGCCGGGAAAGCGTCCCGTGAGGGCGAGACCGCCGGGCACCTCGAGATCCTTTAAGAACTCGAGGAGCAGATCGTTCTCCTCGCTCCCGCGCGCCGTGCGGAGCTCGCGCAACGTGGGCGGTGTCGCGTGGCGCGCGAGCGCCTTGTACTGAAAGAAGCGGATGAACGTATTTTTGTCGATGCCGGTCTCGATCCCGCCGAGCCAGGGCCGATCGGGCGCGCTGGCCATGGCGACGGCGTTCCAGGCGGCCGCGCGCGAGACATCGTCGAGATCGCGCCGGTGGGCGGCGTCCGCGAAGGGGCGTACGGTCTCCGGATCTTGGGTGAGCGCGGCGGCGCCGGCGGGGGTGTCGTTGACCCCGGCCAGCTGGCGCTCGGCGTCCTGATCGGCGAACACACGGGCGGAGGGCTTTCCCTCCAGATCGAGCACGCGGATGGCCAGATCGCTGGCCAGCTCGCGGGTCATGTCGCTGATGGCGCGGTCGGCGAGGATCTGATCCATCACGCTCGAATCGGAGAAGTACTGGAGCGTGCCGAGGGCCGCGCTGCGGCCGCGAAGCTCGCCGCGCCAGACGGGCGCCTGGTCGGCCTTGCGTTTCACCTCGCAGCCCAAGTCCGCGTAGACGATGACATAGCCGTGCCCTTTGTCCGAGGCGCGCCGCAGGGCGAATCGATCCAGCCGGCAGCGGGCGACATACCCGCCGGGCTCGCCGCCGTGAAACGCGCGCGCCTCGATTTCACTGCGGATCCCGCTAGCCAGCACGGCCGCCGGCCCCGGGGCTCGAACCCCGCCGGGCACCACGATGGCCGCCTCGGGATCGAGCGGGGGGCTGATGGGCTCGAAGTCCAGCACGGGCGGGCCTTGCCGCGGGTTGGGGCTGAGGGTCGGCGTGTGCAAGGCAAGGGGGCCGGAACCGCAGCCGGTCGCGAGGGTCGCGGAGGTCGCGAGGGTCGCGTAAGCCGCGAGAGAAAGCGTCCATGCAATCGTCTTCGTGCGCATCGCGCGCGACTTAATCACGCTTTCATTGCGAAGCGTCGCGCAAAGTGCCACTTTGCGCTTCGTCGACGCCGAACAAGCGATCGCCGGTTCGAAAACGACGGCCTCCGGGCCCACTTGACGAACGGGAGGAAAGTCCGAGCTCCAAAGAGTGCGATGCCGGGTAACGCCCGGTGGCGGAAACGCCCAGGAGAGTGCCACAGAAAACAAACCGCCTCGCCCCGGCGCACGTTCGTGCTCCGCGCGAGGTAAGGGTGAAACGGTGGGGTAAGAGCCCACCGCATCGGCGGCAACGTCGATGGCATGGCAAACCCCATCGGGAGCAAGGCCGCGTAGGCAGGCGCTACAAGGGCTACTCGCCCAAGCCTGCGGGTTGGCTGCTCGAGGCGTCCGGTAACGGCCGCCCTAGAGGAATGATCGCTGCCGCGCAAAGGGCAACCCTTGCGCGGAACAGAACTCGGCTTACGGACGACGTCGACCACGCGCCTGCGTTTCCCGCGAGGGAGCGCAGGCGTCGTGCTTTTTTGCGGCCGCGTTCCGCGAGGGGTCGCCGGCGTCGTGCTTTTTTGCGGCCGCGTTTCCGCGAGGGGTCGCAAGTGTCGTGCTCTTTGCGCCCCGTTCACCGCGAGGGGGTCGCCGGTGTCGCGATTTTTTGCGGCCACGTTCCGCGAGGGGTCGCCGGCGTCGTGCTTTTTGCGCCGCGTTCACCGCGAGGGGTCGCCGGCGTCGTGCTTTTTTGCGGCCGCGTTTCCCGCGAGGGACCGTGTCGTGCTTTTTGCGGCCGCGTTCCGCGAGGGGTCGCCGGTGTCGCGCTTTTGCGCCCGTTCACCGCGAGGGGTCGCAAGTGTCGTGCTTTTTGCGCCCGTTCACCGCGGCGGGGACGTATTTTCGAGCCAGGCGACGATGGACGGATGGTGCGGTTTCCACCCGAGCTCGGCGCGGGCTCGCTTGGCGCGCACGCGGCTGTTGGACGCAAGGTGAAGGTGCGCATCGGCGAAGCCCCAGAAGCGCGCGGCCTCCTCGATCGAAAGGCTGGCCGCCGGCAGCCCAAGCCGCCGCCCGACGGCGGTGACCACGGTCTTCAGGTCCGCTTCGCCGTTTTCGGCATAGTAGAACGCACCCCCGGGCGCCTTCTCCAGCGCGAGCAGGTACAGATCGGCCAGGTCCTCTACGTGGACGTTGGACCAGACGTTCGCACCCCGCCCAATCCAGTGCGCCGCGCCGCTCGCGCGCGCCTCGCGCTCGATGTTCGGGATCTGGATGCTCTCCACCTTCAGCCCCAGGCCGTCGCCGTACACCATGGTCGGGCAGATCACGATGGAGTGGACCCCCTGGTTCGCCGCGCGCTGCACGGCGCGATCGGTGGCGACGCGATCGGCCTTGTCCGCGATGGGCTCGTAGTCCGTGTCCTCGTCGAAGACGTCGGCCACGAGCTCGCCCTTGGCGTCCGTGGAGACGATGCTCGAGCCGCTGGTGTGAAGGAACCGCTTCCCCGAGCCTTCCACCCCGCGCAAGAGCGCGTCGACCGAAGCCCGATGGTCGGCGTCGGCCGCGCTGATCACGGCGTCCGCCTCGCGCGCCGCCTCCGTGAGGGCGGCCAAGTCCGAGAGGCTCCCGAGCACGGGCTCGATGCCCCGCGCGCGCAGCGCCGACGCGCGCTCCTCCGTGCGCGCGAGCCCGCGCACCCGATGCCCCGCCCGCCGAAGCCGCTCCGCGACCGTCCCGCCGATGTACCCCGTCGCACCCGCCAAAAAGATGTTCATGGTCCGCCTCCTTTGCTGCCCCGGACCTTAGGTCGCGCCATTTACGCTCGATAGACCCGTTTCTTTCGCAGGACTCGTTCCTAGAATTCGCGAATGACCATCCTTCAAGAGCCGCTCACCGGCCTCGCCGCCTTCGTCCACGCGGTGGAGACCGGGAGCTTCAGCGCGGCCGGGCGCCTGCTCGGCGCGTCGCCCTCGGCCGTGAGCAAGGTGGTGGCCAAGCTCGAGAGCCGCCTGGGCGTGCGCCTCCTGCAGCGCACCACGCGCGCGCTCCACCCCACGGCCGAGGGCTTGTGGCTCTACGAGCGCGGCCAGCGCATCGTGACGGAGCTCGCCGAGACCGAGGTGGCGCTGCGCGAGGCACACGGCCCGCGCGGGCTGCTCCGCATCACGGCCCCCGTCGATCTGGGCCGCCACTGGCTCACCAAGCAGCTGCCGAAGTTCTTCGCGCAGTACCCCGAGATCACCTGCGAGCTCAGTCTCACGGATCGCTTCGTCGATCTGGTGGACGATCGCTTCGACGTGGCGCTTCGCATGGGCGAGGCGGCCGACGGCCCGCTCATCCGGCGCAAGCTCGGTCCCACCCGAACCTCGATCTGCGCGGCCCCGCGCTACTTGCGAAGGCGCGGCACCCCGCGGCACCCCAAGGATCTCGCGGCGCACGACTGCCTGCCGTACGCGCGCGACGGCAAACGCCAGACGTGGACCGTCGGCAATGTCACCGTGTCGGTCACCGGCCCCTTCGCGGCCGACAACTGCGACGCGCTCCTGGCCATGGCGCTCTCCGGCGCAGGCGTCGTGCTTCTGCCGCGCATCGTAGCCGCGCCCGACGTGGGCGCGGGTCGGCTGCGCGCGCTCTTTCCCAAGTACCCCTCGTACGGGCCCAACGTGTATGCCGTTTATCCGGAGCAGCGGCATCTCTCGCCGCGCGTGCGCGCCTTCGTGGACTTTTTGGCCACCGAGTATCCGCGGTCGCTCGATGTCCTCTGACGTGCGTCGATGGTAGAATGAGCGCCGTCATGCGGCCGCTCTTTGCCGATCCTCGAACCGACTACGCATTCAAGGCGATCTTCGGTACGGAAGAGCACAAGCCGTTGCTCGTCGCGCTGCTGAACGATCTCTTGGAGCTCGACGAGGCGCATCGGGTGGTGCAGGTGGAGTTGCTGTCGGCAGAACAGCGTCCGAAGGTAAGTGAGCTCAAACACTCCATCGTCGACGTGAAGTGCCGCGATGCACGCGGCACCACGTACGTGGTCGAGATGCAGGTGCTCAATGTGGAGGGCTTCGAGAAGCGCGTCGTCTACAACGTGGCCAAGGCCTACACGAGCCAGCTGGGGATCGGGGAGCATTACCCGACGCTGAACGACGTCATCGGCGTGACCATCTGCGATTTCAACCTCTGGCCGGAGGCGGAGGTGCCGCTCTTGAGCCGCTGGCGCATGCAGGAGCAGCACACGCGGCGGGTCGGCTTGCCCGAGCTCCAGTTCGTCTTTTTGGAGCTGCCAAAGCTCGACCGAACGCGCGAGCCGCAAACGGTGATTGAAAAGTGGGCCTACTTCTTCCGCGAGGCCTCGAAGCTGAAATCCGTTCCGCCCGTGCTCGCGCAAAAACCCCACCTCGACGCGCTGGATGCTGCCCGCACCGCCCGATTCTCCGAGGAAGAGTGGGAGGCGTACATCCGCGCGGGCATGGCCATTCAAGACGAGCGCGGCGCGCTCTCGCTCGCCCGGCGGGAGGGGCGCGAAGAGGGCCACAAAGAGGGGCACAAGGAAGGGCACACGGAGGGCCAGCTTATCCAAGCTCGCACCACACTGCGCCGCGTGCTGCGCGCACGCGGGCTCGCCATCTCCGCCGAGGACGAGGCCCGCATCGATGCGTGCTCCGACCTCGCCACCCTCGACCAATGGCTCGATCGCAGCCTCACCGCCGACACGGTCGCGGCCGCCCTCACATCGGCATAGACTCGGCCGCTAAGCGGCTTTGCCGGTCGTCGCAACAGGCGTCTCCGCCTCGGCGACCATCGCGCCCTTCATCTCCAGCTCCTGACCGAGACGCCGGCGCAACTTCATCTTGGCACGCGACTCGATTTGGCGGGCCCGCTCGCGCGACACGCCCAGGCGGCGTCCGATTTCGGCGAGGCTCAGCTCGTCGGGATCGTCGGCCATCACGCGGACGGTGACGATGTAGCGCTCGCGTGGATCGAGCTCGTCGAGCGCTTCGCGCACCCGGTGCTCGATCTCGTGCGTGCGCTCGTAGCGCAGAAAGCGCTCTTCCTGCGAGGGAAGCGGGGAGGGGAGCGCGTCGACAATCGATGCGGTCGTATCGTCGTGGGCCTTGGTGTCGAGCGACAGATCGCGCGCCTCCACCCGCTGCGCGAGCTGCGAGATCTTTTCCTTGGTGGTGCCAAAACGGCTCGCGAGCTGTTCGGCGACTTCGTCCGAGTCGGAGGTGAGCGCCGAGATTTTTGCTTTCTCCCTTCGGAGTCGAAAGAACACCTTGGAGCGCAACGGACCGGCTCCAACGCCCACGATGCTCCACGCGCGAATCACGTAGTCGAGAATGTACGCGCGGATCCAGTGCGCGGCGTAGGTCACGAAACGCGTTCCGCGGTCGGGATCGAATTTCCGAAGGGCGGTCATCAGGCCCACATTTCCCTCGGAGATCAGATCGGCAAGGCGCAGTCCGTAGCGGCGGTAGGTCAGAGCAATCGCGACCACGTGCCGCAAATTCGCCTCCACCAGCGCCCCCACGGCCTCGGGATCGCCGAGGTCGCGCACCCGCACGGCGAGTGCCCACTCGTCTTCGCGCGATAAAGCGGGTGCTCGCTGCACGCGCGCGATGTACCGCGAGACGCTCGAATTCGGATCGAGGGAACTCTTCATCATGGTCGCTCCCTCCGCATCTCGGCGCCCCGTGCCGAAGAAAGGACGATGCTGGCGTTGTCCACGCCGCGCATCGATGCAGGATCAGTGCGAGCAGTCCGTCCACGCTCCCGTCGTCAAGGACTTGACGTGGCGTCGGCGAAAAACCGCCACCTCAGCAAGTCGACGCATCGCGCTAGCCGCCGTCTGGCATCGTTCGCCACGTGGCAATCTTGCCCTCCCGTGGCAGTCCGGCGCCCGCTTGCGGTTCGCCCAATCCGCGACTTTTTCAGCGCCGCGACCGTAGAACCGCCGCGCGTATCCCGCCCTGCACCGCCCCCGCGGCGACGCTTCAAAAACGGCGCGCCGCTCCACGCAAAACCGCCGGTCATCGCAACGCGTTCGTACGCGCGCGCGACACCGGCGGCCTTTCACAACGAAAATGTACGCGAGCCCGCGATCAGCCGGGGCCGATCAAGCCGAAAAAGACGACCCGCAACCGCAGGTGCCTTTGACATTCGGGTTGTTGAATTTGAACCCGGAGCCGTGCACGCCCTCGACGTAGTCGATCTCCGTCTCCTCCAGGTACTGGTGGCTGAGCGGGTCGACATACAGCTTGACGCCGTTGGACTCGTATTCCTCGTCCATCTCGCCAACCGCGTCCTCGAAATAAAGGTCGTAGCTGAAGCCGGCGCAACCACCGCCAACGACGCGCAAACGCAACCCTTGCCCCTCGAGGGCCTCGGCGGAGGCGATCTCTTTGACCTTCGTGGCGGCTTTCTCAGTGATGGTGATCATAGTGATTGTGGCGATTATACGGACGGAGCCGCATCCGCGCCAGGGGAGCCCCCCGAGATTCCCGCGCCGCGCTGCCCCTGCGGCTCGCGCCTAGCGCCCCGCGGCCTCGGCACCGACGACCTCGACGAGGTTCCCCGTGTCGGACACCACCACGAATCCATCGCGCGTCGGCGCCATTCCCACGATATTTCCGCTGCGCGGCTTGCCCGCCGCGGTGATGCGCGTGGCCCAAGGCGTCTCGCCCAACAGGCGCACGCCGGTGTTGGCGGATGCCACCCCAATGAATCCCTCTGGGGTCGCGAACGCGACCGTTCCCGCGCCATCGACGAGCACGCCCGAGTGCGTCGGCGCCACCAGCGCCAGCTGCCCACCGTCCGACAGGGCCATCGGGGCAAAGGTCGAGACGGGATGGCGGGCGAGCTCTTGCCCCGCCCCATCGATGGCCACCAGCAAGGTTCGGCCAGGGGACATCGAGAGCAGATGCGCAACCTCGCCCTGGAGCGCGGGCGGCCCGAGGTAGACCCCCGCTTGCACGGACGAGCGCGTCACCACCGTACCGTGCGCGAGGTCCATCGCCGCGAGCCGCGTTCCCTCCACCACGGCCAGCAAGGTCGAGGGGCCCCCAAGCACCGCGCTGCCATCGATGGGCGCGCCGAACGTGCCGATTTTTTGCGCCTCCCGCCCCGGGATCCACCCGTACACCGCGCCCGTCGCGCTCACCGCCAGGACCTGTCCGCGCGCCGCCAGGAGCGGCGTCGCCAGCGGCTCCGGCACCGAGGCCCGCGCCCGCACGCTCCCCTCGGCGTCGAGGGCCGCGAGCTCGGTCGACGTGGCCACCACCACGCCGCCGTCCTCCAGCGAGAGGGGCGATACGCGCCCGGCCAGCGAGCGCTCCCCGCCAAGGCGCGTTCGAAAACGCACGGTCCCATGGCGCACCCCAAGCGCCTCGCCGGCCGAGTTGACCGCCACGATGGTCCCGTCGGAGAGCGCCGTGAGGGGGCCCAGCGCGCCGCCCCCGAGCAAGCCCACGTACTTGGGCGTGCGATCGCCGGCGAGGAGCACCAGCTCGTTGCGGTTCACCACCACCGCGATGCTGCCATCGTCGAGCACCAGCGGCGCGTGCTCGATGACCTGCTCGAACGCGTGACGAAAGCTCGTGCGCAAGCCGGAAGCCGGGAGCCGCGTGCGTGAAAAGCCGCTGCGGCGCGCGTCGACCCGATCGGTGGGCGCCAGCGCGCGCGAGGCCCCGACGATCACCGTGCGCGGCCTCCCCGGCTCGACCCGTTGGGCGGAGGCCGCGGCCGCGATGCCCAGCGCCGCACCTCCCATGACGCCGACGAGCGCCGCGCGCCGTGCCCAGCTCGCGCGGAAGGCGCGGATCACTTCGACTTCCTGCCGTTCGAAGCGCCTTGCTTCGCGCGCAGCACGAAATCGGCCTCCACCTCGGGGATCGGCTTTCCGCCCGGGGTCGCCGCGTCGCTGGGGCTGAAGCCGCGCGTCACGCGCCCGTAGGCTTTCAGCTCCTGCCGCGGCTGCAGATCGAGATCCCCGCCGTACAGGACGCGCACCAGGCAAGGGTGCTTCGCGCACCCGCGCGCGTCGTCCACGATGATCACCGTCTGGTGGTTCACCGTTCGGGCCTGGCGCACCTCGCCCTCGATCGCGATGTCCTTGCCGATGTGCCCCTCGATGTTCGCCGCCACGGCATCGTAGCCGAGCGGGTTCGCGGCCTCGAACGACTTGGCCTCCGCCTCCAAGCTCGCCACCCGCCGCACCGAATAGCGTGCCGTGCGCGCGGCTACGTGCGGCGCGGAGGCGCGGATCTCCACCGGGGTCTCCTTGCCCGCCGGCAGCTCGAAGGTGCCGAAGAAGATCCCGGTGCCCGACTCGATGGGCCGCCCGTTCACCGTCACGCTCGCGCCCTTGGCCGTGCGCCCCGCCACCACGAACCGATCGAGGTCCGTCATCAAGCGCGCGCTGGGGGCGTCGATGTGCAGCGGCACCACCCCGAGCCGCGCCGTGAGCGTCCCGCGTTCGGTGGCGCTGCCCTTTGGCGTCACCTCGTAGGGGATCGATTTCTCGAGGACCTTGCCCTCGTCCGAAGCGCCCTCGGTCTCCGCGCGCACGTCCACCGGCTGCGCGCCGCGCCCCTCGCCGTCGAGCGCCACGTCGCGTCCATCGACCTTCACGACCGTTCCGGGCAATGTCTCCACCCGCACCACGATGGGATCGGTCGTGCCCGACAGATCGACCTTCATACGGTAGGGCACCGGGATCGATGCCTTCACCGACTCATCGCGCCCCATCCCGGGCCGATCGAGCCGGATCTCCAGCGGGTTGTCGCCGACCTTGAGCGGGCTCGTAAGCTCGAGCAACGCCTCCTTGTCCTTGAATGTCGCGCTCGCGCCGCCGAGCGCGGCCGTCGTTCCATCCGGACAACTGGAGCACACCAGCTGCAGCTGCTCGTTTCCTTGCGCGCCCAAACGCGGCCGCACCACCAACGGTGCGCCCGCCCTCCAGAAGAAGTAAACCGCGACCCCCGCGCCCGCGACCAACACCGCGATGAGCCCCGCCACCACCCCGAGCGGAAATCCGCCCTTCTTTGGCACCACCGGCGCCTGCGGAAGCGGCTCCTGCAAGAGCGGGGGAGGAGGCGGCACGATGGGCGGAATGGCCGCCGGCGCCAGCGGCGCACGCGCGATCGGCGCCATGGGCGCAGGCTCCTGCGTGGGGGCAATCCCCGGCATGGCTACGCCCAGCATGGTGCGGTTCTCGCTGCGCATCGGCCCGGCACCAGGTGATCCGGGTGCGGCCGGCGCAGGCGAATCCGCCGCGGGCCTCGTGGGCGCGATCCCCGGCATGGCCACCCCCAGCATCGTCCGATTCTCGCGCACGGGCGGCGCCGCATGCGCAGACTGCGCCGCATGCGCGGATTGCGCGGCCATCGGCACCGTCTGCTGCTGCGCGGGAAAGACGTCCGCAGCCGACAGGCCAATCATGGTGCCGGCTGCGGGTCCACGCCCGCTCGGTGATGCCGCGGGCGCTTGGGGTGCGGCCTTCTCCGCCTCTGCGATCAGGGCGCCGCAGCGACCACAGAAGCCAGCGTTTTCAACGATCTCGGTTCCGCATTGCGGGCACGATCGGGTGGCCATGGGGGTCGATACTAGTCAACCCACACGGCCCTGGACCATTTCTCATTTTTGTCATTTTTCGCCTTGGCTCGCTCACGGCGCGCGCGCTCGGCCTTTGCGGGCCTACGGCTCGCGCGCTTCCGAGCTCTCTTCGGAGGTCTCGCGTGAGCTCGCGCTCGTGCGAATCACACCGTTGAAGCGTTGCCATCGGCGTTCGAGCGCCTTTCGGTCCATGCCGAGCACGCGCGCTGCCTCGCTCTTGTTGTGACCACAGTTTCGCATCGTGACGGCGATGGCCGCGCGTTCGATTGCTTCTAATTTGCTTCCCAAGCTGCCTGGGAGGGCGAGCAGCTGGGTCGCCATCGCCTCCAGCTCACTCGTCGTGGAAAGCGCCACGATCGCTTGAGCCGATTCGCGGCTCCCGTCCATTGCATATTCGTCCTCGACAATCGGAGCGCTCATGTGAAGTAAGAGGGCACGCGAGCTGAAACAGAGCCGTAGATGCCCGTGATATTCCTAACCCTTTTTGGGCGCAAACTTCAAGCAATCACGCTTCGACATCGCGATCGATCGACGGATGTCGTCGAAACACCGAGAAAATGCGTGGTTGCCCCACGGCCAATCCCGTCCATTCTTTGGACGAATTCGGGCGAGCGATGATTCCGTGCAGGGTTGTTGTCGCCCTTTCCCAACAAAGTAAACTGGCCCGACCAGTTCTCGAAAGGTTCCGAAAGCCGCCTTTGAAAGCTGTCCCCCGAAAGCTCTCTGAAAAGCTCCCTAAAAAACCTATGCAAACGGCGAGCCCCCATGTCATCCGTTGAGCTCCATCGTGCCCGTACGCTCGTCGCCGATCCGAAGGAAGCGGCGGAGCGTCTTCTCGAGCAGCTGCCCTCGGCCGCGACGCCGAAACTCGTCACCGTCTTCGCCTCCCGAGGCTACGACCAACTCGCCTTGAACCGCGCCCTGCGCGAACGCCTCCCCAAGGGGACGCGGATCGTGGGGACCACCAGCTCCGCGGAGCTCGACAACGAAGGTATCCATGAGCGCTCCATTGTCTTAGGGGCGTTGTCGGGGGACTTCGAGGTGGGCTTGGGCGTGGGGCGCGACTTGTCCCAAGACGCCATCGTATCCGGAAATGTGGCCATCTCCTCGGCCTGCGATCAGCTGGGCATCGCCCCGGTGAACCTCGGTTCCCGCCACGTTGGAATGGTGATCGACGACGCCTTTCGTTACAAGAAGGAGGAGTTCCTTCTCGGGATGCTGGAACCCAACCCGGCGCTGGTCCTGGTCGGCGGCGGAGCGTCCGATATGGAGCTCGATCCCGCCAAACAGAGCGCGCAGATGCACGTCGATGGCGACGTGGTCACCGACGCCGTCGTCGTCGCGCTGTTCAAGACCGACGTGCGCTGGGCCGCGATGCGCTCGCACTGGTACGTACCCACTGGCCGCACCTTGCGCGTGACGCGGGTGGACGAGACGTGTACGCGCGCCCTCGAAATCGACGGAAAGCCTGCCGCCAAGCGTTACGCCGAGCTGCTCGGCGTGTCGCCGGAGGATCTGGAGTTCGGCAAGCCCCGTGGCTTCGCCACCCAGCCTACGGCGCTGCGCGTCGGACGCGAATACTTCGTGCGGGCGCCCTGGAAGCCGCTCGACGATGGCTCCATCCTCTTCGCCAACCTGCTCGAGGAGGGGACGGAGCTCGAGATCATGCAGCTCGGCGACATCGTTCGCTCCACCACGCACTTTTTTCAAGAGGAGCTCCCCTTCCGCGTCGGCAACCCCAGCGCGGTCCTCCTCTTTCAGTGCAGCGGGCGACAATGGTTCGCCGATGCGACCGGTCAGCGGGCCGAGCTGGCCAAAACGTTCGCGGCGGCGCCGCCGGCCGTCGGCTTCAATTGCTACTTCGAAATATACTGCGGGTTCCATATCAACACGACCCTCACCGCGCTGGCGTTCGGATCCACCTCGTGAAGAAAATCGTCGTCGCACAGTCTCGAATCTCACCACCTGGCACGCCGCCGCGCCTCCTCGTCGCGCTCCCTTCGGGGGATGCCGTCGCCGCCGTCTCCGAGGAGCTCGCGCGCTGGAACGTCACCTCCGAGAGCCGGACGGTGCACACCGCCTCCGAGCTCGAGGAGGCGCTCGCGAGCGCCTGGGATCTGCTCGTCTTTGGCGCGGAGTTCTTCCCCGCCGTCCGAGCTGGGGCCCACGAAGGGCGCTCGGTGCTCGTCACCCGCGCCCACGATCCCGCGCTCGAGCGCGAGGCCATCGCGGCCGGCGTTCGGGACGTCATCGAGCTGGGTCGCATCGGCCGGCTCACGGCCGTCCTCGAGCGCGAGATCGCGTGCGTCCGCCGCCACGGTGCCTTGGCCGCCAAGGCGACCCTGCTCGAGGGCGCCATCGATGCGCTCCCGTTCATCGTCTTCGTCAAGGAGGCGGCGACCCTGAAGCAGGTCTTCGCCAACCAAACCTTCGCCGACGCGTTTCATACCACCAAGGACTGGCTGGTCGGCAAGCACGATCACGAGTACTTCCCCGAGGACCAGGCGGAGTCGTTCGCCGTCATCGACCGCGAGGTGCTGCGCAACCAGGAGATGAAGACGTTCGAGGAGATCGCCCGCACCGACGGCATCAACCGCACGTACCTCACGCGCAAAGCGGCGCTCCTCGACGAGCACGGCAACTCGGCCTATTTGCTCGGCGTCACGGAGGATATCACCGAGCGCAAACGCACCGAGGAGGCGCTCCGCCGCACCCGCGAGCTCTCGGCCCGCACCTTGGCCGGCTACCAGCGGCGCGTGCTGCAGATGGAGATCATCCGCCAGCAGAACGAAGATCTGGAGCGGCTCTCGGCCGACTTGGTGCGCGCCAAGCGCATCGAGGAGGAGCGCGCCCGCGAAATCGAAGCGGCCGCGCGCCTCAAGAGCGAGTTTTTGGCGAACTTCTCCCACGAGATCCGCACCCCGCTCAACGGCATCCTCGGCTACTGCGATCTCTTGATGCGCGGCGAGGGGACGCGCCTCACGCCGCACGGCCGGCGCGACTTGAACGTCATCAAGACCAACGCCAAGACGCTCTTGTCCCTCATCAACGACATCCTCGACCTCTCCAAGATCGAGGCGGGCCGCATCGAGATCGTGCGCGAGCGGGTCGACGTGACGGAGCTCATCGAAGAGTCGGCCGCCACCATCAAGGAGCTGATTCGCAGCAAGGACGTCGAGCTGGTCACCCACGTGGCCGACAACGCGGCCCTGGCCTTCACCGACTCGCTCAAGCTGCGGCAGATCATCCTGAACCTGCTCTCCAACGCCGCCAAGTTCACCGACACCGGCGAGATCCACGTGTCGGCCAGCGCCACCGGCGACGATCTGGTCATCGAGGTGGAGGACACCGGCGTGGGCATCCCCGCCGAGGAGCTCCGCAACATCTTCGAAAAATTCCGCCAGGTCGATGGCTCCAGCACCCGCCGCGCCGGGGGCACCGGGCTCGGTCTGGCCATCGTGCGCGAGCTCGCCCGCGTGCTCGGAGGCACGGCCTCGGTCACCAGCGCCGTCGGCCGCGGCTCCAAGTTCACCGTCATTCTACCGGGCGCCATCGACGCCGGCCGGGTCACCCCGCCCGTGGAAAATCCGAATGTCATCGCCCGCGCCCTGCCCGTCGACGGATGCAGCGTGCTCGTGGTCGACGACGATCCCATGGTGCAAACCCTCGTCCGCAGCGAGCTGGAGACGGCCGGGTTCACGGCCATCGTGGTGGGCGACGGGGTGCAGGCGCTCCAGCAGGCGCGCGCCCGAAGGCCCAATGTCATCTTGCTCGATCTGCACCTGCCCAAGCTTCACGGGTGGGACGTGCTCACCGAGCTCAAAAGCGATCCGGCGCTCTCCAGCATCCCGGTGGTCATCGTCTCGGTGGAGGAGCAGCGCGCCCGCGGCTTCTCCATGGGCGCGTGCGAGTACCTGGTCAAACCCGTGGAGTCCGACCACCTGGTCAGCGTGGTGCGCCGCGTGATTGCGCCCGGCGGCGGCGAGGTCCTCATCGTCGACGACGACGCGGCCACCCGGGAGCTCGTGACCCGCGTGCTGCAAGGCCACGGCTTCCCCACCGCCGATGCGCGCGATGGCTCCGAGGCGCTGGTTCGGATGAAGGTCAGCCCGCCATCGCTCCTCATTCTCGATCTGGTCATGCCCAAGGTCGATGGCTTCGAGGTGATTCGCCGCATGCGGGCCGAGGGGCCCAATGTCCCGGTGGTCGTGCTCACCGGCAAGGATTTGAGCAAGGTCGAGGAGCAGGAGCTCTCCGAGGCGTTTACCCGCATCGTCCGAAAGGGCGGGCTCGCCATGGCGGACTTGGTCGCAGAAGCTCGCCGGTTGGTGGTCGAGCAGCGGGTCCAGCAGAAGGAGCGCCTGCCGCGCATCCTCTATGTGGAGGACTCCGCGCAGAACCGCGACATCGTGCGCCGCTATTTGGAGCCGGAGTTCAATGTTTTCGAGGCGGAGGACGGCGAGCACGGCCTGGAACGTGCTCAGCGCGATGCCCCCGATCTGGTGCTCATGGATTTGTCGTTGCCACGAATCGACGGGTGGGAGGCCACCCGACGTATCAAGTCAGACCCTAGACTTCGCCACCTCCCCGTGGTTGCACTCACAGCCCGCGCAGGCACCGAGGACCGCGAGCGGGCCGACAGCGCCGGGTGCGCGGACTACTTGACCAAACCGGTCGAACGCGAGCTCCTCATTTCCACCATCCGCAAACACCTCCGGGGGCGCGCCGGGCATGGATAAAAAGCGGGCCCGCATCCTCGCCGTCGACGACGATCCTTTGCAGTTGGACCTTTTGTACAGGGGGCTTACCCTGGAGGGATTCGAAGTAGCCACCCACGAGGGTCCCATTGGCGTCACCAACATGGTGCGCGCATTTCGCCCCGACATCGTACTCTTGGACCTCAACATCCCGAGCTTGCGCGGTGACCGGCTCATCGAGCTGATTCGCCGCGCCGCCGGGCCGAACACCAAGTACTTCTTGCTTTCCGCCAGCGACGAATCGGAGCTTCGCTTACGCGCAGCCGAAACGAGTGCTCACGGTTGGCTCTCGAAAAGTCTTACAATGAACGAGATTGCCCATCGACTTCGAGAGATCCTATCGCCTCCATCGGAAGGTCCGGTATCGAGGCGTCCACGGTAGCATCCGCCGTATGAGACGTAGTATCGTCCGTACGAGACCAGCGAGACTGGGGTAGAGGGGGATAAGCATGGAAAGCATTTCCTCCAAGAAAGCGTTTCGGAGTGCGCGGGCCGAGACGCTGAATACAGCGCTCCAAGCGCCACTCGAGAACCGCTACTTGGGAAGGCCCGTGGGGGCGGGCCTGCTCGATTACGAGATTTACCTGCGGACGTCGGAGCTGCGCTCGCTGCAGTCGTCGCCCAGCGATCTCGTCGTCCCCGACGAAATGTTGTTTCAAGTGACGCACCAGAGTCAGGAGCTCTGGCTCAAATTGGCCGCATTCGAGTCGGTCACCCTCGTCGAGGCCATCGACACCGACGACCTTTGGGCCGCGTGCGAGACCTTGAAGCGCCAGGTGCTGGTGATGCGAAACCTGGAGCACGAGCTGGGGGTCATCTCCACCTTGTCGCCCGAAGCGTTCCTCGTCATACGCAAATTCCTCGGAAATGGCAGCGGGCTCCAATCGCCAGGCTACTTCGAGTTGCTCCTCGGGGCCGAGAGCTGCAACGAAGCACTGCATCAATTGCTCGAACGGCGCGCGGCCAAGCTTCGAGACGTGTACGAGTCGCCCTCCCGATATCGCGATTTGCACCACATATGCGAGCTGTTTCTCGATTGGGACGCCGGATTCCAATTGTGGCTCACCGCGCATTTTTCGCTGGTCCGTCGCACGTTGGGCATCGATCGCACGGTCAAAGCGCTCGACGGCTTCCCCACGGTTGCCCTCGGTCCCCGCACCACCAAGCCGCTGTTCCCCGCGCTCTGGGAGATTCGCGTCGAAATGTCGCGCGTCTGGACCCGCGAGGGCGGCCCGACCCCCGGGGCCCGACCGCGTTCGCCTTCGGAGGGCCGCGCGCCCAGCCACCCCAGCGTGGTGGCCAGTCCGCTGGTGGCCTGCGACGAAGACAGCGCATCGGGCGTGCGCACCGGTTTCCGGAACCGGAAATGAGCGAGGCGCTCGACGTCGTACGATTGCGGGCGCAGTTCCCGCAATTGGAGCAGTGCGTTTATCTCAATAGCAACTCCACCGGCATCGTGCCGAAGGGCGCCAAGGCGGTGCTCCAGGACTATTGGGAGACCCTCGCCCATTGGCGCGATGACGCGTGGGCCGTCTGGTGGACCGAGCTGCACCGCTACGCCGACGATCTGGCGGCTTTTCTGGGCGCCCCCGCCGGCTCGGTGATCTGCGACGTCAATGTCGCCACCTTGCTGGGCCGATTCGCGAGCGCGCTCGACTACACGCCGAGCGGCCCCGCGGCGAAGTACCGCATCGTGACCAGCGATTTGGAGTTTCCGACCGCCAAGCCCCTCTTTCGAGGCTTGGCCCGCGCGGGCGCGGAGACGGACGTCGTCCCGTCACGCGATGGTTTCAGCATCGACGAACGAGCCGTGATCGACGCCATCGATGCGCGCACGCGCCTCGTTTTTCTCTCGCTCGCCACCTCCAATACCGGGGCGCTGCTCGACCTTTCGGGCATCGTCGCCAAGGCGCACGAGGTGGGCGCATTGGTGGCGGTCGACGCCTATGCCGCGCTGGGAATCGTTCCGCTGGACGTCACCGAGCTGGGGGTCGACGTCCTCTTCGGCGGCGCCAGCAAATGGCTGTGCGGCACCTACCACGCGGCCTTCATGTACATCCGGCCGGAGCTCACCGCCACCCTTACGCCGCTCACCCCCGGGTGGATGGCCACGCGCGAGCCGCTCACCTTCCAGCCCCAGGGCGAGCTGGCCGAGGGGGCGCGGCGCTTTGCCGGGGGCACGCCGCTGGTGCTTCCTCTTCTGATCGCGCGGGTCGGCTTCGAGTTGATGCGCACGTTTGGCATCGTCCACCTTCGGGCGCTCTCCCTCGCGCACACCCAGCGCGTGATCGACCACGCGGACGGCGCGGGCCTGACGGTGGCCACCCCGCGCGAGCCAAGCCGGCGCGCAGGGATGGTCTGCCTTCGGTTCGAGGGCGACGAGGACGTGGCGCGCGCGCTCGTGGGGCGCCAGATGATCTGCAGCTACCGGGGCGGGTTGCGCATCGGGCCGCACGCATTCAACACGGCGGGCGAAATCGACACCTTTATGCGCACCCTCATCGAGCTGGCCAAGGCCCGGGGGCGTGGGTGAGCGGCGAGGCCGCCGAGCCGTTCTCACCGCGGGCTCTTTTGAGCCTGCTCTTCAACGCCAGCAAAGGCCTCGATGTAGTTCGTGCCTCGCTCGATCTCGGCGTTCTGGCGCGCCTCGATCGGGGCCCCGTCACCTTGGGCGAGCTGGCGCACGAGACGGGCGCGGTTCCGCTGCGGCTTTACAAGCTGCTCGACGCGCTGGAGACCTTGGGCTTCGTTCGCCGCGAAGATCTCGGAAACGAGCTCGAAACGACGCGCTACACCGCGCGCGAGCCCTTGGAGGCCGCCGCGCGCGCGGTCTTGGGCGAGGGCTCGATCGAGCGCGATCGGGACAAGTACCCCTGGCGCATCCTGGAAGGAAAATTGCCCGCCACCTTGCGCGGCGAGCATCACATCCCCCGCGCGGCGTTCGACTGGCCTCCGTCCACCTTCGAGCAGTTCGAGCAGTTCGAGGCCAGCATGGCCGCGGGCGTCCCACCCATCGCCGAGGCGTTTCGTGCGGCGCACGATGACCTTTTTTCCTTTGGCGGCGCCGGCGCGGATCCCGTGCGCTGGCTCGATATCGGCGGCGGCGATGGGGCGCTGGCCGCCTCGGTCCTCGCGGCCGACGCCCGCGTCACGGCCGATGTGTACAACCTCGGCATGACGGAGCCGCTCGTGCGAAAGCGCGCGCGCGACGCGGGCCTCGAGGGCAGGCTCGGGTTCGTGGCCGGCGATTTCGCGAACGAGGAGCTCCCGGGCGGCTACGACGTCGTCTCCTTCGTGCGCGTGCTGCACGACTGGCCGGCCCCGTTCTCGCGCATGCTGCTCGACAAGGCCACGCGGGCGCTCGCACCCGGAGGCCGCCTCGTGGTGTGCGAAGAGTTCCGAACGCGCGAGCGCTTGGCGATTCAATTTTTCTGGACCTATTTTCTGATCGGTGTCGATTCGTGCGTGAGCCGCTTGCGCGAGGTCGAATTCTATGTCGGCGAGCTCGCGAGGCGCGGTTACCGCGATCTCCTCGTGCGCCCCGGTGCGTTCGATGTCCTCGTCGCGACGCGCGCGTGAGTCCATCGAACGCCAAAGGTTCCCGTCTTCCATTCGGTTGATCGCGGAAGCGTGCGCGCGCGCCGGCGCCGCGCGGTCGGAAACGTCCACCTACAGCGGAGTTGGACGGACACAAATCACCTTCAAATTTTCGTGATTGGAAATCATTCAAGTAGAAACTCACGGTTCAGCACCGTATTGTTTGGATATCGGGTTCTTCCGGTGCGGGATCACTTCGGTATTGCCCCGCGTCCGGGTTGCGCTGGATCCCGACAGAACCAGCGAACCTTCGTACTCGAGGGTGCGTGCATTCACGTGCCTTCGGGGGTAACGAAAGAACGCGCCGGGAGCGGCGAGCGGCGACGAAAGGAAAACTGAAATGGGGCGGGCAAATGCGGCTTTCTATCTCGCGTTGGTAGCGAGCGTGTCGGGAGGACTGCTCAGCGGTGCGTGCGTTTCGGCGGACGCGGGCGAGTCCAATGCGGCGTCCCCCGATGAGGGCGCCGCTTCTACGGTTGAAGCGTCATTGATGTCCCACGCACCAACCACGCGCCAAACGCCGATCGCGCTCGCGCTCGACGTGGACAATGGAAAAGGGACTCCCATCCAGGTTCGCTCGGGGCAAACGTTCTTTCTCAATCAACTCGATTTGCGCGCAGGCTTCGACACCGACGTGGACGAAGGCCTCGACGGACTGCGTCGTCACGGTGACTTCTCCGATCTTTCCTGGCGGGGGCTCGAAAAGGCGGACGAATCCGCCCTGGACGCGCCGGATGCCACCACCCGCTTGTTTACCAATCGCCGTTTCTATCGCAATGCGCGGTGGATGAACGAGCGTTCGTTTTTCGTCCTCGAGCAGCTGGACACGCGCGGCCGGCCCACATCGTTCCCCCTGCTGTACGACGCGGGGGTGGATCGGGACCGGCGTGATTCGGATTCCTTTTTCGTGCGAAGGACGCGCGGCATTCAGTGGACGTTCGATTGCGCCACCCGAACGGATTGCCGCAGGGCAAAGCGATTTCGCGAGGAGGCTTTGGTCGAGCTGCGCAACACCCTCCACCCGGAAAAGACCTTCGTCATCGCCAAGGCGACCACGCAATTCCGATTGACTTGGTCGCTCCATCCGACCCGCAGCTACACCATCCCCGTCGCGCAAGATCCATCGCCTGCCTTCGATTACGGATTTCAGATCGACGTGAAGGCGCTCACGGCGCCCCGGGCCGATGGAACGTACCCGCCGGGATCGAATATCAAATTCAAATTGACCCTCCGGGACGGCGCCGGCAATCGGCTGCACCCGGAGGGCTCGCTCCCGACGTACAACGATGTGCGCTTCGGGCGTGTAGATAGTGGCATATATTATTATCGCGCCTTCTTCGACGCGACCACCACGTACTACCGCCGCAAGCACCGTGAACGGATGCTCATGAGCACCTTGGAGGGGCCGGCCCAGGATATCCAGGCTGGACGCAATATCGTCCCCGGGAGCCTCTTCTTCGATCCCGAAATCGATGTTCAGCCCACGGCGCTGCCCGAGCGCGACGGCTTCCTGGCGGAGTTCCGGACGTTCCCCACCTCCCACGATTTGTTCGGGGGCGAGCGATTCTGGGACAATCCGGTGACCGATACGTGGGAATACCCCATTCCCGCCAACGCCAAGCCGGGCACCTATTACGTCACCACCAAAGGCCGCCGCGTCTACCGCGGCGAAGACATTCCGGCCACGCAAACGCTGAAGATCCAAATCGGTTCGCCCGAGCCCACGACGACCCCCTTGCCCACCGGTCCGTGCAACACGTGCCACGCGGGCGGCTCGTCGCTGGCCGTGGTGGCCCACGCCAACCCGGATCGCGCCACCTGCACCGGGTGCCATGTGCCGTTGGAGTTCGAGCTCGAGGGGCCCGTCTACGTGCGCACACACTTCATCCATTCCCGCTCGAACCGGGTCGACGCGCGCATCGACCAATGTGAGAAGTGCCACCTCACGGCCGACAGCATCCAGCGCACCAGCAAATCGGCGTGCCTCTCGTGCCACAAGACCTACCCCCGCTGGCACGTCCAACGGTTCGGGCCGATTGACAACATGTACGTGGGGGAAACGTCGCAGCGAAGCTTCGACCAATGCACCTCGAGCTGCCATGCGACGCACCCGGGGAGCAAACTCGGGCGGGAGTAGCGGCGCTCTTCCACGTGTACGGGGAGGGGGAGCCAGGTGTACAGTGCGCCCGTGCGCGTCTGGATCCTGGGAAGCGGCTCGAGTGGCAACGCCACGATCGTCGAGGCCGGTGGCGCGCGGGTGCTCATCGATTGTGGGATGGGCCCGCGCGCCCTCGCGAACCGCATGGCGGCGCACGGGGCGGGCAAGCTTTACGCGGGGGATCTCGACGCCATCGTGGTCACCCACGAGCACCAGGATCACGTGGCGCATCTGGAGGCCCACGCCCGCACCTTCGATGCGCCTGTGTATTTGCACCACGGCATCGCGGCGCGCGAGGTTCGAGACCGCTACGAGGTGCGCCCGTACGAGGCGCGCGCGCCGTTTCGGGTGGGCCCGTTCTCCATCGAGGCGCTGTCCGTGCCCCACGATGCGCCGCAGGTGGCGCTTCGCATCGCCACCGAGCAACACGCCTTTGGCTTGGTGACCGACGTGGGGCACGTTCCGCCGGACCTCGCGCCGTTTCTGGGCACGTGCGATGCGGCGTTGGTGGAGGCGAATTATTGCCCCGAGCTCCTTTGGATCGGGCCCTATCCGACGTTTTTGAAGCGCCGGGTCTCGGGTGGTCTGGGGCACCTGGCGAACCATGAGGCAGCCGAGCTGGCGTCCCGTTTGGTGGGAACGCGTCTGGCGCGCTTGGTGTTGGGGCATGTCTCGCGCACGAACAATGAGCCGGAACGGGCTCTGGCGGCCGTGCGGCAGAGGTCTGGTCCCCTCGATGTGCGAATGGTACGTCCTGGTGCTGTGTCCGTGCTCGACATGGCCTCCCTCGAGGCGGCTGCGTCGTCCGGAGCGCGTGGCAGCGTCACGAAAGCCGGCAAAAACGCCCGAAGAAGCGCAGCGGCGCAACTGACCTTCGGGTTCTAAGCTTTCGAAGGCTTGGGATGGCATCGGGCCGGATTGGCCCGCCACCGCTCCTGGATTGGCCCGTCATGGCGCTGTCATTGCCCTGGGGTGGAACGACGGAGGAGCGAGTGGTAGAAGCACAACGCCATGTCAGAAGAACGGATCGTCCATTGCCGCCTGCTCAAGAAAGACCTCCCTGGCTTGCAGAAGCCACCCTACAAGAACGAGCTCGGGCGACAGATTTACGAGCAGGTCTCCAAGGAGGCGTGGGACCGATGGTTGAAGGACTCGGTCAAATACATCAACACCTACCGCCTCGACCTCGCGTCGCCCGAGGGGCAAAAGTTCATGCTCAAGCAAGCCGCCGTCTACTTCGGCTTCGAAGAGGGCGATTTGGCCCCCACGGCCTTCGTGCCGCGCGACGACGAATCGAAGTGACCTAGCTCATGTAGCGAATCTCAGCGCATTGCAGCGCAAAACCGAGGGGAACGATGACCGCTCATCCCGACACCGCCACCGCGCCGAGCGACGGACAAGGTCCCGAGCTCCACCTGGGCATCCCCGGGTTCTCCTACGAAGATCTGTACGATCCGGCGCGCCTCGCCGAGCTCCACGCCATCTTCGACCTGGACTTCGCCCAGCGCGCGCCGGAAGCGTACGCGCAGTTCGACGCTTACCGGCGGGTGCGCGGTGAAGGGATGACCCCCGAGCAAAAGAGCGAAGCGCTGCTCGCCGCCGCCCCCCACGTGAGCGCCTTCGTGGGGCGCCTCTTCGGGGTCGAAAAGGAGCTCGCCGTTCTGCGCGATCAGATCGCGTCGCGCGGGCCGCTCTGGCAATTCAAGCACGAGTTCGCGAAGAAGCGCGTGCTCGGCCCGAGCGCCGGCAAGGCCTGGAAGGCCCTCGGCTACGACTCCGAACGCGCCGCCAACGTGTCGCGCCTCGCGCTCACCACCGTGCTCGGTGGCAACGGGCCGCTGGAAGCCGACGAGGAGCTCGCGACCGCGCGCGCCGTCCTCGCTTTATTCGAAATCGACGATACGGCGCGCAAGGTGAAGAAGGGTGGCGGCGCCACCTGGACCGACGAGCTTCGCGACCGCGCCCATGCCGTGGCCGAGGCCCTTCGCGGCGCGGGCTTGGCGGGCGAGCCCTCGGCCAACCTCGACGACGCGGCCTTGGTGGCGCACGCGCTCGACGCCATCGAGGCCTACCTGGCGAGCCGCTACGCCGATCACCACGATCCGGTGTCGGACTGGCCTTCGCTCCACCAGCCGAAGAACCTGGACTATGCGAACCTGGTGCAGCTCCGCCGCCCGGAGCCCGACATGCCGGAGCTGTTCGTGGGCCCCTCGCACGAGCGGCGCGAGCGCGGCAGCTTTACGTTGACCGATCGCAGGTTCAACGCGCGGCAGGCCGAGCAAGAGATCAACTACTGCATCTTCTGCCACAACCGCGACAAGGACTCGTGCTCCAAGGGGCTGCTCGATCCCAAGCAGCACGTCATCAAGAAGAACCCCTTGGGCGTGAAGCTCGACGGGTGCCCGCTGGAGGAGAAGATCAGCGAGATGCACACCGTGCGAGGGCAGGGCGATCCGCTGGGGGCGCTGGCGCTGGTGACCATCGACAACCCCATGTGCCCGGGCACCGGTCACCGCATCTGCAATGATTGCATGAAGGCCTGCATCTTCCAGAAGCAGGAGCCGGTCAACATCCCGCAAATCGAGACCCGGGTTTTGACCGAGGTGCTCGACCTGCCCTGGGGCCTGGAGATTTACGGCTTCCTCACCCGATTCAACCCGCTCAATGTGTTTCGGCCGCACATCAAACCTTATTGCGGCAAGAACGTGCTGGTGGTGGGGCTCGGCCCCGCGGGCTATACGCTCGCGCACCATCTGGCGTGCGAAGGCTTTGGCGTGGTGGCGGTCGACGGGCTGAAAATCGAGCCACTCCCGGCCGATATCATCGGGCGCGGCCGCAGCGCACCGGTCCCCGTTCACGATTTCCAAAAGCTCTATGGAGAGCTCGACGAGCGTATTCTGCTCGGGTTCGGCGGGGTGAGCGAATATGGGATTACCGTTCGCTGGGACAAGAACTTCCTCACCGTCGTTTACGTCACGTTGGCCCGGCACCGGAATCTGCGCATCTACGGGGGCATCCGCTTCGGCGGCACGTTGACCTTGGACGACGCGTGGGATTTGGGGATCGATCACGTGGCCATCGCGGCGGGGGCAGGAAAGCCGACCATCATCGATATGAAGAACAACCTTTCGCGCGGCATCCGAAAGGCGTCGGACTTCTTGATGGCGCTGCAGCTCACCGGGGCTTACAAGAAGAGCTCGATTGCCAATTTGCAAATCCAATTGCCGGCCGTGGTCATCGGCGGCGGCCTCACGGCCATCGATACGGCCACCGAGCTATTGGCCTATTACGTCATCCAGATTGAAAAGACGCGGGAGCGCTTCGAGCAGCTCGGGCGCGATCGCACGGCGGATGAATTGAGGTCGATGTTCGACGCGGAGGAGTGGGAGCTCTTGCAGCAGCACCTTTTGCACGCGAGAGAGCTGGCCGAGGAGAAGGCGCTCGCGCAAAAGGAGAACCGCGAGGCGCGGGTGCAGCAGCTCTGCGACAAGTGGGGCGGCGTTTCGCTCGTGTACCGCAAGACCTTGCAAGACTCGCCCGCGTACCGGTTGAACCACGAGGAGGTCGAAAAGAGCCTCGAGGAGGGGGTGCGCTACATCGAGAACATGTCGCCGGTCGAGGCGGTGCTCGACGAGCGCCGCCACGTTCGGGCCATTCAATTCAAGCGCAAGGACGGCTCGCTGGTGGAGCTGCCGGCGCGCACGGTGTGCGTCGCGGCCGGCACGAACCCCAACGTGACGTACGAGCGTGAGTACGAGGGGACCTTCGAGCTCGATGAGCGGCAGTACTTCTTCAAGGCGCACTACGCCACCGTCGATGCGGCGGGGAAGGTGACGTTGCATCCGATTCAGGCGGGGGCTGCTGCAGCCGTGAATGGCGGCGGGGCGCCGGCGCCGAAGATTGGCTTCTTTACGAGCTATTCGAAGGACAACCACACCGTCACGTTCTACGGGGACAACCATCCGCACTACGCGGGGAGCGTGGTGAGGGCGATGGCCAGCGCCAAGGATGGCTACCGTCACGTGGTGGCGCTGTTTCCGGACATTCAGCGGCTCGATGCGGCGGCGCAGCCGGAGCGGGATCGGGCGCTGGCCGCGACCTTCGAGCGGCTCGATCGGGAGCTCATCGCGCAGGTGGTGGGGGTGAATCGGCTGACGCAGACCATCGTGGAGGTGGTGGTGCGCGCGCCGCTGGCGGCGCGGAAGTTCAAGCCGGGGCAATTCTACCGGTTGCAAAATTTCGAGACATTTGCGCCCATCGTGGACAACACGCGGCTGGCGATGGAGGGGCTGGCGCTGACCGGTGCGTGGGTCGACGAGCAAAAGGGCGAGATGGGCACCATCGTGCTCGAGATGGGCGGCAGCTCGCGCTTGTGCGCGGCGCTTCGGCCGGGGGAGCCGGTGGTGCTGATGGGGCCCACGGGAACACCGACGGAGATTGCCCATGGTGAGACGGTGCTGCTCTGCGGCGGTGGGTTGGGCAACGCGGTGCTCTTCTCGATCGCCCGGGCGTTCAAGGCGCTGGGGTCGAAGGTGCTGTACTTCGCCGGGTACAAGCGGGGCGAGGATCTGTTCAAGCAGGACGACATCGAGCGGTACACGGACCAGGTCATCTGGTGCACCGACATGGGCAAGACGATCGAGCCGCGTCGGCCGCAGGACCGTCAGTTCCGGGGCAACATCGTGGAGGGGATGCGGGCGTATGCCGAGGGGCTGCTCGGCGGCGTGGACATCCCGCTGTCGACCGTGAACCGCATCATCGCCATCGGCTCGGATCGGATGATGGCGGCCGTGAAGGAGGCGCGCCATGGGGTGCTGGCGCCAAAGTTGAACCCCGTGCACCGGGCGATCGCGAGCATCAACTCGCCGATGCAGTGCATGATGAAAGAGGTGTGCGCGCAGTGCTTGCAGAAGCACGTGGACCCGGTGACGAAGAAGGAGACCGTGGTGTTCTCTTGCTTCAATCAGGACCAAGAGATCGACTCGGTGGACTTCGCCCACCTGCGGGAGCGGCTGCGCATCAATTCGATGCAGGAGAAGCTGGCGGATGCTTGGTTGATGCGGCTCTTGGCGAAGAAGCCGGATTTGTTGCGCGTGTAGGGGCGGGGGCAGCTGCGGCTGCGGGGGGGCTGCGGCTGTGACGCTGTGAAGCGGCGGTGCACACGGGTGTGTTGCGGTGCGTTGTCACGCGGCTTTTCGCGCGATCCCGGCAAGGGGGTACATCGCCGTAGGCGGTACAACCCCCGCAAGCGGGTATACACCCCCGTAGGCGGGGACACCGCCGCAGGCGGATACAAAAAAGAAACCGCCAGGGGCTTCGAGAGCACCCTGGCGGTTCGTTCGCTTGGTTCGACGTGGAGTTGGGTGTGGCCGATCAGTGGATCGGGCCGCCGCCGTTGCCCTTGCAGTCGAAGGCGATGTTGATCTTGCCGTTGGGGTCGCCCTGGATGGTGCTGCACGTGTTCGCGCAGAGCGTGATGCTGTGCGGCTTCACGGTCGCGGACGGTTTCACGTCGTAGCGCCAGCCGTCGTTGCCGGCGCACGTCTCGTTGTACTTCAGCGTCGTCGCCTGGCCGGCTCCGTTCGTGAAGTTCACGCGGACGGCGTCGAAGTTGATCTCGCGTTTGTCGGACGGCTCCGGGATCGCGAAGGAGCAGGACATGACGGAGCCGCGGATCTTTTGGAGCTCCGATACGAGCTGGCTCGTGGTTTGGTCCGGGTTGTCTACGTCGACGTGAACTCCGGTCGTACCACCTGCGGTTGCAATGCGGTCGATCGCTCCCGTCGAGGGTCCGACCCCGATGGCGTAGACTGGAACCGAGGGAATCCCCGCCGCCGGAATTCCTTTGTAGGAATCCTCGGCGATTTTTGCGGCTCCATCGACGGTGCTGCTGCAACCATTGGGCTCGCCGTCGGTGACGAAGAGGACGACGGCCTTTTCTCCTTTGCGGCTCGCGAGAATGGCCCTTGCTGTATTGACGGCACCCTGGAGCGAGGGCTCCGTCGGGGTATTTCCTTCCGGAGTGGTGGCGCTCAACGAGTTCGAGAAGGCACCGTTCGGTAGCGGGGTTAGCCCGACCGAAGGACTACTGTAGGTGCCCACGTTGCAAATGTTGCCCTTGCTGTCGGAAAGCGGGAAATACTGGAGCGTCGCATTCATCCCCGCCGATTTGGGATCGGAGTAGAACGCCGTCATTCCCTTGCTGACCGGCGTCCACCTCTTTGCGGTGTTGTCGATCCAGTTGCCGCTATCGTCCTTGTACCTGCCCATGCTCCCCGACTTATCGAACATGGTGATCAAGTTGACCTTCACGAGCGCGCTCTGAGCCGTCGCGGCCGCGCAGTTCGCCACGTCGCCGATATTTCCGCTCGTGCCACCGTCGCCTTTGCCACCACCGCGGATATCACCGCCCGGGTTGTCGCCGTTCGGCCCGCCAGGATTTCCACCTGGGTCGTTGGGAAGCCCGGAGCCACCATCACTGCCACACCCCGCAAAAGCAACGGTCGCAATCATGGCCGACATCGCGGCGAGAGAGATGCTTCGAAGTCGGATCATGGAAGAGCCCTCCTAGGAGAAAAGGAATGTGACAAAGCAGGTGTACCCCTACTCCGTCGACCAATGGCCGCTTCTAATCCGAATTGTGATGTAGGTCGCAAGTTTTATATGTGACTATCGGTACCTCGCACACACGGGCGCGCATTTCGTTCAATGGAAAATGCCGACCAGACGGTTCGAATGCGCACGGGTTCTGCATTAATTTTCGAGAACGTCACAGCAGCGTGCAGGAGAAGCGAACGCCACGGAGCTGTTAGTTGATTTTGCCGTTGAGAGCACAACCAAAGGCAATTTGAATCGTGCTCCCCTTCGCATTTTTCACGCTGTCACATGTCGCGGGGCAGAGCTCGATGCTCTTCGGGGCTGCAACATGGTCGTAGTGCCACCCTTGTCCACCGTCGCACGAAGAGTTGTACGTCATGGTCGTGGGCTTCCCGCCGGCGGGGGTCAACACGACGTTGACGGATCGAATGTCAAGCTCCTTGCCGTTCGGTGGTCGCGGCAGCGTGAACGAGCACGATGCCACCTGTCCGCGAATTTTATCGAGCTGCGTGAGGAGGTCCGCGGTGGTCTTCGCCGGATCGGCGCTGGCGGCCACGTAGATCGCGCTCGCCGTTCCGCCGCTCTTCGCGATGTCGTCGAGGTTGCCGGTGTCGGGGCCCACGCCGACGACATAGGTCGGGACCGATGGCGTCCCTTCGAACCCCGCTTTGGCCGTCGCGTAAACGTCCGGCAATTTCCCGCATGCCGTGGGTTGACCGTCGGTGACCAAGATGATGACGGCGCGCTCTTGCGGCCGTGAAGCCAAGGTGGACTTTGCCGTTGCGATGGCCCCTTCGAGCGCACCCCGCGTGGGCGTGTCGCCGCCCGGCCGGATGCCGCCGATCGAGGTCTCGAAGCTGCGGCTCGGCAACGCGGTGCGCGGCACCGCGGGGTTCGTGTACGTGCTCGCGTTGCACTCGGCGCCGCCGATGGGAAAATATTGAAGCGACGCGCTGAGCCCCGCCGATTTCGGATCGCTGAAGAACGTCGACATGCCTTTGCTGACCGGCGCCCAGCGCGTGCTGTAATTGTTCCCCGCGTCCGTGCCGTCGCCCATGCTGCCGGACTTGTCGAACATCACGATCAGGTTGACGGGCCGGAGCGAGCCTTGTTCGCGCGCCGTCGCACATGCCTCGAGATCGCCGAGCCCGCCGATGGAGGGCTTGCCGCCGAACTCACCGCCGATGCCGGCGTTTCCGTCGCCGCTCCCGCCGTTGCCATCGTCATCGTCGCTGCCGAACACCGAGCCAACGACGCCGCAGCCCGACGACGCGGCGGAGGCGAGCAACGCGAGTGCTGCCCAAGCAAGTCTTTGCATTTGCACCATGGAGCCCTCCTCGGGACCTGCGCGGTGCTGTGCTCTCCACGCTTCGTGCCAGGTGCGGTCGCTCGCTGCACGCGTAAGCGGTGCAAGGCGGGATATGTGAATTTGGGCGCGCGACGCGAAGGAGGCCGCGCGAAATGTCACCCGAGGTCATCCGAGCGCGTGGGGAGCGCGCGATCGACGGTGGAGGATCGGCGCACCAGTGGATCGTCGGTCCCGCTGTACGCGCGGCGGAGCGCTCGCGGCACATGCGCATGCGGAACGTCCGAGTGACGGGCCGGTGTTGGGCGTGCGCGGGCGCTCGGCGGGATCCGCGGGTATGGTCGCGAGATGCGATGTCGGAAAGGGCTGTGGTAGAAGCGGGCCGATTCCAACCATGTTCGAACGTATGAAGCTCGGGCGCGAAGCACTTGCCCACGATGGCCTGTTCTGGCGACGGATCGCAGCATGGGGCGCGCAAAGCGGTCCCGAGTGGTGGGTCAAGTACAGCCCCGCGTTCTTCGGGCTCGCGGGGGCGGTTCTGGTGCCTAGCGCGCGGCGCAAGGTGGTGGCCAACCTGCGGCGTATTCGTGGGGAGACGTCGGTGTTGCGCAACGCGGTCGAGACCGGGCAGACGTTTACGACCTACGCGGGCTGCTTGGCCGAGGTGCTGTCGAACGGGTCCAAGAACGGGCGGGTGCCGCAGGCCGAGCTCATCGGGCGCGAGCGGGTGCTCGAGGTGGCCGCGCTCAAGAAGGGCATCGTCGTGGTGACGATTCATACGGGCGGGTGGGAGACCGTGGGCCCTCTGTTCTCGCGCATCGGGCTCCGGGTGATGATGGCCATGGAGCCGGAGCGCGATCCCCGCGCCCGCGAGCTGCAAGACGAAGCGCGGCGCGCGGCGGGGCTCCTGGTGGCCCACGTAGGGGGCGATCCGCTCGACTCGCTGCCGCTCCTGCGTCACCTGCAAACGGGCGGCGTGGTGGCCCTGCAGGTCGACCGCTTGCCCCCCGGCATTCGAACCGAGAGCGTTCGCCTCCTGGGCGCGCCGGGCGAAATTCCGCTGGGGCCCTTGCGCCTGGCGCAGCTCTCCGGGGCGCCGCTGGTGCCGATTTTTTGCGCCCGTGAGGGCTACCGCCGCTACCGCCTCGAGGCGAGCCCGCCCATTTTTCTACCGAGGCGGGCGTCGCGCGACGAGGTCCACGATGCGGCGCAAAAAGTGGCGGACGCCGTCACGGCATTTCTACGGGTTCACCCGACCCAGTGGTTTCATTTCGGCGACTACTGAGCCCCGCGCCGAGCCTACCGGGCGCCGCGGCGCGGCAAGTACGGTGCCGCTGGCACTTTACGTCGGGCGAGCTTGGTGCTGGTATGCGCCCCCTCCATGAGCACGCGTTATCACATCGGTGCCAAAAGTCTGCGCGGAGGTATCCCCGCGTACTCCAAACGTTTCGACCTGCTCGAGGTGCACGCCGATCCGACGTCGCCGTCGATTGCGGCGCTTCGGCGCTGGCGCAAGGCGGTGCCTCCACACTTCGAATTTTGCGTCGTCGCGGGCAAGCACCTCGGGGCCGTCAAGGAATCGCCGGAGCTCGTTCGCGAGCTGGAGCTGGCCATCGAGATGATCGCTGCGCTCCAGGCGCGCTGTTTTTTGCTCCCTACGCCGGTGGAGGTCACTCCAAGCTCGCTTTGGCGCGAGCGCATCGCACGTTTGCTCGAGCGGCTTCCGCGCGATGCGACGTCGGTGATCTGGGAGCCGCGTGGCGTGTGGGAGCATGAAACCGCGGCGGCCGCGGCGAAGAAGTGGGGCGTGGTGTTGTCCGTCGATCCGGTGCGCGAGACGGTTCCTCCGGGGCCGGTGGCGTATGCGCGGCTGCGTGCGCTGGGCGAGACGCAGTCGTACGGCGAGAGCGCGCTCGCGCGCGTGGTCTCGGCCATCGGGCCGCGCCGCGATGCGTACGTGGTGCTCGAGACGGCGTCGGCGCTCGCGGAGTGCAAGACGTTGCGGCGCTTGGCCGCGCGCGGTGATGGCGCCGTCGAGCGGGGCGGCGGGGGGCGCGTGGTTCGGCCGCGCACGGTCACCACCATGAAGGTTCGCGACGACGAGCAGGAGTAACGGGACGTGCATTATGCGCTGGCTGCCTCGCAGCCGAAAATCGTCGATGCGGTGATGTCGCTCGCCCCGAAGGGCAACGCCGTCGATCTGGTGGTCGCCGCCGTGTTCGCGGCGGCGGCGCTCTCTCCGAGCACCTTGCTCGGGCCCGTGCAGATCTTGATGGGCGGCGGCGGCGCGGGCCTTCGCGCCATCGATGGGCGCACGCGGCAGCCCGGCATGGGCGCTCCGCGTCCGCGCGGCTTTCTGCCGAGGGACGTCATCCCGGAGGCGGCGTACGTCGGCGTGCCGGCGCTTCCGGCGGCCCTCGCGGCCGCGCACGCGCTCGCCGGCGAGCTCTCGTTCGCGCGCGTGGTCGGGCCGGCGGTCGCACTCGCCAAGGACGAGTCGGATGCGCGCCGCGAGGTGCTCGCGCGCGTCTCGCGACGGGGGGCGTTGGCGCTGGGCGAGGGGGATCTCGGCGAGGATCTCGTGAGCACGGCCGGGCGCCTCGGCGGCGGTCTGCTGACGCACGAAGACTTTGCGAACGCGCGCCCGACGGAGACGGAGTGCCAACTCGAGACGTGCGGCCCCCGCGCCATTGGACGCGCGCCGTGGCTCGATGATGGCGCCCCCGCGCCCACCTTCGCCACCGAGGTCCATGTCGTGGCCGCCGCCGATGTGCGCGGCCGCATCGCCATCGCTTGCTACAACGTCACGGCGGAGGGCCTCGATCTGCCGGCTTGGGGGCTCCTCGCGCCCCGCACCGCCGCGCCCGTGCGCCGCGGTGAGCCGCGCATCCGGCCCGGTGAGCCGCGCCCGGCGCCGGCGCCCTGCGTCCTCCTCAGCGCCGACGGTGTGCTCGGCGGGGCCATTGGCTTCGTGGGGCCGCGCGGCGCGGTCTCCCTGACGTCCGCCGTGGAGTCGTTCTTCTCCGGCATGCCCATCGAGTCGCTCTCGCCCGAGGGCACCCGCCCCACCGGCGTCCTTCGCACCCCGTCGAGCGCGCGCGCCCTCTGATGGCTCAGGGACGGCCGCCGAAGCGGGCCAGCACGAGGAAAAGCACCACCAGCGCGGCGTAGCCCGCCCAGGCGCGGGCGCCGCTCTTGGCCGTAAAGCCAAAGCACGCGCCGGCGATCCACAGCGGCACGAAGCCGTAGTGCGCGATCGCGAAGCGCGTCGAATGCGAGAACGGCGCCACCCGGCCGATGCAGATGCTGGCCGCGATCGCGAGCGCCAAGGAGCCAAAGACGGCGGCCGTGATCCGCACGGCCGTGTGGCCGGCGGTTTTACGGGCCATGCAGGCCTCCCACGACGATCCCCAGGGTCGCGGCGACGGGCAAGAGCAGCGCGAGCCCCCACGACAAACGTGGTGCCACGGGCGCCGCCACGACGAACACGCTGCCGGAGAGCACCCACGACAGCACGAACAGGATGCCTCCCGTCGGCCAACCGCCCTCTCCCGAAACCCAGAGCGCGAGGGAGGCGCCCGCGCACGCGAGCGCCCCCAGGCGGAGGAGCGTGCCCCACCGCGGGTGCCGTTTGGCGCGCAGCTCGAACGACAATCGATGGGGGACGGCCGCGTGCAGGAGCGCGAAGCCGAGGAGACTCAGTGAAAAGGCCCAAAGATCGTGCATCGGATGGCGCCGCGCACGCGCGTGCGCGCTCCTTTGCTAGCACGCCCGAGCCGTCCGGCGCTCGGCGATTCGCAGCGCGCGCCGTCCGAGCCGTCCGGCGCTCGGCGATTCGCAACGCGCGCCGTGCCGTGCGCCGAGCGCCGCGTATCGAGCGCGCCGGATGCGGAGCGCGAGCCACGACGTTTCGAACAGGTGCAAAGCGACGCGCGGCCGCCGAACTTTGCAAAGTAAGACTGCCCCTTCGTTCACTGCACGCTAATTGCTGGCGGCGATGCGCTCCACGGCTTCGACGATGCGGCCCGCGCCATCCTCGGTGCGGATGCACTCGGCCACGCGCTGCGCCGCTTGGCGGTGTTGCGGCTGCGTGACGGCTTGCTGGACGAAGTACGAGAGCCGCGCCGGCGACAATTTCTGGAAGCGAAGGGCGCCGGGGGCCACGCCGAGCTTCACCAGGCGCTCGGCCCAGAACGGCTGATCGTTCATCGCCGGTATGGGCACGGCGGGCACGCCCGCGCGCAAGCCCGCGCCGGTGATGCCGGCGCTCCCCGCGTGCACCACGGCGGCCATTTGCGGAAAGAGCCAGTCGTGCGGCACGGGGCCGATGGAGAGCACATCGTCGCGGTGGGCCCCGTTGGTGGCGCCGTCGATGGCGAGGCTCCCCCATCCCGCTTGCACCACCGCCCGCACCTTGGCGTGGCGCACGGCGGTGGCGATCAGCTCGGCCAGTCGCTCGCGCTCACCGGGGACCAGGCTTCCGAACCCGATGAACACCGGCGCCGGCCCCGACTCGAGGAAGTCCACGAGCTTCGCCGGCGGCTTCCAGTGCGGCGCGTGCTCGGGCCAGAAATAACCGACGATCTCCAGGCCCGGCCGCCAGTCCTTGGGGCGCGGCACCACCGTGGGGCTGAAGCCGTGGTAGATGGGCCATTGCTCGAGGTCCATCTGCCGATAGAACTCGGCGAGGGTGATGGGGGCCAAGCCCAGCTCCTTCTGGAAGTCCTGGAGCTTCGCGATCAGCTTGGCCGACTTTTCCGTGCTCGCCCGCAGGAGCTGGTAGACGGCGCGGTTTCCCCAGCTTCCGAGCGAGCCCGCGCCGAACACCGCGGGGAGAAACTCCGAGGTGGGCGCGATGCCGCTCGGAAAGAGCTCCAGCACCATGCTCGGGATGCCCATGGCTTTGGCGACGAACTGCCCGTGCATGAGCGCGATGCGGTGGATCAGAAGAAGATCGGCGCCGCGCGCGGCCTCGGCGATGCCGCCCGCCAGATCCTCGAACATCTTCGACGCCAGGCGCATCATGGCCGGCGCGGCTTGGATCCACGAGCCGGCTTGGTGCAAGCGCTGGCCGTTTTCGGACGCGAGATCGGCGCGGATATCGCCCGGGAGCAGCCGGAACTCCAGGCCGGCCTCGTGCACCCTCTCCGCGAAGCCCTCCTGGGCTGCGATGGCCACATCGTGGCCGGCGGTCCGGAGCCGAACGCCTAGGCCGATGTAGGGAGCGGTGTCCCCGAGCGAGCCAACCGTCACAATGACTATCTTCATCGAATCTACCTACTACCTTGCTCCTACGGCGCGTGCACCGCGCGCTTGATGTCGTCGGCGAGCGGACCGAGGGTGCAAGCAAGCGCCACATTGGTCAGGATGACCGCCGACACGCCCGCGCGGGGATCCACCCACCCATGGTGGCCATAAGCGCCGCCCCACTGAAAGCTCCCCGCCGTCAGCGCCGAGCCGCTCTGCGATGGATCGCGAACCACGGCCACGCCATAGCCATATCCAATTCCGGGGCGCAAAAGCGATGACGTGAAATCGCCAATTTGATTGCGCGTCATCTCGGCCACCGTCTCCTCGCGCAGGATGGGCGCGCCGCCGGTGCGCAGCGCCTCGAGGAACCCGAGCACGTCGCGCGCGGTGCCGGCCATGCCCGCGCCGCCCGAGGGATACGAGTCGGGATCGAAAATGCGGGTGGGGCTGAATTGGATTTGCGTGGGCCCCAAGGCGACCACGTGCGGCTCCGACATGGGGACCGGCCCTTTCGGTCCGCTCGCGTAGTGCGTGACCAGGCGCGTTCGGTCGACCACCTCGAACGCCGTGTCCTTCATCCCCAGCGGCGCCGTGATCACCCTTTGAACCACCTCGGCGAAGCCCGCGGGCGATCCGGCGCCGCCCGCGCGTGCCACCACCCCGCCGAGCACGTCGGACGCGAGCGAGTAACCCCACGCGGAGCCCGGCTCGTAGAGCAGCGGCACCGAGCCAAGGCGGCGCAGGTTCTCCTCGAGCGACACGCCGCGAACGTCACCGCCATCGGAGACGCCGGCGCGGTGGTATGGCCCACCCTCGATCTCGAGGAACCGATAGCCGAGGCCCGCCGTGTGCGTGAGCAAGTGGCGCACGGTGATGACCGGCTCGCGCCCGTCTTCGAGCTTGGGGCGAAATGCGGGGAGCCAGCGGGTCACCGGATCGTCCAGGCGGAGCGCGCCCGCGTCCAGGAGCGCGAGCGCCGCGGCTGCCGCGATGGGCTTCGTGAGCGACGCGAGGAGGAAGATGGCGTCCTCGCGCATGGGGCGCCCAGCCTCGCGATCGGCGAAGCCTACGGCGCGCTCGTAGGCGAGGTGCCCATCGCGGGCGACGAGCACCACCGCGCCCACGATGCGCCGTTCGCCGAGGGCCCGTTCGAGCACGGCATCGACGCGGCGCGCGAGCGCCGCGTCTGGGATGGATGCCGTGCCGTTCGTCATGCTCCGTTCCGCGCGAACCAACCGCGGAGGATGTCGGCCGTGGTCTCGACCTGCTCGTTCATCAGGGTGAAATGATCGCCCGGGACGTCGAGGATTTCGAGCGGGATGTCCCAGGTGGCCTTCCAGAACTCCTCTTGCACGTCCTCGGCCTTCCACTCGGGGATCGGCTCGGTGGCGCGGATGAGGACGATGGGGGCCTGGATCGACTCGGGCTTCCAGTGCTCGAACTGGTCGAAGTAGCCGGCCATGGCCGTGAGCTGGTCGTCGGTGGTCAGGCCGAACGACTGCTCGCGCACCGCCAGGGTCTGCAGCGGGCGGTGCACCTTCTCCCAAGCGCGCTCGCGCACCGGGAGCGCGTCGAGGAAGACGACCGCCTTCGGAAAGACACCCTGCTTCTCGAGGTACGCGGCGACGGCGTGGACCACCCAGCCGCCGGAGGAGTAGCCGGCCAGCATGAAGGGCGTATCGCCCATCTGACGGCGGATGGCGTCGGCGTGCATCTTGATGACCACCTCGCGGGTGGCGGGGAGCGGCTCGCCGTCGCCGAAGCCGGGGTTGGCGAAGGCGTAGACATCGCGCTCCTTGTGGAAGCGCGCGGCGAGGTGCGCGTAGTTGTGCGGACCCGAGGGGGCCACGATGGGGGGCAGGCACACGAGGGCCGTCTTCGGGCCCTCGGCGAGCTTGACCGCCTCCATCGGCTTGCCGAACTCCTCCGCGTTCTGCATGACCGGGCGCAGCTTGGCGCATGCGCGCAGCAGCTGGATGCCTTCCGCGACCAACATGCGCTGGCACGCGCTTCGGTAGAGCAGGCGGATGCTCGCCGTGGGGCTGACCGCCGAGGCGTTGGCGTCGCCGGCTTCGCCCGCGGCTCCTTGGTTCGCGGTCGGTGCGGCGGCGGCGCGCGGGGCATGCTCGGCCCACGCCTTGGCCACTTGCTGCGAGAGCGCGACGCAGTTGGGGTGCTCGAGCACGATGGCGGCGTGCAGCTTCAGACCGGTGCTCGCCACGAGGCGCTTGCGCAGATCCACCGCGGCGAGCGAGTCGAAGCCGAGGTCGAGGAAGCGCACCTCGGGGTCGACGTCGTTCGGCGAGCCGTAGCCCAGGATGGCGGCGGCGTGCGTGCGCACCAGCTCGACGAGGATGGGACGAATCTCGGCCTCGGAGGCGGCGGCCAAGCGCTGCACCCAGGGGGAGGGGGCGTTCGCCGGGGTGGCTTCCGCGGGCGCATCTGCGCTGGGCGACGAAGCCGGCGCCGGACGCGTCTCGGGGATGTCGTCGAACAGGCGGATGGTCCTGCCGGGGCTCAAGGTGGGCAGGAAGGTGGGCCAGTTCACGTCGATGACCGTGAGCGCCGTGTCACCGCGGGCGACCGCTTGCCAGAGGGCTTCGGTGGCCACCGTCGGGGCCATGGGCGGCACGCCGTGGCGGCGCAGGTGCTTGTCGAGGGTGGGATCGGCCGCCATGCCGGCCTCCGCCCACGGTCCCCAGGCCACGGAGGTCGTGGGGAGGCCGCGCGTGCGGCGCTGATGGGCGAGGGCCTCGAGGAACGCGTTGGCCGCGCCGTAGGCCGTCTGGCCGCGCGCGCCCCACGTGCCGGCCACGGACGAGAAGAGCACGAAGGCATCGAGCGCCGGGATCGACGGGAGCGCCGTGAGCGCGTCGAAGTGAACGGCGCCCTCCACCTTGCCGGCGACGACCTCGGCGAACTCCTCCAAGGTCGTATCCGTCAGCGGCGCGATGCGCCCCACGACGCCGGCGGCATGCACCACCGAGGTGACGGGCTCCGGGAGCGATGTGAGCAGCTTGACGATGGCGTTCGAGTCCGCGATGTCGCAGGCCGCGACCGTGACGTGCGTGCCCAGCGCCACCAACTCCGCCATGAGCTCCGGGGCGCCCGGCGCATTCAAGCCGCGCCGGCTGACGAGCACCAGGCGCTTGGCCCCATGGCGCGCGAGCCAGCGGGCCGACTGCGCACCCAGCGCGCCCGTGCCGCCGGTGATGAGGACCGTTCCCTGCGGCTGCCACGGCTTCTCCGGCGCGGGCGTCTCCGCCCGCACCAAGCGCCGCACCCACGCGTTCTCCCCGCGCAGCGCGATCTCGCGCTCCGCCTCGTCACCATGCTCGCTGGCGAGCACGCGGGCGAGGGCCGAGGCGCTCGCCGGATCCAGGTTGGCGTCGCCCGCGGGAAGGTCGATGAGGCCACCCCAGCGGGTCGGCTGCTCCAGCCCGACGATGCGTCCGAGGCCCCACACCATCGCTTGCGTGGGGCTCTGCAGCGCGTCCGCATCGGAGATGGACACCGCGCCTTGCGTCACGCACCAGAGCGGGATCTGCGTGTTCAGATCGTGAAGCGCCTGCGTCGCGGCCACCGTGAGGGCGACACCCGTGGCCAGCGCGCGGTGCTCGCCGTGCGGCGCCTCGTCGAGCGCGAGCAGCGACAGCACCCCGCGCACGCCCTCCGCGGCCAGCTCCTGCTCCAAGCGCGCGCGCAGCGTCTCGCGGTGCGCGTCGCTGCCTTGCAGCTCCATGCGGATGACCGAGGCGCCCGAGCCCTCGAGCCCGCGCAGCACCGTCGCCACGCGCGCGTCGTTGCTCCGCGAGGCCGGCACGAGCGCGAGCCATGTGCCACCGGTGCGCGGCGGCGCCGAGGGCTGGAACGGGTTCCACGTGACCCGGTAGTGCCACTTGGCCACCGGGTTGGTGGCCGGCGCGGCGCCGCCCTCGGGCGCGAGGCGCGGGGCCTCGAGCCAAAAGCGCTGCCGCTGGAAGGCGTATGTCGGCAGATCGATCCGCTGCGGGCCGCGGCCGGTGAAGGCCGCCTGCCAGTTGACGTCGACGCCGCGAACGTACAGCTCGGCGAGCGCCGTCATCAAGGTCTCCACCTCCGGGCGCTTGGCGCGCAGCGACGGCACCAGGACCGCGCGCTCGCTGTGCTCCTCGCTCAGGCAGCCCTGGCCCATGGCCGTGAGGATGGCGTCGGGGCCGAGCTCCAGGAACGCCGTCACGCCCTTGTCTTGGAGGGTGCGCATCCCGTCGAAGAACCGCACCGCCTGGCGCACGTGCCGCACCCAGTACTCGGCCGATCCGAGCTCCTGGGCGGTGGCGAGCTCCCCGGTCACGTTCGAGACGATGGGGATGGCCGGGGGCGCGAACGCCACCGACTCGGCCACCCGCCGGAACGTGTCGAGCATGCTGTCCATGTGCGGCGAGTGGAACGCGTGGCTGACCCGCAGGCGCTTGATTTTGCGGCCCTTCGCCTCCCACGCGCGGGCGACCTCCATGACCGCCTCTTCGTCCCCCGCGATCACGGTCGACAGCGGGCCGTTCACGGTGGCGATGTCGACCATGCCGCCCTCGGGCAAGGTCGCACGAACCTCGTCCTCGCGCCCCTGCACGGCGACCATGGCGCCGCCCGGGCGGCACGCTTGCATCAACCGGCCGCGCGCGGCGACCAGGGCGCACGCGTCCTCGAGCGCGATCACGCCGGCCACGTGCGCGGCCGTGAGCTCGCCAATCGAGTGCCCGATGAGGAAGTGGGGCGTGATTCCCCACGCTTCCATCAGCCGGAACAGCGACACCTCGACGGCGAACAGGGCGGTCTGCGTGTAGACGGTCTGGTCCAAGAGCTGCGCGTCGGGCGAGCTCTCGTCGGCGAAGATCACCTCTCGCAGCGAGCGCCCGAGGTGGCCATCGAGCTGCGCGCACACGGTGTCGAACGCATCGGCGAAGGGCGGAAACGCCTCGTAGAGCGCGCGGCCCATGCCCAGGCGCTGGCTTCCCTGGCCGGTGAATAGGAAGGCGAGCTTGCCGCCCGGCTGCACCACACCTTGGAAGATCCCCGGCGCGCTCTGCTCGTTCGCGATGGCCGTGAGGCCCCGAAGAACCCCTTCGCGCCCTTCGGCCAGCACCACCGCGCGGTGCTTGAAGTGCGTGCGCGCGGCCAGCGAGTAGCCCACGTCGATGGGCTCCCAGTCGGCCGCCTCCCAGCGCAGTCCGAGCTGCGCGGCTTGCGCGCGAAGCGCCGGGGCGCCTTTGCCCGAGATGGGAAACGGCAGGAGCGACACGGTCCACGGCTCACAATTCGCGACGCCGGACGCCGGCGGCGCACTCTCGGGATCGTCCGTCTCGAGCACACCCACGGCGGCGCCGGGGGCCTCCTCGAGGATCACATGGCCGTTGGTGCCGCTGACCCCGAAGGCCGACACGCCGCACCGGCGCGGATGGCCCGCGCGCAGCCACGGCTTGGCCTCGGTCAACAAGGACACGGCGCCGGCCGACCAATCGATGTGCGGCGAAGGCTCCGATACGTGCAAGGTCTTGGGGAGCACCCCGTGGTGCATCGCCATCACCATCTTGATGACGCTGCCCACCGCGGCCGCCGCCTGGGTATGGCCGATGTTCGATTTGAGCGAGCCCAGCGCCAGCGGCTTACCGTCCGGACGCCCTTGCCCGTAGGTAGCGAGCAGCGCCTGCGCCTCGATCGGATCGCCCAAGGTGGTTCCGGTGCCGTGCGCATCGACGGCATCGACCTCCGCCGCCGTCAGCCCCGCGTTGGACAGCGCCTGGCGGATGACCCGCTTCTGCGCCGGCCCGTTGGGGGCGGTGAGGCCATTGCTCGCACCATCTTGATTGAGCGCCGTGCCGCGAACGAGCGCCAGCACCTGGTGCCCATTGCGCCGGGCATCCGACAGGCGCTCCAGAACGAGCATGCCGGCGCCTTCGCCCCAGCCCGTGCCATCGGCGTCCTTCGAGAACGACTTGCATCGTCCATCGGCCGACAGGCCGCGCTTGACGCTGAACTCCAGGAACACGCCCGGCGTGGCCATCACCGTGGCCCCGCCCGTCAACGCCAGCGAGCACTCGCCGTTGCGCAGGGCCTGGCACGCCAGGTGGAGCGACACCAAGGACGAGGAGCACGCCGTATCGACGGTGAGCGCGGGGCCCTCGAGACCCAGAGTGTACGCAACGCGCCCCGACGCGGCGCTGGTCAGGCTCCCCATGAGGAGGTGCCCATTGAAGTCTTTCGGCGGCTCGTGCCAATTCGGACCGTAGTCCTGGTACGCGATGCCGACGAACACCCCCGTCCGGCTGCCACGAAGCGACACGGGGTCGATGCCCGCGCGCTCCAGCGCCTCCCACGAGGTTTCGAGCAGCACGCGCTGCTGCGGATCGAGCGCGGCCGCCTCGCGCGGGCTGATACCAAAGAACGCCGGATCGAACTGATCGACGTCGTGAATGAATCCGCCCTCGCGCGTGTACGTCTTACCGAGCTGGCCCGGCTCCGGATCGTACACGCCGTCGACGTCCCACCCGCGATTTTCGGGCATCGTCGAAATGGCATCCCGACCGGCCGAGACGAGCTCCCAGAGCTGCTCGGGCGAGGTAATTCCACCGGGATAACGACAACCCATGCCAACGATGGCAATCGGATCGTCGTGCATGCCCGATTTTTCCGGCTCGGGGACGTCGGCCGCCGTGTGCTCTCCCAGGAGCTCGGCCACCAGATAGTCGACCAGCGCGCCGGGCGTGGGGTAATCGAAAAACGAAGTAGCCGGCAAGCGGAGCCCGGTAGCCTCGGACAACCGATCGCGCAGTTGGTTGGCGTACTTTTGATAAATTCCCAACTGCCGCCAAGGGGCATCGGCCTCGATGATCTGCGGATTGCCGCGGCCGGTGATCCCGGCGACATGGCCTGCGACCAGCCCCAACAAGATGCTGGTCCGCTCCGAGCCGGAGACGCCAACCAATCGCCTTCGCAGCCCGCCCGGCCAGCCGCGCTCGCGGCCCTCGCCGATTTCCCGAGCCGTACGGAGGCCCGAGACGGGTGTTAAGTCCGCTGCACCGATATTTTCGGACGGGTCGATCCTCCGCGGGATGACGGACTCAGACGACTTTGCCATATGAAACTCCTTGCTGGGAAAAATCTGCAGGAGACGGATTGTTGTTTGTAATTCACCGTGATCGAATTAATTCCAGATAAAGATCACGGCTGCGTCACTGCCTCGACCTGCCAAAACGCCGCAGATTCGGCGAAAGCGAAAACGGAAACCGCTAGGAAAACCTTCCCCGGAGTGACCAGGAACGGGAGCTCGAGGATCGAGCTCCTACACGCGCACGAACTGACGGTTTGATCTTCGTTATTTGCAGTACGCACGAGCGCTCATCGCGAGACCCGGCATTTGCCGATGTCTGCGACACATTTGTGTGATTGGGACGAATCGAATCGAGTTGAGGTCTCCCGGGTGTCGTCGGCATACCTGCATCACGACCGCGCGCGGGGTGGTAGTGGTGACCACCGCAAAACGCGCCCGACGCCGCACCAAACCAGCGCTGCATCGGCCAAACGGGAAACCCTCGCTCGCCCTTCCCAATCGCAGGTGCTCGCAATCGGAATGGGAGGCGACTACTAGGCAATTAACATCCCCAGCTCTCGACCGCAAGCGTCATTTGCGTAAAAGATTTTGCAGATCAATGTCTTAGTGAAATTCCAATCTGCCTACCGTTTGGCCAACGCATCGCCCCTTGTCTTACCCTCGATGTCCATCACTCATGGCCCCCGCCATGTGCGCGGCGTTCCTCTCCATGTGAACAAATCCCATGAATCCGAATGGGAATAACGAATATTCACAATAAGACCAAATACGAATTAGTCTTCATGTTACCGGTAAAGAGATACAAACCGGTGATGGTTTTGAAGGGCGTTCGCTAAAATGAGCGGAAAAAGCCAGGGTGAGAAGGGGAGGGGCTCAGATGGGATCGCAGGATTCAAGCGATCGTATGATTTGTTCGAAATGAGCGAAAGTCGCATGCGTGGCACGCGCGGGCGAATCATCGATGAACGGCGTGCGCCAGTGGCTGGCGTGAATCTGCAATGTGCGGTTGTTTGATGTGCACGGTCGTCTGCGATGTGGAGGGGTTTGCGGTGCCCCGCCATTGGCGATGTGCCCTTGCGAGGACGGTTGTCCGCGATGCGCCCGCGAGGACGGTCGTCTGCGATGCACCTGCGAGGACAGGTCGTCGGAATGCGCCTGCGTGGCGTGAGTCGAACGCTGCGCCGTCTTCGGCGATGTGAAGGCGTCGGCGATGGGCCTGCCGTGGGCGGTCGTCTGCGACGTTTCTGCGACGCGAAGGTGTCGTGTTGTGCCTGCGATCACCTTCGTCACCGGGCGCGACGGGGAGCACGGAGCCCGCACCCGCGATGCACGCCACGGATAGGGCGCCGCGCGCGCAGATCGCCAAGCCTCGCCACGTACGAAGGCAGACGCCTCCCAGCAGAGCACGTCCACACGTTACGCGGAGGCGGACGGCACCCTCAGAGCACGCCCACACTCATGGAGGCGGGTAGCACCCTCAGAGCACGTCCACACTTTGCGCGAAGGCAGACGCCTCCCCGAGCACGTCCACACTTTGCGAAGGCAGACGCCTCCCCGAGCACGCCCACACGTTACGCGGAGGCAGACGGCACCCTCGGAGCACGCCCACACGTTACGCGGAGGCGGACGGCATCCTCAGACCACGTCCACACGTCTCCGCGCAGCCCGCGACGGCGTTTGGCGCGCAGGGGCCAAACGCTCTTTGCGGATACTTTGAAAAATTCGCCGCGAGGGCAAACCGACTCTCGGCCCACCGCCCGCGCCCGGCGCAGCCCCGAAGGGGCGCCATTTCGGCGCAAGCGAGCCGCCTCGCCGCTTCCTCGGGGGTCGCGGCGGTGCATCCCTGGTGGCGCGCTGCTGCAGAATTGCAGCCGACGGCCAACCTTCGACGAACTAAGCTAGCTTGGCGTTGTGCTGCTTCGCGAACTCGGACAGACCGATCTTGTCGATCGTGCGGAGATCGCGCGTGGTGACGTTCAACGTCACGAATTTGTTGAGCTCGGGTACCCAGAGCCGGCGCGTCTGGATGTTCAGATTCTGCCAGCGCTTGGTCTTGATGTTCGAGTGCGAGACGTTTTGCGCCTTGAGCTTGCGCTTGCCTGTAATGTCACTTTTAGCCATGGCGAGGGGCGCAACCTGGCGAAAAAAACGCCTCGTGTCAAGAGCTGCCGAGCTTTCCGGCGCTATTCGGAGGTCATCGAGGTGAGCGGAGGGCGATCTTCGGCCCCAGGACCCACGATCCGGTGCACATCGACCTTCCGCGCTTCCCTGGCGAACGCGACCGCGAGCAGCTGAAAAATCGCAAACGCCATCAGCGCGGCCGATACGAACTCGCCCACCGCCCCCACCACGAAGCCCCACGGCCCGTACAGCTGGCTGTTGCTGCCCAAGGTCTGCAGCCCCAAGCGGACCGCATGCCCGAAAATCACGAGCAAGGCCCACGCGGTGCACGCCCCCGTGGTCTCCTCGCCCATGAAGCCGCAAAAGGCCGTCAGGGCGGTCAGCAGGGTGGCGCCGTGGATGATGCGCAGCACGGTCTCCCCCTCGGCGGCCGCGTCCAAACCAAGGCCCACCATGGCCGGCGCCGACAGCAAAATCGTGAGCGCCAGGATGATGCGCGCAGCCCGAAAGGCGCGGTAGCGGGCCCGAAAGAAGAGCGCGCCCGGCAGCAAGGTCACCATCACCAGGCCGGCCGCCGCCCAGAAATGACCCTGGAAGCCCAGCGCGGCCAGCGGCCCCTCCCCGAGCGCGCCAAGGGCCAGCGGGACCAAGCCCGCGATGACCGCAAGCGACGCGCGCGCGGCATACGGCGCGGGAAGGAGCGCGGCCAGCAGGGCCACCACCGCGGTCGCGAGCGAGCCGTTGAAGACGTTGCGCGAGTGCGGTCCAAACCCCAGGCGCGATGCCACGGCGACCGCCGCAAAGGCGAGCGCAAAGCCCACCAACCAAATGCGCACCGCGCGCTGGGCCGGGGCGATGGGGGCCACCTCTTCGCGCAGGATGTCGGACGCCAGCACCGGCGGCTTGATGGGGGCCGGCGGCACGATCGTGATGGGGCGTACGTCGGGCGGGAGGGAGGACGTCGACATCGGCGGCGGCGGAGGCGTGAGGGGCGGCACCGAGTCCATCAGCCTTCGCCCCTAGCGTAGCGCCGTTCGGACGAGCTTTGCCACCAAGCTTCGACACCAATTTCGCACGGCGTCGAAGCCCACCCCGCGCGCGAGCGACCGTTCGTCCATGTAAAGACGTCGCGCCAGCTCGACCTGCACGGCATGGAGCCCTTTGTGAGGCTGACCATAGTGCCTCGCGGAAAAGCCACCGCGGTAGGGATCGTCGTGGCGCACGGTGTAGCCATATGCGCGGGCGTGTGCATCCACGCATTCGATGAAGACGGAGGCGGACGTGGTTCGACCTTGCGTTCCGGGTACAATGTCGGCTCTTGGCGCACCGGGTTCTCCGTTCAGCGTTCGCGCGCTGCTCGGCATCGAGTGCGCGGCGAGCAAAACCGCGTATCCGAACCGCTCGCGTTTGCGCTCCAGCACCGACCAAAGCGTGCGGTGGTAAGGGCGATGGATGCGATCGATGCGCTCGTCGAGCTCCGCGAGCGAGAGGGGGCGCGCGAGGGCCGGCTGCCCATCCGTGGTGAGGCGCCATACGAGCCCGCGCGGCATGCGCGCCGAGCCATGGTTCGTGCCCCCACGAAACGAGGCCGGCGCCGCGACGGCCTCGCGATCCCAATCTTCTTCGCCGCGATTCAAATCGAGCACGTAGCGCGACGTGTGCGCGACCAGCAAGGTGGCCCCTTCGCTCGGCGCGTCGGCATAGAGCTCGTCGACATAGAGATCCGCGTCTTGGGCGATGGAGCGCGCGGGCGCGGTGAGATTGGCGAGGTAGGTGGCCGGAACCTCCAACCCCGCGTGAGGCACCTCCACGACGACCGGGGACTCCCCGCGCTCCGGCTCGATGAGGGTAAAGAGCGCCTTCTGCACGACAGCCCCCAACGCTAGCCTGATTTTGCGTCACGCGCGAGTCATGCGCGAGGGTGGGCGCGCGCATGGGCACGACGAACGTGCTCCTGGGCGACGCGGGTGTAGATTTCGGTTGTGCCGAGGTCAGCATGACCGAGCATGGCTTGAACCGCGCGCAAGTCGGCGCCGCCATGCAGAAGATGCGTAGCAAAGGAGTGGCGCAGCTTGTGCGGCGAGAGCGTGGCGGTGATGCCGGCGATGGCCGCGTAGCGCTTCAAGAGCTTCCAAAAGCCTTGCCGCGTGAGCGGCCCACCGCGCGGCGAGACGAAGAGGACCCGGGTGTCGGGGCGCGCATGACGGTTGCGCGCGCCCTCGACATAGGTCTTCACGTGCGCGAGCGCGACCTCGCCCACCGGCACCAGCCGCCGCTTTCCTCCTTTGCCGAGGCAGCTCACCACGCCGCGCTGCATGTCCAGCTCCGAGAGCTTGAGGGCGCATAGCTCGCTCACGCGCAGGCCCGACGCGTACATCAAATGAATCATGGCGGCGTCGCGCACGCCCCTCGGCTTCGCGAGGTTGGGCGTGGCCAAGAGGCGCTCCACCTCGGGGAAGGAGAGGATGCGCGGGAGCTTGCGTCCCAGCTTGGGGCGATCGATGAGCGCCGTGACGTCGGCGGGGATGACGCGTTCGCGCACCAGGAACCGAAAGAAGCCGCGCAGCGCGGAGAGCTGCCGCGCGCTCGAGCGGGCGCCGAACCCGCTGCGCACGTTGTCGGCCAAGAGCTCGGCGATGTGGGCGATCGTGATGGTCTTCACATCGTCCGTGGCCACGTGCGACGCGAGCCGGTTCAAGTCGCGCGCGTACGCGTCGAGCGAATTTTTGGCGAGCGCCCGCTCGACCCGCAGGTGGTTCAAATAAGCGTCGATCCAGCCGTACAAGTCCATGCGCGTAGGTCACGCCATGTTACGGGAGCCGCCCGCGCAATGCGATTTTTCAGCGGGCCGCCGCCGATCACGCCGCGGCCACGAGCTCGGCGAGCAGCGCGGTCGGATCGTCTTGCCGCATCAGGATCTCGCCGAGGAGGGCGCCATCGGCCCTTCCTCGGGCCACCGCGCGCACATCGTCGGGCGTCTTGAGGCCCGAGAGATGAAGCGCCACCCGCCCCTCGGGAATGGCCGCCACCAGGCTGGCCGCGCGCGCGGGATCCATGCGCAAGGTGTCGAGATCGCGCGCATTGACGCCGATGAGGCGCGCCTCCGTGGCGAGCGCGATGCGGAGCTCGGCCTCCGTGGCCACCTCCACCAGCGGCTCGAGGCCCGCGTCGCGCGCCGCCGTGACCAAGCTGCCCAGCTGCTCGGGGCTCACGATGCGCACGATGAGCAGCGCCAGATCGGCCCCCGCCGCCGAGGCGCGCCGGAGCTGCACGGGGTCCAAGATGAACTCCTTGGCGAGGATGGGCGTGGATAGCCCTTCGCTCTCCAAGGCCGCACGCACGCGCGTGACGTCCTCGTAGGAGCCCCCGAAGAAGGGACCGTCGCAAAGCACGCTGATGGCGCTCGCCCCCGCGCGGGCGTAGGCGCGCGCGCGATCGTCGACGCCCATGGCGGTCGAGAGCGCGCCCGCGCTCGGGCTCTTGCGCTTGATCTCCGTCAGGAGCCGCAGCGGTGCCCCCGATGGGCGGGCCAGCCGCTCGGCCACGCCTTCACGGCGCGCGCCGGGGGCCGCGGGGCTCTCCTTCGCTAGCTCGAGCTTCAGGGCCTCGATTTCGGCCCGTTTGGAGGCCACAATGGCGTCCAGAACCCTTTCGCGACGCGCTTCACCCATGGTCGGGCCGCCTCCTCGCGGTGGCTCTTCGCCAAGCTTCGAGCACCGCGATCGCCTTGCCGGAGACGATGGCCTCGCGCGCGCACGCAGCCGCATCCTTCGGATCGCGCGCCACGCCGGCCACCACCAGCGCCGCGGCCGCGTTGAGCACGACGGCGTCGGTCGCGGGGTGCGGCTCGCCGCGCAGGATCGTCAGGATGGCGCGCGCGTTCTCCTCGGCCGTGGAGCCGGCGAACGTCTCGCGCCCGCGCCGCTCGAGGCCGAAGTCCTCCGGCACCACCACGCGCTCGACGAAGGTGCCGTCCTCGGTGAGCTCGGTCACCTTGGTGGCGGACGACGCGCTCATTTCGTCGAGGCCGTCGTCGCTTCGGACGACCCAAGCGGCGCGCACGCCAAGGCGGGCGAGCGCCCGCGCCATCACCGGGCGAAGCGCATCGTCGTACACGCCGACCAGTTGATGGGTGGCCCGCGCCGGGTTGGCCAGCGGGCCGATGGCATTGAAGATCGTGCGCACGCCCAGCTCGCGCCGCGCCTGGGCCGCATGCTTCAGCGCCGGGTGGTGCGCGGGCGCAAACAGAAAGGCGATGCCCACCTCGGCCAGCACCTCGGCCTGGAGCGAGGGCGGAATGTCGGTCGGAACGCCCAGCGCCTCCAGCACGTCGGCGCTCCCGCACCGGCTCGAAACGGAGCGGTTTCCGTGTTTGGCCACGCGCGGGCCGCAGGCGGCGGCCACGATGGCGGCGGCGGTCGACAGGTTGATGGTGTGCGATCCGTCTCCCCCGGTTCCGCACGTGTCGAGCACCGTCCCGCCGCCGGTGACGTCGACGGTGGTCATGGTGGCCCGAAGCGCCTCGGCGGCCGCCACGATGATCTCCGACGTTTCGCCCGCGAGGCGAAGGGCGACCGCAAAGGCGCCCGTCTGCATCGGGGTCCACTCTCCGCGCAAAATGGCGTCGAAGGCGGCGCGCACGGTGACCGCATCCGGCTCACGGGCGGTGAGCCGCGCGAGCACCTCGGCGAAGGTGATCGGGCTCACGGCGCTCACGCTGTGCCCTGCGCGGCGGGAGCGTGTTCGCGGTGCGGGGCGAGGCGCGCGAGCCAGTTGGCCATGAGGCGCTTGCCCTCTCGGGTCAGGATGCTCTCGGGGTGGAACTGCACCCCTTCGATGGGGAGCGTGCGATGGCGCAAGCCCATGATTTCCCCTTCCTGCGTCCAGGCGGAAATCTCGAGCTCACCCGGAAACGAGGCGCGCTCGACCAGCAGCGAATGGTACCGTGTGGCCTCGAAAGGGGAGGGGAGTCCGGAAAAAACACCCCGTCCGTCGTGCACGATGGGGGACGTCTTGCCGTGCATGAGCCGCTCGGCGGAAACGACATGGCCACCAAAGGCTTGCCCGATCGCCTGGTGTCCAAGACACACACCGAGCAAGGGCATCGTACCGCCTCGTTGTTGGAGCTCGCGCACCACGTCGAGGCAGATGCCGGCCTCGTTCGGGGTGCATGGGCCGGGCGAGAGAAGGATCCCGTCGGATCCGGAGGCAAGGACATCGGCGGCCGCCATTTCGTCGTTTTTGACCACCCGCGTTTGCGCTCCGAGCTCGCCGAGGTATTGCACGAGGTTGAAGGTGAACGAGTCGTAGTTGTCGACGACGAGGACGCGCAGCGGCGGCGATGGCGCGGAGGAGGAACGCGGTGTGGAGCCGAAAAGAGTCCCCGAGGCAGTGGGGGCGGGCGCGGACATCGCGCACAAGGTGCACGCGAGCGTCCGCCATGTAAAGTGTGGAACGTTGACATTCAAGGTGAAGGGCACGTAACTTCTCGCGAAAGTCTCTGGCGAATGCAGGAGCCCGATGGCCGAAGAAAGAAAGCCTAAGATCGATCTGAAGGCGCGACTTGGAAAGGGCTCCGCAGGTGGGGGTGCAAATCCCACGGCCGGCGCCGCGATTCCGGTTCCCGTCCCCCAGCCTGACCAGGCGCCGCCGCCGGTCATGCCGCCGCCTCCGATGCCGGGCATCCCGGTCGGTTCACCGTCCCCGTTCGCGGTCGATCCGTCGAATCCCTTGGCCGCCGTGGCCGCTCCCTACCGTCCGCCGGCACCGCCGCAGCCCACGCGGATCGAGGTCGATGAGGCCACGGTCCAGCAGGCCCGCACCGGCGCGCGCAAGCAGGGGTTGCTGGTGGCCGCCGTGGCCGCGGTCGTCTTTTTGGGGGTCGGCTACATCGCAGGCCAAGCCGCGGAGAGCGGTGAAGGTCGCAACAAGAGCCGAAAAGACGCGTCCGAGCTCGCGAGCGATGTGGGCGCGGCCAAGACGAAGCTGCAGCAGCTGGCCGAGAAGCTCGAGGCCGGGCGCACGGCGCTCCTCAAGGATCGGAGCTACCCGTCGACCCTCGCGAAGGATCTCGGCGGCATCAACATCGACTTCGACGGGAGCAAGCTGGCGGGCCGGCGCTTCAGCGGTTTTCCGACCGACGTGACCTTCCAGCTCGTGGAGTTCGTGACCGCCGTGCAGGCGCTCAACGATCGCAAGCAGCTGGTGCAGGGGCTCCTCACGAAGCTGGAAAAGCCGCTCACCGACCAGCTCAAGGCCCCGCCGGGTCAGACGACCGTCAACTACGTGGTCGTCGTCGACAAGGATCCGGGCGGCAACAACTCCGCGATCCTCGCGCCCCTCACGGCGCCCATCCAGTTCACGCCGCCGAACCTGTCGCTCCCGGGCGAGTTCAATTTCACGAACCCGCTCACCGGCAGCGCGAGCAAGCTCGCCGCCTACAAGAGCGGCGACGTCTCGCGCGCTCCGGGCGCCATCTACGTGGTGCCAAAGACCTTCGACAAAGCCTGCCCCAGCGAAACCTCCGGGCAGACCGCGCAACTGGCCGCGCAGTTGGCCAACGCCATCCGCGATATCCGCGGCGAAAAAGGCGGCCCGCAAGACGTGGTCACCGACTCGAAGCCCGGCTTGCTCGAGCGCGCCGATCTTCTGGTCACGGGCCTGACCCAGCGCGTGGCGAAGTAGCCGGCCTCGAACGCGCCGAGCTAGGTCGGGATCGCTCGACCCATCACGCCGGCGCAAAGCCCCACACGAGATCGTGCGCGCTCGCCTCGTCGCGAGCCGCGCCGATCCGCGTGTAGCCGCGGGCGAGAAGGGCGGATGCGCGGAGGCTGCGGGCCACGGGTTCGGTTCGGCGGATGCTGTGGAGAAACCGAGCTACGAGGCCGGCTTGGGCGGGGGCTTCCCCCAAGACGATCACGAGGCTGCCGGCGGGCAAGCTCTCGGGTGCGGGGAGCGCGTCGGCAATTTGCTTGGTGCAGTCGAGAAATGCGCGGCCGGTGAGGGGGCCGAGCTCGATGGCCACCGCCGGCGCCGCCGGATCGTCGGACCACGCGGGAAGGCCGAACGGAACGCGGGGGACGGCGGTGCTCGCCGCGCCGGGGCGGCGAAGATGGATGGCGCGTGGCGTTGGGGGGAGCGGGCGTTGCGCGGTCATCGGGTACGCTTGCCTAGCACGGGTCCGCCGCGTAGAAGAGAGAGCGACGATGGCCACGCGCAAGGCGGTCCGCTCGAAGCCGAAAACGAGCACACGCGTCAATCCGGCGCTGGAGGCGGCCCTCACGGAGCTGCGGGAGAACGACCGGCTCCAGGCCGAGCGGCTGGCCGCCCTTTCGGGCACGGTGGCCACGCTCGCGGACACCGTTCGAGCGCAAGGGATCGAGTTTCGCGAGGAGATGAAGTCCCAACGCGAGGAGATGCGCTCCCAACGCGAAGGGATGTCCTCCTTTCGCGAGGAGATGAAGTCCCAACGCGAGGAGATGTCCTCCTTCCGCGAGGAGATGCGCTTCCTGGGGGTGCGCTTCGAGCAATTGCAGTCGCAAGTCGCGACCATGCTCGAGGGGATGCTGGCCGGATTTGCGCGGCTCGATGCCAAGATCGACGCCGTGGAGGCGCGGTTGTTGGAGCGCATCGGCGTCCTCGAAGAGGTCGTGCGCCAGAACTCGGCGGACATCCGCCAAAATTCGGCCGACATCCGCCAGAACTCGGCGGACATTCGCCAAAACTCGGACGACATCCGCCAGAACGCGGCCGACATCCGCAGGCTCGACCAACGGATCGACTCACTGCAGGAAGAGGTGGCACGCCTGCGCCACGATTTCGAGCATCGGAAGGAGCACGAGCGCTTCGACGTCCTGGAACGTCGGGTCGCCGCGCTGGAGGCGCGCCTGGGAATGCCCTCGTAAGCTATTCGCTCGAAATCGTTCGCAGCCCTGGTTTCGCAGCCCTAGCAGCCCATCGATGCTCCGCGCGTTCCTCGCTGGAGGCGCGCCTGCGAATGCCCTCGTAAGCCGTTCGCTCGAAATCGTTCGCAGCCCTGGTTTCGCAGCCCTAGCAGCCCATCGATGCTCTGCGCGTTCCTCGCTGGAGGCGTACTCGGAATGGCCTCGCAAGCCATTCGCTCGAAATCGTTCGCAGCCCCTGGTTCGCAACCCTGGCAGCTTATCGATGCTCTGCGCGTTCCTTCCGGCTTGGTAGCGCAGGGATCCCCCTCGGCCCCCCTCGCGATCGGCCCATGCCGCCCGCTGGCAGCGATCGCCCTCGTACGCATCGAGCAGACCGCCGCGCCGGCGAGGGGCCGCGCACCCCACGGCGCCCGCTCGGCTAGGATGGAGGCGCCGAGGCCGCGGGCCGCGCGCTCATTTCAATCGGCACGATCTCGACCTTGACGACGCGCGTTTTGTCGGCCTCGCGAACAATCAACTTGAGCCCATCGACCGTGAGGGTGGCCCCCACCTCCGGCACCCGCCCCGCGCGGTGCACAATCAACCCGCCCAGGGACTCGAACTCCCCATCGGCCGGGATATTGCGACCCAGGCGCGCCGAGAGATCGGCCAGCGGCACGGCTGCATCGGCGACCAAACGCCCCTCGCCGAGCTCCTGGATTTGCGTCTCGGTGTCGTATTCGTCGTGAATTTCGCCCACGATTTCTTCGATGATGTCCTCGAGGGTCACCAGCCCCGAGGTGCCGCCGAACTCGTCGCTCACGATGGCCATGTGCAGCCGCCGCGCGCGCATCTCGCGCAGCATGCTCAAGATCGACTGCGTCTCGATCACGAAGAGCACCGGGGAGCGCGCGATGTCCGAGAGCTTGGTGGTGTGCACCTTCTTCTCTTTCACCACCGCGAACAGATCCTTCGCGTAGAGGAGGCCGACCACGTTGTCGAGCGTCTCGCGGTAGACCGGGTAGCGCGAGTGCCCGTCGGCCGCGACCAGCGCCACCACCCGCTCGAGCGACGTCGACACCTCGATGGCCGAGATGCGCCTGCGCGGGACCATCACCTCGCGCGCCGTGAGATCTTTGAACTCCAGCACGTTGCGGATCATCTCCGCCGGCTCGTTGGCGATGGCGCCGGTGCGCTCGCCCTCCATCACCACCCACTGCACCTCGGTCTCCGCTCGGCGCGCGTCGATTTCGCTCTTCTTCTTCTCGAAGCGGTTGCCGATGAATCGCCCGAAGGCCGCCAGCGGATCGGCCAGCGGGACCAGAACGAGCTCGAGCGGGCGCAGAAAGCGCAGGGCAAGCGTCCCAAGGACCTCCGGCCGCCGTCGCGCTGCGTTGAGGAGGCCCGCGGAGAGGGTGCCGTAGGTCGACACCGCGCACAGTACCGCCGCAACGGTTTCCAGAGCGGGTGAAGCCCCGATGGATGTGGCGACGAAGACCGACTCCGCGACCCGGCTGTAGAGCACCGCCGCCACGCTGATGGCGATGATGCGCCCGACCAGCCAGCGCGAGAGCACCACGTGCCGGTTTTGCACATAGCGGCGGAAGGCGTCGCCCACGACCCCGGGCTGCTCGCTCAGCGACTGCAGATGCGCCGCGGGAATGGCAGCCAGGGCTCCATCGGCGGTCGCGAACAGCGAACCGACCGCCGACGAGATGATCCCCGCGATGATCCAGGTAACGGACTGTCCTGGATTAATCATTCCAAGGCTATCCTACACGAAATCCATCGATCGCGGCCCATGCTCGCGGGCTCGGGTCCCAGCTGAGTCGGTGGTCGCCGACCGAAAGGTCCTTCCTCAGCCCGCTTCAAGCACACGAAGCACATTCCGTCGCAAAATTTTGCCGATGACCCGCTCGTGCACCCCGGCGGCGAGCAGCGCTTCGGTAAGGAGTGGAAGACCGGTGGGATCCTTCAAGGGCGAGGTGGGAACGATGAACCCATCCCAGTCGCTTCCCAGCGCCGGCACGTCCTCGCCCACCACATCGAGGATGTGGAGCATGTGTTTGACCACCGGCTCCAAGCCGTTCCCGCCCAGGTAGCGCGGATAGAAGATCACCCCCACGCACCCGCCTTTGTCGGCCACCGCGCGCAGCTGAGCATCGTCGATGTTGCGCCAGTGATCGAACACGCCGAGGACACCGGTGTGGCTCACGATGGGCGGCCGGGTGGCCATCGCGCACGCATCGAGAAAGCCGCGTCGATTGATGTGGGCGAGATCGACCAGCACCGATGCGTCCTCGCAGCGGGCCACCAGATCGCGTCCCCACGCGGTGAGCCCGCGCTCATCGTCGCGCCCTCGCCCATAGGCCGGAAAGCCCGCCTCGTTGGCGCTGAAGTGGAGCAGCCCCATGTAGCGCACCCCCCGCCGCGCAAAGTGGGCGACTCGGTCGAGATCGCCTTCGAGCGCATGGGCGCCCTCGATGCCGAGCAGGGCCGCGACTTGGCCCTCGTCCTCGCACGCGCGAATCTCGTCCGCCCGTTTCACCAAACGAAGGGCCCGCGGTCGCCGTTCGATGGCCTCCACCAGCGCGTCGATCTGCTCGTCCACCGCCCGCGCGAGCCCGGCGCCGCGCTCGCGCAGCGGCAGGGAAACCAGGCTAAAAAACTGCGCGGCCATGCCTCCTTCCCGCATGCGCGGGATGTCCACGTGACCCCCCAAGGCAGCCCACGGCAACGGCGGCGTGTGGCGCGCGTGCAGATCGTAGCCAAGCCAGCGCGTCCACATGAGCGTGTCGGCGTGAAGGTCCACCGCCGGGTAGGCTGCATGAACCGCTTTCGCTTCATCAGAGACCATCATGGGTAGGTCGCGCATGTTACTCTGCCATACGTCATGTCCGTTATAGCGAACGATCTCCTGGAGCTGGTTGGCAGCACGCCGCTCGTGCGTCTGCGTCGGATGTCCGGTGGCGAGCCTGGGGAGCGTGGCGCGCGCGATGCGCGAGGCGAGCGCGCCGAGCCCGCTGCGACCATCTGGGCAAAGATGGAGCAGATCAACCCCGGCGGATCGTTGAAGGATCGCATTTGCTTGGCCATGGTGGAAGAGGCCGAGCGCGAGGGAAAGCTTCGCGCGGGGGGCGTGGTGGTGGAGCCGACCAGCGGCAACACCGGCATCGGGCTGGCGCTCGTGTGCGCCGTGAAGGGGTACCGCTGCATCTTGACCATGCCGGAGAGTATGAGCCTGGAGCGAAGGCAGCTCCTCGAGGCCTTCGGGGTCACCATCGTGCTCACGCCGGAGGAGCAGCAAATGGAGGGGGCCATCGCCCGGGCGCGCGCCATCGCCGCGGATACCCCGGGCTCATTTTTGCCCCAACAGTTCGACAACCCCGAGAACCCCGAGGTGCACGCGCGCACCACGGCGCGGGAGATCGTGGAGGCCATGGAGGACCTGCGCATCGACGCGTTCGTGGCCGGGGTGGGGACGGGAGGCACCTTGACCGGCGTGGGGCGGGTGCTTCGGGGCGAGCTTGGCGCGCGCGCGTCGGGGGGGCCGCTCATCGTGGCCGTCGAGCCCGAGTCTTGCGCCACCTTGTCGCGCGGGGAGCGCGGGCCCAGCAAGATTCAAGGCCTGGCGCCCGGGTTCGTCCCACGCAATTACGATGCGAAGGTCGTCGACGAGGTGCGCACGGTGAGCGACGCCGACGCATGGCGCACCAAGACCGAGCTGGCGCAGCGCGAAGGCCTGCTGGTGGGAATCAGCTCGGGGGCGACGGTGGCGGTGGCCCTGGATGTCGCGCGCGAGCTCGGACCCCATAAGAATGTGGTCACCATGCTTTTCGATACCGGCGAGCGCTACTTCAGCCTGGGCGAGTACTTCGCATGAGCCTCCGGAACGCGCGCGTCCTCGTGGTGGGAATGGGCGGCCTCGGCGCCCCGCTTTGCTTGGCCCTGGGCCGGGCGGGGGTCGGCACCTTGGGCCTCGTCGACGACGACGCGGTGGAGCGCTCGAACCTGCACCGTCAGATCCTCTTTCGGGACGGCGACGTGGGCACCTCCAAGATCGCCGCGGGCCAAAGGGCGCTCTCGGAGCTCTTCCCCGATCTTCGCTTCGAGGCGCACGAGACGCGGCTCCTGCCGGACAACGCGGTCGAGCTGGTTTCGCGCTACGATCTGGTGGTCGAGGGGAGCGACAACTTTGCGACCAAGTTCCTCACCGCCGACGCGTGCGCGATCGCGGCGCGGCCCGTCGTGCACGGAGCGGCGGTGCGCTGGGTGGGAACCGCGCTGGCCGTGCCCCCGTCGGGCGGGCCTTGCTACCGCTGCCTCTTCGAAGACCTCCCGCGCGATCACGTCCCCAACTGCGCCGAGGCGGGCGTGATGGGGCCCGTGGTCGGCTTGGCGGGCGCGCTTCAAGCCGATCTCGCCCTGCGCTGGCTCGAGGGGGCGCGCGAGGTGGCGGGCGAGCTGGTGACGGTGGACGGGCGCGCGGAGCCCTCGCGCATGGTGCGGCGACGCCGCATTCCCCGGCGCAGCGACTGTTCTTTGTGCGGAGTGCTCGGCGACAGCAAGAGCAACATCACGGCGATCGACCGCGGCCGCTACATCATGGCGGACGCCTGCTTGGAAGGATGAAAGGCCAATGAGTCAAGAGACGAAATTCGAAACGAACGTGCGCATCCCCGCCAGCCTTCGGACCCTCACCGGGGGCAAAGAAGAAGTGACGGCCGCCGGCTCCACCATCGGGGCGCTGATCGACGATCTCGATCATCGGCACCCCGGGGTCAAAGCCCGCCTGCTCGACGAGAAGGGCGTGCGCCGCTTCATCAACATCTATGTCGGCGAGGAGGACGTGCGCTTCCTCGAAGGGCTCTCGACACAGCTCAAAGCAGGCGATTTGGTCAGCATCGTTCCGGCCATCGCGGGCGGCTGAACGTGGCCTCGCTTCGGTACACGAGGCAAACGCGTCTGGCAGATGTAGGGCCTTCGGGGCAAGCGCGCCTCGAAGGCCTTCGCGTGCGCGTCACGGGGAGCTCTCTCGACGCGCGGGTGGAGGCGCTTTACCTCGCCGGCGCGGGCGTGGGCACCATCGTCGAGGACGAGACGATGGCCGAGGTGGTGCGCGGGATCAACCCGGGGGTGGGGGTGACCATCGCGGGCCCGCGCGCGCAAACCGATGCGGGCGCGGCGAACGGGGCTACGGCGGGGTCGACCTCCGCGGTTTCGGAGGGCGACGCGGTGGAGAAGCTTGGCGCGCTCCATGGAGGGGCGGCGGAGGTGGCGCAAGGGGCGATGCGGGCGTTGTTGGCAATGCGAAGGGGGCTTTTCGACGGGGAGACGGGGCGTTGAGACGGAGTCGGCGAATCGAGTCGGTGGTGGATGCGGTGGGAAATACACCGCTCTTGCGTCTGCGGAACGTAACGGCGAATGCGCCAGGGGTGGAGGTGTATGCGAAGTTGGAGTTCGCCAATCCGGGCGGGAGCGTCAAAGATCGGCCTGCGCTTCGGATGATCACCGACGCGCTCGCGGATGGGCGGCTCACGAAGGACAAGATCCTCATCGATTCGACCAGCGGAAATACGGGGGTGGCGTACTCCCTGTACGGCGCGGCGCTGGGGGTGAAGGTCCACTTGGTCATGCCCTCGAACGTGTCGCAGGCGCGCAAGGACATCACGCAAGCGTTTGGGACGGAGATCATCTATTCCGATCCGCTCGAGGGCTCGGATGGCGCCATTCGCATGGTGCGCGAGGTGGTGGAGCGCGATCGCGAACGGTATTTCTATCCCGATCAATATGCCAATCCCTCCAATCCGCGCGCCCACTACGAGGGCACGGGCCGCGAGATCCTGGAGGCGGTGGGCGATCGCATCACCCACTTCGTGGCTGGTCTGGGCACCACCGGAACGATGATGGGCACCACACGGCGGCTGAAGGAGCACGTGCGTCCCATTCGGTGCGTCGCGGTGGAGCCCGAGGACGCGCTGCACGGCCTGGAGGGCTTGAAGCACTTGGCGAGCAGCATCGTGCCCCCCATCTACGACGCGGGCGTTCCCGATGAGACGCGGCCGTGCAGCACCGAAGATGGCTGGGACATGTCGGATCGGCTCGCGCGCGAAGAGGGGCTGCACGTGGGGCACTCCTCGGGGGCCAACATCTTCATCGCGGTGAAAATCGCGGAGGAGCTCGCGCAGCGCGGGGAGAAGGGTTGTGTCGTGGCCATCGTGGCCGACCGGGGTGACCGGTATTTCGCGCCCCTCAAGTGGGAGCGGCGCTACATTTGGTGATGGGAGCTGGCAGGGATGAATGACAAAAATCCGTGGGTAGGCGGTAACCTCGTCCTCGACAAAGCCATCCTCGAGGATGTCTATGCCCATGCGCGCGAAGGCTACGCGCGCGACGAAGAGAGCTGCGGGCTGCTCTTCGGCCCTGCGAGCGATGCGCTCTTCGTCGGGAGCACCCAGCGCTTCGTCAACCGCGCCAACAAGCTCCACGAGCTCGATCCGGAGCGCTACCCGCGAACGGGGCGAATGTATTTCGATATCGATCCGCTGAAGTTCGATCGCGCGGTGCGGGAGGGCGCGGCCTCGGGCGCGCCCGCCAAGGTGCTCTACCACTCGCACCTGGACGTGGGCGCGTACTTCTCGGAGACCGACGCCACATCGGCCACCATGGGCGGCGATAGCCCGACGTACGAGCTCGCGTACCTCGTCGTCAGCGTCCGCGCCGGCGAGGTGGACGACGCCAAACTCTTCATCTGGAGCGCAGCCTCGCGCACCTTCGTTCCTTCGAGCTTCACGGTCAAAGGCTGAGCGCCGTGCGGGGCGGGCTGGCCGCGCTATGTTTCGTCGCGAGCATGCTCGCGTGGCCGGCGGCTGCCTCCGCCGATCTGCGGGAGGTCGCGTCGCGCGCCCGGAGCGAGTGGCGCAACGCCGGCGCGACCTTGGTCGATTCGGTGCCGCGTTTTCTCTTCGAGGGCGACACCGTCACCATCCGCATCCCGCCCACGCCGGGCTCCGCGCGCTGCACCACCATCGGCTTCATCGGGGCGCGCGGGGTGAGCTTTCACGCGGCCATCGCCCCCGGTAAAAACCAGGGAGGTGGCGACGCGGGCGACGACGTGATCGGCAAATCGTCGAGCATGGCCGGCTTGCTCGAGCTGGTGCGGTGCTCGGGCGCGCCGGTGGAGCGCGTGATCCTCACCGGCGACGCAGGGCGCGGGGCGGTGGAGGTGGTGGTCGCCCGTTCGAAGGCGCCGCTGCCCTCCTTGCGCACCGTCTTTCCCGAGCGCACCGGCGGTGTCTTGCCGCCGACGCAGGAGCCGGGCACCTTCCCGCCGTTGCCCCCGGTGGGGCGCCGGGTGGAGGTGGCGGAGGCGCGCGCCCGCGCCGATGGCGGCGCCGTTCAAAAGCGCTCCGGCTGGGAGTCGGCCGACGATGGAAGCGGCGTGGGCGAGCTGGAGCTCGGCGCCGGCTGTCACCGCATCGAGCTGTTCGCCGCCGAGCCCCCGCGCCCGGCCGCGCCGCCCGCGCAAGGCGGGTGGGAGCGCGGCCCGCGCCGCCGCTACCGCTACGATCTCGACGCCGAGCTGCGCGACGGCGACGACGATCGGCTCCTGGCGCGCGACCGCACCGACACGGCCGACGCCCGCCTCGATGCGTGCGTGGGCGGCCCCACCTTGGGCAACGTGGTCTTCGTGGGCGCCGGCCCGCGCGCGCTCATCGTGGCCATGCACGCCTGGTGGCCGATCCCCGAGGGCCTCCCGCGGATCTGGGGGCCGGAGGCGCGGTCCAAAATGGCCTCGGCGCTGCTCGCGCGCCGGCTCTCGCCGCCCAAGGGACGCGAGCCGGTGCTGGTGGTGCAAGGCGCCTCGGGCATCACCCCGGTGCCGGTCGAGCTCGAGGCGGGGGCCTGTTACGTGGCCGTGGCCGCCGTCGCCCATGGAAACGCGCGCGGCATCGGGCTTCGCGCGCTCATCGGCGGCATCGAGTCGGCCGACGAGCGAGGGCACAACGACAACTCCGGAGTGGTTGCATTCTGCACACATGATCGCACCCGCGGGCGGCTCGAGGTGGAGGCGCGCGGGGCGCGCATGACGTGGGGGCTCGCCTTGTACCGGGTGGAGAGTGGCGCATGGGAGTTGCCGCGATGAAGGGGGAGCGCTTTCGGGCGACGGGGTGGTCCGCTTGGTCGTGCGTGTGGCTCCTTTTGGTGGTGGCGTTGGCGATGCTTTCGGCCTGTGCGTCGGCGACGTCGGGGACGTCGCCGCGGAAGGTGCAGCCGGCGCCTGCGGGGGCGCCGCGGATCGTGCTCGGGGAGCTCGACGCCAAGATCATTCTCGGCGATCTTCCGGCGCGGGCGCTCAAGCTCGGCGCGGGGCCGCTGGCGATGTTGAGCGCGGGCGAGCAGGTGGAGGGGGAGCGGATCGGTGGGTTCTTCGAGGCGCCCGAGAACGCCTGTTTGCTGGCGTATGCGCGCGGCTCGACCACCATCGACGATCTCGACGTCGTGGCGTTCGCCGAGGAGGGCAACCCCATCGCGGCCGACCAGGCGCCCGACGCGCACCCGACCATTCTCGTCTGTCCGCCGCACCCGGGGCGCATGTACATCGCGGCGCACGTGGCGAACGGGGAGGGGCTGGTCGGCATTGGGGCGCATATCGTTCCGGTGGCGCGGGCCGCGGAGATCGGGCGCGCCTTCGGAGCGCGCGGGAGCCACGGCGATGGAACGCGCGCCGCGGAGGCGTGGCCGGGGCTCGACGATCGGCTGCGCACCCATCGGCAAGCGGTGGGGGGAACGTGGGAGGATTTCCGGCGTGTGGCGGTGCGCGTCGATTCGCGCTCGCAGGCCAATGTCGCGTTCCCGGTGGAGGCGAACCAATGCATCCACGTCGTGGTGGTGCCCGACGAAGACGTGGCGCTCCTCGAGGTCGAAGCCCTGGACGACGCCGGCCGCGTGGTGGCGCGCGCCCACGAGGGCCTCAAGGAGCCGAACTTCGTCCTCTGCTCGCCCGTGGCCTTCGAGGGCGTGCTCACCGTGCGCCCGCACGTCGGCAATGGGCTGGCCGCCGTCGTGCTCGCCCGCACCAAAGGCGAGGGCGCCCGCGAATTTTCCGGGCGCGCCTCGGTGGTCTGGACCGCCTCGCCCCTCTCGCTCGACCTTGCCCGCACCGCGCGCAACGCCGAGCTCACCCGAGCCGGCTATGCCGCGCCGACCTCGACCCGCAATGGCCAGCTCGTCCTCGGCCGCCGGTTGACCGTGCCGCTCGATCTGCCGCCTCAAACCGGCGGCCCGAGCGCGTGCGCCCGGGTCGACGTCGTGGGCGGCGCGCCGCTCGCGCTGGTCGAGGCGAACATCTGGGCGGCGCCGTCCGCCTCGGCGCCGTCCGCATCGAGCAGCGACTCGGGCGGCGCGCTGCTGGCGAGCGGGGAGGGCACCGGCTCCACCACGCTCTTCGTGTGCGGACGCACCAAAGCGCAGATCGAGCTGGAGACGCGCGGCCGGCCGGGCCCGTTCTCCGTGCTCGTTCGCCCCGAGCGCTGGCAAAATGCGCTCTTCGCGGCGCACCCGCTGGCGGCCACCCGCATGCTCGCGCGCGCGGCCGTCGGCGAGAGCCTGGTGCACGAGGGCGTGGTGGCCGGCGTCAAACACGTCACGCTCGACCCCGCCCGCCGCGTCACCTACGCCATGACGGCGGGACCGGGGCAGTGCGTGCGCATCGCCGTGGGCATCGACGGCGAAGGCTCCGGCGTCGAGCTCCGCCTTTTCGATGCCGCCACCTCCGAAGAGTTGGACCGCGCCGCCGGCGAAAAGGGCGTCTCCGCCCGCGCCTGCGCGCCCCCTTCGTCACCCCGCTCCCTGCGCATCGAAATGCGCGGCACGGCCGGCAAACCCGAAGCCATCGTCGGCGAGCGCATTCGCTGAAACGCACGCCGCGCTTGACGGAGCGGCGATTGCCGCCATAATGCTCACCGTCGTGCCGCGTCATCCCCACCACGTCCACCATCACCACCACCACCATTGGGTCCGTGGTGCGCTTCGTGTGGACTGGTTGGCGCATCCCGGTACGTAGTCGCAAGCTCTCGAGCGCGACCTTCGACAGACCAGTCCCTCCCGCTCACCGCGCGGGGGACACGCGATGCCATTTCGCCCAAAGGTCTCTGGAGGTTTTCGCATGCTCAAGATTGCTCTTCCGAACAAAGGACGCCTCGTCGAAGACGTCCGAAGCGCCCTGCTCGATGCGGGGTTGAAGGTCCGCGCCGCCAACGAACGCGCGCTGGTCGCGTCGATGGGGGACGAGTTTTCGGCCTTGTTCGTTCGCGCCGAGGACATCCCCGAGTTCGTGGCCGACGGCGCCGCCGACGCGGGCATCACCGGCTGGGACTGCGTCGGCGAGTCCGGCCGGGAGCTCGACGCCCTGGTCGATCTCGGCATCGGCCGCTGCCGCCTGGTGGTGGCACTCCACCCGCGCCCGGGCGGGCCGACCACCGTCGACGAGATCCCCGATGGCGCCCGGGTGGCTACCTCCTTTCCGCGCTTGGCCGAGCAGTTCTTTCGCGCCCGGCAGCGCAAGGTGCAGCTGGTCCCCGTCAACGGCGCGGCGGAGGTGGCTCCCCACCTCGGCATCGCCGACGCCATCGTCGATCTCGTATCGACGGGCAGCACCTTGCGGGTCAACGGCCTGTTCGAGGCGGCGACCGTCCTCGAATCCTCCGCGCGCCTCATCGCCCGCCCCCGCCGCGAGCTCACGGAGGAGACGGCGGCGGCCCTCGACGATCTCGCCCTCGCCCTCTCGAGCGTGGTGCGCGCCCGCGAGCAGCGCTACTTGATGGCGAACGTCCCGCGCGATCGGCTCGACAGCGTGCGCGACGTGCTGCCGGGGATCTCGGGCCCCACCATCATCGAGGTGCGCGGCCAGAGCTCGGATTTCCTGGCGGTGCACGCGGTGGTCCCGGAGAACCAGGTGTACCGCATCGTGTCGCGTTTGAAGGGGCTCGGCTGCCAGGGCATCCTGGTGACCCGCATCGAAAGGCTGGTGCCATGAGCGCCGCGCTCTCCGTGCGATTCACCGGCCCGCTCGAACGCCTCTCGAGCCGCGCCCGCCGCGACATCATCGACCGCGCGCGCGCCGACGAAGACGTGCGCGTCACGGCGGTGGTGAGCGGCATCCTCACCCGGGTGAAGCGCGAAGGCGACGCCGCCCTCATCGCCCTCGCCCGCGAGCTCGACGGCGCCGCCCTCGCGAAGCTCGAGGTGCCCCGCGCCGCGATCGAAGCCGCCAAAACGAACCTCGATCCCGACGTGCGCCGCGCCCTCGAGCGCACCAACGAAAACCTCGCCACCGTGCACGCGGCCATGATGCCCAAGCTGGTCGAGGTGGAGAGCGAGCCCGGGATCGTGGTGGGACGCCGTCCCGATCCCCTGGCCGCCGTGGGCATCTACGCGCCCGGCGGCCGCGCCGCCTACCCGAGCAGCGTGCTCATGGGCGTCGTCCCCGCGCGCGTCGCGGGCGTCCCCGAGATTGCCGTCTGCTCGCCGCCGGGCAAAAACGGTCTTCCGTCCGACGTGGTGCTGGCGGCGGCCGCGATCGCGGGCGCCAGCCGCGTCTTCGCCATCGGCGGCGCGCAAGCCATCGCCGCCCTCGCCTTTGGGACCGAAACGGTGCCGCGCGTCGATCGCATCGTGGGCCCGGGCAACGCGTACGTGGCCGAGGCCAAGCGGCAGATCGCCGGCTCGGTGGGCATCGACGCGCCGGCTGGACCGAGCGAAATCCTGGTGATCGCCGACGAGACGGCGGATCCCGAGCACATCGCGCGCGAGCTCGCGGCGCAGGCCGAGCACGATCCGGAGGCGAGCTGCGTGGCGCTGGTCCTCGGGGACGCGCTGGCGGCGCGGGTGGTGGAGGCGCTGGGCCGCGTGGTGGTCGATCGCGGCGAGGTGGTGGCTGCGTCCTTGGGATCGCGCGGCGCGGTGCTCTCCATCCAATCCTTGGACGATGCGTGGCCGTTCGCCGCCGATTACGCGGCGGAGCACTTGATGCTCCTCGTGCGTGAGCCGCGCGCCGCCCTTGCGCGCGTGCGGCACGCGGGGACGGTGTTCCTCGGCGATGGCTCCTCGGTCGCCTTTGGCGACTACATGACGGGCGCCAACCACGTGCTGCCGACGGCGGGGGCCGGTCGCAGCTTCTCCGGGCTTTCTACGCTCGATTTCGTGCGTTTTACCACGTATCAAACGGTCACCCGGGAGGCGGCGGCGCGCATGGCGCGCGACGTCTCCGTGCTGGCCGAGGCCGAAGGTTTGAAAAATCATGCCGCCGCTGCCGCGGCGTTTGGAGCATCGCGATGACCCGTCCGTCCGTCGATACCCTGGTGCGCACGAGCATCGCCAAGATGACCCTCTACGCCTCGAACCGCGAGCCGTGCGCCATCGACCTCTCCGACAACACCAACCCGCGCGGCGCGCCCCCCAGCGCGCGCGCCGTGGTGCCGCAGACCAACGTCGATCTCTTCGCCCGCTACCCCTCGCACTACGCGGCCGATCTCAAAGGCGCCATCGCCGCGCACCTCGGCGTGGGGCCCGACGAAATCGTCACCGGCTGCGGCAGCGACGACGTGCTCGACTCGGCCATCCGCGCCTTTGCCAACCCCGGCGGCGCGCTCGCCTACCCGGATCCCACCTTCGCCATGGTGCCGTACTTCGCCCGGGTCAACGATCTCGAGCCGCGCCCGGTGCCGCTCCTGGGCCCCGAGCGCGGCTACGACGTGGACGCGGAGGGCCTCCTCGCGCAGCGCGCCTCCATCACCTACGTGTGCTCGCCGAACAACCCCACCGGCACCCGCACCTCGGCCGCCGCCATGGAGCGGCTCTTGGCGGAGGCCGAGGGCGTGGTCCTGCTCGACGAAGCGTACATCGAGTACGCGGGCGACTCGCTGGTGCGCCGGGCCAAGAGCCAGGGCCGCCTGCTGGTGGTGCGCACCTTCTCCAAGGCGTTCGGCCTCGCCGGGGCGCGCGTGGGCTACGCGGTGGGCGCGCCCGAGCTGGTGGCGGCGGTCGAAAAATCGCGCGGCCCGTACAAAGTCACCGCGCTGGCCGAGCAGGTGACCGTCGCCGCCTTGAAGAACGACGCGGCGTGGGTCGAGACGGGCGTGCGCGACGTGCTCTCCGCCCGCGAGCGGTTCGTCGCGTTCCTCGCGCAGCGCGGGATCGCGTCGCTTCCATCGTCCGCCAACTTCGTCCTCGTCCCGGTCCGCGACGCCGCGGGCCAAGCCAAGGCGCTGCGCCAGCGTGGCGTGGCGGTGCGGCCGTTCCCCGGGCTCACCGGCATCGGCGATGCGGTGCGCATCTCCATCGCCCCGTGGGAGCTCCTGGAGCCCGCGCTCCCGGCGTTCGAAGAGGTGCTGTCGTGCGCGTGACCTTGCTGGATTTGGGCATCGGGAACCTTCACTCGCTCGGCAAGGCGCTCATCCGGGTGATCGCCGGCGCGTCGGTCACCGTGGAGACGGACATCGCGCGCGCCATCGACACCGAGCTCCTCGTCCTCCCTGGCGTGGGCGCGTTCCCCGCGGCCGCCGCCCGCCTCGCGGCGCAAAAAGGCACCTTGCGCGACGCGGTGGCCGCCGGGCTCCCGTGCCTCGGCATCTGCGTCGGGATGCAGGTCATGTTCGACGCCAGCGACGAGGGCCCGGGCGAGGGCCTCTCGTTCTTCTCCGGCCGGGTCACCCGGCTCACGACGCCGCGCTCTCCGCACATGGGGTGGAGCCCGATCGCCCCGGCCGCGAAGGCGCCCGCGTGGGTCGCGCACGGCGCGCGCGGCGTCTACTATGCGCACTCGTTCGCGTGCCGGCCGGACGATCCCAACGTGGTGCTCGCGACCACGGAGCTCGACGGCGACGCGTTTGCCGCCATCGTCAAGAAGGACCGGGTGGCGGGCCTTCAGTTCCACCCCGAGAAGAGCTCGGCGGATGGAATGGCGCTCCTCGGCTCGTTGGCGCGGGAGCTCGTCGCGCCGGGGAGCTCGCCGTCATGATCGCGCTCCCGGCCATCGATCTTCGCGAAGGAAAATGCGTGCAGCTCGTCGGCGGCGACTACGCCAACGAGCGCGTTCGAATCGACGATCCCCTGGCGCAGGCGCGCGCGTTTCACGCCATGGGCTTCACCTGGCTCCACGTGATCGATCTGGACGCGGCCACCGGCCGCGGCGAAAACCTGGCGCTCACCGAGCGGCTGGTGCGCGAGTCGGGCTTGCGCGTGCAAGTGGGCGGCGGCGTGCGCACGGTGGAGCGCGCCGCGCAGCTGTTCGACGCCGGCGCCGAGCGGGTCATCGTCGGCACGCGCGCCATCGAGGACCCCGCGTTTCGCGAGGACGTCGTCCGCGCCTTTCCCGGACGCATCGTCGTCGCGGCCGATGTGCGCGATCGCGAGGTGGTCACGCGCGGCTGGGCGGCGCGCACCGGCCTATCCATCGCGAGCTTCGCCCTGGAGCTGGGCGCGCTCCCCATCGGCGGGATCCTCGTCACCGCCGTGCACCGGGAGGGCGCCCTCGCCGGCGCCGACACCGCGCTCTGCCAAGAGCTCACCCAGGTGACCGCCGCGCCCATCTTCGCCTCGGGCGGCGTCACCACCCTGGACGATCTGGCGCGCCTTCGCGACGCGGGCGGCGCCGGCGCGGTCATTGGAATGGCGCTTTACACGGGGGCATTGGACGGGCGCGCGGTCGCCCGGGAGTACGGCCGATGAAACGCATCGTTCGCGAGACGAAGGAAACGCAAATCGAGATCCGCATCGGGGTCGCCAAGGCCAACGAGGCAAACAAGGGAGCCCCGGGCGCCGGCGGATCGGGGCTGGGCGGAAGGGTTCAGGTGTCGACGACCCTGCCGTTCTACGACCATATGATCTCCACCTTCGCGCGCTACGCGGGCTTCGATCTGGTGCTGAACGCCAAAGGCGATCTGCGCCACCACATCATGGAGGACGTGGCCCTCGCCCTGGGCCACGCGGTGCGCAGCATCACCCCCAAGAGCGCCGCGCGCTACGGCGAACGGACCATCCCGATGGACGACGCGCTGGTGCAAGCCGTGATCGACGTGGGCGGCCGCGCCTTCTTCGTCGGCAAGCTGCCCAGCCGCCTCTACACGCACGTGCTGCGCTCGTTCGCCGATGCCGTAGGGGCGACCTTGCACGTGCGCGTGTTGCGCGGCGAAGATCGGCACCACATCATCGAGGCGGGCTTCAAGGCCACCGGCTTGGCGCTTCGCCAGGCGCTCCGCGAGACCGACGCGGGGATCTTCAGCACCAAGGGCCAAGTCCGGCTCGTCGAAGAAGAGATCGAAGAAGCCGAAGAGGCGTTTTGTGGCGGCGGCGGCGGCGGCTCGCGCGCGGCCACGGATTTTTCACGCGGAGGTGACTCGTGAGTGCAAAGCTGAGACGCGTGGTCGTCTGCCTGGACGTCGATCATGGCCGTGTGAAGAAGGGCGTGCAGTTCGAGAGCTTGCGCGACGTGGGCGATCCCGTCGAGCTCGCGGCCCGCTACGAGGCGGAGGGCGCGGACGAGATCGTGCTCCTCGACGTGTCGGCCAGCGTGGAAGGGCGCGCCACCCTGCTCGACGTGGTCCGCCGCACCGCCGAGCGGCTCTTCATCCCGCTCACCGTGGGCGGAGGCGTCCGCACGGTGGACGACTTCGAACGCGCCCTGCGGGCCGGCGCCGACAAGGTCGGCATCAACTCCGCCGCCGTGGCCGATCCCGAGCTCATGTCCCGCGCCGCCGAACGATTCGGCGCGCAGTGTGTCGTTCTGAGCATCGACGCCAAGAAGCAGGACCCGAGCGCGTTCCCCTCGGGGTATGGCGTGGTGACCCACGGCGGCCGCAGGCGCACGGAGCTCGACGCCATCGCCTGGGCAAAGCGCGGCGTGGCGCTCGGCGCGGGCGAAATCTTGCTGACGTCGATCGACCGCGACGGCGTGCGCGGCGGCTACGATCTCGAGCTTACGCGCGCCGTCGTCTCGGCGGTGACCGTCCCCGTCGTCGCCTCCGGCGGGGCAGGAAATGCCTCGCACGTGGTGGACGCGCTGGGCTCCGCGGGGGCCGACGCCGCGCTCGTCGCCGGCATTTTGCACGATGGAGAGACCACGGTGCGAGCCATCAAAGACGCGGTGACCCGCGCCGGGATCGCGGTGCGCGCATGACCACCGAATCGACCCCCCACTTCGCGCTGGACCCGGCCCAGCTCGACTTCGACAAGGGCAACGGGCTGCTCGTCATGGTCGCCCAAGACGCGGCCGACGGCGCGGTGCTCATGGTCGCCTTCGCCGATCGCGAGGCGGTGACGCGCACCTTGGAGACCGGCGAGCTGCACTTCTTCTCGCGCCGGCGCGGCCTCTGGAAGAAGGGCGAGACCAGCGGGAACACCCTGCGCGTGGTCGACCTTCGCGCCGACTGCGATGGCGACGCCATCGTCGCGCGCGTCGTGCCCGCCGGCCCCGCGTGCCATACCGGCGCCACCACCTGCTTCGGCGAGCCCCAAGGCGATGCGCTCCGCGCGCTCGAGCGCGTGATCCAGCAGCGCGCGGCGGAGGCCGCGCGCCCGCCCGATCCCGACGCCACGCAAGGTCGCCCTTCGTACACCCGGAGGCTGCTCGCCGATCGCAACCTGCGCTTGAAGAAGCTGGGCGAGGAGAGCACCGAGCTCGTGGTGGCGCTCGCCGACGGCGACAAGGCGCGCGCGGCCGAGGAGGCGGCGGACGTCGTGTACCATGTCATGGTGGCCCTGCGCGCGAGCGGCGTGGAGTGGGCCGACGTGCTCGAGGTCTTGCGCAAGCGGGCGAGGTAGCCGGACGGGCGATAGAGAACGGCTATCACACTGAGCCAGACAAGGTCTTGGATCTATCACGCCGCCAGGGGCAAGGTGCTCTTCACGAGGCGCACCCGAAGCGCCCAGGAGGCTTTGATGGCGGACGAGACGAATGAAAAGAAGCTCACCACGGCGGCGGGCATCCCGGTCGCAGACAATCAGAACTCGCTGACGGCCGGGCCCCGCGGCCCTGTGTTGCTGCAGGACCTTCACCTGGTGGAGAAGCTCGCGCACTTCAACCGCGAGCGCATCCCCGAGCGCGTCGTCCACGCCAAGGGCGCCGGCGCGTACGGCACGTTCACCGTCACCCGCGACATCACGGCGTATTCGTCGGCCAAGCTCTTCAGCGCCATCGGCAAGAAGACGCCGCTCCTCCTCCGCTTCTCCACCGTGGCGGGCGAGAAAGGCTCGGCCGACACCGTGCGCGACGTGCGCGGGTTCGCCCTGAAGTTCTACACGGAGGAGGGCAACTGGGATTTGGTCGGCAACAACACGCCGGTGTTCTTCATCCGCGATCCGCTCAAGTTTCCGGACTTCATTCACTCGCAAAAGCGCGATCCCAAGACCAACGCGCGCTCGGCCACCATGCAGTGGGACTTTTGGTCGCGCTCCCCCGAGAGCCTGCACCAAGTGACGATTCTCTTCTCCGACCGCGGCACGCCCAAGAGCTACCGGCATATGCACGGCTTCGGCAGCCACACGTACAGCTTCCTCAACGCCCAGGGCGAGCGCTTTTGGGTGAAGTTCCACTTCAAGACCCTGCAAGGCATCCAGAATTTCACGCCGGAGGAGGCCGCAAAGGTGGCCAGCGAAAATCCGGATCACACCACGGTGGACCTGTTCGACGCCATCGCGCAAAAGAACTTTCCCAAGTGGCGCGTGTGCGTGCAGATCATGCCGGAGCGCGAGGCCGATCGTTACGCCATCGACCCCTTCGATCTGACCAAGGTGTGGCCGTACAAAGATTACCCGCTCATCGAAGTCGGAGAGATCGAGCTGAATCAAAACGCCCGCAACTACTTCGCGGAGATCGAGCAAGCGGCCTTTTCGCCCGCCAATGTCGTCCCCGGTATTTCGTATTCACCCGATAAGATGCTCCAAGGCCGCCTGTTCGCCTATGCCGACGCGCACCGGTACCGGCTCGGGGTCAATCACGGCGATCTCCCCTCGAACCGCCCGCGCTGCCCCGTCCACTCCGCGCACCGCGATGGCGCCATGCGCTTCGATGACAACGGCGGCGACGCGCCCAACTACGAGCCGGGCAGCTACGGCGCCCCCACGGAAAATCCCGCCTACCGCGAGCCGCCGCAAGCGCTGCCTGCCACTTACATCGATCGCTACGATCACCGCCAGGGCAATGACGATTACACGCAGGCGGGCAACCTGTATCGGCTCCTCTCGGCCGACGAGAAGACGCGCCTGGTGCAGAACATCGTGGGCGCTTTGAAGACCGTGCCGCGCGCCATCCAGGAGCGGCAGATCGCGCACTTCGCCAAAGCCGATCCCGAGTACGGCGCGCGCATCGCCGAGGCGTTGGAGCTCGGTTCGGCGCGCTAGCCGCGGTCGTCGCGGGCGTGGGCGATGGTCCCCAGCACGCCGTCGGCGCTGGCGATGTCGACCGAGCCGACGCAGACCGAGGGGCCCTTGCTGGGTACGAACACCACGCGGCAGCGACCTTGGGCGCCGGGAACGATGCTCGAAAAGAGCAAATCGAGCCCGACGCCCGCGGCCACCACGATCAGGCCCACCAGGAGCAGGGAAGGGGAGGCGGCGCGCACCCCATCGATCAAGGTCGATACGCCGATGTACGTGCCCACCGCGAGCGACAAGAGCCCCGCGTAGAACCCCAGGCGCGGATAGCGCACGTCGCGCACCGCGCGAACGAGCCCCTCGCGGCCGATGACCGTGGACCTCTCGCGCAAGGTGCGCCCCAGCATCTCCACCCGCGAATCGACCCGCACGCTCTCCGCCGTGAGAACGATGTCCGCCGGGCAGCGGTACGCCAGGGCCAAACGCGCAAGGGCGCGAACGCCGTGGTACACGAAGAGCAGCCCGGAGAGCGCCAGCGCCGTGGTGACCACCCAGCCCCGCGGCGCGGGGACCAGCTCGCCGTGCAGCTGCGCGGTGGTCTTCGCCGCCTCGCCGGGGCCGGCGAGCCCGGGGCCCGCGCTCGCAGCGGCGCCGGACAGCACGCGCAACAACGCAAGGTCGTGAAGCTCGGAGCGGAGCGAGGTGACGAGCTTTTGCGCGTCCTCGGACGGCGACGCCGCGAGCGCGATGCAGCCGACGAGCGCTTCGCCGCGGCCGAGCTCGGGCAGCTGGTGCGCGTCGATGCGGCGCACGCGATCGGCCACCGCGCTCCAGACGGTGACCGCCTCTTCGCCGAGGGCGCGGTCCACCAGGGCGGTCGCGTCGAACGGCGTGTGGGTCGCGAGCCAGAGAACGTCGGCGGCCAGGCGGTTGTCGACCTCCCGATCGCGCGGTCCCTCCTGCAAGAGATCCTCGACCACCGCGTGCGCATAGAGGCCGCACGCCACGGCGCGCTCATCGTCGTCGGCCGGACCGCGCTCGAGCACGGCCACCGCATCGATGCTGGCGGCGTCGGCGCCGAGCGACACCTTGAGCTCGGGGTTCTCGGCATGCGCCTTGGCGTCTTCGGGGTTGAAGGTCGTGCGCCGGGTCGAGACCATGCGGCGGGTCACGCCTTGGGTCAGCGCCACCAGCTCCGCCAGATGGCCATGTTGGCCAAGCGCATCGAAGGCACGGATGAGTGCTTCTTCTCCACCACCGCTCGGCGGCGTCATCGGGGGCCTCGCATCCGCCTCGTGTACCCTACTGTGCACGGCAATTGAAGTGCACAACGCCAGCTTCCGTGTCGCGATTCCCGGTCTCCGCGCGCCCGAAGGCCAACGGCGCCCGCTTCGCCCTCCGCAGAGACGCGACGCCGCGGCCGTCTCGGCGTCCACGAAGACGCTACGCTGCCGCGTTTCGTCCTCGACGCTACGCCGCGGCCGTTACGACGTCCACGAAGCTACGCTGCGGGCGTTTCGGCGTCCACGAAGACGCGACGCTGCGGCCGTTCGCCGTCCACGACGCGACGCTGCGGCCGTTTCCGCGTCGGCGAAGAGGCTACGCCGCGGCCGTTTCGCCGTCCGAGTCGTCGCCGTCGCTGAAGGCCTCGGGTGGCAAGCTCGGGGACGAGTCGGAGCGGTAGATGGGGCGAATGGCGGGGCCGGCGGCGCGCTCACGCTCGGTGGCGACCATCTCGACCAGCTCGCCCCGCGTGGCCAGGCCCGTCTCGAGCATCGCCCGCATGTACCCGTCTACGTATCCGTGCGCGCGCGCAAGGCGGACGTGCGTCTCGCCGGCGGCCTTGGCGGTGAAGATATCGCGTAGCATCGTGCGAAGCTCGCCCAGGATCTCGGTCTTGTTGCGCATGCGTATGGGCTTACCCACCCCATCGCCTACGGGCCAAGTTTCGGGTGCGATTCCTGATTACGGTTGCACCCGCTCCCCGACCGTTCGCCTTCTCGTGCGATCGGGGAGCGGACGTGACGCGCTTCGACGGCTCGTTACGGATTGCACTCCGCGACGCCGCTGCCGTCGTGGATGGTCGCGGCGCTGGCGGCGAAGGTGGCGGAGAGCCAGAAGCTATCGCGGCAGCCGCCCGGACCCGGCGGGGTTCCATCGGCGCCCGAGCAGTAGTCGCCGCGCTGCGATTCTTCCAGCTTCAACGAGCCGTCCGGATTGCGCGGACAGCGGGGGAAGCCGTCCTTGATCTCGCCCTTCGGCGAGTCGGCGAGCACCACGCAGAGGCTCGAGCCCAAGTCTTTGACATTCACGTTGTCGGCTTCTTCCAGGGTGATGAAGCCGCCGAGCGATGCGCTGGTCTTCCACTTGGTGCAGGTCTTGGGGGCCTCGAGGCAGTCGCTGTCGAGCGCCTTGAGGTCGAACTTCCCCACGCAGTTGTTGTCGTCGGAGAGCACGACCTTGTTCATGACCATGTTGGTCAGCGGAAGGACGATGGCGTTGTTCTTGTCCCCGCCGACGAAGATGGGCACATTGAGCTTCGCGAACTTGTCGCTCGTGAACTCGTTGCCCGTAAAGGTGGCGTTGACCTTTTGCGGCGAGACCGCGATGCCGCTGGGCGTGGTGTGGTTGTAGAAGCAGAAGCCCTTGCCGAAGGGATCGTCCGAGGGCGGCGCGCCGCCGGTCTCCACCGTGCCGGTGTTGGAGCCCGCCTGGTGGGTGACGCGCAAGAGCCAGTTGAACGAGCCGGTGCCCACCTCGCCGCAACGCGACTCCTTCAGATCCATCTGCCCGGTGACGACCACCGCCTCGATCTGCTCCTTCGCGAGGGTCTTGGGGCTGATGATGTGGAGCCTTCGAATGCGGAGGTCGAGCGTCTCCTTGCCCTTGTTGTCGTCGAGCGGCATACAGGTCGTGGGCGAGCCGCAGAGCGCCTCGTTCTCGCTGATCTTCTTGCAGCTGTCCTGCGTGCACTCGTTGGCGGAGTCGTCGCAGTTTCCATTCGGAAATTCACCCGGCGGCGCGCTGCACTTCTGGCCGGGCGGGGGTTCGGGCCTTCCCGGATTTTTCTCCGGCGGATCGTAGCAGGCCGGCATGAGCGCCGACAGCGCGAGGCCAAAGACGCCTGCTCCGATCACGATATTCTTCCACCCCGAAACCATCGCGACTTTTCCTAAGGTCATCGACTCTCCTCCTCCACGGGAAGCGTCAAGTTGGCGCCGTAATCCACGAGGCGAACGAAGGACTGAATGCGCGCGTCGAGCTCCGCCCGCGTGACCTCTCCGATGCGCGTCGTGCCAACACCTTCCACGCAGAACGAAGCGAGCGCCGATCCGAAGAACATCGCGCGCCGCAAGGTGAGCGGCGACGTGTCGGCGTGACGGGCGACATAGCCCAAAAGGCCGCCGGCGAACGTATCGCCCGCGCCCGTGGGGTCGCGCACTTCTTCCAGGGGAAAGCCCGGGCAAAAGAACGTTCCCGCGTCGTCGAAAAGCAGCGCGCCGAACTCGCCGCGCTTGATGATCAGGTGCGACGGGCCGCGCTTTCGGATGTCTTGCGCCGCCCGCGAGATGTTCTGAATGCCCGAGAGCTGCCGCGCCTCTTCGTCGTTGATGATGAGCAGATCGGTGCGCTTCAAGAGCTTGGCCAAGGTCTCCGGCTCGCTCGAGATCCAGTAGTTCATCGTGTCGACGGCGATGAACTCGGGCTTCTCCATTTGATCGAGCACGTCGATCTGGAGCTGCGGGTGGATGTTTCCGAGGAGCAGATAAGGCGTCGCGCGGTGCGACGCGGGGATCTTCGGTTGGAAGTTGGCGAAGACGTTCAGCTGCGTGTCGAGCGTCTCGCGCGTATTCAAGTCGGCCGAGTAGCGGCCGCGCCAGAAGAAGCTCTTGCCCGGCACGCGCTCGACGCCCACCGTGTCGATGCTGCGCCCGCGCAAGGAGGCGAGATAGTCTTCCGGAAAGTCCTCGCCGACGACGCCGACGATGCGCACGCCGCGCGTCAGGAGCGAGCCGGCAATCGACGCGAAGCTGGTGGAGCCGCCAACGACGTATTCGAACGTACCGTAGGGCATCTCCAGGGAGTCGAACGCCAGCGATCCGACGATCAGCAAGGATTGGGAAGAAATCACGTTTGTCTCGCTCCGGTTTCTTTAGTCGTCCAGCAAATGATCCGACGTCGATAAGCCTTCGTCAGGCCGAGCCTAACTCCTCAAAAGCAATTCGGCTATGTGAGCTTTGCGTATTCGGCGGGCCCGCTCGGCGAGGATGATCCCGCGCAGGGTGGCGAAGGCCGATTCGAGGTCGTCGTTGACGAGCACGTAGTCGAACAGGGCGTAGTGCTCGATCTCACGCATCGCGGCGCGAAATCGGCGCTGGACGACCTCCTCGGTCTCACTGGCCCGGCCCCGCAGGCGCCTCTCGAGCTCCGCCATCGAGGGGGGGAGGATGAAAACACCCGCCACCTCCGGCAGCTTGGCCCGGATTTGACGCGCGCCTTGGTAGTCGATGTCGAAGATCATCCCGCTCTTGCCCTCGGCCTTGGCGCGTTCGATCTCGGCGAGGCAGGTGCCATAAAGGTTGCCATGGACCTCCGCCCACTCCACGAAGCCATGGGCGCCGGCCAGCCGCTCGAACTCGGCGCGATCGACGAAGTGGTAGTCCCGGCCGTCGATCTCGTTCGCGCGCGGCTTGCGGGTGGTATGCGAGACGCTGAAATGCAGGTCCGGAAAGGTCTCGAGCAGCTTGCGGGTGAGCGTGGTCTTCCCCGCGCCGCTGGGCGACGACAAAATGAGGAGCAGAAAATCGAGCGGCGCGCTCAGCTCTCCCAGGTTGCCCGCCTGCTTCAGGGTTTTGAACTCGGCCTTCTGCGTTGACATAGCGGCGCTCTCGTCACTCCACATTCTGGACTTGCTCGCGCATTCGCTCGAGCTCGGCTTTCATTTCCACGATGGCATGCGCAATCTGGGCATCGGGGCTCTTCGCGCCCGCCGTATTGGCTTCCCGCACCATTTCCTGCAAGAGGAAATCGAGCCGGCGTCCGCACGATTTTTCGCCCTCGAGGAGCGCGATGAACTGGCTGCAGTGGCTGATCAGCCGCGTGAGCTCCTCGGAAATATCGACCCGCTCGGCGAAGAGCACCACCTCGGTCTCCAGCCGGCCGGCGTCGATCTGCAAGTCCATGTTCGAACGGAGGCGCTCGGTGCGCTCGCGCAGGCGGCGGCGGTGCTCCTCCAAAAGCTCGGGCGCGCGGGCGGTTACGGTGGTGGTCAGATCGCGCACGGCGGCCAGGCGGCGGCCGAGGTCCTCGGCCAGGGTGGTGCCCTCGCGCTCGCGCATCTCGTCGAGGGAGGCGACCGCGAGCTCGAACGCGCGCCGCGTCGCGTCCTTGGTCGTCTCCATTTCGCGCTCCACGGAGGAGACGAAGAGATCCGGTATGGCGCCGAGCAGCGAGAGGGGGACTTCGGAGCCGGGCGCGATCTCGTCGCGCAGCTCGCACAGGGCGCGGTAGGCGCTCTTGGCCCGCTCGCGGTCGAGCGTGGTCAGCCCGAGCCCGATTCCATCGACCCGGACCGTGACCTCGAAGCGCCCGCGGGTCAGCCGCTCGCGCGCCAGCTGCTCGACATAGCCGGCGAGATCGCCGAGCTCGCGGGCGATGCGCACCCGCACGTCGAGGAATCGGTGATTCAAAGCGCGAATTTCGACGCCGAGCCGACCGGCTCCAAGGGGATAATCCCCGGCTCCAAAGCCGGTCATACTCCGCATGGGAACGCCTCGTTCATCAGTCTCGTGGGCCCTCGTTGGCGGCAATCCTTCAGGACACGCCCTTTTTTCGCTTCACCTGCTCGAGGACGCGCGTGTATTCGACTTCCCAGGTTCGGGAGCCTTCGCTGACGTGCTTCAGTTGTGCGCGGACCTCGGCGTCGATTTCATTATCGAGCGCCATGTGCTTCTTGAAGACGGTCGCCATTTTGCGTCGTAGCTCTACATCTTCGACGTAAATTTCCTCTACGTGTGCAGAATGGTGAAAGATTTGGACCACCTGGTCCAGTAGGTAATCGAGCATCTCATCGCCGACTTTGATACCTTTGCTATCGGCGATTTGTGTGCGGACACGGCCAAACTCGTTCATGGAACGTCCAGTGCGCTCGAGAAGCTCTTTGGTGCGATCGTTTACGTCCCGCTCGGCCGCGAGATAGCTCCGAAGCACGGCCTCCACGTCCGCTTGGACCTCTTTTTGCGACTCCGTCTCAATGTCTCCCGCCGCAACGAGCACGCGTACGACTTCGGCCGCTATGGGCGCTACCCGCCCTGCAAATAGACGCATCCGAGCACTTTACCTTTCTTTTACCCGGCGCGGAACGGGCGCCACACACCCTGCGAGGAAAAGATCGTGAGTGACACGGTGACCGGACTGCAAGCACCGACGGTCCCCCAGGGGGCCAAGGGCCCTTCGAACGAGACCGCTGCGGCCGCCGCCTCCAAGCCCGTCCAAGCCGAAACTGCGGGCAATGCGGGTGGCGCCACCAGCTCGAGTGCTGCGCCAACCGCGGGTGGGGCGACGGAGCCGAACGCCGTGCCTTTGGGCCAGGTTCGGACCGTCGAGCTATCGCTGCTCGACCTCGAGGAGGGCTGGAATGTCGAAGAGGCCCGCTCCACGTTGCTCGAGGCGGCGAGCCAAGCCCAGCAGGTCGCTAAAGTGCCGGTGGTCGAGTCGCGACGGCGCCCGCCGCCTATCCCACCGAGTACGCCGCGGTCGGGCGACCGCCCGTCGTTTCCGCCGCGGATGCGTCCACCCCTTCAGGTGCCCTCGGTCATCCCGCCGAAGCCCGATGCCGTCCGATCCGACGCCCCCAGCGTCCCGCCTCCGTTGCCGAGCCGGGAAGGGCGCGAGGTGCGCGAGAGCGCATCGAGCACCCCCAGCACGTCCACCGTCTCGGCCCCCGCGGCGGCGGAGCGGGCGCGCGCCGAGACCCCGATCGAGCAACTGACGTCGCTCTTGGAGGTGCGCGTCGCCGCGTTTCGGGCGCGCACCAGCGGCGGCGACAAGCTGGCGCACGCGCGGGCGCACCTGGAGCTCGCGGTGCTCGACGAGACGGCGGGCGACGGGACCAAGGTGCTGGAGCACGCGGAGAGCGCGCTCAAGATCGAGCCCTCGCTGCTCATGGCGCACAGCTTGGTGCGCCGCGCGCGCCATGGACGCGGGGCCGCCCGCGAGCTGATCGAGCCGCTGGAGTTCGAAATTGTTGCCTCGGCAACCGACGGAGAGCGGGCCGATCTCTTGGCGGAGAAGGCGCGCTTGCTGGAGGCGGCCGGCGGGCGCGAGATCGCGGTGCGCGAGGCGTGGGAGGCGGCGCTCACCGTGTCGCCGAACCACCCGGCGGCGCTCAAGGGGCTCGAGGGTGCGCTCACCACCGCGCACGGCGAGCGCGAAGGCACCAAGGTGGCCGAGCGGCTGGCGGCGCACCTCGGCCGGATGGCCGACGCGTACGAGGAGGAGCCGAAGCTCGCGGCGTGGCTGCACGTGGAGCGGGCGCGCATCCTCGATCGAAGGCTCCACGATCCGAAGGCGGCGTGGGGGGCGCTCAAGCAAGCGCTCGCGCTCGACTCCGGGGTGGGACCGGTGCGGAGCGCGTGCGTGCGCCACGCCGCGCGCCACAACGACGTGTCGGCGCTCTTCGAGCTCTTGGTCGAGGAGGCCCAGGTGGAGACGGAGCCCGCGCGCCTGGCGCGGCTGGAGCTCGACGCGGCCACCTTGGCGGCCACCCGCTTGGGCGACCTCGATCGCGCGGTGGCGCTGCTCGAGCGCGCGCACACCCGGGCCCCCACGGCGGAGACGGTCGACCGGCGCGTGCTCGATCTTCTGGTCATGCTCCACGAGGCCGCGGGCCGCCTCCACGACGCCATCCGCGTGCGCCGCGCGCGCGCGTCGTACATCGAGGAGCCGCGCCGGCTGGCGTACGAGCTGCGCGTGATGGCGGCGCTGGCCGAGCGGGCAGGGGATCTGGTGAGCGCGCTGGCGAGCGTGGAGCGCGCGATGGCGCTCGACCCCAAGGATCCCACCTTGCTCGAGACCATGGACCGCCTGTTCGCCAGCGTGGCGCGCGAGGACCGGCGCGCGCAGCTGTGGGCCGACGTGGCGGCGCGCACCGAGGAGCCGCGGAAGCGGGCGCGCCTCTTGATGCGCGCGGCGAAGATCTCGGAGGGCATGGGGCGGCCGGCGGAGGCGGTGATCCATCTGCGGGCCGCGCTCTCGGCCGCGCCGGCCGACGCCGAGGTGGTGGAGGCCCTCGCGCGCTTGCTCACACCGCAGCCGGCGGAGGCCAGCGAGGCCCGCGCGCGCATCGCCATTTACATGCACGCGGCGGAGGAGGTCACCGATCCGGTGCGCAAGGTCGGGTACCTGGAGCGCGCGGCGCTCCTCTGGGAAGAGTCGCTGGGCGACGCCGTGCTGGCCACGCGCGCCTATCAACAGGTGCTCGAGATCGACCCCGACCGGCGGAGCGCCATCGTGGGCTTGCAGCGCACCGCGGCCCGCGTGGGCGACGCGCGCGCGCTCGGCCGCGCCTTGCTCGACGAAGCGCGGGTCCTGGGCGACGCGGCGCACCGGAACGAAGCGCTCGACTTGATGACCCGCGCGGCCGCGGCCTTTGCCTTCGAGGACTCGGAGCGGGCGCTCTCGCTCGTGGTCGACGTGCTCGAGAAGAACCCGGCGCACGAGGAGGCGAGGGCGCTGGAGGTGCGGCTGCACGAGGTGGCGGGCCGCTGGGAGAAGGCGGTCGAAGCGCTCACCGCGCGCATCGAGGCGACCAAGGACGACGAGTCGAAGATTTACCTATGGCTCGCGCGCGCCGACATCGTACAGACGCGGCTCGGGCGCATCCCGGAGGCCATCGCCTCGCTCCGCGCCGTGCACGCGCTCGATCCGGCGCACCCCGTCCCGCCCGACACCATCCCGCGCTTGCTCGAGTCCTTGGGCGAATGGAGCGGGCTGCGCGACGAGCTGGTCTCCCTGGCGAACAAGGCCGACACGCCGTTCGAGCGCGTGCGCCATCTCTTGCGCGCGGCGGAGATCGACGAATATTCGCTGCGCGAGGACGAAAAGGCGGCCGCGCTCTACACGCGCGCCCTCGGCGAAGCGCCGTCGCACCCGCTCTTGCTGGAGCGCTTGGTGCGCCTGGCCGCGCGCCTCGGCCCCGATCGCGCGGATCCCACGGGCAAGCTCGAAGGGGGAGGGAGCCAGGGCGCCTTCGAGCGGGCCATGCTCTTCGTGGAGGCGGGCGCCGATCCGCAGCGCGCGATCCCGCCCTTGGAGACGGTGACCGCCCGCCAGACCACGCACCTGCCCGCGCTGCGCACCTTGGAGACCTTGGCGCGCACGACCCAGGCGCTGCCGCTGCTCGCCAACGCGCTGGCGCAGCAAGCGACGACCTTGCACGCGCCCGTCGCGCGCCTGGGGGCGCTCTGGTCGATGGCGCAGCTCGTGGAGTGGCGTCTGCCGGAGAGCGGCGACACCTCGGCGTACGCGCGCATTCTGGAGCTCGCGCCCGAGGATCGCAACGCGCTGGAGGCGGTCTACCGGCGCACCGTCCCGCTCGCCCGCGCCGGCGACGGCGTGGCGCGCGCCGCGGCCACCAGCGCGCTGCTCGTGCTCCTGGCGCTCAAGTCCGGCATCGCCAAGGGCAACGACGATACGTCGCGCCTCATGATGCACCTCACGTTGGCGCACCTCTATGTGCCGCTCAACGAGGCGAACGGCGCGGCCAACGCGCACCTGGCGGCGGACATCCCGAGCGTGGCCGCGCGCTCGGCCCTCGATCACCACCGCAAGGCGCTGGCCATGGATCGCCTGAGCGTGACCGCGGCGCTGGGGACGGCGCGCTTCGCCTCGCAGCTCCGCGATGGTGAGGCGGGGATCGCCGCGGCCACGTCGCTGGCCGATCTGGCGCAGGATCCCAAGGTGGCGGCGCGCCACTTGCTCGAGGCGGCCGATCTTCTGCTGTCGGCCCCCGAGGACACGCGGCTCGGCTCCTCGGATCAGCGCCGCACGCGGGCGGTGGAGCTGCTCGAGCGCGCGCTCGACGCCGATCCGGAGTCCATCCCGGTGGCCGGGCGGCTCGCCACCGTGCGCGCCGATCAGCACCGGCCCGATCGCCTGGTGGAGGTGTTCCGAAGCGCCATTCGCCGCGCCAACGCGCCCGACGCCATCGTGATGCTCGGCGGCGAGATCGCCCGCCTGGCGCGCACGGAGCTCAAGGATCTCACGGTGGCCGTCGACGCCATGCGCAGGGTGCGCGAGGTGGCGCCGCGCCATATCCCGTCGCTGCTCACCTTGGCGGAGCTCTACATCGCGCAGCGGGCGTGGCCCGAGGCGGTGGACGCGCTCGAGGCGGTGGTGCAGCACGCGCACGGCCCCGGCGTGGGGCGCGATGGCGTGAGCACCGTCTCCGCCGGCGATCCGCGGCTGACGGCGCTCTTTGCGCTGGCGAGCCTCTACGAGCGCGTGCTCTCCAAGCCGGAGCAAGTCGATCGCGTGCTCCGGCTGGCGCTCGACATCGAGCCGACCAGCGCGCGCGCCCTCCGCGGGCTCATCCGGCGCCTCGGCAGCTCGCCGGAGGCCAACGATCGCGCCGTGCGGGAAGAGGTCGCCTCGCTCCTGGAGCGCCTGGCGATGGTCGAGACGGCGCCCGATCAAAAAGGCGCCATCTTCTTGGATCTCTGCGGGGTGCGCGCCACCCTCGAGGATCGCGCGGGGGCCGAGCGGGCGCTGTGCGAGGCCATCGCCTGGATCCCGTCGCTCTTGGATCGCCTGCTCGCGTTCCACACCACGCCGCAGGGCCTCGACCGAAAGCCGTACGGCGCGGCCCTCCGGGCCATCTCCAAGCGCCAGCAGGAGATCGGCCGCCCCGATCCGCTGGTGCTCGCGACCTTGGGGCAGCTCGAGCTCGACGCCGCGCACCTGGTCGCGCCGGGCCAGCCATCGTCGCAGCTGGAGGAGGCGATCGCGCACCTGCGCGCGGCGCTGTCCCTCTCGCCCGGCATGCACGAGACCCGGCTCTTGCTCGCGGCCGCCCTGAGCCGCGCGGGCCGCCACGACGAGGCCTCGAAGAGCGTGGTGGATCTGCTCATCCCCGACTCGCGCCCGTTCCTCTCGCTGCGCGCGCCGGCGAGCGCCCTGGAGCTCCTCGAGCGCGCCTTCGCCGCCGATCGCCGCACCGAGGAGGCGCTGGTCGCGCGCGAGCTCCGCGCCTTGGCCGGCACCCTCGACGACGCCAGCCAGCTCTGGCTCCGCGGCCGCCGTCTCTCCTTCGACAGCGCGAGCACCGAGCCGTTCGACCGCGCGGCGCTCATCGGCCAGGTGCTGCCGCCCGAGGGCCGCCACGTCTTGCTCGACGTATCCTTTGCGCTCTCGGGGTGCGAGGGAAAGCTCTTTCGCTCCACCGCCCACGAGCTCGGCGTCTCGTCGCGCGATCGCGTGAGCCCGCGGAGCGGTCACCCGCTGCGGCCCGTCTTCGATCGCCTCGCGTGGCTCCTGCGCATCCCCGAGACGGAGCTCTATGTCTCCGAGGCGGTCTCCTACACGCGCGTGGTCTCCCAAGACGTGCCGTGGGTGGTCTTTCCGCAGAGCCAGCTCGAGCAACCCGAGTCGCGGCAGCTGGCGTCGCTCGGCCGGGCGCTCACCCGCATCGCCCTGGGCGTCCCCTGGATCGAAGACCTCCCGCCGCCGCACGTCCAAGCGCTGCTCACGGCGGCCGCCCGCCACGCGAACCCCTCGTACTCCTACGACGTCCGCGATCGCCACCTGGCCGATCTCATCGCCGAATACGAGCCCCGCGTCAGCCGCGCCCTCGGCCGCAAGCAGCGCAAGCTCCTCTCCGATCTGGCCTTCCGCCTCGACGCGCCGTCGAACCCGAGCGCACAAGAGATGGAAGCCTTCGTCCGCGCCATCGCCCGCGCCGAGCTGCGCGTCGCCTTCCTCGTCACCGGCGATCTCCTCGCCACCTTCGACGAGCTACGCACCCTCGACGTCCACTTCGCCCGCAGCATCGGCGCCGTCAACGAGCACTCCGTCGCCTCCATCTTCTCCCACCCCCTGGCCGGCGATCTGGCTCGCTTCGCGCTGTCCAAAGAAGCAACGGCGCTGCGCTGGCGCATGGGCAGCACCTGGGGCGGCGCGTCGAATGGTGCGCCGGGGCGGTAGGCGGTCGGCGTGCCCTGCGGCGTTGATCGTGCTGTCCGCTCCGCGTAGGCTCGCGGTCGATGACGAATCCGTCCATCGAGCGGCTCGAGGTCGAAAACTACGGATGCATCCGTAAAGGGTCGTTTCGCCTCACGCCCCTTCACGCGCTCATCGGCCCGAACGATAGCGGCAAGAGCACGGTGCTTCGTGCGCTTCGTACGGCGGCGCAGCTCGGAGCCGAGCAATTCCGCGTGAGCGACGACGGCGCGTGGTCACCCTTCGATCCCACGCTCGGCTTGACGCCGAACACCCGCATTGGTTTTCATGTTGCGGACGAATTGGTCTATGCCATCCGCGCTACGGAAGACGGTCTCGAAGAGGCGGTCTACGTGGATGGGAAGGGGATAGCGGAGACGCAAACGCGCTCGTGGAATCGGCGCGGGCTGCTCGCCGTGAAAGACGCATCACCCAGCATCGAAAAACTTCGGAAGCGATTCACTGTGGCGACCCTGGTCCGCTTCGATCCGGATCACCTGCGGGTCCCCGTCGAGCTCATTCCGGAACGTGAGAAGATCGCTTTCGCAGACGAGCGGGGGACCGGGCTGGCGAGCGTCTTCGACGCCATTATCAATCGGGATTTCGAGGCGTTCTCCCAGATCCAGGCCGGTGTTCGAACGCTCTTTCCGAGCGTCGCGAAGCTCGGGCTCATCAATGTCTCCAGCTCGCACAAGGAGATCGCCGTAACCCTGGCCGACGGCACCCGAGTCGGAGCACAGGGCATGAGCGAAGGGCTCCTCTATTACCTCGCCTTCGCGGCCTTGAGGCATATCCAAGGCTCCCGTCTCTACCTGGTCGAGGAGCCCGAAAACGGCCTTCACCCCGCACGAATTGCCGAGGTCATGGGGGTCCTTCGCGAAATTTCGAGGACGAATCAAGTGGTGGTCGCGACCCATAGTCCCCTGGTCGTGAACGAGCTTCGTGGAAACGAGATCAGCGTCGTCACGCGAGACCCGAGCACGGGGACGCGCGCGGTGCTCCTCGAAGACGTTCCCGGGTTCGACGAGGCGTCGGCGATCTACCAGCCCGGCGAGTTCTGGGTCAGCTACGCGGACGGCAAGTCCGAAGAACCCCTGCTCACGGGAAAACCCCGGCCATGAGCGAAAGCCCGCGCACGGGCAAGGTGAACGTGTTCCTCGGCGGCGAGGGGCCAAACGAATTGGGGGGTCGCGCTGGGGACCCCGTTTACCAAACGGGCACCCTCCCTGGCGTTGTCGAGACCCTCTTGCTCCGGGTTCAGCCCGATGGCTGGAACGTCGTTGGCGCCACGAAGTGGTCGCAGATCCGCAAGCTGCGCGCAAAAGGACCGACTCCGAACGAGGAGCGGAACGTCCTCGGCCTGGTCTACGAGGCGAAGCGTGCGGGGGCCCATGTCGCAGCCTTCGTTCGTGACGCCGACGACGACAAATCCCGACCGAAGGTGATCGAGGATGCCATCGCCAAGGCCGAGCTAGCGTTTCCCGAGGTCCAGGTGATCGGCGGCGCCGCCCTACCCGTGCTCGAAGGTTGGATTCTCGCCATCCTCGGCGCCGAGGGGACCGAGAAGCTGGGCAAAGTCGCCGCGCAATCGAAGCTCGACGAGCGGGGGATTGCACGAAAAGATACGGCGGCGATGGTCCAGGTTGCCGTGGACGCGGCGCTGGACGAAATCCCAGCCGACGCGACGAGCCTCCGGAAATGGCTGGGCACCGCCGCGAATGTCTTGCCCCGTTTGGTCCAAGGAGCGGTCCGGCGTGATGTCCAGGCGCCCGAGAACGATACGCCTACCCCGCGTCGATGAGGTTGCGGTACGCGACCGCCGTGCAGCCCCACGATCCGTCGAACCTGCGATCCACCTCTGAAAACGCTGCTCCGACGCGGATCGCTCGCATCTGCGAACATGTGACAGATTGCCCCTCCAAGGCGCTTTGCCACGAGAGTCGCATTTCGCCGGATTGTCGCGCGCATCGAGAAAAGCTCACGCGATCGCGAAGAAACGCGCCAGCCGATGCGGAAAAGGCACCGCGGTTGCAACTCGGGCGGGCATGCGATTGGCGATCGGTTCGCCATTCTTCGAAGAGGAGCGAAGTCATGAATCCCATTCTTGGACGTGCGCGTCTTCGCGCGATCATCGCAGCTTCTGCGTCGCTATGTACATTGGCCCTCGGAGCCAACGGATTTGCGCAGACGGCTCAAACGCCGCAAACCCCGCAAACGCAACCCCCGCCCCAAGCGCCGCAGGCCCCGCAAACGACCCAAGCCCCGCAAACCACGCAGGCCCCCCAAGCGCCTCAAACCCCCCAGACCCCCCAAACGCCGCAGACTCCTCAGACCCCGCAATCCCCGGCGCCGCCGGCCACGCAAACGCAGCCCGCGCCCACGCACATCACCTCGGCCCCGGTGGTCGTATCGGAAACATCGCAGCCCCCGCCCCGGGAGCGCGACACGACCTCCACGGGATATCGACCGAACCGCGCGCTCCTCTTCGGCGGCGCCCTCACCCTCGGCCTCTCGTACGCCCCCGCGGCCATCGTAGGCTCCACCAGCGATCACCAAGGCGATCGCAACCTGCTCATCCCCGTCGTCGGCCCCTGGATCGATCTCGCCGACCGCGGCGGGTGCAATGGGCCCGGGCAGCCGCGATGCAGCGACGATACGGCGCCCCGCGTGCTCATCGCCATCGACGGTGTGTTGCAGGGCCTCGGCGCGTTGCAGCTGGCCAGCGCGTTCATCTGGCCGGAGACCCGGAGCAGCAAGACCGTCATCGTGGAGGGCCGCTCGCGCACACACGCGCCCGTCGCCGCGCAAAAGCTTCAATGGCAGGTCGCGCCCGGGCACGTGGGACGGACCGGTTATGGCGTCTCGGTGGTCGGCACGTTCTAATCCAGGGTGCACGAAGGTTCGACATCCGGGGGAGGTGGCACTCCGGCCCGCCGGCCGCCGTGGGGCTCTTCGCGCTTCGAAAATCGACGATCGCGAGGGGCATCGCCCACGGGAACCGTCCTAAATAACGCCCGACGAAGAGCCGGGCGTCATTTCTTACGGCGACTGGGCGGACCGCTGCTTCCGGGGGGGAGCCGCATTTCGCGCATGCCCAGCTGAAGGCGCCGCATCACCGCCTTTTTCTGGCGCTCTTTGTATTTCGCGTGGCTCGCTTCGCCGCGCTCATTGTTGGCCTCCGTCTCGCGGTCGATGATTTGGAACTCGCAGATGACGAAGATGACGGGCCCGAGGCCCCAAGCGCTCGAGGGCGCCCGCTCCAAGAGCTTGCGCGGCAGACGCACCGGCATGTCGACCACGAAGTGGATGATCTTGTACGTGTCGGCCGTAAATCGATTGTCGGTCGGCGTGTAGTCGAGATCTTTACCGGCTTGCATCTCCGGGAGCATCGGCCGCAGGTGCGCGTTCGCTTTGCAATATTCGCGAAACGGAAACATCGAATTGATGCTCTGCCCGGGTATCACGTAATTGAATGGAAACAGCCGCTTCGACAGATATTGCATCACCGGGAAGATGTCGTCGTACGACCGGGTGACGATGCGAAATCGCAGCTTGTCGTAGATCTGCGCGGCGACCGTGTCCTGCTTGGAGAGCAGCTTCGTGTAGAGCGAATCTTTGTTCTTCCGCCCGCCGATGAACTCGGTGATGGGAAAGCCCCCGGCCAGCATGCTCCCGATGACGCGGTAGACCTTCTCCTCCACCACGTGGAAGATCTCCTGGTCCGAGAGCGGCAGCAGGAAGAGCAGCTCGCGCCCCTCCAGGTGCTGGATGATGTGCATACACTTCAGGATCGTGCACGCACAGGTCTGCCGGTGCCCGCGGTTGGAGGCGAGCAGGAGCAGCTCCTCGATGGTGGCGCGCTCCACCGGCTTGGGAATGGGGTACTCGAAGTGACGGCGCAAGTAGCTGACCGCCTCGTTCTTGAGCCACTCCATGCGCGTCCGGTCGGCCGGCTCGTCGGGGTGGAACTCCTGCGCGATGAGCAGCTCGCGCACCTCGTCCTCGCCCTGAAGGTTCAATCGATGCCAGTCGATCACCGAGTCGCCGCGCAAGATGAGACGAACCGTTTCCAGATCGGCGAGCGTGAACTCTTCGAGGCGCTTCAATCGCTCCGGCTGCTTTTCCTCCGTCATCGCCCCCGAAGATAGTACGGGAGAGGTGCCCGAGGTGCGTTATACGTATCGGTCGACATGGCGGTCGTGAGCGATGCCCAACTGCGCGACGCGCTCGATGCCGTGCGGGCGCGGGCCGATCTGGCCGCGCGCCGCACCTCGGATCCCGTGGGGGTCGTCCACCGGTACGAGGACCCGCTCGACCGGGAAATCGTAGGCTTGATCGCGGCTGCCATTGCCTTCGGCAATGTCAAGACCATTCTGGCCAAGCTCGGCGATCTGCTCGACCGCGTCGGCCCGAGCCCTTCGCGCGCCGCCGATCACCCCGCCGAGCTCAAAGCGCGCCTGCGCGGCTGGAAGCACCGCGTCTTCATCGGCGACGATCTGGCGCGCCTCCTCATCGGCGCCCGCTCCGTGCAGCTCGCCAATGGCTCCCTCGGTCGCGACTTCGCCGCCAAATTCGAGGAGCACGGCGCCATCCGTCCCGCGCTCGCCGCCTTTTGCGATGGCATCCGCGACGCGGGCAAGCTTCGCTCGCGCACCCGGCGCGGGCCTTCGCATTTGCTCCCGGATCCCCGAGGGTCGAGCGGGGTCAAGCGGCTGCTCCTGTTCCTGCGGTGGATGGTGCGGCCCGCCGATGGCATCGACCTGGGCCTCTGGTCGCTGGATCCCGCCCACTTACTGATGCCGGTCGATACCCACATCCATAAGCTGGCGCGAAACCTGGGCCTTACGCGCGAAGAGCGCCTGACGTGGCGGGCGACCGAGGAGATCACGGCCGCGCTCTCCCGGCTCGATCGGCGCGATCCCACCAAGTACGATTTTTCGCTCTGCCACATGGGCATGCTCCAGCGGTGCCCCTCGCGCCGCGATCCCGTGCGCTGCGAGGGCTGCGGGGTCATGCCCGTCTGCCGGCACTGGCATGTGCGCTGAGGCATGTGCGCGGACGTCCCCCTTCCGGCTGCTCCTTCGACATCCGCCGCGACCTACACCCCGTCCGATACCTCCACCCGCCCATGCTTCACGTCTTGCGGAAGAGACGAGAAACATGGCACGGTAAAAGCTTCCCGTATGGCCGAAAAACGACAAGAGTTCTCGCTCGACGCCGTTCGCACCGATGGCTGGTTCGAGCGCATCGGCGAAGGAATCGGGAGCTTTCAAGCGCTCTGCGAGATCGTGGGCGAGCGCTTCTTCGCCTTCTCCATCATCGTGGGGGCGCGCATCACCGCGCTCACGGTGGACCGGCGTAGCCCCGATCAAACCTTGGTCGACTTCGTGGTCGGCGTGGGCGATGGCGACACCGATCTCGAGCCCCAGCGTCTGACCCTGGCCGATTTTCGCCGCCGCCTGGTGGGCGCGCTGCTCGTCGAGGAGGAGCGCGATCCGGCCGTTCCCTCGCGCGAGACCGACACCGAGGCCATCCAGCTCTACATCGGCGTGCGCTACCTGCTCCTGGCGCCGCTCTACGGCTACTCGCTCCGCAAGCTGATTCTCACCAAGGGGCGCCAGCAGCTCGTCGTCTCGCACGACGGCAGCGACGAGGACTACGAGCTCGAGGCCTTTCGCACCCGCATCCGCTCGCTGGTGCGCGACGAGCTCGATCGCATCGCCGCCGGCTCCCGCAGCGCCATCGATCTGTCGAAGGTCGCCGAGGCCGAAGCCGCCGCCCTCCGGCAGGAGTGGCCCAAGGTCGTCTCCTTGCTCGGCGCATGGCCTGCGCCCCTGGCCATCTTCTTGCGCACCCCCGAGGGCCAGATGCTCGCCCCCGACGCACGCGGCCTCATCGCGCGGGGTCTGGGCCTGCTTGGCTCGGCGTGCGTCCACCTTGGCGAGGTCGACCAGGCGGAAGAGGTCTTCCGCATCGGCATCCAGTACGCCCAAGAGGGGGTCGCCGCCGCGGACCTGTTCCGCCGCCTGGGCGAGGCGCTGCTCATCAGCGAACGGGCCGGCGAGGCCATCGCACCCCTCCGGCGCTCCCTGGCCTTTGGCGGCAGCCCCGCGGAGGTCATGCCGCTCCTCGGCCGTGCCCTGCTCAATCGTGGCAAATACGTGGCGGCGTACGGGTGCTTCCGGGATGCGCTCGAGGCCGGTGTGGGCGAACGGGAGCTGGCGGAGGAACTCCAGCGGATCGAGGTCGCCCTGGGCCCCGCGCTCACCGCGTGGAAGGCAACCCGCGTCACCGGCTAGGCGATTTCGCCCGGAAAGCCACCTTACCCGTACACGTGCCCGTGCCTGCACACGTCCCCGAAATCCTCGAGGAAAGAGGCTCGCGTGCGGGAACGGGGACCGGAACGTGCACGGGCGGGGGTAGGGGGCCGGGAGGACGCCGTTACGAGCTCGTTGACACGGTTCGGGCTTACCACTATTCCCCCACCCAAAGAGTCGTTCCCACCTGCGGAATAGCGCGCTAATCAAGAAGGCACGATGACCCTCATCCAAAAGTACGGGCCGATGTTTCTGATCATCGGTGTGGCTGGCGCCGTTGCGTGCCTCTTTTTCCTGGGCGCAACCCTGCTCGGGCCCAAGAAGCCCACCCCCGAAAAGATGCTCCCCTTCGAGTGCGGCTCGGAGAGCTCGGGTGGCCGCCACGTGAAGCTGAGCGTCAAGTTTTACCTGACCGCCATCCTGTTCGTCGTGTTCGACATCGAGACGGTCTTTATCTACCCGTGGGCGGTCCAATTCCGGTCGCTCGGCTGGTTCGGCCTGGCCGAGATGATCGGCTTCCTCGTCGTGGTCGTGGTCGCCCTGATCTACGTCTGGCGAAAAGGCGCTCTGGAGTGGGAAAACTAGGAAATAACCAGGGACTCTAGGAAAATCATGGCACCGACCAGCACCGTCACCCTCGAAGGGGCCGAGAAGGGGTTCGCCACCACCCGCTTCGATGCCCTTCTAGGCTGGGCCCGCAAGTACTCGCTGTTTGCTTACCCCTTCGTCACCGCCTGCTGCGGCATGGAGTTCATGGCGCTGACGAGCCCCCGCTTCGACATCGCCCGCTTCGGCGCCGAGGCCCCGCGCTTCTCCCCGCGCCAGGCCGACCTGCTCTGGGTGGTCGGCACCATCAGCCAGCGCCAGGCCCCCGCCTTGAAGCGCATCTACGAGCAGATGATGGAGCCCAAGTACGTCCTCGCCTTCGGGACGTGCGCGAGCTGCGGCGGCTTCTACGACAATTACACCACCGTCCCGGGCATCGACAAAGTCATCCCCTGCGACGTGTACGTCCCCGGCTGCCCCCCGCGCCCCGAGGCCGTGCTCGACGGGTTGATGCTCCTGCAGGACAAAATCGCCCGCGGCGACCGTACGCCCGCCGTCGTCAAGCCGCGCACCGATCCGGTGCCCAACCTGGTGCAGCTGCGCCGGGGCGACGACGAGCTGACCCTCGGCGAGCGCGAAGCGCGTCTCAAGGCCGAGAAGGCGCTGCGCGACCTGGGGCACGTCTCGCCGCACGAGGCGCATGCGGCCGCCGCCGCCGCTCACGTGGTCGGCAATGGAGCGCGCCATGAGTAGAGCCGTCCTCGAGAAGCTCAAAGCCAAGTTCGGCGCGGCCGTCCTCGAGACCCATAGCGACTTCGGCGACGACACCGCGGTGGTCACCGCGCAGAGCTGGAAGAGCGTCTGCGAGTACCTCCGCAACGAGCCCACCCTCGACTTCGACCTGTTCGTCGATCTCTGCGGGGTCGACTACCCCACGCGCCTGCCGCGCATGGAGGTGGTGCTGCACCTGTACTCGATCGCCCGAAGGCACCGCATCCGCCTCAAGGCGCGCGTGGGCGACGAGGACATGGAGGGCGCGCAGATCGACAGCGTCACCAGCATTTGGTCCGGCGCCGACTGGTTCGAGCGCGAGGTCTACGACTTGAGCGGCGTGACCTTCCGCGGTCACCCCGATCTGCGCCGCATCCTGATGTATCCGGAGTTTCAGGGGCACCCGCTGCTCAAGGACTACCCGGCGCAGAAGACGCAGCCCCTGGTCGAGTACCGCACCGAGGAAGAAGCCGGCGTGCCGCTGGGCAAGCAGGCTCCTTTCCGCGCCGACGAGGGCATGGCCTTCGGCCGCGTCGACTGGCTGCACCAAGACGATCAAGACGAAGACGGCAAGCCCCGCCCCAAAGGCGTCGTTCGCTCCGTGAAGGCGTCGGAGGCCGGGCACTACAACGGCCAGGACCCGAGCGCCAAGCATACGCACCCGGAACCGACGCAACCGAATCAGGAAAAGGTGAGCTGATGGAGCCCATCGACCTCGAGCTGGAGGAGGGCGAGCTCGAGCTCCCCTCCGAGCCCATGCACTTGAACATGGGCCCCTCCCACCCGGCGATGCACGGCACCGTGCGCATCGTCCTCGAGCTCTCTGGCGAGACCATCGTCAAGGCCGACGTGCAGATCGGCTACCTGCACCGCGGCTTCGAGAAGATGTGCGAACGCGGCACGTGGGCGCAGGTTTTCCCGTATGTCGACCGGCTGAACTACGTCTCGCCCATGCTGAACAACGTGGGCTACGCGCTGGCGGTGGAGAAGATCTGCGGCATCCAGGTGCCCGATCGCTGCCAGTGGTACCGCATGGCGCTGGGCGAGCTGGCGCGCATCAGCGACCACCTCACGTGCACGGGCGCCATGGCCATGGAGCTCGGCGCCTTCACGCCGTTCCTCTGGTTCATCAAGGCGCGCGAAATGGTGTGGGACATCCTCGAGGAGGAGACCGGCGCCCGCCTCACGCACTCCTTCGGCCGCATCGGCGGCATGGCCTCGCCCCCCACCCGCGGCTTCAAGGAGCTGTGCCGCGGCGCCCTCGAGCAGATCATCGACATCGTCGAAGAGGGCGAGAAGATGCTGCTCAAGAACCGCATCTTCATCGACCGCCTCGAGAACATCGGGATCATCAGCGGCAAGGACGCGGTGGCCCTCTCCTGGACCGGCCCGTGTTTGCGCGCCTCCGGCGTCGCCTACGACGTGCGCAAGGCGCACCCGTACCTCAAGTACGACGAGGTCGACTTCGACGTCCCCATCGGCAAGACGGGCGACAACATGGATCGCTTCCTGGTCCGCCTCGAGGAGATCCGCCAGTCGAAGCGGATCATCGAGCAAGTCCTCGACCGCATGCCCGACGAAGGTCCGGTCAATGTCAACGATCCGCGCGTGATGCTGCCGGAGAAGAAGGACGTCTACACGACCATCGAGGCCACCATTCAGCACTTCAAGCTGATCATGGAAGGCGCCAAGGTCCCCAAGGGCGAGGTCTACTCGTACACGGAGGGCGGCAACGGCGAGCTGGGCTTCTACCTGGTCTCCGATGGCTCGGGCACGCCGTACCGCGTGCGCATCCGCCCCCCGTGCTTCCCGATCGTCTCGGGCCTCCAGAAGCTCATCACGGGCAACATGCTCAGCGACATCGTGCCCACCTTCGGCTCGCTCAACATGATCGGCGGCGAGTGTGATCACTAGTCCTTCGGGCCCCGCGAGCGTCCGCCCCGTCCGTTCTTCGCCTTCGACGAAACAACCATAGGTTCCACGAATGCCGACCTTCACCTACGACGGGACGACCATCCCCTTCGAGCCCGGCGAAACCATCATCAAAGCCGCATGGCGCCAGGGGATCGAGATCCCGCACTATTGCTGGCACCCCGGTTTGAGCGCACCGGCCAACTGCCGCATGTGCCTCGTGGAAATTGCGCCCGCACCCGGCCAGCGCGCCATGATGCTCGACGTCCTCGAGTGGGATCCGGCGCTCAACGACTACCGTCCCCGTCAGAAGCCCAAGCTCCAGCCCGCGTGCCAGATGCAGGCGGCGGAGGGCATGCAGGTCCGCGGCGACACCAGCGAGAACGTGCGCGAAGCCCGCAAGGGCGTGCAAGAGTTCCTCCTGCTGAACCACCCCGTCGACTGCCCCATCTGCGATCAGTCGGGCGAGTGCAAGCTGCAGGACTACTGGCTCGAGCACGGCCAGTACCAAAAGCGCATGCGCGACGAGCCGATCCACAAGCCCAAGGCCGTGCGCTTCGGGCCCTCGATCGTGTACGACGCCGAGCGCTGCGTCATGTGCACGCGCTGCATCCGCTTCATGGATGAAGTGGCGCAGGATCCCGTCCTCGACATGCGCGAGCGCGGCAACTTGAACGAGGTCTTCGTCGCCCCCGGCCGCGAGCTCACGGGCCACTACACCTTCATGACGGAGCACGTCTGCCCCGTCGGCGCGCTGACCACCGTCGACTTCCGCTTCAAGGCGCGCGTGTGGTTCCTGCGCACGGCCAAGAGCGTCTGCCAGGGCTGCGCCACCGGCTGCAACGCGCACCTCGACTACGATCCGCGCTACAACAAGGTCTACCGCTACCGCCCGCGCGACAACGAGCAGGTCAACCAGTACTGGATGTGCGACGAGGGCATGGTCAGCTACAAGCGCGCGCACACCGATCGCGTGCTCGACCCGCGGGTCAAAGGCGCCACCGCCACCGTGAAGAAGGCGCTCGAAGCGGCCAAGAGCCAGCTCGAAGGGGTGCCGGGCGAGGGCGTCGCCGTGGTGCTCTCGGCCCAGCACTCGCTCGAGGACAACTGGGCGCTGCGCGAGCTCGCCGGCACCTTCCTCGGCACCCGCAGCTTCTACGCGACCGGGTTGGGGGAGGGCTACGCCGACACCATCCTGATCCACGCGGACAAAAATCCGAACACGCGCGGCGTGCTGGAGCTCGTGCCCAGCCTGCGCTCCTTCGGGCAGCTGATCGACGACATCGAGGCGGGCAAGATCACCCACGTGATCGCCCTCGGCGGCGAGACGCCGGTGGCCGATTCGCGCACCGAGGCCGCGCTCGACCGCCTCGCGGGCTTGGTGGTGATCGCCGCGCACGATGGCCCGCTCGCGCGCGCGGCGCACGTCATCTTGCCGGCCACCTCGTGGGCGGAGTCGTCGGGCACGTATGTCAACGCCAAGGGCTTGCACCAGGTGGCGGAGAAGGCCATCGAGCCGCAAGGCGCCGCGGCGCCGGGCTGGCAGCTGGTGGCGGAGCTGGGGCAGGCGCTCGGCTACGACGCCCAATGGACCAAGTTGAAGCAGGTGCGCGCCCGCATGATCCAGGTGCCCACCGTCCCCGAGTCCTTCACCGTGCGGCCATCCTCCCAGGCCACTCCGTGAGCCCCCAACGTGAATTGAGCGCGAAGCACCGAGACGAAAGCAAACAGCGATGACCTTGGCGCAATGGATTTGGACGATCGTCAAACTCGCGGTGATGATCGGCTTTCTCATCAACGTGGCCGCCCTGCTCACGTGGCTCGACCGCCGTCAGAGCGCGATGATGCAAGACCGCGTGGGCCCCAACCGCGCGGTGCTGAAGATCGGCAAGTTCGAGCTTCGCGTGGCCGGCCTGCTCCACACGGCGGCCGACGGCTTGAAGTTCTTCTTCAAGGAAGACTTCGTCCCCCCCAAGGCGGACAAGCTCCTCTTCGGCCTCGCGCCCATCCTCTCCATGATGCCGGTGCTCGCGCTGGTGGCCGTCATCCCCATGGGCGACACGGTCTTCCCGCAGTACCTGGTGCGCTCCACCGATCACGGCTACGTCTTCCCGGCCATCGAGCGCATGGGCCAAATGGTCGCGCGCGGCGTGGCGCCGGTCGATCTGGCGGTGGCGCCGCTCAGCTCGGGCATCCTCTTCATCTTTGCCTTGGCGGGGCAGGGCATCGTGGGCGCGGCCATCGCAGGTTGGTCGAGCGACAACAAATTCAGCTTGATGGGCGCCCTCCGCGCCGCGAGCCAGATGGTCAGCTACGAGGTCACCATCGGCCTCTCGCTCATCGGCGCCTTCATGCTCTACGGCACCGTGCGCCTCGAGGAGATGGTGCGCTGGCAAGGTGAGAACTGCTGGGGCCTGTTCGCGCAGCCGGCGGCGTTCTTCCTCTTCTTCGCCTCGGCGGTGGCCGAGTCCAAGCGCATCCCCTTCGACCTCCCCGAGGCCGAGAGCGAGCTCGTCTCCGGTTACTTCACCGAGTACTCCGGCATGAAGTTCGGCATGTTCTACTTCGCCGAGTACATGGAGGTCGTCACCAGCAGCATGCTGCTCGTCACGATCTTCCTGGGCGGCTGGCAGCTGCCGTTCTTCCACCGCGACGGCATCACCATCGCCATCGGCGATTGGACCTTGGTCCACCAGGCCATCCCGCACATCTGGATGAGCATCATCGGCGTGGTCGTCTTCTTCGGCAAGGTGCTGGCGACCTGCGTCTTCCAGGCCTTCGTGCGCTGGAGCCTCCCCCGTTTCCGCTACGACCAGCTGATGAAGCTGGGCTGGCGCGTGCTCTTGCCGCTCTCCCTCGGCAACCTCTTCCTCACGGGGGTCATCCTGCTCGTGATCGATGGCTCGCCCGAGGTCTCCTCGACCCTCAAGGTCGCGGCCGACATCAGCCAGCTCGTGGTCGCCCTCGTGATCACGCTCTTCGTGCTCCGCGGCCTGGTCGGCTTCTTCGCCCCCAAGCGCCGGTCCCTCTGGATCGTGGGCACCTCCGCGGAGATGGCCAACGCCCGCGGCGGTACGGTCACCGGCCCCATGCAACTGTAAGCTCCGCTCGTTACCCGAAATCGAGACATCCCATGGCGACTGCAACCTTCCCCAAGAAGCCCCCGTCTCCGAACAACGCGTACGTGGTCGAGCACGTGGAGCCCACGCCCGCCACGCAGGTGTACCTGCCCGAGATCTTCAAGGGCCTGGGCGTCGCCATGAAGCACTTCTTCCGGAACACCAAGGAAATGGTGCGCGGCGAGCGCCCCGATCCGGTGACCGAGAGCATCTCGCAGGGCATCACCACCATCTCGTACCCGGAGCAAAAGCGCCCCTATCCGGAGCGTTTCCGCGGCCTGCATCGCCTCACCCAGCGCGACGATGGAAGCCCCCGCTGCGTGGCCTGCCTTTGCTGCTCCACCGCGTGCCCCGCCCAATGCATCTTCATCGAGGCCGGCGAGTACCCGGAGGGCGACGCGCGCCGCGGTTACGAGCGCTACCCGGTGAAGTTCGTCATCGACGAGCTGCGCTGCATCTTCTGCGGCTACTGCGTCGAAGCCTGCCCCTGCGACGCCATCCGCATGGACACCGGCATGCACGCCGTCCCCTACGACTCGCGCGAGCAATTCATCTACCGCAAGGATCTCCTCCTGGCCGCCTCCGGCCGCGACGGCTCGCACGAGACGGCCAATCCTCGCCACGAGCCGGGCGACGAATCGCACCCCGGCGTCACGCGTCATCATATGACGCATTGATTTTCATCGCGGAGTTCGCCGCATTTTTGGGAGCCGCCGCGCAAACGCGTATTCTTCGTGCATGATGCACGGAGTTTCTCGCGTTCTGCTCGCGGCTTCTTTTGCGTCGTGGTCGGCCGCGTTCATCGCGGGCTGCGGCGGCGCGTCGTCTTCTTCGCAGGCGAGCGCGCCCGCGGCGGCGGCGCCATCCGGCGGTAGGCCGGATCCCTACGACAAAGAGTTCTTGGCGCGCCCCCCGCCGACCAAAGACGTGGAGGTGAAGAACCTTTGTCCAAACGGTGTAGCCGTCTACATAGGCGACGTACCCAATGGCACGACGGGTGATCATCTGATGTTGCGCGGGGGCGGAACGTCGCATTTCCCGAGGCGCCCCGACGGGACGTTCACGATTTGGCTCGAGGACGAGCGCGGATATGGTCTCGCCAAGGTGCACGTAAAAAAGACCATGAGCCGCGTGGAAATCGGCGCGAGCTGCCGAACGCTCAGCGCACATTAGCCCCATGGGCTGCTCACCCCAGCCGGCGCACCCATTCGTCATGTCGCGCGCGCTGTGCGACCGCGACATTTACTTGAAGTACCCGAACTCCATGGTAAGCGATCCCAGGCTCGTTGTAGCGTCATAGGACGCCGAGGTGACACTGATGATAGCCAGACTTTCTCTTACCGCACTGGCAGCGGTAGCCGTAATCGTTCCCATTACCGCCGGATGCGACGATCTCTCCCCGCAAGACAATCCGGGGTCGACCGACATTCCGCTCGACAAATCGGATGCAAACCAAACGGTGATACGCGGTGAAACGAAGGAGATGTTCGGGAAGCGCGTGACCAACTGGGTGGTGCTCGACAAAGCCGGAAAGCTCAAGGCCTTCAAATGGACCTTGCCCGTCACGGCCGTCGAGAACGTCCCCTCGGGCGTCACCTCGGACGTGCGCTTCTGGATGAAGGTACCCACCGAGTTCTCGACCCAGACGGTCTTCACCGGAATGTCGTACGACTATCTGCCGCACGGCCACGCTCCCGCGGGCGTTTACAACGTCCCGCACTGGGAGAATCACTTCATTACGTTCTCGCAAGAAGAGTCGGTGGCGATCAACTGCAAGAATCCCAAATACCCGAAGGACAATCTGCTCCCGCCGGATCCGGGCTGGTTCATTCTGCCGCCGCCCGACAATTGCGTGGCGGGCATGGGCCTTCACGCCGTCAACGCGGGGATGCCCGAGTTCAACAAGGAAGATTTCACCAAGAGCTTCGTCCCCGACTACTACGACGGAAAGTTCGCGTCGCTCGAGGCCAAGGCCACCTCCAAGATGCTGATCCAGCGGAAGTCGTTCGAGATGATCGCGCCGAACGTCCCCGCGCCGCGCGCGTCCTTGCTGCCCGGCAAGATCGAGGTGACGTACTACCGGCTCCCGGACACGTACGTTTTTTCGATGACCGACTTCACCGAGGCGAGGGTGGTGGCGCCGGAGTAAATCCGATATCGATGTTTTCGAGGGATGCTTTGCAGAGACTTTTCCTCATCAATCCTTGGAGTCACGGATGAGTTTTCGCCGTTCCTGCCTTTCCATTTCCTGTGTACTGAGCATCGCCGCCGTCGGCGCTGCGCTGTTGAATTGCAAAGACGACGACAATAAGAGCAACCCCCCCGTCGACACGGCCGATGCGTCCGCGTTCGAGGACGTCGTCATTCCGGACTCCGAGGCGCCGCTCGTGAAGTTCCAGGGGACGGTCATCGCCGGCGAGTTGCGGAGCCAGCCGAGCTCGCGCGTGGCGGAGAGACGCGTCTATCCCGGGGTCGTCACGCAGCTTCAATCGAGGCCGCCCAAGCTCCAGCCGACCGCCGGTCAACCCCCGGCCAACAACGTCATGATCGACGGCATGGGCTGCGTCGGGTTCAAGGCGCCGAACCCCGCGCTCCGCGGCGACGCCGACATGGGCAAGATCACCATCGAGGGCCTCAGCGCCCCGTCCGTGCCGAAGCCGTTCATCTGCGATCGCATGCAGCTCGGCCCCGTCCCCGGAGTGCTCAACTACGGGTGCAATCTGCCGCCGAACATGGGGCCCGCCGGGCCGCTCGGCGGCATTGCGCTGCCCTACGCGCCCGTCGCCAAGTTCGTCGATCCGGCCGACAGGTTGGTCGCGACGATCGCGGGCGGCGCCGACGTGCCGGCCATCAAGAAGACCGAGCCGGCACCGCCGGCGGCCAACAACTTGAACGTCTCCACGGATCTCTGGAGCATCAAACCCGGTGACGTCGACGGTACCAAAGACTTCACCATCAAGTTCGATTGCGGCGGCAACAAGTGCTTCCAGAGCGCCGCCATCGCCGTGACGATCATCTCCTCGGACGGCGACATTCCGGCCAAGGACGCGGGCGGAGACGATCCGTACTTCTTCCCGATGCCGAAGCCGGGGCCCAACTGGGGTCTCGTCGTTTGCCAGGAGCTCCCGGCGCAAGTCGAGACCTCCCTCACCGTGAAGGCGAACGTTCTGCAGACGCTCGGGAACTCGTGGAGCCGCCTGTTCGTGCAGGTGGTGCCGGCGTCCACGCGCACCGCCACCTCGGACAACAACGACTTGGTCGTCCTCGGTACGGGCATCGGCCTGTTCGGCATCAGCGCCCGCAACTGAGCATCGCGCCCGCCCGTATCGCGCCCGCCCGTATCGCGTGCGCCGCGAACCGCGTGCGCCGCGAGGCGCGCGAGCCTGGATGAGAAAGAAGGAGATCCGCTCGGGTCTCCTTTTTTCATTTGGCGCCGGCCTCGACCACCTTCGACATGCCGGGAGGGGCCGCGCGCAACTCATGAGGCGCACCGTGGGCACGGATTCGGCACAGTGCGCGGCATGTGGGTGGGCCACACGCGCATCGTTCGTAGGTCGATGCGAAGCCAAGGTCTCGACCGGCTCGAGCCGTCGATGGATCCCCGAGCGTCCCGACGAGCTATCCGGAAACCTCGTAGGCGAACCGCTTACGTGTGGGAGGGTACCCGCGGCACGTGAACAGCGTCATGCGCCATCGCGCAAAGCGGATGTCGGCGATAAACGAAGGATCGCGATATCGCAGTTGCGATCGCCGCAGGGTGCGAGCTCGCAAGCCGCGGCCCGCAAAGGCTCGCGAGCGCTCGCGAGGGGCGCGTCGCAAGTGAGGATTGTGACGCACGGCAACGGATCTTCGCCGTGATGCTGGATCCGTGCCCGGAGCTCGTGCCGGCTGGGTTTCCGAGCTCCGCGCGCGCGCGCGCACCCGCCGGAGACGCGACATGGTTGGTTATCTCGACAATTTGTATGGGCAATTCGTTCGTCCAGAACACGTGGAGGTCCACGCATCTCGGACAGCGACGGTGCATTCGTCGCGGCTGCGCGAACCGGCCTGTCGCGCGTGCGTCCGCCCTCGTCATGGCGATGACGATAAGCGGCATCGCGCAAGGGAGGTGAGCGGAGCGAGGAGCACGAAAAGAGCAGGTGCCCGAGAGCGTCCGGCGGAAGGCGCGAAACGATATGCGATTCCAACGAACGCCCTTCTTTTCTCCCGTTTCCGTCACACGCTTGGCAGCGGGCGGCGCTCGTCTTGGCGGCTTACTCTTTGCTTTGCAATCATCGCACTGCGATCGAAGTGCTGCCCGTTCGTATTCGAGCACTGGGCTTGTCAAACCTTGCCCTTGTGTGTAAAAGATAATGCAATCAGACTCGTCCGTGAACCCCACGTGAACCACACGTAAGGACGCACACCTCATGCTGCGCAGTCCAGTTCGAGAAAGCCAGCTACGTGTTCAGATCCGTCCGCTTTCCGAAGATTCGGTATGCATTCCTTTCTCGGAGTTAAACCGGGACGTTCGTCATTGGAAGGAGTCCGTGCTCGACATACCCGCCCCGCTCGAAGTCCCGTTTCTCGTTTTGGAAGGCAACCGTTTGGAGTTCGACTACGGCAGCGAAAAGATTGATTTCGAGGCCCTCGGGCCCCTTGCGTCATTGGGGATGCTCGCGTCGACCCAATGTGGATTTCTGCGGGAGACGGCGCCCGACTTTCGTTTCCCGGCGCCGCTGGACTCCATCTGCGAATTGTGTACAGCGGCAGCGGTCGAGTATGCCAAGCAAGACAAAGATGGATTTCGGGCCTGGCTGACGGAGCAGAGCCATCTTTTCGCCGAACGGGCGGGGGACTTGAGCGTGCTGCGTCAGCACGTGGAGCCTCTGTCCTTGTCTCAGCGCGAAATGCTGATGATCCCGCTCATTTACCTGAACCATATGTGGCGTCAGGGGAGCCCGGTCATCGAGCCCGCGAAGGGGCCGAGCCGCATGCCGGATCCTTTGCACGCCCTGATGCTGTCGCTCTCCGAGGACACGCGCATCATTCCGCGTTTCAACCAGATCATCATGACCATGCGCGCATGGCGATTGGACGGCAAAGCCGACGGCGAGCCGACGTCGTACCGAGAGCTCACGGCCCTCGATCGCATGGATCCGTATTTCTGGATGAACACGAACAACGAGAGCGAACGCAATCTGTACCGCGCATTCTTCGCCGTGGAGACATTCGGGATCCCGCTCTATGGCTGGGGATGTCTCGCGCTCGAATGCGCCGAACGGGACGACGTGGAGAGCGCCGTCACCGCGTTGGCCATGGTCCGCGCGACCCTTCGGAACGTCTATACGTTCACCAAACACATGATTCCGCGCGTCACGGCGGAGGAGTTCCGGAAGATTCAGGTGACCGGCGGCTGGATCGAGGACGACGTCACGGGGGTCGCGTCGGGCTACCAGCTGCCCTTCATGCTCATGATGGATTCACTCTTTCACGTGAATTTCACGCACGCGGGGGTCATCGAGGCGAGGAGGAACAACCTGCGCTTCGTGCCCGAGCACTGGAAGGGCTTCTTTCGAATGATTTACGATCGGCAGCCTGCGCTCAAGACGTGGGTCCACGAAAAGGGGAGCCCCGAGCTGACGGAGGCCTATCAGTCTTGCGTCAACCTGTTCACATTGTTTCGCTCGATGCACAAGCATTTGGGGGGCCAGGTCATCAAAGGCAGCTCCACCACCGGCCGTGCCTTCGCGTCCGCCGACGACAACTACCGGCAATTCATCGATGAAATGAGCGGTCTCATCACCGATACGGCCGCAGCGGGCGATACGTCGGCCCCCGCGGCCCCCGACATCCCCGCGGCGGCGGCCAGCCGAGGGGAGCGCCGATCATGATGCTCGCGCACGAGCCGCGACCGGAGCCTCGAAAAGTGGTGAAGCTGCGCATCGCCACCGACGCCCTCGAGATCCCCGTCGAAGTCGGCACCACCCTTCAAGAAGTGTGCGCCGCGAACGAGACGAGCATCATTTTCGGATGCCGCAAAGCATGCTGCGGTGCATGCATCATCCGAGTCATCGAGGGCGGCGAAAACCTCAGCGGCCTGGCCGACTCGGAGCAAACCGTGCTCGAAGTTCTAGGAGCCGACGCCGACCGCCGGCTCGCGTGCCAATGCACCGTGCTCGGTGACGTCACGATTGAAATCGCAGGCTGAGCGCGCGCCCCCCCGGGTATTTCGCGGGCGCGGGCGCTCGATCTCGTTGTATCTCGTGTTTTACGCTAGCCTTTTGTCGCCCAGGCCGTGAGCAGGGCAGGGTGCACGAATACGGCATCGGCGGCGGCGAAATCGGCGCTGAGCCGCGACGCGAGGGTCTCGATGGCGATGTCCTCCGCCTTGGCGACGCCGGTTCGTTCGATCACCGGTAGCAGCGATTTGACGATGCCGGCGAGGAGCGCGGAGCCATTCGCATCGTCGGAGCCGAAGTGCGGTTGGACCCCAATCATTCCGCGCGGCGTCAATCCCGCTTTGCGCAGCACGCTCCAGAGCTGGGTGCCCAGCGCGGGCGCGATGTTCGCGCGCTGAAATGTCTCGCCAATCCAAGACAGAAGTTGCGTGACCAGCGGCACGGCCGGCAAGGAGCCCGCGATCCGCATATCGAACTCGATGGGCGCCACGAGCCCGCCCGGGCGCAGCTGCGTGGCCTGCGTCGCAAGCACCGCGGCCGGATCCGGCACATACATCAGGACCAAGCGCCCCACGATGGCATCGAACGGCCCATCCGGCGCCGGCTGATGAATATCGCCCTCCACGAAGGTGACCGCATCGAGCCCCGCGGCCTTGGCGCGGGCCTTCGCCGACACAACGGCCTCTGGCGATCGATCGATGCCGAGCACACTGCCCGTCGGTCCCACCAACTCGGCCACGGCGAAGCTCACGTCCCCCGCGCCGCACCCCAAATCCAGCACGCGCATGCCCGGGCCGATGCCTGCCGCCTGGAGCAACATGCGGGTGGCCGGTGCCAGCGCGGCACCCTGACGCGCGAGTCGGTTCAGCTCAGCTGCATCGCTTCCCAAATGATATTCCGACCCACTCATGACACCACCCTGCGCGTTGGCGACGCGTCCATGAAATCGTCGCGAGCAACATCTGCGAAACGATTTTGCCAATGGTGAATGACGAACGAATGAATGAAAGGAAGAAGAACAAGAAAAGGGCCTGCCGACGCGCCCCCCTCGGCTCCTCGATACCTTGTGGTTTCGAGCTCGAACGCAAGGAGGGAAAAGGAGGGCGCGCCGCGGCGCGATGCCATCGGCGGTTAGCGGATGGCCGACGCAGGCACCGTGTTGTTGACGGGGGGAATGGTTCGCAGGGCGGCGACGATGGCGCGCTTGTCGTCATCGGTCAGGCCCTTGAGGGCCGCCCACGGCATCAAATAGAGGGGACGACCGTTCTTCGTGACACCCTCGTTTAGCACCTTCAGCAATTCTTCGTCGGTGTACGCGCCAATCCCGGTGCTCTTGTCGCTGGTGATGTTCGAAGCGTAAACCGTGCCGGCCGCGATCTTGAACTCCTGACCGCCGGCCAGGTGCTTGCCTTCGATGGGCTGGTGACGGCTATCCATCGTATCGTGGCACATACCGCACGACTCCATCTGAATGAGCCACAGACCGCGGCCGACGGGATCCGCGGGCGGCGGCGGGGGCGGCGCTTCGACGGGCTTCGGTGCCGCGCGGATGAACATCGAAACGGGGAAATCAATCTGCGTCGCCGGCCCCGGATCGTTCTTGATGGCCGGGAGGCTGCGCAAGTAAGCAATGATGGCGAGCGCGTCTTCGTCGGTCAGGTTTGCGAAGTTTTGATACGGCATCAGCGGGAAGAGCGCGCGCCCATCGCGCCCGATCCCTTCCCGCATCGCGCGGAGAACTTCACCGTCCGTCCAACTGCCGATGCCCGTCTCCTTGTCGGGCGTCAAATTGAGCGCGCGAATATTGCCGGGAAATCCTGCTTCTTTGGGATACATACGGCCGGCGCCGCGCTTGGCCTCGACCACCACGTCGCCGGGGACCTTTTCATCGACCGTCGAGTGACACGTGGTGCATTGCGCGACGTGATCCGCGAGATATTTGCCGCGTGCGATGGCTTCGGCCGACGTTGGAGCATGAACGTCGGGGGCTGCGCGCACGACGGGTGAGAGAACGAAGAACTTGACCACCAACGCCAGGATCGCGAGGGCCAGGAGCCCTCCGATCCCGATGAGAACCTTCTTCATTCATGACCTCCGACCGTCGGTTCACGCTCGTGAATTCCGTTCCGACGGCGGCTAAGGGGACCCAAAATTGCGCGCAATTCTGCCCGTACCCAGCTCAGCATGTCAACTTCCGACAGGGCTGTTCTGGCGTGAAAGGACGAATGTTGGGTGCGTATGTGTGCGGGGGGCGCGCAACCCTACCTCGCCCGGAACTTGCACCGGCGATTTGGGACGTCGATCCCCGTTCGGACCCGCTTTGGACGCCATCGACCATGTCTGTGAGGTCGCGACGAATCTTGCCCCAGGAGGTAGGACATTCTAACCTTGGCCTAAGCTCAGTGGTCGAATCGAACCGGGGAAAGTACCGCGACGTCATCCCCCTTGGTCGTGGTGGAATGGGGGATGTAACGCTTGCCGTTCTCCAGGGTCCGTCCGGCTTCAGCAAGCTGCAAGTCATCAAGCGTCTGCGGATCGAGATCGCGGACAACTCTGAGTTCGTGGAGATGTTCCTCCACGAGGCGCGGATCGCTGCACGTCTGTCGCATCCGAACATCGTTCAGACGAACGAGGTCGGTCAGGACGGTGACATCTTCTTCATCGCCATGGAGTACCTGGAGGGCCAGACGCTCCACGCGATCTTGCGGCAGTCGCGCCGGAAGGAGAGCCTCGATCCCCTGGTAGCCAGCACCGGAGCCGGAGCCCACATCAGCGATCCCACACCGCTGTCGGGCAACCTGGCCCCTGGGATACCGACCCACACGCCGCAAGCCGAGCGCGCGCTCCCGGTGGCCATCGGCCTGCGCATCGTCTCCGATGCGCTCGAGGGGCTTCACTACGCGCACGAGCTCACCGACGAAAGCGGCACCCCGATGGAGCTGGTGCACCGCGACTTCTCTCCGGGCAACGTGTTCGTCACCTACGACGGAAACGTCAAGGTGCTCGACTTCGGGATCGCCAAGGCGGCCGATAGCCATGTGTACACGCGCACCGGCATCATCAAGGGGAAGGTCCCCTACATGGCGCCGGAGCAGTTCCGCAGCCGCACCATCAACCGCCGTTGCGATCTTTACGCGGTGGGCGCCGTGCTCTGGGAGATCGCGGCCGGCGTCCGGCTTTGGCACGGGCTCTCCGATCTCGAGATCATCACGCGCCTCTCGAGCACGGGCATCCCTTCGCCGCGCACCGTCAACCCCTTGGTGCACCCGCGCCTCGAGCAGATTTGCATGCGGGCGCTCTCGCTCAACCCGAACGAACGCTACGCCACCGCCGCCGAGATCCAAGCCGACATCGACGCGGTGCTGCGCGAGATCGGCGGGGCGTCGGGCCGCGCGGTCAGCAAGTACGTGGGCTCGCTCTTTGCGCAGAAGAGAGCGCAGCAGCAGGCCATCATCGAATCGAAGCTGCGCGAGCTCCGGCAGCAATCGGGCTCGGGGCTGCACAACTTGTCGGTGGAGATGAGCGCACCGTGGACGGTGTCGCGCCCCTCGGCCAGCTCCTCGTCGACCAACTCCGCGGTGAACTCCGCCGTGGCCTCGGGCGCGGTTCGGTTCGGACAAGTCGTACAAACGACCAGCGGGGTCACCACCCCCAACCCGCCGTCGACCTCGCAGCGATCGCTCGGGTGGATCATCGCGCTGGGCTCCCTGGCCGTGATCGGCCTGGCCATCGGCGGCGCCTATTGGGTCACGCGCATGAACCAGCCCCAGACCCTCGGGGGACCGCCGCCCTCCTCGAACGTTGCGGATCCCACGCCGGGCCCCAGCGCGCCTCCGCCGATGCCGCGCACCCGTCTGGTGGTGCAAGCCTCGCCGGCCGACGCGCAGCTTTTCCTGGATGATGCGCCGCTGATGATCAACCCCTACAGCGGCGAGGTCCCGCAAGACGGGCGGGTGCACTACATCCGCGGCGAGGCCAAAGGCTTCGTGTCGCAGACGCAACCCGTGACCCTCTCCGGGCCCACCGCGGTGATCAACCTGCGGCTCGAACGGGGCACCCGCCGCCGCGACGGTGGGAAGTAACGCTCCACGCGCGTCCACCACGATGTGAGGGCTATCGCCCACGGACCATCTCACATCGTGGGGGCTTCGATCATCGTTCTCCGAAACGCGGCTCGTCCCTGCTACCGTTAGGGCGGTGACGGAATCGGTCCAGGAAGGAAGCCCCACATCCGAAGCGCCCAGCTTCGTGGGGCAGGTGATCTCCGGCCGGTACAAGGTGCTCGCGTTGATTGGCGAGGGCGGGATGGGCGCCGTGTACCTCGCCGAGCATGTGCACATGCGCAAGCGTGTAGCCATCAAGGTGCTGCACCCGGACATGGTGGGTCGCGCGGAGGTGGTGGCGCGTTTCGAGCGCGAGGCCATGGCCGCGGCGCACATCGAGCACCCCAATGTCGCCGCCGCGACGGACTTCGGCCGCACCGACGATGGCGCCTTCTTCCTGGTGCTCGAGTACATCGAGGGCACCGATCTGCGCAGCGTGCTCCGGCAGGGGCCCATGGATGTGGCGCGCAGCTTGGACGTGGCCCGGCAGATCGCCTCGGCCTTGGTGCGCGCGCACGAGCTGGGGATCGTCCATCGCGATCTGAAGCCCGAGAACGTAATGCTCGTGCATCGCCCCGATGAGGGCGAGTTCGTCAAGGTCCTCGACTTCGGCATCGCCAAGGTGCACGTCGAGGCGCTGGCCGCGACGCATGGCGAGCCGGGTGCGGCGCCGGGGCCCGCGCTGACCCGCGCCGGCGCGGTGTTCGGCACCCCCGAGTACATGGCGCCGGAGCAGGCCCTGGGCGACGCGGTCGATCATCGCGCCGATCTGTATGCGCTCGGCGTGATGCTCTTCGAGATGCTGAGCGGCCGGCTGCCCTTCGAGGGCAACGACACGCTCTCCCTGCTCGCCCGTCAAATCGCCGAGAACGCGCCGATGCTTCGCACCTTCGCGCCCGACCGGCCGATTTCCCCCGAGCTCGAGGCGCTGGTCATGCGGCTGCTCGCCAAGCAACCGCGCGAACGCTATGGCAAGGCCGAGGAGCTGCTGGTCGCCATCGACGCGCTCGCGCAACCGGCGCAGCCCGTGTCCCTCCGCGCGCAGCCGCGCTCCCTGCCGCACGCGGCCACCGTGGCGGTGGGCCCCGAATCGGTCCCCTCGTCGCGGGTGCTTCCTCCCTCGTCGCCCGCGATCTTCACCCCCGCCGACGCGATGGCGCGAACGAGCCCCGAGCTCTTCGTGGCATCCTCGGCACCGTCGGTGCGCTCCGATGGGCGGATCCCCATGATCGCCCCGGCTTCCCCGGCGGAAAACCGGCGGCACGTCTGGGTGGCCATCGTCGTGGCGTTGTGCGGCGGCGCGCTGCTGGTGGGCGCGCTGTCCCTGATTGCCTTGTTCCGGCATGTGAAGGCGAGCGTCCTTGGCGAGAGGGCCGATGGCGGGGTGCTCTCGTCGCTCGTGGGCGGTGGCAGCGATGGCACGGCGACCCCGCCGCCAAAAGTGTTGGCACAGGAGCAGCTCGACGCCACGGCGAGCAAAGGGGCGGAGGCGCTCGAGAAGCTCTCCGTCGAGTTCCCAGCCGACGCGAGGGTCTTTCGGGCGCTTTTTCGCAGCTATTTTATGCGCGGCGACACGCCTGAGGCGATTCGCACCATCGGTCGTTTGGCCGCGGTGGACCCCGCGGCGGCGGGCGATCCGGACCTCATCGCGGCCGTCACGGCAGCGGCAACGAACGATCCGAGCCCCGAGGCCCGCGACGCCGCGATCACGGTGCTCGAAGGTCCACTGGGCCCGAAGGGCGTCGACGTGCTGTACGATCTGGCGAACCGTACACCTGCGCTACCGGGAAAAGCGCGCTTTGCGGCAAGCTTGGCCAAACCCGAGGTTCTCGCGCACGCTTCGCCGGCATTGAATGTGCTTATGGACTTTCGTGCCGCAAAAAAGTGCGAAGACAAGCGCGATCTCCTTCCAAGGGTGCGCGAACACGGTGACGCACGGCTCTTGCCGCAGCTCAAGACCCTCCAGAAGACCCGCGGCTGCGGGTTCTTCGGAACGCGTGACTGCTACCCGTGCCTCCACAAGGACGGCGATCTCGATCTCACCGTCCTGACGGTTCAATCGCGTCTTTAAAGCCGGGAGGGCGGAGCCCCCCTTCAACCGTGCCCGATTTATCGAGCTCGTCGATTTCAAACCGACGAACTCTTGCGAAACATGCCGGAATTGTGGGAATCAACGTCGACAACTCGTCACACGGCACCCGTCGTCCCGTTACACAACTTTAGTCAGCCGCGGCCGATACCCATCCCAGGCCGCCGTCGCGTTTTTCGGAGCTTCGTGCGGATACCCAACCATAGATGCGAGAGGGGTAAATCGATGCGAATCCGCAGAAGCGTGAGGGGTGTAGGCGGGGTGACCTGGTTCATGATGACCGCCGTTGGCATGGCGGGGAGCGCGACCGCGTGCGGCTCGAGCGAGAGCTCGCCGGCATCGCCGAACAAGGACGGTGGACCGAACGACATAACCATCCACGCGCCGGTCACCATCGTGTCGCGCACCCCCGCGGACGGCGATGACAACGTTTCCGTTCACGCTCCGATTCAGGTGACCTATTCGGAGCCGGTCAAGCTCGGGCCGAATGCGGTGAGCCTGGTCGGGCCGGGGTCGGTGACCTTTGGGGCGACGGCGTCGCTCTCCGACGATCGGAAGACGCTGACGGTGAAGCCGGTGGCTCCGTTGGTTGCCCCGGGGGCGCTGGCGGTGACGATGAATGATGTCACCAGCGTGAACGGGGGGCCCGTCGAGAAGAAGGCGTGGGGGTGGACGGTGCCGCTTTGGTTGCGGGTGGGGGAGAAGACGAATGGTGCAGCGGCCTACTTGGCGGCTCCCGTCGTCGCCGCCGGGCCAGGTGAACGGATAAGTGTCGTGAGTCGGCTCTCCAACGATTCCATCGTGGAAACGATCGACGGCTTCCAAGGCAAGTGGTCGCAAATCGGGAGCCCCCTGCTCACCCCCGCGAGCTTCAAGCCGAGCATGGTGCTCGACCAAGCGGGCGCAGTGGTCATTGCGTATGCGGACAGTAACCTCGACGTGCGCGTTCGACGATGGTCGGGTGTCGCCTGGGACGACGTGGGGGTTGCTCTCGGTAAGAGTCGCGGTGACGTCGGGTTTCGCTCGCCCGCTATTGCCGTAGACCCTACAACGGGGAACCTCTTCGTCGTGTACTCGCCTCTCGACGCCGCCGAGGCACGCTCGATTGTATACGTCAAGACATTCCAAAATGGAAATTGGCTTCAAGTTGGCGGTGAAGTAAATGATCCTTCGGAGTCCGGAGAAGATCTCGGAATCGCCATCAGTGGTGGTGGAGTCAAGTACGTTCAGTACAGGTCCGGCAGCTCCGGAGCTTTGAACCCGCTTCGAGTCAGGCAATTTGTTTCGGCGACCAACAGGTGGGACCTCGTTGGGGCTACACCGAATCCACCCGGCGAAGACCTCTCGACGCAGAGCAGGAGCCTGGTGGTAGATGACTCGGGCAATCCGGCCGTCCTGGCCTGCTTCAACAATGCTTTGCGACTTCGCCGGTGGGATGGTGCGAGCTGGGTAAGTGGTGGCGACCTCCTTGGCGCCAACTGCACGCAGTACGCGATCAACTTGAAAGGTCAAAGCGGACGTCTCTTTGCGTTTTGGTCCGACCAGGACAAGACTCTCAAAGTCGCCGATGTCACGAACAAGAGCTGGACGGCGCTCGATCCGACGACCGCGTCCAAAAAAGTACGAGCAAATTCGCTCGCAATCGATCCCGGCGGTCGTCCGATCATCGCCTGGTCCGAAGACGACGATTTCATCAAGGTGAGCCGACTCAATCGCTAACTGGCGATTATCAACAAGTGAGGAACCATCATGTCTTTTTCGACTTACAAGATTGCAACGGTAATCGGCCTAACGGCGCTCAGCGTTGGCGTTTCTTTCATCGGATGTTCGTCGGACGATACGTCGAACCCTCCGCCAACGCAGGATGGCGGTAAGGACACCGGCACGCCTTCCGGTCCGCAGCAGAAGGGGACGATCGTCAGCCTGATCAGCCCGGCCACGGTCGCCCCGGGGCTAACGGTCGACCTCGGAGGAAAGACCGGCGTGACCGACTCCAAGGGCGCTTACGCGATTGCACCGACGCTCAATACGCCGTTCTTCATGAAGGTCTCCGGGCCGAACTACACGACCTTGATCGAGCAGGAGTGGAGCATCTCGGGAGACGTCGAGCGCGGCAAGACGCCGGTGCCCGACATCGGGACGGCCAAGCTCCTTGCCGCGGGCCTGCCGGGCCTCGATGCCGCCAAGGGCGTTCTCGGTGTTGGCGTCGCCATCAGCAAGACGGGAACCTGCACGTCCGAAGAGGGTGCGAAGATCCGTATCGACACGGGAACCGTTGCGGACGCAGGCGCCGACGGCGGCGACGCTGGGGCTGACCCGAGCGCGCCTCGCGTCGTCTACTTCGACGGCCCGACCGCGCGTGGCGATCAGAGCTTGGGCGTGAAGAAGGATCAGACGCAGCCGTCGGCCATTATTTACAACGTCCCGCCCAGCGACAACGTGAAGGTCGTCGTGACCCTCACAGGATGCACGCAGCTCAAAGATTCGGATTTCCCGATCGCCGATCCCACGGCTCCGAACCTCAAGTACACTGGGAAGATCAAGGTCGTTGCGGCGGGTGACGTCGCCAAAGGCGGCACGATCTCCTTCGGACGCGTCTTCCTCAAGTGACAAGACCCGGCACCGCGCTGCTCTCGAGATGCGCCATCCTCGCGATGGCGCTCGCCGCTTGCGCACGCAAAGAAGACACGAAGCCCGCGCAAGACCTGAACGCATCTGCACCCGCGTCCTCGAGCAGCGCGACCGGATCCCCCGTCGCCGCAGCCAACGACAAACCCACTCCGGAGAAAGCCGCAGGTGTCGCGGGCGCTTCTCCGGATCCCGCGGCACAGAAGCCGCTGAACGTCGTTCTCATCACCATCGACTGCTTGCGTGCGGACATGCCGTGGGCGGGCTATCCACGTCCCATTGCGCCGCGGCTCACGGAGTTTGCGGCGCGCGCGGTGGAGTATACGCATGCGTACGCGCTCTCGTCGTACACGTCGATGAGCGTGGGGGGCTTTCTCTCGGGGCGCCTGCCGGGCGAGCTCAAACGCGACGGTTACTTCTTCGGCACCTACGCCAAGGAGAACCTCTTCTTCCCGGAGCTGCTCCAGGACGCGAAGGTCTTCACGGCGGCGGCGCACGCGCACGGCTACTTCAAAAAGTCGGGCCTCGAACAAGGCTTCGACGCGTGGGAGATCGTCCCCAATTTGAAGTGGAACAACACCACCGACGAGAACATCACGTCGCCCGAGCTGGAGGCCATCGCCGAGCGCCTCCTCTCCGATCCCCGCGCCGAGCTAGGGCGCCTCTTCGCGTGGGTCCACTTCCTCGATCCGCATGACAAGTACATGCCGCACGACGGCATCTCCTGGGGCAAAACCCAGCGCGATCGCTACGACGGCGAGATCACGTACACCGATCGCTACATCGGAAAGCTGCTCGACTTCATCGCCGCGCGCCCATGGGGCCCGCGCACCGCGGTCATCATCACCGCCGACCATGGCGAGGCCTTCGGCGAGCACAAACAATACGTCCACGGCTTCGAGCTCTGGGAAAACCTGGTCCGCGTACCGCTCCTCGTTTCCATCCCCGGCGTGGCCCCGCGCAAAATCGACACCCCCCGCAGCGCCATCGATCTGGCACCCACCGTGCTCGATCTCTTCGGCGTGCCCACGAGCCCCGATTTTCTCGGCAAGAGCCTGGTGCCCGAGATCCGCGGCGCCGCCGAGCCCACGCGCGACATCCTCGTCGATCTCCCGGCCACCAGCGACAACGACCGAAAGCGCGCGTTCCTCCACGGCAACCTGAAGGTCATCGCCGCGGGCGAGGCCGATCTGGCCCAAGTCTTCGACATCAAGGAAGACCCCGGCGAGCTATCCCCCATCCGCGGCACCGACGCCACCAAAGAAATTGTTGCACTCTACAAGGAACGCCAAAGGTCCATCCGCGACGTTCCGCCCACCAAGTGCAAAGAGGGGTGCCTCAACGGCGGCTACCGCAAAAAGTAGCCGTTCGCGTAGGCGAGCAACCGCAGCGGCATGAGCTCGTCGGGCTCACTCGGATGCCCGGCGAACACATAGAAGGTCGCGACCGTGGTGCGCGGCGGGGTGTTTCGCCGGCGAAGCGTGCGCTCCCTTTCCTCATGCATGAGGAGGAGTAGAATCCCGCGCACGATGAAGATCACTCCGATCCCCTGTCTCTCGGACAACTACGCCTACCTCGTCGAGTGCGAGGCGACGGGAGCGAACGCCCTCGTCGATGCTTCGGAGGCGGCGCCCGTGTTGAAGGCCCTCGAGGCGCGCGGCGTGCGGAAGCTCGGCGCCATTTGGAGCACGCATCATCATTTCGATCACGTCGGGGGCAACGAGGCCGTGGCGAGCGCGCTCGGCGTCTCCGAAATCGCGGGGCATGCCTCCGACAAGGGACGCATTCCGGGGCAGACCCGGTTCGTCGAGGAAGGGGAGGAGTCGGCGCTCGGCGCCATTCGCGTGAAGACGCTTCACATCCCAGGGCACACCTTGGGCGCGGTCGCCTATGTGCTGACGGACGATACGGGAGCGCCCGCCGTGTTTACGGGGGATACGCTGTTTCTCGCGGGGTGCGGCCGACTCTTCGAGGGGACGCCGGCCATGATGCACACGTCGCTCTCGAAGCTGGCCGCGCTTCCTCCCGATACGCGCGTCTACTGCGGCCACGAGTACACCCAGAGCAACCTGCGCTTTGCCGCGCACGTCGAGCCGGGCAACGCCAAGGTGCGCGCGCGCGCCGAGAGGGCCTCCGAGCTTCGCGCCCGCGGGGTCGAGACCGTGCCGGGGACCATGGCCGAGGAGCTCGAAACGAACCCGTTCCTGCGCGTCCGCTCCGAGGAGATCCGCCGAACCCTCGGCATCCCACAAAACGCGAGCGACGCGGAGGCCCTTGGGGCCATCCGCGCCGCAAAAGACGCGTTCTAAAACCGCACCGCGGCGAACGCGCCAACCGCGCGCCCGCCGCGACCTATTCGGCGGGCTCCGCTTTCGAATCGCCTGGCTCCCAGCGGATCATCTGGGGGCCGAGCTTGACGATGCCCAGCTTGGCGAAGATGCGGATCACCACATAGGCCGGATCGATTCCCGCGACCTATTCGGCGGGCTCCGCCTCCGAATCGCCTGGCTCCCAGCGGATCATCTGGGGGCCGAGCTTGACGATGCCCAGCTTGGCGAAGATGCGGATCACCACGTAGGCGGGATCGATCTCGAACCAACGGGCCGCGAAGTTGGGGCTCATCGAGAACTTGTGGTGGTTGTTCTGAAAGAGCTCGCCGGCGGTCAGGAAGTCGAAGACCAAGGTGTTCTTCGAGTCGTCGCCGTTGCTGAAGTTGCGGTAGCCGTACTTGTGGCCGCACCAGTTCACGATGGCCCCGTGGATGGGGCCCATGACGAAGTGCGCTGGCAGAAACAGGTACATCCACCAGGCCGTTGCAAAGTGCACGTAAAAGGCGATGTACGCCGCGATCCAGACGAAGCGCATCACCCAGTTCTGGCCCAGCCGGTCGAGCGCCGGCCACTCGGGGTAGCCGCCGAGGAAGCGCGGCTCGGGCTGCACGCGGTCATAGGCGTAGTCGTCGTAGGTGTGCTTGGTCTTCCACATCAAGCTGAACACGTTGCCGTGGTTCGTCGGCGAGTGCGGATCCTTCGGCGTGTCGCTGTACGCGTGGTGCATCCGGTGCAAAATCGCGTAGCCGCGCGGCGAGAGGAAGCTCGAGCCCTGCGTGATGTATGTGCAGAGGTGGAAGAACCGCTCCCAACCCTTGCTCATGGTGAACTGCTTGTGGGCGCCGTACCTGTGCAGAAAAAAGGTCTGGAAAAAGACCGAAGCCTGCCAGTGACCCACGAACAAGACGAGGATGGGAAGGAGTCCGTTCACGATGCCGGCCATCCTAAAGGCCCCGAGCCACGAGGGCCGCCATCCTTACGTCAGCGATTGTCAGATTTTCGTCACGTCCGTCAGTCGAAGTTGAACGTGTAGGTCACGTTGCCGCTGACGCCGCCCGCGGGCTGCGGAAATGTCCAGCTTTGAAAGGCGCCGATCAGGCACTGCTCCAGCCGCGTGCTGTTCGCCGAGGAGTTGGCAACCCCGGCGTTGGTGACCTGACCTTGCGGTCCGATGGTCGCCGACACCACGACTTTTCCGTGCAAATCGCTGCGGTCGAGGCGCGCGCGGTCGTAGCAAACCTGCACCTCCGACGAGTGCGCCCGCACCGTCGCCTTGACACCCCGCGGATCGACCGTGCCAGGCGCCGGGGCCGCAACGGTGGGCGTGGTGGTCGGCGGGGGCGGCTGCCCGGTATTTTGCGGGGGAGGCGGCGTGGTCGCGGTGACGGTCGGCGGCGTATAGGTCGACGTCGGCGGGGAGGTCGGCGGCGGCTGCGTGATCATCGTCGGCGCCGTGGTGGTGGTCGTCCCGCTGCTCCCTCCGTGCCCTTTGTTCGGCAGCCGCGCCCCTGGGTTCCCATGGGCCCCAGCAGGAGGAGATGGAGGGGCGACGCCATCGCGTTCGAGCTGGATGACCACCTGCTTCTCCGCTTCATCGTAAACGACGAGCTCGACCTGGCGCGCATACCCCGGCGCTTCCCCGAGCACGCGGTGCGGGAGCTTGTCGCGGAAGAACCGAGCGCTCGCAGGGTTCGACGAGAGCGGTACGTCATCGACGAAGACGTTGGCGCTGTGCGGGATGACCTCCACCTTGAGCAAGGTGAGCGTATCCTGCGCCGCCCCCGGATCCGCCGCAGCGGTCGGGTGCGCGCCCGTGCCCGATGATGTGCCTGATGATGTGCCTGACGACGTGCCCGTGCCTGGTGATGCGCCTGGCGAGCCGAGCGCACCGGGCGTTCCTGCCGAGGTCGTCGTACCGCCGCCGAGCCCCGGATTGTCGGCCATTTCCTGATGGCTCTTGCGCCACCAGAGCGAGCCCAGCACGGCGCCTGCCACCACCACCGCGGCCAGGCCGATGAGCACCACCGCCTTCGTCTTCGAAACGCCTCCCCCCGCGGGTGCGCCGGGCGATGGCTCGAGCAGGCGAATTTCGGGGGTGGGGACCGCGTTGCTGGCGCCGGCTACAGGCTGCGAGTTGCTGTCGTCGCGGACGGCGTCGGGGTCGACGAAGATGGGGATTTCGCCGGTGTTGGTCGGGTACGTCTCGTTTCGCTTTCGCTCCGCCTCGATGGCCGCCTTGACCTTGGCGCGGCTGTCGGCGAAGAGATCGCTCACGTATTTGCCGATCTCGCGCGAGGAGGGCACGTCGGGCAAGGTGGCGAGGTAGGCCTCGATGGCCTCGCCCAGCTCCTGCGCCGTGCCGAAACGAAGATCGCGGTTTGGGGCGAGGGCGCGCTCGCAGATGGCCACCAAGCCCGTGGGCATCGAGGGATCGATGCTGAGCGGCGAGGGGATCTCACCCGTGGCCAGCCGGTGGAAGATCTCGATGTCGGTGAGACCCTTCCAGAGGCGGGTGCGCGTGGCCGCCTGCCATGTCATCACGCCCAGCGCAAAAATGTCGGCGCGGCGATCGATGCCCTCTTGCCGGAACTGCTCCGGGGCCATGTACGCGCACTTGCCCTTGACCACACCCGTTCGCGTGTGATGCGACGAGTCGGCCGCCTTGGCGATGCCGAAGTCGAGCACCTTGATCTGCCCCGCGTAGGTGACGAAGACGTTGTGCGGCGAAACGTCGCGGTGGACGATGTTGAGCGGCTTGCCGTCGATGTCGGTCAGATCGTGCGCGTAGTGCAGGCCCGAGCACGCGTCGGCGATGATGCGCAAGTGCATGGCCAGCGGCAGGCCGCCGCGCTTGGCCGAGGCCCGGACCACCGCGTCGAGGGTCTGCCCCTCGAGGTACTCCATGGCCATGAAATGGTTCACGCCATCGAAGCCGATCTCGTTGATCTGGACGATGTTGGCGTGATTTAGCCGCGCGGACAGCCGAGCCTCTTCCAGGAACATCTCGAGGAACTCGGGATCGGCCGCGAGGGTGGGCAGAAGACGCTTGATGACCTGCAGCTTGTTGAAGTCCCCCGGACCTCGCACGAGCGCGAGGTACACGCGGCTCATTCCGCCCTGTCCGATTTCCAGAATCGGGCGGTACTTCGACTGAGGTTGGGCGATCCCGTCCGGCAGCGGACCGGGTTGACCCCGCATCGCACTCATAGAGGAGGCCATTGTATCGGGAACCTTGGCGCGATCCAACACGATGTCGTACTTTTTCACCTGTCTTTGAGGAAAAAACGGTGCGAAAATCCAGCAGCCGTACTTTCCATACGGGCCAACGGTCGGATTCGTTCTAAGAATTCATGCGGAGCCCGCGGCCTGGGCCCACCACCGCCACCCATCCAGCGCTTTTCCACGTCGTTGATGCAAACAGGTCACAAACCCATGGGGCAGCATCTGTTCTTCGCGCGTTGCCGGCATTGTGGGTATGCCCATCCGCTCAACGAGGCGGTCTGCAAGCTCACGGGTGAGAAGATCACGCCCACCAAGGGCTTGACCAGCCAGCATCGCAGGGCGGTGGCGCCGGCGGGGAGGTCGATCTCCGGACCCCGGCTCGGGACCCTGCTCGGGCGCATCGTCGGTGGAAAGTACCGCGTGCTCCGGGAGATTGGGCATGGCGGAGCCTCGACGGTCTATGGCTGCCTCGATTGCAAGAGCGGCGTGCATGTAGCCCTCAAAGTGCCCCTCGAAGAGATGGCCGCGAGCGAGACGAACTTGCGGAGATTCTATCAGGAGGCGAAGGTCATTGGCACCATCCGCCACCACAACGTGTGCGCGGTCATCGACACCGGGCAGCTCGAGAACGGTGTCCCGTACATCGTGCTGGAGTTGCTCCGCGGCGAGTCGCTGCAGGTGCGCATCGAGCGAAAGGGCCCTCTCGGTTTCGAGGAGACGTGCGCGATTGGACTGCAGGTCCTGGAGGCGCTCGCGTTCACCCACGAGCTCAAGGTCATCCACCGCGATATCAAGCCGGCCAACGTCTTCTTGTGCGAGGACCAGCAGGTCAAGGTGCTCGATTTCGGCATCTCCCGGTGGCTCTCGCAGGATGCTCCGCAGCTCACACCGGCCGGTCGCATCATGGGCACGCCGGTCTACCTCGCGCCGGAGCAAATGAAGATGGAGCCCATCGACGGCCGCGTCGACATCTACGCCATGGGCATCGTGCTCCAGGAGTGCCTCTTCGGCCGCGCGCCCTTCTCCGCGCAGACCCTGGACGAGCTCTTGCGCGAGATCCTCGAGGTGGGCCCGATCCCCGTGCGCGTCGGCCGGCGCGATGTCCCGAGCGTGCTGGCGTCGGTGCTCGAGCGCGCCGTGCACCGCGATCGCGATCAGCGCTTCGCCACCGCCGCAGAGATGTACAACAGCCTTCGCTTCGCCTGGTCCAGCCTACCCGAGCGTCGGCAGGAGCCGCCGCCCTCCCTCCGGCGCACCTTGCCCGCGAGCCCGCTCCGCAATCCGCCTCCGTTTTCCCTTCGGGTGGTGCCCGGCAACGCGGGGCTCGACTCCGAGGATGACCTGGACGAGGAAGATACCAGCCCGGATTCGCACGTGTAACCCGAGTCCGTTCTGCTAGGTTCAGGGGCGTGCGATTTCCCTCGATCGGAGCGACGATTCGATTTGCGCTGGCCGCATCCACCGTAACCGCAGCATCCGTGCTGGGCGCGGCCTCCGTGCTGGGCGCGGCAGGCTGCGGCGACTCGGGCCCCGTTCAACAAGCGCCTGCGCGCCTCCCCTCGACGGCGCCCATCGAGGCCATCACTTACGACGCGCTCTTCGTCGTCAACGGGGGCGATCACACGATCTCGGTCATCGACACGGAGCAGCGGCGGGTGGCGGGGGTCATTCGCGTGGAGAACGCCCTGTTCCCGCACCATGTGTACTTGAACCGCGCCGGCACCAAGATGCTCGTGGCGGCGCCCGGCATGGATCTCAGCGGCGGACACGTGGGGCACCACGGTGGGTCCAGCCCGCCCGGCGCCGTGTTGCTCTTGGACACGCGCACGGGGGCGACGATCGCATCGCGCACCCTGCCGCTCATGAACCACAACGCCATCTTCTCGCCGGGGGACGAGTCCGAGATTTGGACCACGCAGTTCGATGGCTACGTCTGGGTGCTCGACGCCGTGACCCTGGAGCGAAAGGCCATGATCCGCGTGGAGAACGGCCCCGCCGAGGTCACCTTCTCGCTCGATGGCCGCTATGCGTACGTGGCCAACTCGGAGTCGCGGAGCGTGAGCATCATCGACCCATCGACCAAGACGGTGACCAAGACGATCCCCGTGGGCAACACCCCGGTCGGGGCCTGGCAGGGCTCGAACGGTAAGGCGTACGTCGACAACGAGACCGACGGCACCATCTCGGTCATCGATACGCTCAACCTCAACGTGCTTCAGACCTACCGCCTCGGTTTCACGCCGGGGATGGTCAGCTTCGGACCCGATCAGAACGTGTGGGTCGCCGACACCTACAACGCCAAGGTGGCCATCCGCGACGGGGTCGAGCCGGATCGGGTGGTGGCGAACGTCTCCGCCGGACAAGGCGCCCACGGCATCGTCTTCAACGGCGACAAGAAGACCGCGTACATCTCCAACCAAGACGCCAACACGGTCACCGTGCTCGACATCGGATCGCGCGCCGTGCTCGCGACCATCCCGGTCGGCACGAAGCCGAACGGAATGGTCTGGCGAAAGAAGTAGCGCGCCGTTAGGGGCGCCGCGCCGGTCGAGCGCGGCGGCGTCGCGCGAGCAACCCGAGCCCGGTCGGCACGAAACCGAACGGAATGGTCTGGCGAAAGAAGTAGCGCGCCGTTAGGGGCGCCGCCCTGGTCGAGCGCGGCGGCGTCGCGCGAGCAAACCGATCCCGAAGACGGCGGCGGCGATGCCCGTCGCCGTTTTGGGGGCGGCGCTGGGGATGGTGCGCAGCGCGCAGCCGCCGCCGTCCGACGGCGCGCTCGGGTTGCCGGTCCCCGCGTCGGGTTGAAGGACCTTGGCGCACTCGTCGAGCTGCCCGGGCTTGGCGAAGAGACAAGCCTGGCGGGGCCAGTCGGGGATGCATTTCTCGTTGTAGTCCGAATTGGCCGGACAGCGCGTGAGGGTGGCGCTGATGTCCTCGAGCGCCGTGATCATCGGGGTCCAGTGGGCGCCGTCGTCTTCGGAGTGCGCCACCACGAAGGTGCCTGGCCCTTGGTTGGGATAGCCGCACCCGTACAGCGTTTCATCCGTCCAGCGCAAACAGTTGACTGGGGTCTCCGCCTGCTTCTTGAAGACGTAGCCGATGCCGCTCGCCGGGCGATCGGCCATCCAGACGCCGTCGGCCGAGCCCCCGATGACCACCTTCGAGCCCGTGGGGTGAATGGCGAAGCCGTACATCGATCCCTTGAATTGAATGAGCTCCTTGTACGTGGCAAAGCCATCGTCCGAGACGAGCAAGGTATCTTTGTTGTCCGGGCTGTAAATGCGCGCAAATACCCGGTCCGCGTTGGTGGGATCGACCCCCGACATGTAAATGGCGACCGCGGGCTTTTGCCGGCTCCCAATGCTCGTCTTGGGACCCCAGGTCTTGCCCCGATCCTTGCTGGTCATCACGAATCCGAACCGCTCGCCGTTAGCAAAGTACGATCCGGAGATGTAGAGCCGCTTGGGATCGGAAGGGGCCACGTCGATGGTGGTGACGACGAGCTGCTCCTTGATGTCGTCGCCCGTGGGCTGCCAGGTCACGCCGTTGTCGCGGGTCTCGACGACCTGAATGTGCGTGGACGGCAGCCCCTCTTTGAGCGCCGTGATGGCCACCGCGTTGCGGGGAGTCTTGGCGTCCACCGAAATATCGATGACGTACTGGTCCTTCAAGCCGCCGCCCATGAACGGAAAGGAGCACGCATTGTCGTGGCTCACCGCCAGCCCATAGTACCCCGCGACGGCGTACGAGCCGTCTTCGAACACGCCGACACCCGGATCGAGCCCGTTGCTGAATCCGATGATCGGCTCGCAAATCCAGTGAAACGATTTGCCGTGATCTTCGGACAAGAGGATGCCGAAGGTCGTTCGCTCCAAGATGATGTCGGGGTTTCTTGGATGGACCATAAGCTGATTACCGTACGGATAACGCGAGTTCGCGTGCGCCGTATTCGGGAGCAGCAGAGGGAGCGCCAGCGAGGCTGCGGCGATCGACGTGAGAAGGACCGAGGCCCGCGCCGCGCGAGGCCGTGAAGAGCGTATGCGCATTTCGAAGGTTCCGTGACGATAGGATGAGCCCTCGCCGGAAGCGAGCAGTCAATTTGGGGAATCATTCGTGTAGCATGCTTCACTACCCGGCGCCGCTTTACGAAGAATCGGTTGGTGGCGTATGTCGTCCTTTGCATCCATGTGACGTGGGGGTGCCATCCACCGCATATGGGAAACACGAGAGGCATGAACGGATTGTGTCCGGGCCTCTCTTTGGTCCGGACGAGGCAACATCCACCTTCGGGAACGACCGTCCCGCGAACGACTGAGATCGATTCGTGTGGCGTGCTCACGGGATGTTGGACTAGATGAGGTATGCCGCAGACGCGTTCGCTCTTTTCCTCCTTGGTGATGGCCGGTTTGGTGTCCTTGGGTGCCGTGCCGGCTGCATTCGCGCAGACGACTCCAGGTAGTCCGACAAATCAGCCAAATCCGCAGAGTCCTTCGACCAACCCTCCCGGCGATCATCCCACGCCGCTGCCCGCGCCCGCGCCCTCCAATGGCGGGAATGGGAAAGCCGGAACGAGCTTGGAGGCCCCTATCTCGGGAGAAGCTTCGACGAGCGCGCGTCCGGGCGCACCGACCCCGGTGAATCCGCCGCCGGCCGCGGACGAAGGCGACGATCTGTCGATGACGTTCCACTCCTCGCGTACGACGGACATGCAGCAGTTCGCCGAGGGGAGCATGAACGAGATTCACATCGGCACCGCCAAGCCGCGGTTCGCGCTGAACCTCTTCGGCGACGTCTCGTTCGGCATCGCGAACAGGGACGAAGGAAACGCCAAGTCGGAGCCCGCGTTCGCGGCCGGCGTGTTCGACCTCCTGTTCAACGGCGATCTCGATGGGAAGATCCTCGCCACCAGCGAGGTCACCTTTCAATACGACGCCAGCGCGCCGTTGGCGTCGCTCGAGCGCCTCCATATTCGATGGAAGCCGACCAAATCGTTCTTCGTGGAGGTCGGCCGCTTCCACACCGATATTGGCTATTGGAACGTGGCGTACCACCATGGAAAGTGGCTGCAGCTCACCATCGAGCGCCCGCGCACCATTCTCCTTCACGGCGGCTTGCTCCCCGTGCACTGGATGGGGCTGCAGAGCGGCGTGAGCGCCCCCGTGGGCAAGGCCACCCTCTCGCTGGTCGGCTCCATCGGCAGCTCGCGCGATCCGCTCCCGGACAGCGCGCCGGGCGCCGCGCACAACTCGCACGGCACGGCGTTCACCCCCGTCAACGGCGGCCACGCCAAGCTGGAGCTCGCGGGCCTCGGCCACAGCGATCTTCGCGTGGGCGTGTCGGGCGTGTACACGCGCATCCGCGGTGAAATCTCCGCGCTGCGCGCCGGTCTCCCCGATACACCGATGGATGAGTTCATCGGCAACGCCTACATTGCATTCCCCAGCGTGCCGTTCAACTTCATCGCGGAAGGCTATGTCATCGAGCACCGCGTCTCCTCCGGCGCGCAATCCTCCGGTCTGGCGGGCGCCAAGTGGCGAACCTACGCGGCCTTTGCGGTGGCCGGCTACACCTTCGGCCGCATTACGCCGTACATCAAGGGCGAGTACGTGACGAACAAGAAGAACGTGAGCCAGGCCGACCCCTACTACATCCCGAAGCCGAAGGTCCCCACGCCGCCGGACGTGACCATGGACTTGGTCGAGGGCACGATCGGCGCACGCATCGATACGAGCACGTGGAGCGCGCTCAAGCTCGAATACCGCATCACCGGCGGGATCGGGCAGCGCCGCGAATACGATGAGCTGGACCAAAAGCTCAACAACCCCATCATCCACACGTGGACGGCCAACTGGTCCTTCGGTATCTAGTCCGCATCCCCGAGGATCTCGATCCCGTGGGGTTCTCGGGATCCTCGGGCTCGACTGCACTTGGATTCGTTCGTTGGACGCGGGGGACTGGAGCTTGACGTGGGGCGTGCTGCAATTGGCTCTCTTTTCGGTTCTCTCGTTCTTCTGACGATTTTTGCGGCCTGCGGGGGGGACGACGACCCCCCCGGGAAAAAGTGCGCGGCCACGCAGCCCGCCGACTGCAAGCCGTTGTACGATCCACCTGTGTACTCCACGGTGTTCGAGAAGATCCTGCGCCCGACCTGCGCGTCGGGCACGGGGACGTGCCATACGGGTGACGCGGCCAAGGGCGGTCTGGTGTTCGAAGACGCCGACGTCGCCTACGCCGCGCTGACGGGAACGAGCGGCGGCAAAAAGCGCGTGTCGGCCGACGATATGGCGTGCAGCCTGCTCGTGCAGCGGATCGAGTCGACCGATCCGCTCGTGCGCATGCCGCCGGGCAATACACCGCTCTCGGCGGCCGAGCGGTGCGCCATCGAAAAGTGGATCGCCAACGGAGCCAAGCGATGAAGGTGTTTCAACGGCGGGCCCTCGGCTCGTTGGTCTCGCTCGGGGTGGTTCTCGGCGTCCCGGCCATGGCCGCGAGCTGCTCGAGCAGCTCGTCCAGCGGCCCCGACGATCCGCCCCCAACGCTCGACCGCCAAGCGTTGCTCAACCCGGAGTCGTGCAAGAAGTGCCATGTCAACCACTACGAACAGTGGTCGGGGAGCATGCACGCGTACGCGTCGGAGGACCCTGTGTTTCGCGCGATGAACGCGAAGGGGCAAAGGGAGACCAAGGGGCAGCTCGGCGACTTCTGCGTCAAGTGCCACGCCCCCATGGCCGTCCGCGAAAACGCCACCAAGGACGGTCTCAACCTGGACACCGTGGACAAATCGCTCCACGGCGTGACCTGCTACTTCTGCCACAGCGCCGACAAGATCGAGGGCACGCACAACGCGCAGCTCGGCCTCTCGCAGGATCTGGTGATGCGCGGCTCGTTCGAGGATCCGGTGAAGAACACCGCGCACCGCTCGGGCTTTTCGGTGCTGCACCACCGCGACCGCATCGAGTCGTCCGATCTCTGCGGCTCGTGCCACGACATCGAGACGGGGCACGGCGCCAAGATCGAGCGCACCTACATCGAGTGGAAAGAATCCATCTTTTCGCAACCGCCGATTGGCGCAACCTGCGGCCAGTGCCATATGCCGCAGAGCACGAACAAAGAGCCGATTGCGCAATACGACGGCGTCTTTCAGCGGCGCACGCACGATCACTCGATGGTCGGCGTCGACGTGGCCCTCACCCCCTTTCCGCACAAGAAAGAGCAGCGTGAGCAGATCGACAGCTTCTTGAGCACCACGCTCCAAAGCGCCATTTGCGTCTCCACCGCGGCCGGTGGAGCCGTGCGCATCATCCTCGACAACGTCGGGGTGGGGCACCACTTCCCGAGCGGCTCGTCGCAAGACCGCCGTCTCTGGACCGAGGTCGTCGCCTACCGCGGCGGCCGCAAAATCTACGAGAGCGGCGTGGTGGCCGACAATGTCCCCGCCACGAAGAACCCCGATCCCGACATGTGGATGATGCGCGACTGCATCTTCGACCCCGCCGGCGTCGAAACGCACAACTTCTGGGAGGCCGCGAGCTACGAGGGCAACGCCATGCCTGGCAAGCTCACGTTCAATCCCCTCGACAAGCGTTATTACCAGACGCACGTCATGCAAAAGTACCCGCGCACGGGCGGCATCCTCCCCGAGGTGCCCGACAAGGTCACCCTCCGCGTCCGCCTCCGGCCCATGGACGTCGACGTGCTCGAGGACCTCGTCAACGACAAGGACAAGCTCCTCGACCCCGCCGTCCTCAAAGCGGTGCCCACCTACGATCTCAACGGGACCCTCACCTGGACCCCCGAGACCGCAAAAGACGACTTCATCGACGCCAGCCGTCAGGCCTACAAGTGCATCACCAACACGGCCTTGAACTTCAACATCGAAACCGTCGTCCCCATCGAACGCAAACGCTGCTCTCCCTAAAACGGCGCGCGGAGCTCTCGAACGGGAAGCGTTGACCGCCCAGGCTCCCGAGGTTTCGCCCAAGGCGGCCGGCGCGTGTTCGGAACGAAAAGAGTCGACCGCGAGGGCGCTAGGTGGGACCAAAGGTCTGTCGACCTAGCGCCCCTAGAGCAGCGATCAGTTCGTTTTCTCGACGATTCTCGATCATTTGCGCGAGGGGGATCGACACGGAGATCACGGTGTGATCTTTTCGGTCCCGCGGATGCTGTCGTGCTCCGCGGAGGTGGTGAGGATCATGATTCGTTGGTCTCCGAGTGTATCGATGAGCAAGCGAGAGAAATTTCTCATCGGTCGCATGACGCGCACGGGGAAGCTCTTCGCGTTCCTGCGTACCCACCGCCACGAGCTGTTTGACGACGCCTTCCAGTCGGAGCTCGAGGGGATGTACCGCGAGTCTGGCGAAGGAAAGCAGCCCGTGGCGCCTGCGCTGCTGGCGATGGTCATTTTACTGCAGGCATACACGGGCGCCTCGGACGCGCAGGCGGTTGAACTCTCGATTGTCGATGCTCGATGGCAGATGGTACTCGGGGTGCTCGGCGAGGATGACCCGCCGTTTTCTCAGGGCGCGCTGCCCGCATTCCGCCAGCGGCTCATGGCTCACGATATGGATCGCCGGCTGCTCGAACGCACGATCGAGCTGGCTCGCCGAACGGCGGCATTCGATTGGAAGAAACTTCCGAAACAGCTACGTATCGCGATCGATTCGCGACCGCTGGAGGGGGCCGGCCGCGTCGAGGACACCTTCAACTTGTTGGCGCACGCCGCGCGCAAAGTCCTTGCGTGTGCGGCCCGCTTGGTGGACATGACGCCCGAAGAGATCGCTCGGCATGCGGGCGCTCCACTGCTTCTCGACACGAGTATCAAGGCCGGTCTCGACATCGAATGGAGCGATCCAGCGAAAAAAGCGGCCGCCATCGGGACACTCGTGAAGCAACTCGATGGTCTCGAGCGATGGATTGCGCGCGAACTCGGCGAGGAAGCGGGCGAACCACCGCTCGCTGAACCGCTTGCAACCCTCCGACAATTGCGCGAGCAAGACCTCGAGCCCGAACCGCCCGATAACAAGCCGCGCATTCGCAAGGGCACCGCTGAAGACAGGCGCGTGTCCGTCGAAGACAAGGACATGCGCCATGGGCACAAGAGCAAGGCGAAGCGCTTCAACGGATACAAGGGACACATTGCCTGCGACCTGGATACAAACTTGATCGTCGCATGCGCGATCACGCCTGCCAATCGTCCCGAGGTGGAGGCCTTGCCGAGTCTGCAGGCCGACATCGCGCGCATCCCCCAGCGCAATACGATTGCGCAGCTCTCGATCGATCGCGGCTACATCAACAGCCCTATGGCTTCCGAAGTCTTCGCGCGTGGCGGCGAAGTGCTCTGCAAACCTTGGGTTTCACGCAACGGGACGCTATTTCCGAAGAGCGCCTTCACCATCAACATGCGCTCGCACACGATCACCTGCCCCACCGGGCAAACCAAATCGTTTACCCCCGGTGACTTCGTCGAATTCGACGCCGAAGCGTGCGGCCGGTGCCCACTCCGTGCGAAATGTACATCCGCGGCACCGGGTCGTGGCCGCAAAGTCGCCATCGCACGCGACGAACCCCTGCAGCATCGCCTACGAAAGCTCATGGCCTCGTCCAAAGGGCGCGAACGCTTACGCGAGCGCGTCAAGGTGGAGCACGCTCTTGCGCACCTCTCTCGCAAGCAGGGGTGCCGTGCGCGATACCTTGGAGTCCGAAAAAATGTCTTCGACCTCCGCCGCCACGCAGCCGTCGTCAACCTCGAGGCCATTCACCGGACTGAGAGCGCGATGGCTGCGTAATTGCTGGTAAATTCAAACTGTTTGTCGCTCTAGCGTCCTTGCGGTTCTCTCTCCACGAAAGCACGACGTTCGGCCCAAGGCGGCCGGCGTGTATTCGGAACGAGAAGAGTCAACCGCGAGGGCGCCAGGTGGGACCAAAGGTCTCTCGACCTAGCGCCCCTAGCGTCCTTGCGGTTCTCTCTCCACGAAAGCACGACGTTCGGCCCAAGGCGGCCGGCGCGTGATCGGAACGAGAAGAGTCAACCGCCAGGACGCCAAGGGCGCTAGGGGACGCGTCTATTTGTGATTGCGCGCTGAGGTTGGCGATCGAGCGCTCGAGACGAGGCGTTTTCACCCGAGGTAGAGGTGGCTGTTCGGGCGCGTTTTCATCTCCCAACACGCTGAAAGACAACCGAGACACCAAGGACCAAAGGTCTCTCGACCTAGCGCCCTTGCGGTTTCTCTCTCTCCACGAAAGCACGACGTTCGGCCCAAGGTGGACGGCGCGTGATCGGAACGAGAAGAGTCAACCGCCAGGACGCCAAGGGCGCTAGGGGACGCGTCTATTTGTGATTGCGCGCTGAGGTTGGCGATCGAGCGCTCGAGCCGAGGCGTTTCGCGGGAGGTAGAGATGGCTGTTCGGGTGCGTTTTCATCTCCCAACACGCTGAAAGACAACCGAGACACCAAGGACCAAAGGTCTCTCGACCTAGCGCCCCTAGCGTCCTTGCGGTTTCTCTCTCTCTCCACGAAAGCACGACCCTTCGGCCCAAGGCGGACGGCGCGTGTTCGGAACGAAAAGAGTCAACCGCTAGGGACGCCAGGGGGACCAAAGGTCTGTCGACCTAGCGCCCTTGCGGTTTCTCTCGTTCCACGAAAGCACGACCTTCGCGGTCGAGGAACGCCGTTGTTCTTCCCTTTACGGGGCGCGCGGAGCGCGTGGAGAAGTGTCAGCCGGGGACGCAGAAGTAGAATTCGGCGGAGTCGAGGACGGTGTTGGGGATCTTCACGTTGACGGTGATTCGCCACACGCCGGGCATGAAGAAGTGGAGGGGGCTCGTGAAGCCCACGTCGTAGTTGCCGTCGCCGGTGGGGATGACGCTGGGGGTGACGGAGCTGCCGTGGCCGTGGTCGGGCATGAAGGGCGGCGGGACGGTGACGACACCGTCGGGGATTTCCGCGCCGTTTTGGTCGACGATTCGGATTTTCCACTTGTTGTGGTTCTTCTGGGGCGGCGCGGGGTCGGCCGACACCAGCTTGAACTTGAACTTTTTCTGCGCCGATGCGACTTCCATGTTGGGCGTGTACGGAATGACGCGCTTGTCGTCGTCGCACTTGACATAGACATTGCCCGCGTCGCCGGGGTCGGCGGGGGAGTCCGATGTCGAACAGGCAGCCGTACAGATACCCAGAATCGTCGCCATGGCGGCAACCGCGAAGTAAGAACGAGCCATTGGCTGATCCATATAGCTCGAAATTGAAAATCGGCGAGCGCTTACCCGTCGTGATCCGACGATGCCTCGTCCGATTCCACGTGCTGCATCACCACGGCACGCTCGCGCGCGAGGTGCGCTTCGAGGATGCGCCGCATCCGGTTCTCGACGATCCAGTGGACCGAATGGGTCAGGGTGGGCTCGAAACCACGCACGCGTTTGTGTTCACCCCCCGCGCCCGGTTCGAAGACCTCGATGCCCTGCTCGATGCATTGGCGAATGCCGTGGTAGTAGCAGACGTTGAAATGCAGGAACGGTAAGTCGGTTTTGGCGCCCCAGTACCGACCGTAAAGGCGTTTGCCTTTTTTGACATTGAACGCCCCCGCGATGATCTGCCCCTCGCGCCGCGCCACCACCCACGAGAGGCGCGGGCGGAAGGACTCCGCGACCTTCTCGAAGAAGTCGAGATTCAGGTATTGGCGGCCCCAATGGAATTTTTCCACGGTCGAGCGATAAAGCTCGAACATCTCGCGGACGGTGTCCGGTGTGTAGCCATCTTCGGCGAGCGTCTCGATGACCACCCCGTCGCGCTCTGGCTGGCGCATCTCGCGACGAAGCTGCGTTCGCTTCTTGGAGGGGAGCTCGCGCAGGAAGTCCTCCACGTTCGTGTAGCCCCGGTTGCGCCAGTGAAACTGAATGCCGTAGCGCTCCACGTACCCCGCGGAGGCAAAGGCCTGCGCCTGCTCCGCAACGGGAAATAGCGTGTGCACGCTCGACGCGGAGATCTTGGGCGCGATATCGCGAAGGGCCCGGGCGATGGCGCCGAGGATGGTCGCGCGATCGGGGCCCGGGCGGGTCAGCACGCGCGCCCCGGTGGCGGGGGTGAAGGGCACGGCGACGATGAGCTTCGGGTAGTACGGGAGCCCGATGCGGTCTGCGAGATCGGCCCAAGCGTAGTCGAAGACGAACTCGCCCTCGCTGTTGGACTTCAAGTACATCGGCGCCGCGGCCACCAAGGCGCCGCTGCCGTCGCGCAAGGCCACGTGGCAGGGAGCCCAGCCCGTGCCGCGGCCCACGCAGCCCGAGGTCTCCAGCGCATCGAGCCAGGTCCATTCGACGAACGGCGAGTCGTCCTCGCCCACCAGCGCGTCCCACTCTTCCCGCGGGACCTCGCTCACGCGTTCCAGCAATTTGAGCTCGTAGGTCACGTCATCCGTTCTCGCCCGATCGCGCTGCTCGCTCGGATCGCGGAGGCCGAAGAGGGCGGCTGGCAGGCTAAGCGCTGGGTTCTTCTCGGCAGAGAACGAACCACGCGTCCATGAAGGTTCCTTTTTTCTTCGCGCGGCCAATCGAGACATGCTGGGAGACGCCGCGCATCACGTCCACCATGCCGCCGTACACCAGGCGGGCGAGGCCGTGATCGTTGTCTTGAATGGGAGGCCATGCGGTGGGTTTGTCCTTTGGGGTCCGCAGGTAGTCGATGTCCACCTCACCGGAGGCCTCCGACGGGTGAACGACGAAGTAGCCCGGACCCGTAGCCCACATGAGCGTCTGATGGTTGTAGCCGAGCAGCTCGGCTTTGTCCTCCGCCGCCGCGTCGGTCGGCTTACAGAACCGCTTCTGGAAGTGCGAGAAGCTCGGAAGGGTGTTCTTTCCGTGGTGAATGACTTCGTGCAGCGGATCGGTGGCGGGCGGGACGAAGTCGTCCAACGTGATGGGGTGAAAGCCCTGCGCGGCCTCGTAAAGGCGGGCCTGCGTCCTTCGGCCCCAGCCCCGGATGGTGTCCAAGCGGCCCAGGTGGCCGAGCTCGTCGAGGATCTTCGCCAGGCTCGGGAGATCGACAGCGGGCTCGAGAAAGACGTCCAGATGCATGGGTGGCTCCGCGTCCTCGGGCCAACAACCACAAAGTTGGCCGCTCGATCTTTTCGCACAAAGATCGCGCCCATGACAGCGTGGAAAACGGTGGCGGCGTTGGTGTGTGCGGGCGCGGGTCTCTTCGGATGCGCCGAGCAGCCCAAGGCGGTCAAAATTCCCCCCACGGGGACCTCGGAGACGGCGTTCAAGAGCCATTGGGAGAAGGGCGCCAAGAAGGAACGCGGCGTGGCCGGCAAAGACGACGCGGCGGGTGCGATGTCCGCGGCGCAGGCCAAGCGCGATGGGGCGTCGGGCGACGAGGGCTCGGTGCTCACGTCGGGCCTGCGCGTCCCCTCGGAGATCGTGCGCGCGTGCGACCTTCCGCAGCAGCAAGCCTCCGCGACCTTCGCGCCAAAGTTCGACTTCGACGGGGCGACCATCGGCCCCGACGATCGCGACGTGCTGGCCACCCTCGCGCGATGCCTCAGCGATGGCGCGCTTCGCGGCCGCCGCGTGACCTTGGTCGGACGCGCGGATGCGCGGGGCGAGGCGGAGTACAACATGTCGCTCGGCGAGTCGCGCGCCGACGCGGTGCTGCGCTACCTGCACGATCTGGGCGTGGCGCGCGATCGCGTGAAGACGAGCTCGCGCGGCGAATTGGACGCGGCGGGCAACGACGAAGCGTCGTACGCGCTCGATCGACGGGTGGACATCGAGCTCGCGAACTGACGCGCCCAACGCGACGCTACGCGACCCGGGGGTGGAAGGTGCCGAGGTAGCGCCCGCGCACGAGCGGGTGCTCCTTGAACGCATCGGGGGCCGCGCTCACGGCCACGGCGCCGTCGAGCAGCAGGATGGCGCGCGTGCAGACGGAGAGCGCCTCCTCCACGTGGTGATCGGCGAGGAGGACGGCGGTGCCGTGCGCGGCGCGGGCGCGCAGAAGCTCGCCCAGCCGGGCGGCGCCCACCGGATCGATGCCGCTGAACGGCTCGTCGCACACGAGCACGCGCGGATCGCCGGTGGTGGCGCGCGCGAACTCGAGCCGGCGGCGCTCGCCCCCCGAGAGCTCCCCGGCGCGAACGTCGAGGCGTTGGTCGAGGCCGACGGCTTCGGCGCGCTCCTCGGGCTTGCCGTCGGTGCCGTGCACGATGCGGTGGAAGGCGACGAGGTTCTCGCGCACCGTCAGATCCCACAGCACGCTGGGCGACTGCGGGATGTAGCCGACCCCTTCGCGCGCCCGCTTCCAGAGCGGCCACTGGGTGACGTCTCGTTCGCCGAGCCGCACGGTGCCCGCATCGGGGAGGCGCTCGCCCACCAAGGCGCGAAACAAGGTCGATTTGCCGGCGCCGGACGGGCCGAGGACGCCGAGCACCTCCCCCTCGTGCGCGGTGACGTCGACGTCGCGCAGAATGACCTTTCCGCCTCGTAGGACGCGCAGCCCCTTGGCCTCGAGCGCCTCGCGTTTGGCCATGGCCTCGCCCACGGACCTTCAGGGACCCTTCGGCGAGACGGGGATGGAGCCTTTGACCTGCGTCAAGGTGACCTTGGCGGTGGCGATGTCGATGGTCGCCTTGTCGGCCTGGAGCCAACCTTGTCCGCGCGTGAGCCGGACGCCGCCGCGCAAGTCGAGCAGCTGCTTTTTCAGGTCCAGCTCGACCTCCGGCGCCTCGGCGTGCACGCCTTTCACATCGGCCAGCACGCCGCCCGAGCCGCGGGCCCAGTTCACGTGCGGGGTCTGATCGAACTTCAAGTCGATGCGCGGGCAGTTGACCTTGAGGCCACCTTTGGCGAGCGACACATTGCCCGTGAGCAGCGCCACGCCCTCGGTCACGTCGACCTCCAGCTTGTCGGCTTGCACCTCGAGGGGCTCGCCGCCCACATTGAGGATCGGCTGCGCCCCCGCCGGCGAGGAGGGGATGGACAAGACGCCGATGAGCGCGGCGAGAACGAGGGTCCGAAGCGGCGTCATGTCGTTGGATCCATGGTACCTCGTTGTTACCCGAGAGCCTCGGAAAAGCTGAAGAGCTCGCGTTCCAGCCAGGTGGCCGCGCCCGTCCGGAGCTCCGGGGTCGCGCGGGCCGACGCGTGCTCGATCAAGGTGCCGAGGGCTGCGCGCGCCAGGGTGTGGCTGCTGGTCGCGCCGGTGAAGGCCAGCTGGCGAACCAGCGCGCGCGCCAGCGGGGCGAGCTCCGAGGGGGTGATCCCGGGGTCGAGCGGAGGGCCATCCCCATCGCCGGCGCCCAGGCTCGCGCCGATGCGGCTCGATTTGTCGCGCGCGACCGCGGCCATGGCATCGGCCAGGGGAGGGGCGAGCCGCGCGAGCGCCCGCTCGACCCGGTAGCGCATCAAGACCGGATCGCTGGAGACGGCGTCGCGATCGCGCCCGGTGACCACCACCGAGAGATCGCCTTGCCACGCTTGGAGCGCGGGCTCGAGCGAGGCGCCCAGCGCCCGGGCGATGTCCTCGGTGTCGCGATCGAGCGAGGCCGCGAGGCGCGCCATGATCTTCGCCCGCTGGGCGGCCCGGCTGTTCCGGTCGTTCTCGTCGTTGGCAAGGCCGAGGGCGCGCTCGCGAAGGCGCGCCACGATGCTCGCGGCGCGGCGGCGCAGGGCGCGCTCTTTCAGCTCGGTGCTGCGGCCGACCAGGTGCTCGTCGAGCAGGGCCTGCACATCGGCCCACCCCGAGGCGGCGAGCGCCTGCGCATCGCCGAGCCGGCCCGCCAGCGCGAGGCGCGCCGAGAGCGCGCGCGGGGCCGTCCACGAGGTGACCCCCAGCTCGCCCAGCTCGAAGGCGACCCGTTCCATCACCTTGGCGAGATCGGAGGGGGTCAAGCGATCGGCCTTGTTCACCAGGATCTGCACGGGGATGCGCGCGGCCTTGGCCTCGTCGAGGACGAGCCGCTCGCTCTGCTTCAAGGCTTGCCCCGCGTCGAAGAGCCAGATCACGGCGTCCGCCTCCTCGAAGGCGGCGCGCGCGGCCTTCCCGTGCGCGACGTCGGGCGCGTTGAAGCCGGGCGTGTCGATCACCTCGACCCGGGTGAGCGAGGGCAGGGGAAGCAGGATCTCGACCCGCCGAATCGTTGCGTGGGCAACGGTTTTCAAGGTGGCGCGCAGCTCGCTCACCGGCACGATGCGCTCGCGCGGGCCCTCGGCCTCCGGCTCGAACCAAATGCGCGCGATGGGATCGGACGCATAGCGCAGGTGGTGCAAGGTGGCGGTGGTCGGCAAAACGCCGGTGGGGGCGACGTCTTTGCCCATCAGCGCGTTGATGAAGGTGCTCTTTCCGGCGTTGAACTCGCCCACGATGGCCACGCGCACGGGCCGGCTTCGCTCGGCGGAGAGCTCCGACAGGCGCGCGGTGCTCTCGAGATCGTGCAGGGTCTGGGCGTGCCGGTCGAGGCGCGCGAGCAAGGGGCCCCACGCGGCGGGATCGCCGGACGGCGGGATCCACCTGAGCGCGATTTGCTTGCGCACGGCCTCCGCCCAAGGCTTGGCGCGCCCTTCGGTGACGGTGGCCAGGTGGTCGAGCAGGGGCGCGAGCTCCTCGCCGGTGCCGAGCTTGGCGGGATCGGGGAGCTTGCGCGCGTCGGCCACCACCGGATCGGGATCGTCGTCGAGCGCGGCCAGGGCGACCTCGAGCCCCGCGGGATCGCCGTCCTCGAGGGCCGCGTCGAGCAGGGGGTGCGCCGCGCTTCGATCGCCGCTCTCCAGCGCGTCGCGCAGGGCGGCGCGCGCTTCGTCGCGACGGCCATCGGCGCGGGCGAAGGCGGCGCGCCATCGCGCGAGCTTGGTCTCGCCCCGGTGCTCCACCACCAGGCGCACGCGGGCGCGGATCGCGTCGTCGCTGGGGGCCCACGCCAGGGTCGACGCGAGCAGCTCGCTGGCGCCGGGGACCTCGAGCACGTACGCGCGAATGAGGGAGACGAACGCCGCCTTGTCGCCGGAGACTGCGAGGATGCGGCCGCGCACCAGCTCCGCGCGTCCATGCGTCGGATCGGTGGGCGCCTCCTCGATGGCCGCGTGCGCGCCTTGCACGTCGTGCTGCGCCAGGCGCGCCTCCGCGCGGCGGAGCGCCACCTCGGGCGAGCGCCGATCGGCCAGGCGTTCGAGCCATAGCTCGGCGCGCGCGCCGTCGCCCTGCGCCAGATCCAGATCCGCCAGGGAGAGGAGCGCCTCGCGGCGGGCGTCGCTGCCGGGGCCGGCCACCGCCAGCGCGCGCACCAAGGTGTCGCGCACCTCGTCGGCCGGGGCCATCGTCTTTTGGCGGGCGCGCGCCAGCCGCACCCACACCTCGGCGTTCGAGCCGGCGAGGCCCGCGAGCTCCTCCAAGGTGAGCGCCAGCTCGGCGTCGAGGCCCGCCGCTTCGCAGGCGTCGGCCAGGAGCGCGAGCCCGAGGAGCGAGCCGGGGAGGCGTTTGAGCACGGCGTGGGCGAGTGCGCGCGCGAGCATCGCATCGCCGGAGGCCAGCGCGTCTTCGCCCGCGCGCAGCTCCTCGTCGGCGCCGGCCAAGACGACCTCGACCCGCCCCATCCATCGGCTTATGATCTCGAAGAGCCGCATTCGGTCATCCCTCGTCCTTCTGCGTTCCTTTTTCGGTTCTTCTTCGCTTCGTTCGAGCTTCCGCGCTCACCCTTCCACCTCGGTGGCCAGCAGCGCCTTCAGGTGCGCGGGATCGATGCGCACCGAGAACACCTTCGCGCGATCGGCGATCACGAGCCCTGGCGGGGCGCGCCTTGGTTTTCGCACGTACCGGCGCGGGGTGTACGTCACGTCGATGATCGGCTCGCCGCGCGCCTCGGAGAAGTGTCCCGCCAGGCACGCGGCGTCCGCGAGCTCGGCCTCCGTCAGCGCTTTTCCTTTTTCGTTCCATGCAATGACGTGTGCGCCGGGCTGGTCCTTCGCATGCAACCAGAGATGATACGGGCGCGAAACTTGAAACGTGAGCTCGTCATTCAGCTCGGCCCGCCGCCCCACCAAAATCCGCATCCCGCTGCGCGCCGTGAACGTCCGAAAGGGCGGCTTGCGTCCCTCCGACAGCGCTTTGGCCTTCGGGGAGATCGGGCGAACGGCGCCGGGGATCACGCCGCGAACATCGTGCGGGAGCGCCGCGATGGCGCGCTGCCGTAACTCCGCGAGGCGCCCTAAGGGCGAGGGAGCCGAATCGCCATTCCGCTCCCCGTCGCGAAGTTCCCCGCCGTCACCCATCCCGCCGTCACGCGCCCCCTCGTCGTCCGCCACGATCCCGTGCAACTCTGCCCGCAACTCGTCCACCGCCACGATGGCCCGCTTCGCCTCGGCGAGCCGCTCGCCGGCCAGCGGCCTCCCACGCCGCAGCCGGCGCGCCCGTTGAAAGGCCGCCTCGACTTGTTCGCGTGCCGTTCGGCTCGGATCCAGCGGAAACGTCAGCTTCTGCTCCTCGCCCTCGGGGGACCAGTCGCTCACCTCCAGGAACCGAGCTCCACGGGGTGCGCGCGCCGCCGCCGCCACCAGCCAAGGTGCGCGGGCCGCCCAGGCCTCCGCTTCGTCGATGCGGTCGAGATCGCGTTGGATCGCGAGGACGCGTTGCGACAGGCGCTTTCGTGCGCGGGTCAGCGCGGAGGTGAGGGCGAGCGCGTCCTCCCGCGTGGAATCCCGCGATCGGCCGTCTTTTTGCGGTGGGTTGGACATCGGTGATCCTTTGTCATCCTACCTTTCGCCGAGCGGCTATAGTTGGAAACAGATTGGAGAGGGCGTGAATCGAACGAGCTTTCCCGCAGGCCAGGTGAGCACTTCGTTCGTGAAGGCGCTCTTGATGTACCTCGAGGCGGAAAAAGGCCCGGCCGAGGCGGACGCCTGGCTCCATCGTTGCCACATCCAACGCGACGATCTCGATGACGAGACCCGCCCCATGTCCCTCATGGCGCTCCACGATGCGCTGGTCGCCTTCGTCGACGTGGCCTCGCGCGCGGCCATCATCCAGGCGTGGCGGTTCATCATCCTGCCCGACAACCTCGGGTTCTGGATGCGCGTGCTGCGCGGAACGAGCGGCCCGCTCGATGCGTTCTCCCGCCTGGACGCCAACGAGAGCGAGTACGGCCGCACCACCCGCTGGCAGACCCTCGTCGCCGGAAACGCCATGTGGCGCGGAAGGGTGCATATTGCACACGATCCCCGCATCGAGGAGGATGGCCTCCTCGACGATATGCGCGTCGCCCAGCTGAGCGCCGTCCCCGCGCTGTTCGGCTACGGGCGCGGCCACGTGGTCTCCCTGGGCAAGCGCAAAGGCGGCATCAGCGAGCTCGCGTGCGACTACGAGGTGCGCTGGTACCCGTCGCGCGTCGCGGTCTGCACCACCATCGCGGGCGCCATCGGCTCGATCTTGGGCGGCGCCACCTTCTTCACGGACCTGTCGCTCACCGGGCAGCTCCTGTGCGTGGGCGCCACCGCCACCGGCGGCGCCCTCTTTGGCGCCGCGTGGGCGCGCGAGCACCGAAGGCGCGCCGAGGTCTTCGCCCAGTCGATGCGGGTCAACGCGCTCGAGCGCAACCTGGCCCTCAAAGAGACGCGCGAGCGGGTGGCGGCCGGGAGGCTCGAAGGCACCGTGGTGGCCGGCCAATACCGCATCAAGCAGCGCATGGGATCGGGCGCCAGCGGCGTCATTTACGAGGCGTGTCGTGTCCGCGACGATCTGCCGGTGGCGATCAAGCTCCTGCGCGCCGCCGCCGCGCACGACGCCGTGGCCTCGGACCGCCTGCGGCGCGAGGCGGAGGCGCTCGGCCTCGCGTGGCACCCCAACGTGGTGGAGATGATCGACCACGGGCACCTGCCCGATGGCACCGCGTACCTGGTGATGGAGCTGCTCGAGGGCGAGTCCTTGGCCGTGCGCCTTCGAAACAAGGGCGCCCTCTCGCCCGATCACCTCCTCCCCGTGGCCCTTCAAATTTGCGAAGCGCTCATCGCCGTGCACGCGGCCGGCGTGGTGCACCGCGATCTCAAGCCGTCGAACCTCTTCATCGAGCAGCCGGTGCCCGAGGCCGGCGCCGCGCGCCCGCCCGAGCGGGTCAAGCTCCTCGACTTCGGCATCGCGCGCGTGGAGTGGGAGGAGACGCGCATCACCAACATGGGCGCGCCCCTCGGGACCCCCGGGTACATGTCGCCCGAGCAAGAGACGGGCGGCGAGGTCGACGCGCGCAGCGACTTGTTCGCGCTCGGCGCGGTCCTCTACGAATGCCTGGTGGGCGAGCCTCCGCCTCCCACCCCCAGCGGTCTCTGGCTCTCGGGCCCGAGCCCCACCGGCACCGGCCCGCGCGCCGCCCGCATCAAGATCGCGCTACGCAATCTCCCGCTCGGCTGGCAAACCGTGATCGAGCGCGCCCTCGCGCCCTCGCCGCGCGACCGCTTCCAAGACGCTCGAGCCTTTGCCCACGCCCTGCGCGAGCTCGGCGAGGCCGCGCCGCCCGCCGTGGGGAGCACGACCTCCTGAGACCTTAACAAGGGGAGTGACGGCACCCACGCCACCGACGAGAATAGGCGCGCTCATGAAGCCGTCCTACCTCGAGTCGATCATGCTTCGCCCCTCGCGCGCGCTCCTCCCGCTCCTTGCCCTTCTCCCCCTCGTCCTCGCCGTGGCGAGCGGGTGCGCCTCGTCGGATCCCCCGCGGCGCACCTCATACCCGCCGCCGCCCGGCGCCTATGGCCAACAAGGGCCGTACGGCCAGCCCGGCCCGTATGGCCCGCAAGGCCCGTATGGCCAACCGGGCCCCTACGGCCAGCCGCCGCCCTATGGCCAGCCATACCCGCCGCAAGGACAGCCCTATCCGCCGCAGGGCTACCCTCCTCCGCAGCAGCCCCCGCGCGCCGCGCCCATGCCGGGCGCGTCGCAGCCGCCGCCGGGCGCGCCCTCGATCTTGCCGCCGCTGGTGGGCGCCATGGCGCAGCAAGCCGAGGTTCGCGCGATCCTGGGCGAGCTCATTCTGCAACTGAACCCGACCAATCAGCAAAAGGTCCGCGGCATCCCGCTGGTGTTCGATGCCGATCCCGATGTCAACGCCTACGCGGGCTGCGACGACAACGGCGCGCCGTTCCTCGCGGGCACCGCCGGTTTGCTGGACGCGGTCGATGGTGTCGCGCAGACCCGCGCGACCGACGAGCTATTCGGCACGCAGACGTACGAAGCGTACATGAGCGCGGTTCTGCCGCGCTTGATGCAGGCCAAGCCGCAGAGCCCCGCGCTCCCGCAGGGCATCATCCCCATCCAGTACGCCATGAACCCGCAGCGCCTCTCGCACGCGCGCGAGCTGTTCGACGACATCATCGCCTTTACGTTCGGGCACGAGCTGGCCCACCACTACTTGGGTCACACGGGCTGCGCCAACGGTCAGGCGATGAGCTCGGGGCCCAACCCCGCGGTCGTGGGGCACATGGTGACGCGCATCCTGCCGGGCCTCAACCAGTTCAACGAGGCCGCGGCCGACAACTTCGGGTGCATCGACGTGCTCGACACCGGCCGCGCGCGGCGCCCGCAATACCGCTGGTCGGAGAAGGGGGGCATCTTCCTCTTCGACTTCTTCTCCCGATTGGAGCGCGCCTCCGGAATATCGGTTTTCAACCCAATCGGCTTTTTGCGCACCCACCCCAATCCGCAACTTCGCACGCCGCTCATTCAAGCGACGGCGCGAACTTGGTATTCGCAGCACCCCGACGTCCGGTAGTAGAATACGGAGATGGAGGACACCCCCCGCCCCAAGCCGTCCAGGCTCCCGACCGTTTTGATCGTGGATGACAACCCCGACATGCTGGTGCAAGTGGGGTCGTATCTCGCGGCGCGGGGCATCCGGGTGGTGCCGTCGAACTCGGCCCTGGGGGTCAGCTCGCTGGTGATGCGGCACCGCCCCGAGATCGTGGTGCTCGACGTGATGATGCCCGCGCTCGACGGCGGCGCCCTCGCCAAGCTGCTGCTCGGCCTGCGCTCGGTGCCCGACATGCGCATCGTCTTCTATTCGTCGATGGACGAGGAGCGGCTCTACGAGCTGGCGCGCAGCACCCCGCGCGCCTCGTACGTGCTGAAGTCCGACGGGCTCGCGGCCCTCTACGACGCCGTCTCCACCATCTTGGAGCACCGAACCGGATGAAGCCCGTGGGTGACCTCTCGGCCGCCCGCTCGTCGAAAAGCCCGCCGCCGGCGCCCGCGTCGCGCCGTTTTTTGCTCGCCACGGCGCTTCTCGTCATCGGGTTCGTGATGCTCCAAGTCCACGCGGCGCGGCTCCAAGTCGAGCTCGACGAGCTGCACCGCCGCGGGTCCATCGAGCGCGTGCACATCGAGCTGGGCACCCAAATCCGCCGCAACTGCCGCCTCCTCTACGTGGCGCTGCTCGAGCACTGGCACGGGCACCCGAGCACCGTATGGGAGAGCCGTTTCACCGAGGTCGGGCGCCTGCTCTCCTCCTTGATGGCCGCCTCCGCCGACGATCCCGAGGAGGACCAAGCGCGCGCCCACCTGCGCGAGGTGGTCGACGCGTGGGTCGAGCGGCTGCGAAGCGTCCTCGCGCGCGGCGAGGGGCCCTCGGAGCTCGACGGGATGCGCCTGCTCCACGCGCACGTCGACGAGTGGGCGGACAAGGTGCTCGACGCCGACGTGCGCGCGGGCCAGCTCTTCGACGCGCAGCACGGCACGGTGCGCAACCAGTGGATCATCGTGGAGGCGATCGCCGCGTCCATACTGGTGTGCATCGCGGTCGTCGCCGTGTGGTGGCGCCTGCGCGTGCGCGCCGCGAGCTCCTATGTGGAGCAAACGCGCCGCGATCACGAGCGCGCCGCGCGGAGCGAGTTCTTCACCAACATGTCGCACGAGCTGCGCACCCCGCTGGTCTCCATCGGCGGCTTCGCGTCGATGATCGAGGACAACCCCAGCACCATGCCCGACGTGCGCAGCTACGCGCGCAAGATCAACCACGTCTCGCGGGAGCTGCTGGCCATCATCAACAACATCCTCGACGTGGCGAAGCTCGAGTCGGACCATATGAAGTTCTTCATCGAGCCCGTCTCCATTCAAGAGGTGCTGGAGCGGTGCATCGCCCGCGCCGAGGGGCTCATCGGCCACAAGCCGCTGAAGCTCGCCCTGCAGGTCCCGGCGCCGGAGAGCGTGCCGCGCGTGCGGGGCGACTTCGTGAAGCTCCAGCAAGTCTTCACGAACATCATCGGCAACGCCGTGAAGTTCACGGAGAAGGGCCAGATCGTCACCCGCGTCTCCTCCGAGGGCAAGAGCGTGGTGGTCGAGGTGCAAGACACGGGCATCGGCATCGAGCCGCAATCGCTGCAGACCATCTGGGAGCCCTTCCGCCAAGTCGATCACAAGGTCTCGCGCAAATTCGGTGGCTCCGGCTTGGGCCTGGCCATCGTCCACGCCGTCATCACCCGCCTCGGCGGCGCCGTCTCCGTCGAATCCACCGTGGGCGTGGGCACCACGTTCCGCGTCACCTTGCCGGTCGACGCCAACCCCGCCGCCGTCGTTCGCGAACGCAGCTCGAGCCGCACGTTGCCCTGAGCGATCATGGCGCGGACGGGCGTTTGAGCTCGGGCGCGATTCCGCCGGTGCTTTGTTTGCCCGTTGGGTTTTCGATCCCGTACTGCTCTTGCAGCCTTTGGCAGTCCCGGCATGCGGCCCCGTTGTGGCCGGCGCCCGAGCTCGACCACTGCTTCGTCGGCATGCTGCCGTGTTGGAGGGCTCCCCAAATGCCCTTTCCTTCTCCGTGGTGTCCGCTGTCCGTGGGCCGGCCGAACTCGGAAGCCACACCATCGGGGCCCGCCTTGTAGATCCGACCCGGGTCCCTGGCGCCGAGATAGGCGAGGTTTCCTCGCTCGTCGGCGATGAGCACTTTGTTGGCGATGACGTCTTCCCGATACCCCGCGCGCCTCAGCGCTTCGCGCAGGGCCTGGCGCTGGGCGGGGCTCGTCCCGGACTGCTTGCCGGACGTCGTCAAGAGCAGGCTTCCGTCCGCCAAGAGGGTGATGGTCGTGGTCGTTCGGTTGCTCGCGATGGTCCCGGGCGCCCCCACCTTGTTGTGAACCCCTTCGACGAGCATTTGGCCGACGGTGTCGTCGAGACGGGAAAAATCGTCGTGTTGCCTGTAATCGTCGGGAAAGTCGTCGACGAATTGCCGATCCCGCTGCGGCGGGGGTTGTTCGCCGGGATCCGGTGGTGGGGTTTGCCCGCCTTGGCCAGGCGCCGGAGCTTGCCCGCCTTGGCCAGGCGCCGTGGCTGGCTCGCCACCGCAGCCCGGCGGATTGTGGACCCATACGGCGCTGTGGCCGACGAAGTACGTATGATCGACGTCGACCTCGACATTGTAGACGACGGCCTCTTGCGCAACGGCCGCGACCTTGGTCACGCGAACGTCGCGCCCTGCGCGATCGAGCAGCATTTCCCCCGGCCTGAGATCGCTCGCCGGCAGCCATCCATAAATGTGTGCAAAATACAAATGCTCGGGGGTCGAGCGGATCGTCTCGCGCGCGCCATCGTCGGTGACGACGTGCACGTCGACCAGCGAAGGGGCCGGACGAACGAACGTTCGAAGGATCGGGCGCGCCGTCACCGCGTCATCGAGCTCACCGCGTGCGAGCACGAGATCCCCGGCGCGAAGGCTCTCGATGGCCCGCTCGCCGGACGGCGTGGCCACCTGGGTTCCCGCCACGAAGCAATTGCCGCCGGGGGTGATGCAGCCCAGGGCATTGCACGCGGCGCCCGAGCTTCCCCACTCGAGCGAGCCGCCGATGGGCGCTTGGCCGCCGAAGAGGACCGCGGTCGTATGGTTGGCCGCGATCGCGTTCGCTCCGCCGAGGGCGCGAAAGCCGCCGGCGACCGCGAGCAGGATCCCGACCAGCAAGAGCACGTACTCGACCGAGGAGGCACCGCGTCCATCCCGAAGCAGGCGCGCACACGCGATCCATGAGCCAAAGCCGCTATTTTTCATTCGATATCGCTCGCAGGGAGAAGGAGACCCGAGCACCAACCTGTCCTCGGACGCCCCTGTAAGCGACTTAAACGGCGCGCGTGTGCGCCAGCTCGCAGCTCTCTCTGTCCGTGCACGAGCGTCGCCGGACGCCGCCTTCCGCGTCACGTTGCCGGTCGACCCGAACCCCGTCGCCGTCCGCGAGCGCAGCTCGAAGCGTACGCTTCCCTAGCATGACGTGATGCCGTTTTTGTAGGGCGGTACGAGCTCCAACTCGCAGGCCGCTGTGCTCGGCGCGTTGTCGCGGTCGACCTCATTGGCCTGCCATCCCGTTTTGCCGGCGCCGGTCGAATTGCTCGCGGGCGGACCTCCGTTCCCTTGATCACCCGCCGCTCCGGCTTTGCCAACCACCACACCGGTCGCGGGGTCGCGCGAGGGTTTCGGACCGACGTACGCGATGCCCACCGAGAGACCACCCGCGCCGCCGCCACCACCGCCACCGCTCGCGCCATTGCCGCCGTCGCCACCTTGGCACCCCGTCGTCCCCAGAGATACAGGTCCCCGGGTGGCTCCGGGTTGTGCAGCCTCTCCATCCGCCCCCCGGGCACCGTCGCCACCATCGGCAGCGAGGAGGCTGCAGCTTTCGAGTGTGACCGGCGATTGATACACCAGGAGCGCAAAGCTCGAACCACCCCCGTCGCCCCCTGGTCCTCCCGCGCCTCCGCAGCCACCCGCGCCGCCGCCACTTCCGCCGAGGGTCGACCCTGCGGTTGCGCCGCCGCCTCCACCACCTTGTCCGGGAAGCCCGTTGGAGCCCTTTTCACCCGATGCGGGCGTCCACCCCGAAGGTTCTAGCTTGCCCAAGGTTTTGGCACCCCACGCGATAGAGCCCCGCTCACCGTTCGCGCCCGGTAGGCCGGCCGTGCACGCCGCGCCGCCTGTTCCGCCCTCTCCCGTGCGCCCTGGCTCGGTGATCGGGTTCGGGGCCGAGCTACCTCGGGTGCCGCTCGTATCACCACCTGCTGCGCTCCCTCCTCGTCCGCCCTCCGAAGACCTTTTGTCCGTGCACTCGACGCGTCCCCCGCGTCCTCCCGAGACGCCGGATGGAGCATCGCCTGCGGGGTGGTCCATGGCGTTGTCGCCGTAGTTTTTTCCCGTCGGCAAGGTAACGCCCCGCCGCCCCGTGCCCGCTGTCATTCGAACGCGCCGAAAGAGGACTTGGCCCGAAGCCGTCACGAACACCGCAATGCTCGAGCCGGAAGCGACCGTCGTCGCATGGGCGGCGCTCGCAGCCTCGATGTCGAGATCCGCGATCGTCGTCCCCCCGGGGATCGTTCGGATGCCGTCGATCTTCAGTGGAATGGCCGGCGGTGCAGCCCTCAACTTGGTCGCGCCCTTTCCAAAACTCCACGTGCCGCAGGTGAAGCCCCCGAAGATGGACACGGCCTTGTCGAGGGTCACGGCCTCGTTGTACTCGCCTTCGCAAATGTAGATGCGCGGCTTGTCGTTCGCGAGCTGGATCGCCTTACCCAGGGTGCGGACAGGCTGCGCTTTCGTTCCAGGATTGGCGTCGTCGCCCAAGGGCGATACGAAGATGCCGACGCGATCATCCACGCACGCCGGATTGTCCTTCGGTTCTTGCGTCAACGTGCAGTCGCCAGGTAGCGCGACGCCACCTCCCGAACCGCGCGACAAATCATCCGGCGAAAACGCCAACGAGCAACTCGCGGCGGCGGCGAGCATCGGCGCCAGGGCGATCCCCATTCCGCCGTCGCGGAGACTTGCTTTCATGAACGCCAGCGATAATCACGGCGAGCGGTGGTGCAATGGCTGCGTTATCGTTCATGCGCGACATTGTCCACGCGACATGGTGACGGAGCATGCGTGAAGCCCGTCGCACATCGAGTAGCTTGTTTCGCCTTGGTGTGTCGTCAGCTCACCACCCGCAAGCTTCGCCCGACGAGCACCTCGTTGTGGCTCCCGGTTCGATACCCTTGCAGATCCAAGGTCACATAGCGGAAGCCGCACCGCTTGCCGGCTTCCACGATGGTGTCGCGCAGCTCGAAGGCTCTCATCAGCTCGCGCGCCTCCACCTCGATGCGCGCAATCGCACCGGGCGCCGTGTCGCGCGTGCTCCCCAGCGCGTGCCAGCGGACGCGCACTTGCTCGAGACCGAGGCGATGGAGCTCGCCCTCCAGGCCATCGATTTGCGCGAGGCGCTCGCGGGTCACCTCGGTGCCATAGGGAATGCGGCTCGACAGGCACGCGGAAGCAGGTTTGTTCCACACCGGAAGCCCGAGGAGGGCCGCCCCGCGGCGCACGTCTTCTTTGCGAAAGCCGCACTCGACCAGCACGCTGCGCACCTCGGCGTTTTTGGCGGCCTCGAGGCCGGGGCGGTAGTCGCCGAGATCGTCCAGGTTGGTGCCGTTGGCGACCCAGTCCAGCGACCAGTCGACCTTCTTCTTCGCGCTCAACCGATAGAGCTCGGACTTGCAGTGAAAACAGCGGTCGACGTCGTTCTTCGTGTAGTTCGCGTCCTCGATTTCGCCCGACTCCACCAGCTCGTGGCGGGCGCCAATGCGGCGCGCCAGATCGACGGCCGCATCGCGCTCGAACGAGGGGAGGCTCGGGCTGACCGCCGTCATGCCCACCGCGCGCGGCCCGAGCACGCGATGCGCCGCCGCCAGGACGAAGGCGCTGTCGACCCCGCCCGAATAGCAGACGAGAACCGAGCCCATCTCGGAGAGCAGCGAAAAGAGCCGCTTCAGATGCGGATCGTTCTCCACGGTGGGGTGCTCGGATTGCGGCGGGGTGGGCGAGAGAGCCATGACGGGCCTTTGATCTAGCAAAATCCCGCGGCTTTGCCCGAGCCGGCCGCGCGCTATTTCTTCCTCGGCCCCAGGGCCTCGAGCGCCGGATCGGCCTTGGCCTCGCCCAGGATCCAGCTCACGAAGGTCCGGATCTTCTCCGACCGGCGCCGAAACTCGGGGTAGGCGACCCAATATGCGTTCCGATCCCGAACCACCGGCCCGAAAGGGTGGACCAAGAGCCCCGCCTCGATCTCCCGCGCAAAGAAGAGCGGCGAGGCCAGCGCCACCCCGTGCCCCTCGATGGCCGCCGTTACGTCGAACTGCTCTTGGTACAGCGCGAGCTCCACCCGGCCCGACAAGTCGACCCCTTCGACCCCGGCCTCGGCGAACCATCGGATCCACCAGGCCGTTCGCCCCAAGAGCGAGAGCTTGAGAAGATCCAACGGCTTCGGATGGGGCCCGAGCGTCCGCAAGAGCTTCGGGCCGAGGAGCGGGGTGTACGCGTTGGGTAGGAGAAAATGCGATGCGAGCCCCGGCCACTCACCGCTGCCGAGCCGCACGCTCACATCGAACGCTCCGCCCGTGAGATCGACCAAGCCAATCGACGTATCCAGGCGCACGGCCAGCTTCGGGTTTCGCAATTGAAACGTCCCGAGGCGGTGAACGAGCCACTTGGACGCGAAGGTCGGCAAGGTGGAAATGGAGAGCTCCCCCTCGGCCCTCTCCGAAGTGTCGGCGAACGCCGCGCGCAAGATCGTAAAGGCCTCCACCACCGGCGACGCCAGCCGCTTGCCGGTGGCCGTCAGCACCACCTTTCGCGGCAGCCGCTGAAAGAGCGGCATCCCCAGCTCTTGCTCGAGCAGCTTGATCTGGTAGCTCACCGCGGCTTGCGTCATCCCCAGCTCCTCGGCGGCGCGCGTAAAGCTCTCGTGGCGCGCCGCCGCCTCGAAGACGCGAATGGCGCTGAGCGGCGGCAGCGGGGGAGGGCGGAGCAACATGCGTAGGGCTCTCGATGAGCGTGATGCGCGCCCGGACTACGACAGGCCCACGTACGTATCGAGGATGATCTTCGCGTGCGACGTCCACGAAAAGCGCGCGGCCTGCGCCAAGCGCACCGTTTCGGATGGCGCGTGCGCCGGGTTGCGCAGGAGGTCCGAGACGGCGGCGGCCCACGCGCCCGTGTCGCCGACGGGGAGGAACGGCACGGCGTCGCCGCCCACCTCGCGCAGCGGCGGGATATCGCTCGCGAGCACGGTGGCGCCGCACGACAGGGCTTCGATGACGGGCAGCCCGAAGCCCTCCGCCTCGCTGGGCATCAGCACCAAGGTGGCGCGCCGGTAGATCTCGGCCAGCTCGGTGCGATCGATGCCGCGCAGCTGCACGAGCGATCCGCCGATGTGAAGGCGCTCGATGCGCGCCTTTTGCTCGTCGGTGAAGCTCCCGCCCACTTGCACCAGGCGCAGATCGGGGCTCTCGCGCTGGACCTCCGCGAACACGTCCAGGAGCACGTCGATGCGCTTTCGCGGGATGCAGCTCCCGACGTGCAGCAAAAAGGGGCGATGGCCGATGGTGCGAATCGGCAGATGCTCGAGCGAGATCGTCGGCCCGGCCGCGGGCACGAACTCGGGCGAGACGCCGTAGTGCGCTTGCACCAATTTTCGGTCGTCGATCAAATCGTATTTGCGAATGCCATCGCGCACGGAGTCGGTCGAATAAAAGACCACCCGCGCCTTCTCGAGGCCGCGCAAGAGACGGCGCGACATGGCCCGGAACCAGAGCGGGCGCGGCTCGCGCGCGGGCTCGAGCACCGAACGAAAGGCGTCCAGATCGTGGCAGAACACGCCCACCCGTTCGGCGGGCAGGGCGTGGACCACGTGCGCATAGCTGTGATCGCACACATGGAACAGATCGCTGGTGCGGTGCAAACCCCGTGCGGCGCGCGGCACGTCCCACATGCGGTTGATGAGTCGGTCCGCGTTGAAGCCGAGGTTCTTGCGGCGCGCGCCGAGCGGCAGGCGCGAGACCCGGCGCTCGAACACTGGGCGGATGCGCGTGGTGGTGACCCGCGCATCGCGCGCGAGGTGGGCGAGCAGCATCTCGGCGACGAGATCCATGCTCGGCCATCCTTCTTCCAGAAGATCGCAGACCACGGCGAGCCGAAGCGGGGCGTTCATGCGCCGCGCAGTTTGCAGCGCGCGCCGCGAAGCTTCAACCGAAGCTTTAACCGGAACGACTTGGCTCGCCCTTGGCGGGCGCGGTCTTCGGCGCTGCCCCACCCGGATCGGACGATGCGTGCGCGCGCGCCCAGCTTTTCGAGAGATCGCGCGAGATCTTGTCGAGCGTCACGGAGGCGAACGGGTCGAGCTTGAGCTCGTCGGCGATGGGGTTCAGCACGCACAACCACGGGCTCGGAATGGCGCGCGGTTCGTCGTGCTCGCCCAGCACGATGGGGAACTGCCCATGTGCGCCGCCCGCGATCTCGAACCCCGAGCTGGAGCTCCCGTTTGGAACGCGCACCAAGAACAGCAAGGACGGCCACGTCTTTTGCAGGACCGCTTCGCCGTCGACGAACTGGCAAATCGAGCCGATGGTCCCGCCCTTGGTTCGAATCCAAAGGGGCTCGTTGCCCAAGTGACCGGCGATGGCGCGGTCGATGCGAACGCGGGAGTGCGTGACGATGCGCCCCTCTTCCCAGGAGCTTTTGTCCTCGAGCGCAGAGGCGATGACGATGGCGTCGGCCACGTCAATCAGCGATGGAAGGTCCCAAATTGGCGTACCAACACGCATTTGACCAGACGAAACCCTTCGAGGACGCGCGGGTCGCGCACGCTCTTGCGTCCACAGCTTCATTGGAACCCCCTTGGACCGCACGTGCGTTGGTCCTTAGCACACGGCAGGACTCGATGGTCGCGTTCTTTTTGGGTTTTTGCGCTCATTGGAATGGTTTTGTCCCTGGCCGCGTGAATGCCGGCACCCGCCATCGCGGGCGCCGGATCCTTCGAATGGACAAAGCCTGAGCAAACTGTGGAGCCCTCGATGTCGTTCGTCTACGGCTTAGCTGATACGAAAATGTCATCGACCCGATGCCGTGGACGCTTCCGCGCCGCCTACACTCGGAAGAGGAGCCAACTTCGATGCCGAAGGTCGGGTTTTGGATGCGACCTCTTCCTCGCCAGGGGTCGCGGGCGATGCGGCGGCCGTTTCCTCGGGTAGGTCGGGCGAACGCTTGTAGCCGCACTCTTTGTTGGCGCAGGCGATCATGGGTTTGGCTTTGGTGCCGCCCATGACCAAGAAGGCCGCGCCGCAGTCCGGGCAGGGGGACTGAATCGGCTTCTGCCATAGTTTGAAATCGCACTTGAGCGTTTCGTGATTGTAATTCGAGCAGCCGTAAAAGGTTTTTCCGCCCTTCTTCTTCGGCCGTACCTCGATGAGATCGCCCCCGCATTTGGGGCACGCCACGCCGAGCGGAACCGGCTTGGCGTTCTTGCACGCCGGGTATCCGGTGCACGATAGGAACTCTCCGTAGCGGCCGCTCCGGATGACCATCGGCTTCGAGCATTTGTCGCAGACGATGTCGGTCTCGCGCGTCTGCGTGCCCTTGCCGTCGGGCCCGAGATCGCGCGTGTTCTTGCACTTGGGGTAGTTGGCGCAGCCGAGGAACCAGCCGTTCTTCGACCAGCGCTTCATCATGGTCCCCTCGTTGCAGACCTCGCAAATCTCGTCGGTCGGCTCCGGGTCGGGGTTCCAGCGCTTGCCCTTCTTGCCGACGTCGAGCTGCTCGCGGAAGCGCTTGTAGAAGCGCGTGAGCAACGCCACCCGGTCTTCGTTTCCGGCCTCGACCTCGTCGAGCTGGACCTCCATGCTCGAGGTGAACGCCGGGTCCATGAAATCGAGCTCGCTGCGCACCAAGCCATCGACCACGTATTTGCCGAGCGTGGTCGGGCGGAAGCGCCCGTCGATCTTCTCGACGTAGTCGCGCGCTTGCACCTTGCTGATGATCTCGGCGTACGTGCTGGGGCGGCCGATGCCTCGGTCCTCGAGCTCGCGCACCAGCGAGCCTTCGTTGAAGCGCGGGGGCGGCTGGGTGAACTTCTGCTCCGTCAAGACGCCCGGCGGATCGACCACCTTGAGCTTCTCGCCCTCGGCCAGCTCCGGCAAGGTGGCCTCATCCTCGGAGGCACCTTCGGCCGACTCCAGCTTGAGCGGGGCGGCGTTGGCTGCTTCGTCGGCCTCTTCCTCGCCGGCCATCTCGCCTTTGCCGCCGCCCTCGCCGTAGGCCGCGAGCCAGCCGGCGAACTTGAGCACGCGGCCGCTGGCGCGCAGACCGTAAGCGGGACCGCCCGAGACCTTGGCCTCGATGTCGACGCCCGTTTGATCGTAAACGGCTTCCTTCATTTGAGACGCCGTAAAGCGATCCCAAATCAACTTATAGAGTTTGAATTGCTCCTCCTTGAGGTGCTTGCGCACCGTCTCGGGGGACAGCTCGAGGCTCGTCGGGCGAATGGCCTCGTGCGCGTCTTGCGCGCCCTTCTTCGACTTGAAGGTGTTGGGGTTCGCGGGGACGAACTCCTTGCCGTACACCTGCTCGATCCGATCGCGGCACGCGGCCACCGCTTCCGGCGACAGGCGGGTGGAGTCCGTACGCATGTACGTGATCAAGCCCACCGGGCCGCCGTCTTTGCCCAAGTCGACGCCTTCGTAGAGGCCTTGGGCCACCTGCATGGTGCGCTTGGCGCCAAAGCCGAGGCGGTTGACGGCGTCTTGCTGCAGCTTGCTCGTGGTGTACGGCGCGGGCGCCTTCCTCTTGCGCTCCGAGCGCGTGATCTTGGTGATCGCGTACGCGGCCGACTGGAGGTGCCCCTTGACGACGCCCGCGTTCTCGGTGTTCTCGACCGCGTACTTCTTTCCGTCGCGCGTGGTGAGCCGCCCCACGAAGGACTGCGGACGCGCTCCGTTGGACTTGGCGCTCGCCAGCGCCACGCTCGTGTTCCAGTACTCCACCGGCACGAACGCTTCGATCTCGCGCTCGCGATCGACGATGAGCCGCAGCGCCACGCTCTGCACGCGGCCCGCGCTCAGCCCGAAGGCGAGCTTGGACCACACGAGGGCCGACACGTCGTAGCCGACGATGCGGTCCAGCACCCGGCGCGCACGCTGTGCGTCGTAGAGAGGTTTGTTCAGTTCGCGCGGCGACTCGATGCCACGCTGGACACCGGCCTTGGTGATCTCGTGAAATTCGACGCGCTTGGTGGCGGTCTTCTTGTTCCCCAGCTCGTCGGCCAAGTGCCATGCAATGGCCTCGCCCTCGCGATCGGGGTCGGTCGCCAGAAGCACTTCCTCCACGTTCTTCGCGGCGCTCTTGAGTTCGGCGAGGACTTTTTCTTTCCCCGCGATGACCTCATAGGTCTCCTCGAACCCGTTCTCGATGTTGATACCGAGCTTCTTGGGAAGATCCTTAACGTGCCCCTTCGATGCGACGACGTCGTACTGAGCCCCCAGATACTTCTTGATCGTCTTCGCCTTGGCGGGCGACTCGACGACTACGAGCGTCTTCGCCATCGTTCTCTGCGTCTTTCGGCAAAAAGTTCAATGATGACAGGTGTTTATAACCTTCAGCCCGACGGAAGAAGCCGTTCGGGCCCTCTACTAGTACGTTCTCTAAGGCGAGGGTCAAGAGTGCCGTGCTTACCGTAGCGGCCGGTAGCCTCGTTCGCTCAGTGAGCTCATCTATATGAAGTGGCATGGATTCGGCCACCTGAAAGACCGCTTGAGCTCCATCGGTCCCAACGAAACTTTTATTGGAGACGAGACAACCGTCCAGGCGGTCGGTGTGCTGGGCTTCCTTTCGAGGCGGACCGCTCGCCCTGGGCCTGCGTGGTTGGATGTCGGCTTTGCGCGGGGTGACGCGCGGCACAACCCCCAAAGCGCAAAGTAGCTCACTCCCCCTCGTTAATACGCGCGCGCCCAGGTCGACCAGCGCAAGCGATCCGGCGAAGCGCTCGCTCCATGCAGGCGGCGCCACCACCCAAAGCGGGCGCTCGAAACGGCGCGCGTGCTTGGCGGTGTTGAGGGCACCGGACGGAATGCCGGCTTGCACCACCACCACCGCATCGGAGAGCGCGACGAGCACGCGGTTGCGCGCATGGTACGTGTGGTAGTGGGCCCGCTGATCCGGTGGAAAGGGCCAAATGAGCGTGCCCTCCTCCTGCGCGATGCGCTCGAAGAGCGAGGCATGCTCGCGCGGCGAAACGTGGTTGCACCCGGTGGGGAGCACGGCCCATGTGCGCCCTCCCGCTTCGAGCGCCCCGCGGTGGGCGGCGGCATCGATCCCGACCGCGCCCCCCGAGGCCACCACGATCCCGGCCGCCGCGCACTCGGCCGCGAGCTCGCGGGCAAACTGTTCGGCTTCCGGGGCGGGCTCGCGCGTGCCCACGATGGCGACCACCAACCCCGGACCGAGCGGGCTGCTCAACGTGATCGCGGGCAACCGAAGCCCCACGAGGCGGGGCGGAAACCGCGGATCGTCGGGCGTGAGTGTGTGCGAAGTCTTCACGCTTTTTCGATTCGGCCGGCGCCCGGCGCACGTTGCGTGGTACGCGGTACGCGGTGACCCGTGCGCGTCTGAAATTTATTCCCGCGCGCGGCGAAGACTCGTTTGAACCCCGAGGAAGCGATCGATGCCAACCTTCCACGTCCCGACCGTTCTTCTGCCCGCGCTGGCATGTGTCCTCGCCGCCAGCGTCGCAGCCTGCAGCCCGAGGCCCGGAGCCTCGCCGCCGCCGTCCGAAACGGCCCCCGTCGCGTCGGAGCCCGCGCGCCCCGAGGCTCCTCCACCGCCCGAGTTGCGGCTTCCGGAGACCGTGCGCCCGACGGCCTACGATGTCGCGCTCACGGTGGTGCCGACGGAGGATCGCTTCGAGGGGCACATCACCATCGCGCTCGACGTCGCGGCGTCATCGCGGATCGTGTGGCTGCATGCCCTGGGGCTCGACGTGCGCACCGCGACCATCGACGGAGCGCCCGCGAAGGTGCACTCCACCGGGAGCGGCGGCCGGATCGGCCTCGAGCCGGCGCGCCCGCTGTCCGTCGGGCGGGCCACCGTGGTGATCGACTACACGGGCGCGATCTCGCCGAAGAACGAGTTCGGGGTGTTCAAGCAGAAGGAAGGGGAGCACTGGTACGCCTTTACGCAGCTCGAGGCCATCGACGCGCGGCGCGCGTTTCCTTGCTTCGACGAGCCGGGCTTCAAGGTGCCTTGGAAGCTGCGGCTGAAGGTGAAAAAGGACGATCGGGCGCTGAGCAACACCCCGCCCATCTCGGAGAAGATCGAGGGCGACTACAAGATCGTGCAGTTCGCGGAGACCAAGCCGCTGCCCGCGTACTTGGTGGCCTTCGCGGTGGGACCGATGGATGTGGTGGACGCAGGCACGGCCGGGAAGAACCACACCCCGGTGCGCATCGTGGTGCCGCGCGGTCGCGGTGCCGAGGCGCGGTTCGCCAAGGAGGTGACGGGCAAAATTCTCGCGCAGCTCGAGGACTATTTCGGTATTCCGTATCCTTACGAGAAGCTCGATTGTGTGGATATCCCGGTCTTCTCCGGGGCCATGGAAAACCCGGGCCTCGTCACCTTCGGGCAGTCGCTCATCTTGTCCGTTCCCGAAAAGGAAACGGTTCGCTTTCGCCATCAGTACATCGATATTACGGCGCACGAGCTCGGGCACCAATGGTTCGGGGATTTGGTCACCACCGCGTGGTGGGACGACGTCTGGCTCAACGAGGCCTTTGCGAGCTGGATCACGAACCGCCTCATCGAGACATGGCAGCCCGAGCGCCACAAAGACACTGAGCGCGCCGCCGACACCGCGCGCGCCATGCGGGCCGACAGCTTGGTGAGCGCCCGGCGCATCCGCCAGCCCATCGCGACCGAGGACGACATCGGCAACGCCTTCGATCACATCACGTACGAGAAGGGCGCGGCCGTCATCGACATGTTCGAGAACTGGGTCGGCCGCGACGCGTTCCGCGCCGGGGTCACGCGCTATCTCACCAAGCACGCGCACAAGAACGCGACCGCCGAGCAGTTCCTCGCCGTGGTGTTCGAAGGTGAGCGCGCGCCGGTGGGCGCGGCCTTCGAGACGTTCTTGAATCAACCGGGCGTGCCGCTGGTGACCGCGTCCTTGCGCTGCGACGCGGGGCAGCCGCCGAAGCTCGCGCTCGCCCAAAGCCGCTATTTGCCTGCAGGTGCGCAGGCGCCGGAGACGTCGTGGCAGATCCCCGTGTGCGCGCGCTACCCCGGCGCAAAAGGCGTCGCCTCGTCGTGCACCTTGCTCCAAAAGCCTCGAGGCGAGCTGACCTTGGGCGAGGCGCGCGCGTGCCCCGCGTGGGTCTCCGCCAACGCCGATGGGCACGGCTACTACCGCGTTCTCTACCAAGGCGATCTGCTGGCCAAGCTGCTCGCGCCGCGCTCGGGTGACGCGGAGCTGACGCGCGCGGAGAAGGTGGCGCTGCTCAGCGATCTGGCGGCCCTGGTGCGCACGAGCAAGCTATCCTACCAAGACGTGCTGGCCGTGGTGCCGAAGCTGGCAGGCGATCCGGTAAAGGACGTGGTCGAGGGCACGATCGAGCTGGTGGCCGATCTGCGCAGCACCGAGATGGTCCCCGAGGCGCTCCGGCCGCAGTATGCGCGCTTCATCCGCGACACCTACGGCGCGCGCGCGAAGAAGCTGGGCTTCGTCTCGCGCCGTGGGGACAGCGACGATACGCGGCTCCTGCGCGCGAAGCTGCTCCTGCTCGTGGCCGACCAGGGCGAGGATCGCGCGCTGCAAAGCGAGGCCAAGGCGCTCGCATCGAAGTGGCTCGCCGATCGCAAAGGCGTCGATCCCGATGTGGTGGAGACCGTGCTGGCCATTTCGGCCCAAACCGGCGACCGCGCATGGTTCGAGCGCATGCGGGCCGCCCTGCGCGCCACCACGAGCCGCTTCGAGCGCAACCAGATCCTCGGCGCCCTGGCCCACTTCCGCGATCCCGACGCGCTGCGCGCGGCGCTGGCCGTGAACCTCACCGACGACGCCGACATCCGCGACTCGCTCTGGACGATCAAGTCCGCCCAGGCCACGCCGGCGACACGCGCCATCGCCTACGCCTTCATGAAGGAGAGCTTCGAGGCCCTCGCGGCGCGCATGCCCGACGAGGCGGGGGCCTTTGGCTTCGGTGCGGCTGCCCCCGCGCTGGCCGGCGGCGGCTTTTGCGACGAGGCCCACGCGGCCGATCTGGAGGCGTTCTTTCGCGAGCGCGCAGCGCGGTACTCGGGTGGGCGGCGCTCGCTGGCTCAGGTGGTCGAGTCCGTGAAGGGATGCAGCGCCTTCCGCGCGCTGCAGGCGCCGAATGTGGGCGCATTTTTCCAAAAGCGGTAGCAACGCTTTTTCCGCAACCCCCGCCTCCGGCCAGCCGACTTAGACGAGCAAGATGGCTCGTCGTGATTTTTGGAGGAGGGGGGAGCTCATGGCCTACAAAGTGCGTCGTTGGGGTGGCCCCATCGTGGCCGCGTTCCTTGCGGTGGGGTCGGCCGCGTGCGGCGGGGCGCAGACGGTCGAGGCTTCGCGCCCGGCGGCCGTGTTCCCGACCCGCGCCGAGATCGAGGCCATCCCGGAGAAGAAGGTCACCCCGGCGGCGTTCGACATGAACAACGTGCAGGTCGAATCGTGGAGCTACGCGTCGTCCGGCGGCAGCACCGATGTTCCGTATGAAGACGCATCGCCCTGGACGGGCGCCCTCACCGACGCGATGCGCGTGGCGCCCCGCGCCCGGGTGCGTCTCTCCAGCGCGCTCCGTTGCGCGGCCGAGCAGGTGGCGCGCTTCGAGTTGAAACACGGGCGTCCGCCGTCGGAGAGCTGGCGGCGCTTTACGATGGCGCGTTGCGGAAGCGCATCGCCGCTCGGGTCGACGTTTGCATGGACGAACGACGTTCCACAGGGCGCGCCGGAGGCGCTGCTGGCCGATGGCTTTCGCAAAGCCGCCGCGCCGGTGCTGGCCCAGGTGTTCGGCACCGTGAACGAGCCCATGGCCGCGGGGCTCTCGGTGGTTCGCGAGGGCGCGCGGCTGGCCGTGGGCATCGTCCTTGCGCGCGACGGCGTGCAGATTGACAGTGGCCAGGGTGGCAAGCTGCGCGCCGATGGCCGCCGGCGGGTGAGCGTACGGGGCGTGCTTCGCAGCGGGGAGGCCGAGGCCATCTTCGGGCTGGTGAACCGGGGGAAATACGGCGTCGCGGAGTGCATCAACGAGCGGGGCGTCGCTCCGCCGTACTTTGCCTTTACGTGCGAGATGGCCGAAGGCGACACGTGGGCGTGGGTGGACGTGCTGGCGCGAAAGCCCGGGCGCGCGCTGGCCAGCGGCGTCGCGCGGGTGATGGTCGCGGCCGAAGGCGAGGAGCTGCCCGCCGAGTACGTGGCCCCGCGCGGCTCGGGCCCTCCGATGCCGGTCCGCACCACGGCCGAGTTTCGAAAGGTGCTGGTCGAGGGGTTGAACCGCGTGCGCGCGGCGGGCCGGCTCGCGCCCTTGGTGCTTTCGGCCGAGCAGAGCGCCACCAGCGAGCGCCTGGCCGGTGTGCTGCTCGACAACGAGGTTTCCCATGAAAACATGGCGGATCGTGCGGCCATCGGCCTCTTGGCCGGGTGGAACGTTCGCGGGCTCATTCGCAGCGGGTGGCTGTTCGCGGCGGCGCAGCCCTCCACCCGCGACGCGATGGTCTGGCTCGACTTTGCGCTCGAGCGTCCCTTGGGGCGTCTGACCTTGCTCGATCCGCGGGCGCGCATCATCGCCGTGGGGGCAGGCATGCCCGAGACGGTGGAGGCGCTGGGGGCGGTGGTCACCACGTATTCGCTCTTCGACAACCCCGATCACAGCGCCGAGGCCGAGCACGTGTTCGCGTGGATCGCGGCGGAGCGCGCAAAGGCGGGGCTCTCGGCGCCGGTGCGCCTGATGAACGTGCCGTGGTTGGCGGAGGAAGCGGCGCTCGTCCGCGCGGAGAAGAAGGCGCCGATGGCCGTGTTGAACGACGTTCTTGCCGATGTGGCGTCGCGGCTGCCCACCGGGCGGGTCCAAGGCTTCGTCTTCGAGACCATCGACGTCGACCGGCTCCAGCTTCCCAAAGAGCTGCTCGATCCGGGGCCCGTGCGCATCGCCGTGGAGGTCACGCACCACCGTGCCCCCGGCGCGGCGTGGGGGCAGTACGTGGTGTACGTGTTCATGCACTCGAAGTTCGGGCCGGAGACGATGACGACGGCGCGGCTCCCGCGCCGGGGCGGGGGAGCTGCGTTTTAATGCGCGTTCGGACGCCGTGCTGCGCTGCGTGAAGGGCGCGCGCTTTGGGCAGCTAATTTCATTTCATGCGCGAGAACACCTGCACCCCGAATTGCCCGCCGCCTTTTTGCGCGTGGATATCCAATTTGTATTGGAGCGGAAACGGCGTGATGGGGCAGGTGGCGGCGCTGCTTTTGCCGACGATGGGGGTGCCGTCGACGGTGTCGTCTTGGCCGGCTTGCACATTGTAGAAGGGGGGCGAGAGCAGGCGCAAATCCAAGTTTCGAACCTGCCCGGCCGGTGAAAAGCCGATGATCGTGTAACACTTGCCGCCGGTGAGGGTGACGAGCATCGTCTTGTGCTCGTTCTCACGGAGCGAGTCCTTGGCCATCTGCCCCTCGGGCTGCATGTTTGGCGCAAAGCGGGTGGCGGCCGTTTTGATGCCGCCCTCGATGGGATCGCCCGCCACACCCCCGGGGGTCAGGACCGCGAGGCTCGCGGAGCCCACTTGGGCCATCAGCGCCGGATCGAGCGGGATGCCGGGCAGCGGGCTCGGTGCAGAGCCGGGGGCCGGTGCGGGGGCATTCGCCGGCGCGGACTCGGGTGCGGGCGCCGCTTGCATGGCAAAACCCTGCGGGGGGGCTGCGCTCGGCGCGGGCTGCACACCCACTTGAAGCTTCTGCGCTTGCGCCATTTGGCGGGGCGCCGCGGGACCCGACGCGGCGGGCGCGGACTCGGGCGCCGGCGGATAGTTGTCCTGGAGGTTGTAGCCCTGCGGCTGATCGGCGGGCTTGCCGTTGTCCACGCACGCGACCAGCGCGCCGCTGAAGCTCAGCACCAGAGCCATGGAGCGTGCACCTCGATGCACCGTGCCATGTTCCTTCACGCTCTTGCCGGGACCCCCAGGCGTCACACGGCTCTCAGCCATTCCGCGACAGTTTTTTTTCACGTCGTGGAAGCCTACCACTTCACGCCGGCGCCTAATGAGCCTACGCGATGCGGCCCATGAAGCGATTCGACGCGGTCCTCGCTCGAGCTCCGCGGGCTCGTGCGCTCGTTCGCGCGGCGCAGGGGTGCTCCCGAGCTCCCGGCTTCAACGCCGCAGCTCGAGCGTTGCGCGCTTTTTGCGCACGACCGCGCCTCAGATAAGATGATTTCGCTGTTTGAACTACTTTCTAGGCTCATGTGGGAAGTTTTCGGATTGGGGGCCGTTTGTCACCCTGAATGAAGCGCTGGTTTCATTCTGGTTGTATTTTAGAAACCCCTTGGATGCGATGGCGCCCCTGAATTCGATGTGAAGTCTTGCGTCAAACCGGGGTCACGCTATCGTCCGGAACGAAACGTGGGGGGCGAGCTCAACATACAATGATCCGCGCGTCTCACCTCAAACGCATCGCATCGGCCACACTTGGAGCGCTGCCTTTCGTCGGCGCGTTCGCGAGCGTCCTCTGGATGCTCTGGGGAAGCGGAAGCCTCCAGTCACGCGGCGTTGGTGCGCTCGGTGACTGGGCCATTGGTTGCGCGACCCACCCCATCGGCGCCATCGTTCTGATTCAGGCGCTCTACACGGGGCTGCAGAGCCTTCTGTGGATGCGGTACCGGCCCTTCGAGCGCCCCGAGGGCGTGGTGTGGCCGAAGGTCTCGGTGGTCATCCCCGCCTTCAACGAAGGCCCGATGGTGGAGCGAAGCATTCGCTCGGTCGCGCGCTGCGCGTACCCGAAGGAGCTGCTCGAGATCATCGTGGTGGACGATGGATCGCGCGACGACACCTTCTTTCACATGCAGCGGCTGCGTCGCGAGTTCCCCGACGTCGTCCGCTTGATCCGCTTCATCTCGAACCGCGGCAAGCGCGCGGGCCTCGAGGCGGGCTTCCGCGCGGCCACCGGCGAGATCGTGGTCACCATCGATTCGGACAGCGAGATCGAAGCGCAGACCATTCACGAGATGGTGACGCCCTTCTTGGTGGATCCCAAGATTGGCGGGGTGGCGGGCCGGGTGGCGGTGCTCAATCGCGATTCGATCATCAGCCGCATGCTCGAGGTGCAGTACGCGCTGGCCTTCGACTTTGCGCGCGCCGCCCAATCGACCTACCGCTGCGTGGCCTGCTGCCCGGGCGCGCTCTCCGCGTTCCGCCGCGAAGCCATCGTGCCGCACCTCACCGAGTGGACGAACCAAACGTTCCTCGGGCGGCCCGTGGGTCACGGCGAGGACCAAGCGCTCACGAACATCGTGCTGCGCCAGGGCTACGATACCGTTTATCAGCGCAGGGCGGTGGTCCACACCCTGGCGCCGACCACGTACGGCCAGCTCTCGCGCATGTTCGTGCGGTGGGACCGGAGCTACATCGTCGAGGGGTTCTCCTTCGCGAAGTTCATGTTCAGCGGCTACCGCGAGAAGAACCGCGTGCTGCCGGTGGTGACCTTCATCGTCTCCAACATGCGCCTGGTGCTCTTTGCGTGGGGCATCGTCGAGCTGCCCCTGGTCTTCACCGAGGACCTGACCACCTTGGTTCACGCGAGCATCGCGCTGGCCGTGGGCGCGCTCTTCTCCGCCGCCTATTACCTCCGCATCGAGCGCAGCTTCCGCTTCATCTACGGGCTGCTCTACGCGCTCTTCAGCGTCTGCCTCCTGCAGTGGATCCTCCCGTGGGCGCTCATCACCGTGCGCGATGAACGGTGGGGCACGCGCTGAGACGCTGGCTGCTCGACGTTCGCTTCGTTCGTCTCCTTCGTCTCTCGAGCGTCGTTTTTCTCGTTCCGCTGGTCGTCTACCTCGCCGTCTACCTATGGGCGGGGGAGGCCTTTCAGCCGTCGCCGGACGGGTATTACTCGTGGTTGTTCGCGCGGTCGCTGGTCTTCGACGGCGACTTCGACTTCACGAACGACTACGCGCTCTGCGGCGACGAGTTCGACATCGGCATCGTTCATGCGACAGGCCGCCCCGACAATCCGTTCTATGTCGGGCCCGCCGTGTTCTGGACGCCTTGGCTGCTCGTGCTCCGCGCCGGGTGGACCGTCTTTTTGGGCGCCCAGGCGGCCGAGCGCGCGTCGTGCGGCGGCTGGATGACCGTCCTTGGTTTGCTCACCGGGCCGCTCGCGGGCGCGCTGGTGGTCTGGCTCTCGTACGCGACCGCGCGCATGGTGGTGAGCAAGCGCGCGGCGGCCGCGTGTGCGCTGCTGTTCGCGTTTACGTCGCCGCTGTTCGGGTATTCGACCACCATCGCGCAGTACTCCCACGTGTACCTGACGCTCTGCGTGGCGGTCCTGGTGTACGTTTCCTTTCGAGCGGTGTCGTCCCAGCCTTGGGCCCGAGGGGGCCGCGCGTGGGGCCTCGTGGCGGCAACCTTGGCCGTGGCGGTGCTGCATCGGCTGCCGGCGGTGCTCTATGCGGCCATTCCGGCGGCGGCGGTCGTCATCCTTCTTTGGCGCAGGGCGCGCTCGCGCGGGTGGGCTGCGGGGAGCGTGGTGCTGGGCACGGCCTCGGGGATCGGGCTGACATTCGGCCTTTACGTGTACCTGTATGGCTCGATGTTCGTGACCCCGCAGGGATCGTATTACGTTCACCTTTCGCAGCCGAATCCGTTTCTTCTGCTCTTCGGCGTGCAGGGCGGGTTCTTCTTCTGGATGCCTGCGGCATGGCTCGCCGTGGCCGGTGCGGTTCTGGCGCTGGTGGGGAAGCGCCCGCGCGCAGTCGACCCGCAGCCCGGTGCGCCTGCGGCGGAGGCGCCGCCTGCGGCCGAGGTGCCGCCTGTGCTCGGAGCGCCCGAGCTGCGTATCGTCGCGCTAGGGTGCCTCGCCGCGGCCGCGGCGGAGGTGTACGTCTCGTCGTCGGTCCTCGATTGGTCGGGTCGCTTCTCGCTCGGGGCCAGGCGGCTGCTTCCGCTGACCCCGATCGTCGTCCTGTTCGCGGCCTTGGTCGTGGAGCGGCTCGTTCGATCGATCCCCCGGCGCGCATTCGACGGTGGCGCCGCGATCGGGATCGGGCTCACCTTGATCAACAACGTCCCTGCGACGACGAGGATCCCGTATCGCTACCAGGATCTCACGCAAGAGCAGCTCTACGGCGCGTGCTCGCCGTTTCGGCCGCTGTGGGCATGGGCCGATCGCCACATCGGCGACGTCGCGCTGCTGCCCGCCCAGCTCTACTTCCGCTACCGCTACGGCCTCCCCCCGGCGGGTTACCGGGCTGCGATCGTTCGCCGTTACCAGAAGGAGCTCCGCAATTTGCAGGACCAGACCGCGGAGTTTCGCTTTGGGAACGCGTGGATGCGGGAGACGTCCACCGGGTTCGTGTACGCCGAGGATGGCGCGCGCATGACCGGCGATGAAGCGCGCGTGGTGTTCGCCGCCGAGTGGCCATCGGCGACGCACGTCGCGGTGCTCGCCAAGACGAACGAGCCCGTCGAGCTCCGCATCGAGCGCGGCCCCGCGGGCGCGCACCCGCCGTTCTTCACCGCCACCCTCGCGCCCACCCGCGAGCCCGTCTGGATCGAGCTTCCGGTATCGGGCGCGGCGCTGCGATCAGGGTTGAACGAGTGGATCTTTCGGAAGCAGGGGACGGCCGATCTGGTCCTCGTGGCCATCAAGCCCGACGATCATGCCCTCCCCAAACCGGCCGGCAACGCCTCGACGCAGCCTCGAAGGAACTGAACCATCACACGGACGACTCCGGCCCGAGGCTCGTTGGCTCGGCGCGCGCGGAGCTCGTTCGCTCGGCGCCGGCTCGCAGTACGCGGCGGATGGCGCCGTCGGGGAGCTCGTACGCCTCGGGGCCCGTCAGATCGCCGATGGGCTCCACCAAGCCCGTCTCGCCGAGCAGCCGCAGCATGACGCTCGCCGCCTCGTGCGCGCGGCGGCGGAGCTCCTCCTCCGGCAGGTGGCTGGTGAGCCCCGTCGACGCGAATTGGGCCAGAACATGGCGCTCCGCGATGGCGCTCAGCTGGGCGACCGACACGCGGCCTTCGACGGCCAGCTTGCGCAGCATGGCGCCGGCCGGTCCTTGCGCCTCCGCGATCTCCGACTCGACCCAGACGCGCAGCGGTGCGCCTTCGCGCTCCTCGCGGGCGATGGCCTCGCGCGCGCCCTCGATGCCGATCTGCACGGCGCCGAGGCCGCCTTGGCGGGCATGGTCTGCGTCGTAGAGCTCCAGGATGGAGGCGCCGATGCGGCGGAGCAAGAGCGGCACGCCTTGCGCTTGCTGGACGATGAAGTCCAGCGCCTCGTCGTTGAAGCGGATCCCCTGGCGCGCGCCGAGGCCGCGCATCATTTGGCCGGCCGCCTCTTGCTGCAGGTGCGGCACGCACACGGCGGGGTAGGCGCCGATGATCGATTGCCCGCCCAACGTGCGGAGCGGCGCCCAGAGGAGCGGGTGCAGGGCCGAGCAGAGGATGATGCCGACCGAGGAGCTCCCGCCCGTTCGCGGGGCATCGCCCACCGCGTTGCGCAGGCGCCCGAGCAGGATGGCCAGGGCGTCGAGCACATGGCCGAGGCGCTCGGGGCCGACCGTCAAGAGCTGCTCGATCTCGTCGACGATGAGCAGGATGGGCGGCGGGCGGTGATCGGTGAACGGTGAGCACGCCGCCGACAGGGCGCGGATCCAGCGGGTGAACGCCGCCGCGTCGATCTCGGCCCCGGGCGGCTCCGGGATGTCCGCCTGCGGGTAGAGCGTGCGCGCCGAGTCCACCAGGCGCTCGCAGAACGAGCGAAGCACCGCGTCGACCGCGCGCCCCGGATCGCCCACGAACGCGAACTCGTGATGGAAGCCGGCGAGATCCACGTAGGCCGAGGGCCCCGTCAGACGGCGCGCGACCTCGAGGGCGAGCGACGATTTTCCAAAGCGCCGGAGCCCGGTGACGATGGACCAGCGGCCCGCCCGCGTCTCGGCCAGGAGACCCGACACCAGGCGCTCGCGGTTCCAGAACTGGCTCGACGACGTGATGCGCCCGCGCATGTCGAAGGGGTTGCCGCGCAGGCTCGTCTCCTCCACGAGCTCCAGCAAATCGGAGGCGTTGTGGGCCCAATGAAGGCGCGAGATGGCCAGCGGCAAGACGTGCATGGTGCGCGCGCCGCCTTTGGCCGCCCAGTCGAGGATGGCCCGCACGGCCCCCAGCGAGAGCGACGCCGTGTCCTCGTGCAGCAGAAAGACCACGCGCGCGCCCACGCGGCGGCTGATGGCCACCGCCTGATTCACGTCGCTCTCTTGGATCTTCCCGTCCGGCGCGTCGACCCGCGCGACGCTGGCGCGCGTTCCCCACGGCTCCCACGCGGGATCGTGCGGCAGCTCCACGATGAGCACGTCGTGGTGGGAGGGGAACACCACCCGCATGGGATCGGGGCGCGAGGTGAGCCCCAGGGCCCCGAGCCGCTCGCCGGCGGCGACCGCCCACTCGGAGAATGCGCGGCGCGCGCGGTGCATGCGCATGCCCCAGACCAGGAGGGTCACGGCGAGGAACAGCACGAACGCGGCGCCGATGGTGACGCGGGCGCGGTGGGTCCACACCTCGTCGAGCTCCAGCTCGATGCGGCAGTCGTAGAACGACTCGCGCGGGAGCTCGAGGCACTGCTGGCACCGCGCGTCCGGGATGCCCACGGCCTGGCACGACGTCTGGCGCGAGAACAGGTGCTTCACCCAGGCGCCGTACGTCTTGGCCTGCGCGAAGCGCACCTTTTCGATGGGCGCGTGGGTCGCGGGGTCCACGCGCCACGGGGCCGCGGCCGGGGGTTCGCCGAAGCCGCGCGCGATCTGCGAGAGCTGGTGGATGCTCTCGCCCACCGCCTCGCCCTCGCCGTGCCGGTCCTGGCACGCGCGCCGCAGACGGGCGAACGACGTCTCGGGGACGCGCACGTCGACGATGACGATTTCATCCGGCGACGGCGGGCGCTCGAACGATCCCGGGATGGTCGCCGCGCGCCCTTCCCAGAGGAGCCGCGCATACTGCGAGCAAACTTGGAGCGGAAAATCGTCGTCGGCCGGGTTGGTCGCGATGGCCGCCCAGCGCTCCACCGGCGAGCGGATCTCGGGGGGCGGCGCCGTGCAGGCCGACGGCATGGCAAACTCCTGCATCGCGCGCACGGCACGTCCGCAGGTGTCGGCCGGTGAGCCATCGCGGGCGCGCGAGCGGATGTCGTCGATGCGCGCGAGCGTCTTGGCCGTGAGGCGCTTGGGGCTCGGCAGCTTCGACTCGAGCCAGGTGCGGAAGGAGGGCTCGCCGCCCGCGTCCTCGAGGAAGCAGGTGAACAGCTTGGAGTGGGCGGCCGCGGCGACGTCCGAGTAGTCGGTGCTGCGGGCGGTGATGTGCGGGGTCGGGAAGTCTTGCGCCCACGCCAGGATGCGATCGGGGCCCACGTCTTGGCACTCGGAGGCCCACACGTCCTCGATGCGGCGGCGCACGAGCAGGGGCCCGGTCGACTCGAAGAGCTGCTGCAGCTGCCGGGCGCGCGTGCACGCGGGGGTGGGGGTCTCCTCCGTGCAGCGCGCGATGTAAAGGTACGACTGCACCAGGCGGAGTGCCGCCGAGACGGGCGGGCTACCCTGTCCGTTCGGCGCAGCGTGGGAGCGGTCGACCTCTTCGACCAGCTTGGGCTCCAGCGGCGCGGTGGACGAGAACCAGCCCTCGATGCCGGTGGCGCCCCCGGTGCGAATGCGCTGCCACGCTTGGGGCGCGGCGAGCCGCAGCGCCTCGGTGAGCAGCCGGCGGTAGAACATCGGCTCGTGGGGCCCCTTGCCGATGAGACGCTCCACGGCCCTCTCCGCCGCGGTCGTCCCGGTGGGAGCACGCGGGAGCGTGTCGCTCTCGCCCGCGCCGAAGGCGGCCAGCTGTCCGAGGGCGGCCGTGGACGTCTCCCACCCTCGAAGCAGGGCGCTGAGCTGCATCTGCTCCTTGCTCGGCACGCACGAGCCCACGTTGGCCACGCGCCCGTCGAGCAGCGAGCGCGCGAAGCTGGCCGCTTCCGTGCAGAGTGCATCCTTCGACGTGCGGCACGCCTTGTCGCTCGCCTGCGCATCGTCGAGCTTGTTCGACGTGGAGGAGAGCTCCTCGTTGCACGTGGCGCGCTCGCCCTCGGCGGTCTGCCGATGGCGCTCGCAGGTCTCGAGCGTGCGCCGCGTTTCGGCGAGCCGCTGCTCGATCGCCACGCACGAGACCGCGCCTGCGTCCGGGGCGTTGGGGGGAGCCGCAGGGGCCGCTATCGCCAAGGTCGTGACGACGAGGGCGATGCACAAGGTCACTATTCTTCGAAAACCGAGCATGGACTGGATGGGAGACTCTTTTCGTAGACCGAACTTACCCTTCAATTGGAAGAAAAGAGCCGCGTGCTTCAAATGCGCTTGAGGTTGGTCACGGCGGCAGCCTCTCGTAAACCGCACATGGGTTCCAAGGGCAAGCAAAGAGTCGAGCGACCCGGTCCGCATGCGCGCGCACCCATTGCGCGCCCGCGCTGTCGTCCTCGACGCTGAAGACGCGCACGTGCTCGCGCTCGAGCAGCTCCCCCACGCGATCGGGCGTCAGATCCTTGGGGATGAACACGACCCGGTAGCGCAAGTCGGGCTCCCAGGACAGGTACGCCGTGTCCGTGCGATCGTACGCAAAAGTTTCGTGCTCACCGATGCGCTCGCGTGCGCCTTGGTACAGGGCGTTGGGGCACGAGATGGGGATGGAGTTCGCGCGCTCGGGATCGGTCATGCGCGCATACGCCCAGAGCGACGATGCGCCGCCAAAGGGCCCCGCCGCCAAAATGCCCGGCCACGCATACGCCATTTGCGCGATGCCCACGACGCTGCACGCCGCGAGGATCACGGGTCGAATCGTCATTCGCAGCGTCGAAAGACGGGAACCGCACGAACCGCGCGAAAGACGGGAAAGGCGCGACAGCTGCGGCGCGGCCAGCGCGAGGACCAGCCCGGGGAACGGCAGAACGAAGCGGGCCCACGTGGGGTACGGGTTCGCGAAGATCGCGAGCAGCGCGACGACGAGGGTCACGTTCCGCGCGCGCACGAGGCCCCAGAGCGCGAAGGGCAGGGCGACGAGAAAGAGCGGCCCGTATCCGCCCACGCGAACGTCGTACGCGGCCAGGTGCGTGAGGTTGAACCACGATTGGACCATGCGCACGGGCAGGGGGCCCAAGGTGGGCGAGAGATCGGGCGAGGGATCGAGCACTTGTTTCAGGCTCACCGTGCCCGGAAGGTGCAAGGGGCCCACATCGATGGCGACGGGCCAGGTCGGGTTCCCATGCCGAACGAGGTTGCTTACGTACGAGCTGACGCCGAAGGCCGTCGCGAGCGCGATGGCCACCAGGGTCGGCCCCACGAGCTTGGCCCGCGCCCCGCGCACGACCAGCAGCAGCCCGAGCACGGCGGCCGCCAACGGGGCGCTCGGCTTCGATCCGAGGAAGAGCCCCAGGGCGAGGCCGGCCAGGGCGATGCTTCGAGGCGTCGGCGCCGCGAGCACGAAGTAAACGGCGGCGAGGTAAAACGCGGCGCTGCCGACGTCGACGTAGTTGGTCGGGAGCTCCATGAAGACCGCAGGAATGACGATCCACGCGCAGCCCGCGGCCAGGGCGTGCGGCCGCTCGGCGCCGTGCATGCGCGCGATGCCCGCGACCGCCATGGCCCCGAGCACGCCGAGGGGCACCTGCGCCAGATCGACGAGGCGGTCGTCGGGGAGCATGGCCCGCATGGCCACGGTGAACAGCTCCACGTTGTGCGGGTACGTGGAGAGGTACGGGACGTCGGACGGAACCCCCGCCTGGCCGTGACCCATGGTGAAGAAGTTCACGTATGGCAGATGGTACGCGAGCGAATCCCACGCCCAGATGGGCAGCCAGCGCGCCACGAGAACGGCCGAGCCGAGGGCCGCGAGGGCCACGAGCAGCATGGGAAGCACCTCGAGCGACAGCGCGGCGCGAAAGGGAAAGGCGAAGCGGCGCTCGCGTTGGACGAGGACGAGCGCCACGGTGACGATCCCCAAGGACACGGCGGCCGTGGTCGGGGTGAAGAGCCGAACGGCGCCGAGGAGGCTCACATCGGCCACGACCAGCGCCAGGGCCAGCACGGCGCCGCCGAGCGCCCGGTGCGCGGCGTTCTCGGGGAACGCCAGGCTCCCCAGCCGCGCGGCGACGAACATGAGGGCGGGGACGGCGAGAGGCAGGAGCCCCCAGGCTCCGGTGAGGGTCGCGAGCGCGCTCATGTCAGAGGCCCCACGCGCCCGGGATGGTCGGCCATGAGGTCACGTCAGCGTCTTTCGTATACGGAACCCGGTCCGGTGCGAAAGGAAAAGAGCCGCTCGAAGCGCTCGGGGTGGGCCTGGGCCCAGCGCCCGACCGCGCTATCGTCTCGGGTCATCACCACGCGGACGTGCTCGCGCGCGAGCACCTCGTCGATGCGCTCGCCCGACGCCTGCTCGCCGATGGCGACCACCGGGTACGTGAGCTGCCCGTCCCACGCCAGGTAGTAGAGCAGATCGTCGCCGATGGCGAACGCGTACGTCTCACCGGGCCCCACCCGGCGTTGTGCCTCGAGGTACGGCGCGACGGGCCCGCCCACGCCGATGGCCATCCTGCGCTCGTCGTCGGACATGCTCGCGTAAGCCCGAAGCGGCGGGCCGCCCGCGAACAGGCCCGGCCATGCGTAGACGATCTGCGCGATCCCCAGCGCGGCGGCGCCCGCGAAGACGAGGCTGCGCGGGCGCGGCGCGAGGCGCGCGAGGTGGGGCGCGGCGAGCGCGAGCACCATCGCAGGAAAGGCGAGGACATAGCGGGCCACCTCGGGCGCGGGGCTCGCGAGGGTCGCGGCCAGCGCAACGCCGAGCGCCACGCTTCGCGCGCGCACCAAGATCAGGACGGCGAAGGGGAGGGCGACGAGAAAGATGGGACCGTAGCCCCCCAGGCGCATGTCGTGCACCGGGGGCGCGGCGAGCGCCGCCCACGACGAGAGAAGGCGCCAGGGGAGAATCCCGTGGGCACGGATGACCAGCGGCCCGCCCCCGAGGAGATCGTTGGCGCTCAAGGTGCCGGGCAGGTGCAAAGGCCCGAGCACCACGTTCACCGGCCACACCGGATTGCCATAGTGGATCCAGTTGGTGATGTACGTGTCCGCGCCAAACGCCAAGGCGGCCGCGAGCGCGAGCAGCGCGGCGGCGCCGAGCTTTGCGCGCACGCCGCGCACGAGCAGGACCAAACCGAGGATGGACGCGGCGACGGGGGCGTTCGCTTTGGAGCCCAAGTAGAGCCCCAGCGCGATGCCCGCGGTCATCAAGGTGGCGCGCGTGGGCGGCGCGAGCACGAAGTAGATGGCCGAAAGAAAGAACGCCGCGCACCCCACGTCGATGTAGTTCGTGGGCAGCTCCAGAAACGTCGCCGGAACGAGGATCCACGCGGCGCCTGCCGCGACCGCGTGCGCGCGCTCGGCGCCGGCGAGGCGCGCGATACCGGCCGTCGCCGCCGCGCCGGGGATGGCGAGTGGAACTTGGGCGAGGTCGACGAGCCGATCGTCGGGGAGCATGGCCCGCAGCGCCACCATGAACCGGTCGACGTTGTGCGGGTAGCTCGAGAGATACGGGATGTGCGTGGGCACCGCGTCCAGGCCGCGCCCCACCAGCACGAAGTTCACATAGGGGAGGTGGTAGCCGAGCGAGTCCCACTGCCAGATTGGGAGCCAACGCGCGACCAGGATCGCGATGCCGAGCGCGGCCCCGGCGACCACCAGCAGCGGAACCGTGTCGCGGCTCAGGACGGTGCGAAGCGGAATGTCCAAGCGGCGATCGCGCCGCAAAAGACCCAGGCCGACGGCGGCGATCGCCAGCAGCAGCGCAAACACGCCGAACGACACGAGATGGACCACGCCTGCCAGGCCGACGGTGGCCACGATGAGGGCCAACGTGAGAAGGGGCCCACCCACGGCGCGGTGCGCGGCGCTCTCCGGGAACACGAGGGCCCCGATCCGGATGGCGACGAAGATGCACGCGGGCACCGCGACCGGCAGAAATCCCCACGCACCCGTGAATGTCTCGAGAAAGGTCAACGTCGATCGCGCATACCGCATGCGAGCGTGAATGCCAAATCGTTACGCACGCGCACATATCCGGATGGCGACGAAGATGCACGGGGGCACCGCGACCGGCAGAATCCCCACGCACCCGTGAATGTCTCGAGAAAGGTCGACGTCGATCGCGCATACCGCATGCGGGCGTGAATGCCAAATCGTTACGCACGCGCACATATCCGGATGGCGACGAAGATGCACGGGGGCGCCGCGACCGGCAGAAATCCCCACGCACCCGTGAATGTCTCGAGGAAGGTCGACGTCGATCGCGCATACCGCATGCGAGCGTGAATGCCAAATCGTTACGCACGCGCACATGCGTCGGCGCAATACACACATGGAGCGGCGCGCGCCTTGAGGTATATAACGCGGTGAAAGAGTCGGAATGATTGAAGGTAAGCTTCGGCGCTATGGTTTGGGCCTCTTCGCCGGTGCCCTGATGGTCGGTGTTCTGGTCGTGAAGGGAGGGACCGCGCTTTCTCTTCCGTCTTCGCCGCCCGCATCGGCATCTGGAGCTGGCACCCCGGTGGAGCTCGCGCCCGTCGATGTTGTCATTTTCGCGCCGCACCCCGATGACGAGACGATTGGATGTGCAGGCGTGATCCAGCAGGCGGTGGCCGCCGGCAAAAAGGTGCGCATCGTCTTCTCCACCCTGGGCGATGGATACTCGCTGGCGGCGGGGATGCTCTTGCACAAGGACGAGAGCACCCTGGCCCAGGCCGACTTTTTGGCGCTCGGGCGCGCGCGCCAGCAAGAGGCCATCGACGCAAACCGCACGCTCGGCGTCAACCCGGCAAACCTCGTCTTTCTCGGCTACCCCGACGGCGCCTTCGATCGCGTGGCGGCCAATACCGACGGCAAGCCCGTGGTATCGCCCACCACCGGGCGCTCCTCCACCTACGGTCCCGTGGTGCCCGACTACCACGCGAGCGCGCACGGCCAGCCCGCCTCGTACACGCGCGCGGAGGCCCTCGCCGATCTCACCGAGGTGCTGCGTCAGTCGCACCCCTCGCAGGTCTATGTCACCGATCGAAATGACGCGCACCCCGATCACAAGGCCACCTACGAGTTGGTCAAGGCCGCGGTGGAGGCATCCGGCTACAAAGGCGCCTTCTTCACCTTCGTGGTGCATAGCGGCCCGCCCCTCGATTGGCCCTGGCCGCAAGGCGCCACCCCGCAAGCTCCATTTCAGCAGCACACGGCGAACGGCCACACCTATCCGCTCGGCGTCCCGTGGCCGCCCAATGTGCGCGTGCCGATGACGGTGGCCGAGTCGGTGCTCAAGGCGAACGCGCTGGCCGCGCACCGCTCGCAGTGGAACCTGCCCTCGGATCGCGGCCTCCTCGGCGCGTTCGTGAAGTCCGAGGAAATTTTCTGGACCGGGCGCTGAGCCGCGGACCCGCGACCTAGGATCCCATCCGGCGGCGAACGTCGTCCGGCGTGGGGAGCGCTTCGATGCCGAACCCCTCGAGGGAGCACGACGCGGCGGCGCAAGCCCAGCGCGCGGCGTGAATGGGATCACCGTCTTGCTTCAACGCGGCAAAGAACGCCGCGGCAAAGACATCGCCCGCGCCCGTGGGATCGACCACATGGGCGGGGTAGGCGGGAACGTCGGTCGGCCGCCCCGAGACGAACACGGTGGCCCCGCGCTCGGCGCGCGTAAAGACCACGAGCGGCAGCATGGCCGCGAGCTTGCGCACCAGAGGCTCGTCGTGCTGCACGTCTTCCTCGCTCAAGACGACGATTTCGCGACCGACCCAGGGCAGCTCCAGGAGGGTCTTCGGATCGGTCGTCACTGACTTGGACGGATGGATGGTGCGCAGCCAGCCCTGGGGCGTGGCCCCGACCAGCGCGCCCTCGAACAGCTTGCAGCCGTCCTTTGGCACCTCCTGGATGATGGGCGCAAGGTGCACGATGGCCGCCTTCTCCCACCCCGCGGGGAGCGCACCGGCCGCGCCGGCCGCACCCGCACGCGCGCCGGCCGCACCCGCGCCGCCCGCACCCGCACCGGCCGCACCCGTCCCGAGCTCGATGCTCCGCGCCCGCGCGTGCACCGTTTGAACGCGCCCGGTCTCGAGGTAGCGATTCTCGAACACCGTGGTCACGGGCGAGGACTGCCGCACCACGAGCAAATCGGACGGCAGCATCGACAAATCGAAGTCGTCTGCGCACGCCGTGATCACGGCCGTTCGAAGCCCGAGCCGGTGCGCCGTGAGCGACGAAAAAAGCCCCGTACCGCCCAGCCGCGTGGACCCATCGGGCTGCCGATCCGCGCAGATGTGCCCAATCACCAAATAGTCAATCATCGATGGCCCGATCAGCGCGCCGGGGCCGGCGCCGCGGCAGACCCGGCAGGTGCCGACCCGGCAGGTGCAGACGTCGGTGCCGGCGCGGGCGGCGCCGCGATTAGACCGCGCAGATGACGGAACGAGGGCTCGCCGAACGACAGGAGCCGGTCGTGGTACGTGCGCTCGGTGAAGCCCGGCTGCTTCTCCGCGATGGCGCGCAGCTTCATCATCTCCGTGAACCCGTAATAATACGTCGTCAACTGCGCGCTGGTGAGCCGCGCCCGCTGCCACTTGGCGACGGCCTCGCCCTCTTCTTGGAAGCCGTCGTTCATCATCAGCGCCAGCGCTGCTTTCTCGTCCATCGTGCCGGCGTGGATGCCATGATCGAGGATGGCGTTGCAAGCGAGCCGCAGCACCATTTTCTGCCGTTGAAGGCGCACCTTCGGCCCCCCGAAGCCGTGCTGGGCCATGAACCACTCGGCGTACACGGCCCAGCCCTCCACGAACGCCCCGTTGGCGAAGACGGCGCGCACGTTCGACTTGAACCGGTTGGTGTGCATCGCCTCCAAGTAGTGACCCGGCATGGCCTCGTGGATGGTCAGATCCGCGAGCATGCTGCGGTTGTACTCGCGGTAGAACGAGTCGACCCGCTTCTTGGGCCAATCCGACGGCGTCGGCGCGATGGCGTAGAAGGTCTCCTGCTTCTTCTCGAGCGGCCCCGATGAATCGCAGTACGCGATCGAGACGCCGCGCCGGTACTCGGGCATCTCGATGATGCGACAGGGCTCGTCGGACAAGCCCACCAGGTTCTTCTCGCGCACGAACGCCGTGGCCTGCTCCAGCAGCTGCTGCGCCTCGGGGATGATGGTGGCGTTGGTCGAGTGCTCGGCGCTCAGCTGATCGAGCACCTTCTTCACGACCTGCCGTCGCTCGGCGGGCGACTTCGGATCGAAGGCGGCGCGGATGCCGTAGAGCGTGGGCCAGAGCTCGCGCGCGGTGGCGTACATTTGCTCCTGCGTCTCGGTGAGCAAGGCGCGCGCGCCCTTGGCGATGGCGTCGATGTCGACCTCGTCGTCGAGGACGAAGCGGAGCTTCTTCTCGAACTTGGCGCGGCCGAGGCGCAGATCGCCATCGCTCCGCGGCAGGACCTCGTGCTCCAGGAACGTCTGCAGGTCCTCGAGGCTCGCGGCCGCCCTCTTGGCCGCCGCTTCGACCTCGCGCCGAAGGCCGGGCGACACCTTGCCGAGCTGCTCCGGAAAGCCCGCCTTGCAGAGCGCGATCAGGCCCTTGTTCTGCGCGATGGCGGTCTCCGTCTGCACCCGCGCCGGATGGCCCAGGCGCTTCTTGGCCGCCGCCACCAGGGTGGGTACCCCGCGCAGGCGGTTGCGCAAGCTCTGCATCCGCTCCTCGATGGGCGCGAACTCCCGCGACACCAACGGATCGATGCCCTCGCCCAACGCGGTCGTGTACAGGGTCGGGTTGAGGACCGCCTCGCGCAGCTCGTCGAGGCCGAACTGCCAATAATCGAGCTGGTTCTGTAGAATGGCGGCGTCGATGCGGTTCTGCACGCCCAGCCCCTCGCGGCGGATCTTGTCCAGCTCCGCCCGCGTCTGCGCGATGAACTGACGGGTGACCGCCTCGCCGGCCTCGCTCAAGTCGGGCCAGCGGCCATCGTGCCGGTGCTCTCCCAGGCGGGTGGCGTCCACCGGCAAGAGCTCCAAGTAGCGCGCCAAGAAGCGCTCGCCCAGCCGCTGGAATGCTTGGTCCTCCGGGGTGCCCACCTTGCTCTCCTCGTGCATCGCCGTGTGCGCCTCATGCTCGCCTCCGGAGGTGAGCGCCATGGTCGGCGGCGGTACATCGGGCGGCGGGGGCTCCCGCGAGCCGCACGCCGCCGCGCCCGCGATGGGGACCAGGGCCGCGAGCATGACGGGGTTGACGAAAATTCCAAACCGCGGCCCAGGCGCGCTTTCCTTGCGGGTCTTTCGTGTACGCACCCTCGCTGTTTATCTCATTTTAGATGCCATTTGAACGGATTGCCCCCTGGATCTGGCGCGATTCACGCACTAGACGGAGGACCATGGCAGCCGAATACCTCAATCCACGTACGGGGGAAACCTACGCTCTTGACGTGCCGCGTTGGTGCAGCCCCGATCGCGCGCCGCTGCTCCTGACACCGCAGCCGGGCATCACGCGCGACGGTGTCGACACCTCCACGCGAAGTCTCTGGCGGTATCGTGCTGCGCTCGCTTTATCGATCGCGGAGCCCATCACCCTGGGCGAGGGGTGCACCCCGCTGGTGCCGCGCGTTCTTCATGGTGCGCGCGTGCACGTGAAGTGCGAGTGGTTCATGCCCACCGGCAGCTTCAAAGATCGCGGCGCCTCGGTGATGCTCTCGTTTCTGCGCGCCCAGGGGATCGACGCCGTGCTCGAGGACAGCTCCGGCAACGGCGGCGCCGCCATCTCCGCGTATGCCGCAGCAGGCGGCCTGCGCGCGACCATCCTGGCGCCCGCGTCCACCAGCCCCGCCAAGACGGTGCAGATGCGCGTGCACGGCGCGGCGGTGGATCTGGTCCCCGGCACCCGGCAGGATACGTCGGACGAGGCCGTGCGCCGCTCGGACAGCGTGTTTTACGCGAGCCACAATTGGCATCCGTTCTTCCTCGAGGGCACCAAGACCTTGGCCTACGAGCTCTGGGAGGATTTGGGCTTTTGTGCGCCCGACAACGTGATCGTCCCCTGCGGCGCGGGCTCCAATGTGCTCGGCTGCGAAATCGGCTTCGCGGAGCTTCTGCGCGCGGGCGCCATCGCGCGCATGCCGCGCATCTTTGCGGCGCAGCCGGCCAACTGCGCGCCCATCGCCGATCCCGGCGCGCCCATTCTTCCGACCCTCGCGGAGGGCACGGCCATCGCCCAACCGATCCGTCGTTCGGAGGTGCTCGCGGCCTTGCAGTCGACCGCGGGACGCGCGGTCACCTCCACCGAGGCCGAAATCGCGGACGCCACGTTCGATCTCGCCAAGCTCGGCATCTACGTGGAGCCCACCAGCGCACAAGTTGCGTCGGTGTTTGCGAAATTACTCGCATCCGGCACGATTGGGGCGCATGAGACGACGGTGCTCGTGCTCACGGGCTCTGGCTTGAAGGCGACTCCCCGCATGGCCGATCTGCTCGAGCTGCGGTCGAGACCCGCCTGAACGTTGCGCCGAACGACGACGCGATACGCAATCGATAACGTGGAAAAAAGGATCTGGGAATGACGATTCCGTTACGTGGCGCCCCTCTCTTGCGCGATCCGCGGTTCAACAAAGGGACGGCTTTCACCCTGGAAGAGCGCGAATCTTTGGGCCTCCTGGGCCTTCTGCCGGAGGGGGTCGACACCCTCGAGAACCAAGTTCGCCGCGCGTTCACGCAGCTGGCGGAGAAGAACAGCAACCTCGGCAAATACATTTACCTGTCGAGCCTGCAGGACAACAACGAGACGCTCTTCTACAAGGTGCTCCGGTCGGCGCCGGCCGAGCTCCTGCCGCTGGTGTATACGCCCACGGTGGGCGAGGCGTGCGAGCGATACGGCCATATCATGCGCCGCGCGCGCGGGCTCTATGTCCCCATCACGCGAAAAGGGCATGTGCGCGAGCTCTTGCGCAACTGGCCCGTGACCGACGTGCGCTTCATCGTGGTCACCAACGGCAACCGCATCTTGGGCCTCGGGGATCTCGGCGCCAACGGTATGGCCATCCCCATCGGCAAGCTCGCGCTCTACACGGCCTGCGGCGGGGTGCCGCCGGAGCTCGCGTTGCCGGTGCTCATCGACTGCGGCACCGACAACGCCAAGCTCCTGAACGATCCGCTCTACCTCGGCTTGCGCCGCCCGCGTCCCTCGGCCGAGGAGCTCGACGAGTTCGTGGAGGAGTTCGTCGAGGCCGTGAAGGAGGTCTTCCCGCGCTGCTGCATCCAGTTCGAAGATTGGGCGGGCATCGACGCCATGCGCCTCTTGGAGCGCTACCGCGATCGCGCGTGCTGCTTCAACGACGATATTCAAGGCACCGCCGCGGTGGCCCTCGCCGGTTTGATGGGCGCGACCCGCATCACCGGAACGCCCCTCGCCCAGCAGCGCGTGCTCTTCCTGGGCGCAGGCTCGGCCGGCCTCGGCATCGCCGGCTTGCTCACGCAGGCGATGGTGCTCGACGGGCTCTCCCTCGATCAGGCGCGGTCGCAGATCGCGTTCTTCGACGTTCATGGGCTCATCGAATCGACCCGCACGGATCTGCACGCGTTCCAGAAGCCGTACGCGCACGCGCACGCGCCCACCACCGATTTCGTGGAGGCCATCGAGGCCATCCGTCCGACCGCCATCGTGGGGGTGAGCACGGTGGCGCGAGCCTTCGACCGGAGGGTGATCGAGGCCATGGCCAAGGTCAACGCGCGCCCCATCATCTTCCCCTATTCGAACCCCACCTCGCGCTCGGAGTGCACGGCCGAGGAGGCGTACCAGTGGTCGCAAGGGCGCGCGGTCTTCGCCAGCGGCAGCCCCTTTCCGCCCGTTCGCTACGAGGACAAAACGTTCGTGCCGGGGCAGGGGAACAACGTGTACATCTTCCCGGCCATCGGCATGGCCGTGTACGCGACCCAGGCCACCCGGGTCACCGACGAAATGTTCATCGCCGCCGCCCGCGGCGTCGCCGAGCAGGTGACGCAGGCCGAGCTGGACGTGGGCCTCATCTACCCGCCCCAGTCCGTCCTGCTTCAAACCGAGCTCTTTGCGGCGACGCGCGTGGCGGAGATCATCTACGACCGCGGGCTCACCCGCATGCCGCGCCCCGACGATCTCGAGGGGCTCATCCGCGCCCACGCCTACGTGCCCGAGTACCGCAGCATCCCTTGAGCGGCGGCGCGCTCGGATCCTACGGCGTATCGAGGATCCCGGCCGCGTAGCGGATGTCCTCGATGTAGAGCTTCTGGCCCAAGCTGGCGCGATCATCGGCCGCCAGCTGGGCGAGGAGCTTCTTGGTCTCGTCGGCCTTCATCTGACCGTCGTTGTTGAGCCAGAGGGCGGTGGCCGCGATTCCATTGAGCGACAGCTCGTAGTGGACGGTCTTCGTATAGTTGCGCACGAAGTTGGCGATCGAGGTCCCGCCGTAGTCGGTGACGCCAAAGACGGCGAGGTAAATCGAGAGCGAAAAGTCGAGCGGGGGGCGGACGTCGGACAGCATTTGCTGCAGCTTGCCCCGCGCGACGGCCTGGCTCTCGTTGCCGCTGCGTTCGAGCGACGCCGGGGCGTAGGTGATCATCTCGAGCGGGAGCTGCCCGTTGAACGCGCGGTACTTGTCGAAGGCGCTTTGAAAGCGCGTCCTCCACGCCGCCTTGGCCTCGTCGCTCGGGCAGAGGTGATAGCCGTCGGATTTGGCGCTGGCATCGCACACGATCCAGTTGATGGCATCGGTGCAGGGCGCGAGGGCGGACGCCAGATCCTCGGGTGAATCGAAATCGGCGCGGGCGAGGCCTTTGTCGCACGCCGCGCCCAAGATGGTCACCAGATCGCGCGTAGGGTTCGGCGGCGGATCCGTCGTGGGGTTCGCGGGGGGATCTTGCTTCACCGTCGCGGTGGAGACGTGCGCGTTCAGGTAGACGGATTGATGCTCGGCGATGTCGGCCTCGGTGGCCGGCTGGGTGAGCGATCGCGTGGCCGGCGGGAGCGGCGCGTTCATGGCCGCGACGACGGCGGCCGAGGCGGTGCCGATCGAATAGACGTTGATGCCTTTGCGCGTGACCAAGTCTTGGGCGGTGGGCCCGCGGTGAAGCAAGCCGACGATCTTCCCATTGTCATCGAGGAGCGGCGAACCGCTGTTGCCCGGCAGGATGAAGGCCGTGCTCTTGAACCACGTTCCATAGGTTTGCGCGACGTCGCCCGAGGTCCACTTCTTGAGCTTCCCCTCCGGGTGGCCCACCACATTCACGTGCGTGCCCAGGAGCGAGGCCGAATCGCGCGCCTCGATGGTCAAAAACTGCGGGGTCGCGAGCCGCTCCTGCGTCCTCTTTCCATCGGTGCCGACCTTGTACGCTTGCAATACGGCCATATCGAGCCCCGGGTCGATGTGCTGCGGCTCGACGAAGATCTCTTCGGCGCTGCGGACGGCCTCGTAGCGCTGGTACATGCGCGTGATTTTGACGTAGCAGCCCTCCTTCGGACACACGTCGACGCCGAGGACATGGTTGTTCGTGAGGAGCAGGCCGTCGCCCGAAATGAACGAGCCCGTGGCGTACGATTCGGTGGTGCGGATCCGCACCACCGCTTGGGCTGCGGTTCGAATGGCCGGCGGCGCCTCGGAGAGATCTTTGAATGCCGAGAACTCGGGGATGTCCCCCGATCCCGGGGGGTCGTCGTCGGACGAGGAGCAGGCGCTGGTGGCGGTGGCCGTTGCAAGGAGTAAGAGCGCGGTCAAGCGATAGGCGTTCATTGGAAACGATCTCCCTTGGAGTCGAAAAAGCTCGTTCGACAGTGTCTCGATCTATCGCCCGCGCCAAGTACCAAGTTTCCGCTATTCTCCCGGTCGCCATGACGGATCCGGTAACGAGCGCCACGCGTGAGCCGAAAAGTACAGTATCCCCCTTTTCGCACCCTTCGCATTTGTCGCACCTGGAGTGCACCGCGTGCGGCGGTCGCCACGACGCCGATCGGCTGCTGCGCCTCTGCCCGGATTGCGGCAAGGTGCTCTATGCCCGCTACGATCTGGCCGCCGCGCGGCGCACCCTGACCAAAGAGTCGCTCGCCCTGCGCCCGCGCGGCATGTGGCGCTGGCGCGAGATCATGCCGGTGCGCGATGCCTCGCACATCGTCTCGCTCGGCGAGGGCGACACCCCGCTGCTTCGCGCGTCGCGCCTGGGGCCCAACCTCTTCATCAAAGAAGAAGGCGTCTGCCCGACGGGATCCTTCAAGGCGCGGGGCATTTCGGCGGCCGTGTCGCGCGCGCGGGAGCTCGGCGTCACCAAAGTGGCGATTCCTTCGGCGGGGAACGCGGCCTCGGCGCTGGCGGCGTATGGGGCGCGCGCGGGCATGGAGGTGCATGCGTTCATGCCCGTCGATACGCCGCTGCTCAATCAGAAAGAGTGCGTCGTTTATGGCGCCAAGGTGACCCTGGTGCGAGGGCTCATCAGCGACTGCGCGGCCATCGTGCGAAAGCGCGCGGAGGCCGAGGGCTGGTTCGATATCTCCACCTTGAAAGAGCCTTATCGCGCGGAGGGCAAAAAGACGATGGGGCTCGAGCTCGCCGAGCAATTCGATTGGGAGCTCCCCGACGCCATCATCTATCCCACGGGCGGCGGCACCGGCATCGTGGGCATGTGGAAGGCGTTCGCCGAGCTCGAGGCGGTGGGGCTCATCGGGCCGAAGCGCCCTCGGATGATCAGCGTGCAGGCCGAGAACTGCGCGCCCATCGTGCGCGCGTTCCAGCGGGGGCTCGATCACGCGCCGCCTTGGGAAAATGCGTCGACCCGCGCCAGCGGGCTGCGCGTCCCGAGCGCGGTGGCCGACTATTTGATTCTCCAGACCATCCGCGAATCGGGCGGCACCGCGCTGGCGGTGAGCGAGGATGAAATCGACGTGGCGTTGCACGAGGTCGCCGCGCGCGAGGGGATCTTTGCCGCCCCGGAGGGCGCTGCCACGTGGGCGGCCGCCAAGCGGCTCTACGCGGATGGAACGCTCCGCCCCGAGCAGCGGGTCGTGCTCTTCGATACGGGTACCGGGTTGAAGTATCCCGACTTCGTGCAGCTCGATCTCGAGGTGGTCGATCCGTAGCCGTTTTACCCGCAGAACCTTGGCAAACCCCCATCGCCACTCTACGAGGCTTTCCATGTTCCTTTTTCGTTCTCGGGTGCCCGCGGTCCTCCTGGCTCTCTCGGCTCTCGGCGCCTTGGGCGCAGGCAGCGCGGGCTGCGCGGCCCAACCCGGCGGAGGAGCCACCGCTCCGACCCGCGGGGGTGGAAAGGACGAGCTCGTGCAGGTGACGCAGGAGCTGCTCGACGCCATCGCGCCCGGGAAAAAAGAGGTGTGGGATCGCTACTTGGCGGCCGACGCCATCTACACCGACGAGAACGGAAAGACGTTTACGCGCAAGGAGTTTTTGGAGGAGCTCAAGCCTTTGCCGCCGTACGCGCGCGGGACGCTGAAGATCAAGCACTCCATCGTGCGCCTCTCCAGCGATCACGCGGTGGTGGTGCACCAAGACGAGGAGAACGAGGAGATCTACGGGCAGAAGATCACCACCGGCTTCGTCATCACCGACACCTGGCGCCTGCGGCAAAATCGTTGGGAGCTCTTGGCCTCGAGCGTGGTGGGCCTCGCGTCGGATCCGGTGGCGGTGAAGCTCGGGTCCGCGCGGCTCGATGCCTTCGCGGGGGAGTACTCGGTCGGCTCCGGCGCGAGCTTCGTCGTGCGGCGCGAGGGCGATCATCTGGTCGCCGCGCGCGAGGGGCGCCCGCCGATCGCGCTCTACGCCGAGGGGGATGGGCTCTTCTTTGCGCGCGGCAGCACCGATCGATGGGCCTTCGTGGCCGACGACTCGGGGGCTATCGCGGAGATGAGGCAGCGCCGTCGTGGGAACGACGTGGTGTGGAAGAAGAAGCGTCCTTGAGCGGCTCCGGTTCGGCGGGCGCGCGTCCGATCTGAGCGAGGATCACGCCCACGAAGAGGGTGGCCGCGCCCGCGAGCTCGATGGCGCTGAGCGTCTCGCCGAGCAGGAGCCATGCGGTGGCCGACGCCACCACCACCTCGAAGGTGCTCAGCACGCCGGCCACCGGCGAGGGCAGGTGACGCAAGGCCAAGAGGCCCGTGACATAGGCGGCCACGGTGCCGATGACCACGACATACGCGAGCGCGGCCCACGCCGGTACGCTGACGGGGCCCAGCTGCGTGCTGTTGGTGAGGCTATCGAGCGGCAGCCGCCACATCGGTGAGATCACGTTGGAGGCCACGGCGCCCACCAGCGCGCCCATGGCCGAGAGCCCGAACGGATCGCGACCGCGGGTCCCCCGCTCGCCCAAAAGAAAATACGCGGCGAGGCAGACGGCCGCGCCCAAGCCGGCCAGCGCGCCGAGCCCATCGAGGGTCAGGCCCTTCCACACTTGCTCGATGAGCCCGAGCCCGGCCACGGCGAACCCAATGCCGAGCCACGTCGTGCGCGCAAGGCGCCTCTTCTCCACGAACCTCGCCCAAAATGCGACCAGGACGATGGCCAAATACTCCAAAAGGAGCGCCACGCCGACTGCGAGGCGCGAGAGCGCAACGAAGTAGAGCGCCTGGACCCCGAAAAAAGCCAGCAATCCGTACGCGAGGAGAAACGGCAGATCCCTGGGGGTCACCCGCAGCGACTTGGGGTCGCGCGCAAACGCAATCAGCGTGAGGAGAATGGCGGCGCCGGTCACCCGCAGCAGGACGACTTCGAGCGGCGAGAGGCCCACCAAGAGCAGCGCCTTGACGGCCGGACCCGCCGTGCCGAAGCACACCGTGGACAAGAAGACGAGGAAGACCCCGAGCGAGGGGCGGGCGCTGGACTTGGAATCAGGGGACACGGCGTAAGCGGAGACCATAGGGTCAGTCTGCTAACGGCGCCAGGGTAGCGTTGGATGGAGCCGCTCGCGCGGTCCGCCCCGGGCTTTGCGTCGCTGCCGCTGCACGCAGCCAATTGGCGGGGGGTCGATTCCGCGAACCGGCGTTTTCGACCAACGGGGTCGCGGTGGGTTGCCGCGAACCGGCCGCGTTCGACTGCCACCGTTCCCCGCGCCGCGCTCGAATTCCACGCCTTCGGCCTCCGCCGACTCCACGCCCCGCGCCGCGCTCGAATTGCGCTGCCCCAGGCCTCGCCCGATTCTGCGCGCCGGGCCGCGCCCGGATTCTGCGCGCCGGGGCTGCGCTCGGATTCTGCGCGCCGGGCTGCGCTCGGATTCTGCGCGCCGGGCTGCGCTCGGATTCTGCGCGCCGGGCTGCGCTCGGATTCTGCGCGCCGGGTCGCGCTCGGAATTCTGCGCGCCGGGCTGCGCTCGAATTCTGCGCGCCGGGCTGCGCTCGGATTCTGCGCGCCGGGTCGCGCTCGGATTCTGCGCGCCGGGCTGCGCTCGGACTCCACGCCCCAGGCCTCGCCCGATTCTGCGCCGGGCCGCGCTCGGACTCCACCCCCCAGGCTGCGCCCGATTCTGCGCGCCGGGCCGCGCTCGGATTCTGCGCGCCGCGTCGCGCTCGATTTCGGCGCCCCGGCTCGCGTTTCGTACGGAGAACACCGGGGATGGTCGATCCCGCTCACCATGACGGTCCCAGGGAGGCTAGGTTGCGCCGATGGAATCGCGATTGACCGAACTGGAGATTCGTTATTCGCATCTCGAGCGGCTCGTGGACGAGCTGAATCGAGTCGTATTCGAACAAGGCAAAACGATTGACCTGTTGCGCCTGGAGTTGCTTCGCCTGCGCAGCCTGCTGGAGGAGAGCGGCGAGGCCATCAAAGACGAAAAGCCGCCGCATTACTGACACGATATCGACATCGTATTTGGACTCATCGACATCTCGGCTTTCACGTAGTTGGAATGACGACGTGATTCTGCGGTTAAGTCGTCATTTAGGGGGTTGAAGTGGGTTATGCGACGCGTTAAACGAACGCGCATGAAAACCCTATTTACTGCCGTCCCTGTTGGGATATGGGCTGTCATTTCGACCTGTGCGTTCATGGGCTGCGCTGCGTCCTCCGATGATCCGTCCGCCCGGGCAGGTGAGTCGTCGGGTGAATCCTCCGGCCAGGTCTCGGAGCCGCTCGCCGAGGCGCCGGACTCGGTGGTGGGCGCCTACGAGTCGACGACCCCGACCACCGGCTACCCCGACCTTCGCGCCATCGTCTTCACCCGCCACCGCGCGGGGAATGGGCTGGAGTTCTTCGCCGACGTCGACACCGGCATCCGCTGCGTCACCACCCCCTGTCCATCGATGGCGCGCATCGAAGGTTGGTACACCGCGACCGATCGCGTCGTCACCCTCCACACCACGCGCGTGGTGGTCGTCCCTCGAACGGACGTCTTCGACGAGGGCCGCTTCGACGGCACCTACGACTACCGCCGCGAGCCGAACGGGGCCTTCGCCGTGACCCGCGAGGGCGAGACGCGCCATTTCCAATCCGTCGACACGTACTGCCGCGCCGACAAAGATTGCGATCATCAAAGTTACATCCGGCCCTATTGCTTGGGCCACGCCATCTGCGGCGATGATTCGCGCTGCGGCTGGCAGTGCGGCAACCCCTAGCTCGAAATTCGTTTTTACGTATCTTAGTTACTTATGCGCTCTCCACCGGAGCGCCAAACATAATCGGAACGATGGAACGAGCTTGCCTCGTGCCGCTCGCGGCTTTGGGCCGATGGGCCTCTTGCGCGCGCGGCACGGGGCGTATGCCGTATGGCTCTTTATGCCGTATGCCTCTTATCGAGCTAGTCTCGATCCCAAATCAAACCAACGCCGGATTGCGCTCGTACCCGCGCTGGTGCCAATAGGGGTAGACGGGGGTGGTCGCGCTGGCCTGGTCGAGCTTGGCCACCTGCGCGGCGGTGAGGCTCCAGCCCACGGCGCCGAGGTTCTGACGGAGCTGCTCTTCGTTGCGCGCGCCGAAGATGACGCTCGACACGGTGGGGCGCTGGAGGACCCAGTTGAGGGCGATCTGCGCGACGGTCTTGCCTGTCTCTTTGGCGATTTCGTCGAGCACGTCCACCACCTGGTACACGTACTCGTTGGACACCGGCGGGCCGTTGTCGACGGTGACCTTGGTGTGAAGGCGGCTGGTCTCCGGCAGCGGCTGACCGCGGCGAACCTTGCCGGCGAGGCGTCCCCACCCGAGGGGGCTCCAGACCAAGGTGCCCACGCCCTCCGCCACGCCGAGCGGCATGAGCTCCCACTCGAGCTCGCGACCAATGAGCGAATAATACGCCTGATGAGCCACATAGCGTGTAAGGCCATATCGGTCGGAGGTCGCCAGCGATTTCATCAGGTGCCAACCCGAGAAGTTCGAGCAGCCGATGTAGCGGACTTTGCCGGACTGCACGAGATCGTCGAGCGCGCGGAGCGTCTCGAAGATGGGCGTCTGGGCGTCGAAGCCGTGCATTTGGTAGATGTCGATGTAGTCCGTGCCGAGCCGCTTGAGCGAGCCCTCGCAGCTCTTGATGAGGTGGTGGCGCGAGGAGCCAACGTCGTTCGGGCCTTTGCCCAGGCGAAAGCTGGCCTTGGTGGAGAGGATCACCTGCTCGCGGCGCCCGCGAATGGCCTGGCCCAGGATCTCCTCCGAGAGCCCGTCCGAGTACACGTCCGCCGTGTCGAACATGTTCAGCCCGGCCTCGAGGCAGATGTCGACCAAGCGCGTGGCCTCCTCCACATCGGATTTGCCCCAGCTGCCGAAGAATTCGCCGCGGCCTCCGAACGTTCCCGTGCCGAAGCAGAGAACCGGTACCTTGAATCCCGAACCGCCAAGCTGCCTGAACTCCATACGTTCTCGACCTTTCTTCGTGATCCCGTCAACGCGAGCCGAGACGGGCCCGCTCCGATGTGGTAAGCGCTTCCCTTTGGGGCTGGGATACGACCTTGTCGAGACCCGATGCGTGACGTCGCTCTTTTTGTCCCTTGTTACATCGATCAATTCTACCCGCAGGTAGGGCTTGCCGCGCTCGAGGTGCTGGAGCGCTTCGGCGCCGAGGTGGACTTTCCTCCCGCGCAAACCTGTTGCGGTCAACCCGTCTTCAACTCGGGCTCGTTCGACGCCGCCTTGCCGCTGGCCGAGAAATTCCTCGATGTCTTCTCCTCGTACCGCTACATCGTGAGCCCCTCCGGGAGCTGTACCTCGATGGTGCGGCATCACTATGCCGAGCTCGTGCCGCATCGGATGGGTGAGCTTCGCGGAAAGACCTTCGAGCTGTGCGAGTTCCTCCACGATGTCCTCGGCGCCAAGCCCGAGGGCCACTTTCCCCATCGGGTCGGACTGCACGCGTCTTGCCATGGCCTTCGTGAGCTTCGTTTGGCCAGCGGGAGCGAGCGCCGCATTCAACCCTTCGACAAGGTGCGCGCGCTCCTGTCCGGGCTCGAAGGCATCGCGTTTGCCGAGCTCGCGCGCAAGGACGAGTGCTGCGGGTTCGGCGGCACCTTCGCGGTGGCCGAGGAGGCGATCTCCGTGGCCATGGGCAACGGCCGCATCGCCGATCACGAGCGCGGCGGGGCCGAGATCATCGCGGGGGCCGATATGAGCTGCCTGATGCACCTCGACGGCTTGATCCGGCGGCAGAAGAGGCCCGTGCGCGTGATGCACGTGGCCGAAATTCTGGCGCAGGCCGCGAGGGATCCCGGCGCCGAAGGGGCGGGAGGTGCGGAGGGGGCCGAGCGCGCAGACGGCGCGGACGAGTTGGTGGAGGCACGCTGATGGAGCACCCGGAGCACGTGAAGCACCCGGAGCACGTGGAGCACCCGGACCGAGCCGCGGCCTTCGTGGCCAACGGCGAGCGGCTCCAGTGGCACGACAAGTCGCTCTGGTTCGTGCGCGAGAAGCGCGATCGCGCGTCGGGGGTGATCCCGGAGTGGGAGGAGCTGCGCGCGCTCGCCGCCGGCATCAAGGCGCACACCTTGTCCCGGTTGGCGGACTACCTGGAGGCGTTCGAGGCGAAGGCCACGGCCCTGGGCGCGCACGTGCACTTTGCGCGCGACGCCGAGGAGCACAATCGCATCGTGCACGAGCTGCTCGCCCGGCGCGGGATCACGCGCGTCGTGAAGAGCAAATCGATGCTCACCGAGCAGTGCGGGCTGAATCATCACTTGGAAGCGCACGGCATCGAGGTGATCGACACCGACTTGGGCGAGCGCATCGTGCAGCTGCGCCACGAGCCGCCGAGTCATATCGTGATGCCGGCGATCCACCTGAAGAAGGAAGAAATCGGCGACTTGTTCCACGACGCGCTGGGCGGCGCCCAGGGCATCTCCGATCCCAAGGCGCTCACCGAAATGGCGCGGGGCCACCTTCGCGACAAGCTCCTGGGCGCGCAGGCCGGGATCACCGGGGTGAATTTCGCGGTGGCCGAGACGGGCGGGTTCGTGGTGTGCACCAACGAGGGAAACGCCGATTTGGGCACCGCGCTGCCTCGATTGCATATTGCATGCATGGGGGTGGAGAAGATCATCCCGCGCGCCAAAGACCTGGGCGTCTTCTTGCGGCTGCTCGCGCGCTCGGCCACCGGGCAGCCGGTGACCGCGTACTCGTCGCACTTCCACGGCCCGCGGCAGGGCGGCGAGCTGCACATCGTCATCGTGGATCACGGGCGCAGCACCATCCTCGGGCGCGAGCACTACCGTCGCACCCTCCAGTGCATCCGCTGCGGCGCGTGCATGAACACCTGCCCGGTCTACCGCCGCAGCGGCGGCCATAGCTACGGCGTGACGGTCCCCGGACCGCTCGGCGCCGTCTTGGCGCCGCACGTGGATCCGGCCAAGCACCGGAGCTTGCCCTTTGCATCGACCCTCTGCGGCTCGTGCACCGACGTGTGCCCGGTGAAGATCGACCTGCACGAGCAGCTCCTTTTGTGGCGCGGCGATCTCGGTCGCCAAAAGCTCGTCCCCTTGAAGAAGCGCATGGCGTCGCGGGTCGCGGGGTGGATCCTCGTGCGCACCTGGGCGTATCTGCTCCTGGGGAGCATCGCCCGGTGGTTCATTCCAAAGTTGCCCAAGGCGCTGGCGCAGCACCGCTGGAACGATTGGGGGCGCCAGCGCGAGCTCCCACCGGCGCCCAAAGAGACGTTCCGCGAGCTGTACGCGAAGCGACGCCGCACGTCGGGCAAGGCCAAATGAGCGACCGCAGCCGCGATCACGTGCTTCGTTCCCTGCGCGCCGCCACCGCCGGGATGACACCGGTGGCGTTGCCGGAGCGCAGCTTCACCGGGGTGCGCTTTGCCGACGTGGAGGCGCAGTTTGCGAAGAGCGTGGCGGAGGTGGGCGGACGCTGCATTTTTGCAGAAGATGCGGCCCTCGAATCGACACTTTTGCAGCTCCCCGCGTACGCCGCGGCCAAGCGCGTTTTATCCCGCGTGCCCGGCCTCGCGCGCGCGAACGTGGAGCGCGCCGAGCTGCGCGCGCCGCGCGAGACGTGGAATATCGACTTTTGCGTGCTGCCGGGGGAGCTCGGCGTGGCCGAGAACGGCGCGGTGTGGGTGGTGGAGGCGGGGTTCTCGCACCGCGCGGCGTGGTTTCTGGCCGAGCATATGGCGCTGGTGGTGCCGGCGCGGAAGCTCGTGCACAACATGCACGAGGCGTATGAACGGATTGAGCTGGGCAGCGCTGGATTTGCCACCTTCGTCTCCGGGCCCTCGAAGACGGCCGATATCGAGCAGTCGCTCGTGATCGGTGCGCAGGGGCCCCGATCGTGTACTGTGCTCGTCACCCGCGGGCCGGCCTAGCGGTACAGGCCTGAAACGCGGATAAGCCGGATAGGCCGGACCAGCCGGATAAACCGGATAAGCCAGCGCGATAGAAAACGAGAAAACGGAAGGGGAGGAGGCACGAGCGATGAAAACGAATCGGAGCGTGGGAAGCATCGCGAGCACGGCCGCGCTTTGCGCGATGGCCGCCATCATCTCCGGCTGCGGCAATGGCACGGCCAGCGGCTCCGGCACGGCATCGCCCACGGCGGCATCGACCGACGACGGCGGCGCATCGAGCGGCGGAGGGTCGGGCGGCGGCGCGGCGGCGGGCGAGGTCCGCGAGATCGAGGTCGACTCGCAGCTCGCCGACTGCACCGGGGTGGGCCCGCAAAAGTGCCTGAAGATCCGGCGGACGCCCGGCGCGCAGTGGGAGTTCTGGTACTCGGGCATCGAGGGCTTCAAGCACCAGGCGGGGACCAAGTACCGCCTTCGCATCCGCGAGGAGAAGGTGCCGAACCCGCCAGCCGACGCGCCCAACGTGCGGTGGGTGCTGGTCGAGGTGCTCGAGCAAAGCGCGGCGAAGCCTTAGCGCGGAGCTCCAGCAAGGGTGCTAGGGTCGCCGGATGACCCAAGCTTCGAACGAAGCGTCGCTTCGCACGCTTGCCGAGCAAACCGATTTCAAGAAGACGGGCCGGTACGACGAGGTTCTTCGTCTGGCCAAAGCTTACGAGCGGACATGGCCCGAGGCGGTCCGCTCGTTCGAGTACGGCCACACCCCCGAGGGGCGGCCGCTGGTGGCGCTGGTGGCCTCGAGGACGGGGGCGCTGACCTCCGAAGAGGTCGCGAAACGAAAGATCCCGGTGCTGCTCCTTCAAGGAGGCATCCACCCCGGCGAGAGCGACGGCAAGGACGCCGGCTTCATGGCGCTGCGCGACATGCTGGAGGCCCGGCACCCCGCGCTCGAGCGCATCGCGATTGTGTTCGTCCCCGTGGCCAACGTGGACGGCCACGAGCGCTTCGGCCGCTGGAGCCGCCCCAACCAAGTCGGCCCCGAGGAAATGGGCCGGCGCACCACCGCGCAGAACCTCAATATGAATCGCGATTACACCAAGGCGGACGCCCCCGAGATGCAGGCCCTGCTGCGCCTGCTCACCGCGTGGGATCCCATCGTGTACGCGGACCTTCACGTGACCAACGGCGCCGACTTCGAGCACGACGTGTCGGTCCAAGTGGAGCCCATTTACGTCGGCGATCCGGGCTTGCACCCGACCGGAACGGCGCTCCGCGATCATGTGATGCAAAAGCTCGCGGCCAGCGGCTCCCTCCCGCTGCCGTTCTATCCGAGCTTGCTGCGCCGCGACGATCCGGCCTCGGGTTTCCAGGTGGACGCGTATTTGCCCCGGTTCTCGACCGGCTATTTTGCGCTTCGCAACCGCTTGACGCTCTTGCTCGAAACGCACTCGTGGAAGGATTACCCCACGCGCGTGCGCATCACGCTGAACACCATTTCGGCCTTGGTCGAGTGGACCGACGCCGAGGGCGCGCGCGCCCTGGCCCTCGCGCAGGAAATCGATGCAAAGGCCGCCAAGCTCGGGGGAACGGCCGTTCCCGTGGAGTACGAGACCGGCGAACACGTCACGACCGTCGCGTTTCGCGGATATGCCTATACGCGCACGCCGTCGGCCGTCTCCGGTATTCTGGCCACCCGCTACGATCCCACCAAGCCGGAGATCTGGCACGTTCCGCTCAAGGACACGGTGCAAACCAAGCGCACCGAGATCGCGCCCAGAGGCGGTTACGTCGTCTCGGCGGCGTTCGCGGAGCTCGTCGGCGAGCGGCTGGCGCTGCATGGAATCGCCTTCCGCCGTCTGACGGCGGGCATCGCGCGAGCGCCGGTGGAGACGTTCCGCGCGAGCCAAGTCACCTTCACCCCGAAGCCCTTCGAAGGGCGCACGATGGTGTCGCTGGATGGTCAGTGGCGCTCGGAGCCGAGGGACATCGCCGTAGGCTCGCTGTTCGTGCCCATCGAGCAAGCCGGCGCGCGCCTGATCATGGCCTTGCTGGAGCCGGCGGCGCCCGACTCGTTCGCGTCGTGGGGATTCTTCAACGCCATGTACGAGCGCAAAGAGTACATGGATGCCTACGTGACCGAGCGGGTCGCGGAGGAGATGCTCGCGCGCGATCCCGAGCTTCGGGCGGAGTTTGCGCGCAAGCTCGACGATCCGAGCTTTGCGCGCAATCCCGAGGCGCGCCTCGACTTCTTCTACCGACGTCATCCGTCGTTCGACGACCACTTCGAGCTCTATCCGGTCTTCCGCGCGAACACCGTGCTCTAGGCGGCTCGAGCGGCGCTCTCGTTGCTCCCGCGGCGCGAGCTGCTCCCGCGGCGCGAGCTGCTCCCGCGGCGCGAGCTGCTCGAGCTGCTCGTGACGCGGGAGCTCCGCTCGAGGTCGATCGCCCCTTGCGCCCTTCGTGTCGAGCGACTAGATACACCGCCCCCCCGGCCACGCCCCGTGCGTACGCCTGCGCCGTGTACAAATGCCACGGCGCGCTGCCCGTCCCCGCGACCCGCCAAGCTTGGCCGGTCCGGGGGCGACGAGGAGGTCCATCATGCGGAGATGTCTTGGGCTCGACTTAGGGACGACGAACAGCTCACTTGCTTTGGCCGATGCAGACCGTGCCGTCTCATTGGCTCGATTCCCGCATAGCGGCGGTCTCTCGGAGACGTTTCGCTCGATTCTTTATTTTCATCCCGACGCGCAGGATGCCCGCCGCGGAATCACCTCCATCGCAGGCGGGGAGGCGATAGACCGTTATCTCGAGGCCGATGGAACGGGCCGCCTGATTCAATCGCTCAAATCGTACCTGGCCGACACGGGCTTCGAGTCGACGAACGTCTTTGGCCGCACGTACTCGCTGACCGAGCTGCTCTCGTTTTTGGTGCGCGCCCTGCGCAAGATCGCCGAAGAGCAAATGGGCGAGCTCGGCCCGCGCATCGTGGTGGGGAGGCCGGTGCACTTCTCCGGCGGAAGAGCCGACGACGACGACGCCTTCGCGGAGGGCCGCCTGCGCACCGCCATCGCCGCCGCCGGCTTCGAGGAGATCGTCTTCGAATACGAGCCGGTGGCGGCCGCCTATTATTACGAATCGCGCCTCGACCACGACGAGCTGGTGCTCATTGCCGACTTCGGCGGCGGCACCAGCGACTTCTCCCTCATCCGCGTAGGCCCCAGCGCACGAAAAGCCAAACAGGCCGATCGCATCTTGGGCAACGATGGCGTCGGCATCGCCGGCGACGCCCTCGACGCCAAGATCCTCCACAACCTGGTGTCGCCCTCCATCGGCCTCGGCTCCTCGTACCAATCGATGCTGGGCAAAGAGCTCCCGGTGCCGGTGTGGATCTACGCGAAGCTCCGTCGCTGGCACCATTTGTCGTTTCTCAAGTCGAAGCGCACCACCGAGCTTTTGCGCGAGATCCTCGATCAGTCGTTGGAGCCCGAGAAGATCCAAGCGCTCGTGCACATCATCGACCACGATCTCGGCTACCATTTGTACCGCGCCGTCGAGCGGTCGAAGGTGGCCCTCTCGAAGAGCGACCGCACCACCTTCCTCTTCGAAGACGACACCCTGCGCATCGAGCACCCGCTCTCCCGCACCGACTTCGAGGCGTGGATTGCCGAGGAGACGGACGCGATGTCCGAGTGCGTCGATCGCCTGCTCACCCGCGTCGGCGTCGACGCCCGCGAGGTGGACCGCGTGTTCATGACCGGGGGAACCTCCTTCGTCCCGGCCGTCCGCAACATCTTCGACACGCGCTTCGGCTCCGCAAAAATCGAAGCCGGCGGCGAGATGATCTCGGTCGCCAGCGGCCTTGCCCTACGGGCGCTCGATCTGGATCGCGCATAACCGGTATGCGTCGCGCCGAGATGAGCTATCGTTTCGTTCCACGATGAACCAGTATCCGCCGCAAGGTCCGTCCGGGCTTCCCCCTCAAGGTCCGCCCGGAGCACCGCCGCAAGGTCCGCCCGGTCCTGGCATGCCGCCGCAAGGTCCGCCCGGTCCTGGCATGCCTCCTTACGGGACGCCGCCGGCGCGCAAGTCGGGCAAAGGATGGGTGATCGCGCTGAGCATCCTCGGCGGGCTGACGTTCCTGGCCCTCGTGGGCCTTGGCGTTGGGGTTTATGTTTTCACCAAGAGCGACGTGGGGCAAGCGGCCTTCAAGATGGTCGACGTCTCGAAAAAGTCGCTGAACGCCCCCGGAACCGAGGAGCTCCGCCGTCTTGGATGTGCGCAGGCGTTGGTGGTCGACGCCACCGAGTTTGCATCCGCCATGGCGGGCATCTTCGACGGCGGCACCGGTGTGCCCGAAATCGATCGACTGGTCGTGACGTGCCAGCTCGAGAAAGAACCGGGCCCCACGTGCAATGACGTCGCCGCCGCCTATGTCCGCGCCGTCGGCACCGTGAAGAAGGAGTTCATGGTGTCCGTGCAAAAGCCGAACGACTCCGAACCTGCGTGCCAAGCCGCCTACGATTCGTCGGGCAAGTTCGTTCAGGATCTGTCCGGCGCCGTCGGCGGTCTGGGGGCCCAGCCCGGGGAGGCGCTGCAAGTTCCGGAGAACCTGCCGACGCCGACGGACGAAACCGCGCCCGCGCCGGAAAATGCCGCGCCGGCCGAGCAGCCGGCGCCGGCGAAGAAGGCACCGGCGGGTAAGTAAGAAGGGGAAGTTGGCGCGCGGGGCGCGGGGCGGCGTGCGCGGAGGTTAGCGCTCGCTGTCCAAGTGCGCCATTTGGCCGGCTTGGTAGCGGTCACCGCGGATCGAGCCGGGGGGGACGATGTCCTCCAATGCGCGAAGCTCGTCGGCGGAGAGCGGCTTGGCGAGGGCGCCGAGCACGTCGTCGAGCTGCTCGCGCGTTCGCGCGCCGACGAGGGGAACGAGCTTCGGCTGTTTGGCGAGCGCCCACGCGACGGCGATTTGGGCGGTGGTTCGGTTCGACCTCGCCGCAAAGGCGCGGAGGCGTTCGACGATGGCCTCGTTGTGGGCGCCGTTCTCACCGGTGAACCGCGGAAGGTGCGCGCGGAAGTCGCCGGGGCCGCTCGGCTTTCGTCCGCTGAGCAACCCGCGCGAGAGGACGCCATAGAGGGTCGCGCTGATGCCCAGCTCCTCGAGCACGGGGAAGATCTTCTCCTCCGGGCCGCGGCTCGCGAGCGAATACTCGATTTGCAAATCCACCACGGGGTGCACGGCATGCGCGCGGCGGATCGTCTCGACGCCGACCTCCGACAACCCCATGTGCCGGACGTATCCTCGTTGAATCAAATCGGCGATGGCCCCCACGGTGTCCTCGATGGGGACGTGCGGATCGAGCCGCGCGGGCCGATACACATCGATGACGTCCACCCCGAGGCGCTTCAAGCTATACGCGGCGAAGTTCTTCACGGCGGCGGGCCGGCAATCGATCCCGATGAAGGCGCCATCGGGTGAGCGCATACCCCCGAACTTGACGGATATCTGCAGCTCGTCGCGGCGCGCGCCCAGCCCTTCCAGGGCACGCCGCACGAGCAGCTCGTTGTGCCCATGGCCATAAAAGTCGCCGGTGTCGATCAACGTCACGCCGCGCTCCACGGCGGCGTGGATCGTTCGAACGCCCTCGTCGTCGGCGCTCGCGCCGTACATCCCGGACATGCCCATGCAACCGAGCGCGATGGGAAAGACCTTCGGACCGGTGGCACCGAGCGGGATCGCGCGGGGGCTCGTTTTCTCTTGGCTCATGGGGACTCCTTTTCGTGTGCAAGGAGCGTAAGGCGCGCCGTCCCATCAGACCAACGAATAGGATCGATACGAGACATGAACGTAGTTTATGTATTGCGCCGGTGAATGCGTTACATAGAAGCCATGAACGAGGATTATGGACGAAACCTCAATCTGAACCTTCTGCGCGTCTTCGTGGTGGTGGCCGATTGCGGGAGCGTCACGGCGGCGGCGTCGCAGCTGTATTTGACCCAGCCGGCCATCAGCGCCGCGTTGCGAAGGCTGACCGAGAGCGTCGGCGCCCCGCTCTTCATGCGGCAAGGCCGAGGCCTGGTGCTCACGCACCGCGGCGCGAGCCTGCTGGCCACCGTGCGTCCGCACCTCTCGGCCCTGGTCGAGGCGGCGCTGGATCCCGCGCCCTTCGATCCGCGCACGAGCGAGCACATTTTGCGATTGGGTTTCGCCGACGCCATGGAAGCGTCCCTCCTTCCGGGCCTCTTGCGGGCGCTCGAGCGGGAGGCCCCACGGATGCGCGTCATCTCCGTGCCCATCCAATTCCGCACGGTGGCGGCCGCCCTCATGTCGCGCCAAATCGACGCCGCCATCACGGTGGCGGACGAAATGCCGCCGGGCATCGAGCGCCGCCCCTTGTCCAAGGGCAGCTTCGTCTGCCTGTACGATCCACGCCACGTGCGTCTGAAGAAGCCCTTGCGCGAGCGCGACTACTTTGCGCGCGACCACGTCATCGTCTCCTACAACGCGGACCTCCGCGGCATCGTCGAGGACATGCTGCACAAGAAGCGCAAGGTGCGCTGCTCGGTCGCGAGCTTTGCAAACGTCGGAGCCATCGTCGATGGCTCCTCGCTCTTGGCGACCGTCCCCCACGACGTCGCCCATCAAATCTGCGCGACCCGCCCACATCTGCGCACGATGGCGTTACCCTTCGACCTCGGCGGCGCACCGCTGGAGCTTTTGTGGCACGGCGCCGACGACGACGCAGCCGGCCGTTTCATTCGCGAAAAGATTATCGCGCTGGCCGAGCGGGGAAAGCACTATTCTGACGAGAATGTCCGTTCTCGCGCAACTCGTCGAAGCGATCGCCCACCGCCACATCGCCGTCATCGATCTGACCGCGCCTCTTCATGAGGGCACGCCCATCTTGAACCTGCCGGAGCCGTTCGGCAATACATGGCGCTTCCAGCTCGAAGAGATAAGCCGTTACGACGAGCGCGGGCCCGGGTGGTATTGGAACAATATCCGCACCGGGGAGCACACGGGGACGCACCTCGATGTGCCCGTACATTGGGCGACGGGCAAAGACGGAGTCGACGTATCGCGTGTACCGGTGGAGCAATTGATCGCGCCGGCCGTCGTTCTGGACTTTACGGAGCAGTCGGCGGCGGACCACGATTTCTTGTTGCAGATTGCCCATGTGCGAGCGTGGGAGTCCGCTCATGGGCCGCTGCCTCGCGGGGGGTGGCTTTTGTATCGAACCGGGTGGGATGCGCGCGGCGAGAGAGAGGCGGACTTCTTGAATGGCGGACACACGCCGGGGATTTCTCCGGAGTGCGCAAAGTGGTTGGCGGAGGAAAGTGCGATTGTGGGGATTGGCGTGGAGACGGTGGGGACGGACGCCGGGGCGGCGCACTCGTTCGAGCCGGCGTTCCCTTGTCACGCGCACTTTTTGGGCAAAGGGAAATATGGGCTTACGCAGCTGCGGCGATTGCGTGAATTGCCGGCGCGGGGCGCGGTGCTGATGGTGGCGCCGTTGCCGATTGTCGGCGGGTCGGGGAGTCCATGCCGGGTTTTGGCGTTGGTGGAGAGGGGGTAGGGGGTAGATGGGGAGGGGGGGGCATGGACGAGTGGGCTGGGGCTACGGGTAGGGGGTAGAGGGGGGCGCCGCGCGGCAAGTGAACGGAGGGGGGTGCGGCGGTCGCGGTTGCATGCGGGTCGTGGTTGCATGCGGAGGGGCGGTGTGCGGCTCTTGGCTTTGCGGATGTTTATCGAACGCCGGACGTCGATGCATGGCCGTGGATTTCGTGGTGGATGAGGGCGGGCGATTGGGGTCGAATGCGAATTGATTCGGTGCGCATCGAGCTGTCGGGGTGGGGCGTGTCGCGGTTGGAAGCGAAGAGGGGCGGGGGGGACAATGGTCGAGGAAGCGAAGAAGACGGAACGTGCGGATGCCGCGTCCGTAGAGCCAGTTGCTCCGCGCGCGAAGACGCTCGGGCGCTTTCCGTTGGAGCCCGAACCACCTCCGCTCATTCCGGCACGCATGATCAACGAGGTGCTCTATTGCGAGCGGCTGATGGCGCTCGAGTGGATGCAGGGGGAGTTCGCGGACAATGCGTTTACCGTGGAGGGGCGAACCGTGCATACGCGGGCCGACCTTCCCGGGGGTGCTCTGCCGCCGGTTCCTGCCGGTCCGAAACGGGGCGTGCGCGCAAAGAGGGGCGGGTCGGTGGCGGGGCGGGGGACGGGTGACTCGGAGTCGACGGCCGCGGTGGAGATGGTGCTCGCAGACGAGTCGGAGTTGCGCTCGACGGACGAGCGCGGGTTGGCGGATGAGGGGAGCGTATCAGAAGGTCCTCGGCCTTACGTCGCCCGCTCACTGTGGCTCTCGTCCGAGGCGCTCGGGCTCACGGCGAAGATCGATGTCGTCGAAGGGAGCGAAGATGGGAGTGTCATACCCATCGAATACAAGCGCGGCAAAGCGCCTGAAGTGCCCGAGGGGGCTTATTTACCGGAGAGGGCGCAGCTCGGCGCGCAAGTCCTGCTACTTCGGGAGCACGGTTACATTTGTAACGCGGCCGATATTTACTTCGCAGGCTCGAAAAAGCGGATCTCGATTGGAATCGACGACACGCTCCTGACGACGGTGCGCGACGCCGTGCGGAGGGTGCGCGTCTTGTGCTCGCGGACCGAGCTTCCTCCGCCGCTCGAAGACAGTCCGAAATGCGACGGCTGCTCCCTCATCGGAATTTGTTTGCCCGACGAAACAAATCTTTTACGAAAGGAGCGTTCGCGCGCAGACGACGCGGCGCCGTCTGCACTACGACGTTTGCATCCTGCACGCGACGATCGTCTTCCGCTCTATGTGACAGAGCCAGGCGCACGTATCGGTGTCGATGGCTCGGAGCTCGTCGTGCGCGGCAAGGAGCAGACGACACGTGCTCGGTTGCCGAACACCTCGCACGTCTCGCTCTTCGGCAACGTGCAAATCAGCACCCAGGCTCTTCGCCGTCTCATGGAGCAAGGAATTTCCGTAACTTTTCTGTCGAGCGGCGGCTGGTTCTACGGTCGCGCGGAAGGCATCGGCTCGAACAATGTCGATCTTCGTATGGCCCAACACCGGGCTGCGGCAGACCCCGCGACATGCCTGCAGCTCGCGCGTGCCTTCGTCGAAGCAAAGATCCGGAATTCCCGCACCATGCTACGTCGCAATCACGACGGCATTGCGCAGAGCGTACTCTTCGAACTCGAACAGCTCGCGCGCAAGGCCGCGGAGTCCGAGCGCATCGAGAGCCTGCTCGGCCTCGAGGGAACAGCCGCCCGGGTATACTTCGGCGCTTTCTCGGGCATGCTGCGTGGCGAGGCAGCGCGAACATTCGACCTGGATGGCCGCAACCGGCGCCCGCCGAAAGATCCGGTGAACGCGCTGCTGTCTCTCGCCTACGCGACGCTCGCGCGCGAGCTCACCGTTGCTCTTGGTAACGCCGGACTGGACCCGTTGCTAGGATTTTATCACCGTCCTCGATTCGGCCGTCCGGCACTCGCGCTCGATATGATGGAGGAGCTACGGCCGGTCATCGCCGATTCGGTGGTGCTCACCGCGCTCAATACAGGCGTCGTGGGCGAAAGCGATTTCTTGCGGCATCCCGTCGGCGTTTCGCTGACACCAGCCGCGCGAAAGCGCCTCCTGCTCGCACACGAACGCCGAATGGACCAAATCGTGACGCACCCCGTTTTCGGCTATCAAGTGAGCTGGCGCCGCATGCTCGAAGTGCAGGCGCGCCTCCTCGGCCGTTTCCTGCTCGGCGAGATCCCGACCTATCCTCAACTCCGACCTCGGTGATGCGACAGGCCTTCATCGTCACCTACGACGTCCGCGACCCGAAACGCTTGCGCCGCGTGTACCGCGTGCTTCGCGGATACGGGCGCCATTTGCAGCTCTCCGTCTTCCAGTGCGAGCTCGATGCACGCGAGCGCGTCGAGCTCATGGCCAAGCTGCGCAAGGCGGTTCATCACGATGAGGATCAGGTGCTCTTCGTCGACATCGGGCCCGCAGATGGTCGCGGCGCGACCTCGATCGAGTCGATTGGCGTGGCGTATGTGCCGGAGGAAAGGCGAGCTATTATCGTTTGAAGGGAGAAAGGGGGTGGAAATGTGGTTGTAGGGGGGCGGTTGGAGGTGGCTTGCGAGCGGTGAGGTGATCGGCAAATGCCGGGAGGCGCTCGCAGTGCCTACTTGTTCTTTGAAAATAAGGAGTTACGGTTCGTATACATGCCGGTGGTCGTGTTGACGCGCTGCGGAATTGGTCGGGGGGAGGGGACCGCTCGCAAAGTGGGTCGCAAGAAAGTAGTTTCATTGGGGTTCTGGGCGACCCCCGATCCGCCGTGATGAACGGCGGCCACGTTGAAGCCCAGTTGTCCGCCCGGAGGACGAACGCCGGGTGGAGCGCCGATCCGCCGTGATGAACGGCGGCCACGTTGAAGCTAGAGCAAATCGGTGTCAACGCTACGCCCTGGACTGCTCTGGCCGATCCGCCGTGATGAACGGCGGCCACGTTGAAGCGAAGCGGGGGAACGCGCCGCGAAAGAAGCCGGCAACGAAGCTTGGCCGATCCGCCGTGATGAACGGCGGCCACGTTGAAGCTCGTCGCTGGCGAAGACGTTCGCGCCGAAGCTCGCGATGGTCCGATCCGCCGTGATGAACGGCGGCCACGTTGAAGCGGCGATGAAGCAGGTGTCGCGAACATCATCGGCAGCCGATCCGCCGTGATGAACGGCGGCCACGTTGAAGCGTCGTCGGGTGCAACTCGATGGCGTCGACATAGGTCCGATCCGCCGTGATGAACGGCGGCCACGTTGAAGCCACCTCGTGGGCCATGAGGCGTCGAAGCCCCCGCGCGCTGGACCCCGATCCGCCGTGATGAACGGCGGCCACGTTGAAGCGGCATCTCCTCGAGTAAGTTCAATAATATTCTCTGGGAGCCGATCCGCCGTGATGAACGGCGGCCACGTTGAAGCCGTCGGGAGCCCCGTCGACGGGACGACGCCGCGGATGGCCGATCCGCCGTGATGAACGGCGGCCACGTTGAAGCTGCCTCTCCGGAGTCGAGCCCCACGGGGCGCTGGGCCTCCGATCCGCCGTGATGAACGGCGGCCACGTTGAAGCATGACCGCCTCCACACATTTAACATAGACCCAAATATTTGCTCGCCGATCCGCCGTGATGAACGGCGGCCACGTTGAAGCTCAATCGCTTCGGGCGTAGCGCGAGAAACGCCGCTCTCACCGCCGATCCGCCGTGATGAACGGCGGCCACGTTGAAGCTCTTTCCGGTATTCCCGGATGGTGCGTCGGAGGAGGCCGATCCGCCGTGATGAACGGCGGCCACGTTGAAGCCAAGACTTCTTCGCCGCGCGTTGGCCCGTACGCCTCCCGATCCGCCGTGATGAACGGCGGCCACGTTGAAGCGTCGCCGAAGAACATTGGGGCGATCGCCCCGGCGAGCTCACCGGCCGATCCGCCGTGATGAACGGCGGCCACGTTGAAGCATCCAGGGTTTCGACTTGCAGTCGAAGCAACTCTATTTCGGCCGATCCGCCGTGATGAACGGCGGCCACGTTGAAGCATGTGCACACCGACGCCGGTCGTGCACGTGGATTACGAGCCGATCCGCCGTGATGAACGGCGGCCACGTTGAAGCACGACGCTGAAAATCCAATGCGCGTCCAAGATGTGACGCTCCGATCCGCCGTGATGAACGGCGGCCACGTTGAAGCCAGCGCTCCAAGCGCCCGCCGAGGAGTGCATCGAGAAAACCGATCCGCCGTGATGAACGGCGGCCACGTTGAAGCACGAAGACCCCGGCGACTGCAGGCGTAGTCTCGAGCGTCCGATCCGCCGTGATGAACGGCGGCCACGTTGAAGCATGGTAGAGTGCAATGGCGTCGTCGTCAGAAAGAATCTTACCCCGATCCGCCGTGATGAACGGCGGCCACGTTGAAGCGCAACGACGGAACCCATATACCAGAGTATAAGGTTTGATCTCCGATCCGCCGTGATGAACGGCGGCCACGTTGAAGCAAGTCGATCCATATTTTCGCGAATATTAGCCGCACGAGCTTTCCGATCCGCCGTGATGAACGGCGGCCACGTTGAAGCCTTTCCAAGCACTCTGCCTTGCGCTGTGCCATCTGGACCCGATCCGCCGTGATGAACGGCGGCCACGTTGAAGCATCACATATCCATCGCTACAACTCGTCGGCATCTCACCGATCCGCCGTGATGAACGGCGGCCACGTTGAAGCGCTACAGGATGGCTCGAGAGCGAAAGGACCCGAAAAAGAGCGCCGATCCGCCGTGATGAACGGCGGCCACGTTGAAGCACACCGACTTGTCCAAGCTTACGGTAGAGGAGCTCGAGAACCGATCCGCCGTGATGAACGGCGGCCACGTTGAAGCGAAGTTTGACGCCAAGGGCAAGTCGGAAGAGTACCTCCGCGCCCGATCCGCCGTGATGAACGGCGGCCACGTTGAAGCCACCCGAATATACGGGCCGGTCAAAAAGAGCCTCGCCAAGCCGATCCGCCGTGATGAACGGCGGCCACGTTGAAGCACCGAGAATGAGACGTTCCAGCGTGACGGTAACGTTCGCCAGCCGATCCGCCGTGATGAACGGCGGCCACGTTGAAGCGGGCGCACCTTCCGCCAGCGAAGAGGACGTGACCCGTGGCCGGCCGATCCGCCGTGATGAACGGCGGCCACGTTGAAGCACGACCCGGAGGAGGTGGACGCGTGAAATTCATAACGAAAGCCGATCCGCCGTGATGAACGGCGGCCACGTTGAAGCTTCACGTCCTTCATGCGCCGATACCCCTCGTTTGCGCCCGATCCGCCGTGATGAACGGCGGCCACGTTGAAGCTTTTTGAGCACCGCGGGCCTTCGGTTGTCGTGTTCCGCGAGGCCCGATCCGCCGTGATGAACGGCGGCCACGTTGAAGCGAGAGGACTCTGCTAGGATCAGCGCACCACGACAAATCCGTCCGATCCGCCGTGATGAACGGCGGCCACGTTGAAGCCACTCTACGTACGTGGCTTGACCCCAACGGGCAACCGGGGCCCGATCCGCCGTGATGAACGGCGGCCACGTTGAAGCATGTCCGCCATGGAGTTATCTAGTGCGAGGCCCGACTCCTTGCCGATCCGCCGTGATGAACGGCGGCCACGTTGAAGCACTTCGACCGTCGAACCCTTCAATCGGCGAACCGCCGCGGCCGATCCGCCGTGATGAACGGCGGCCACGTTGAAGCGCGTTCGGCATCGCCGACCAGCGCTTCGCGTTCTCGCTCCGCCGATCCGCCGTGATGAACGGCGGCCACGTTGAAGCGGGAAGTGAATGCCCGACGCTGATTATGTTGGCGGGCGCCTCGAAGCGGGGAATTTCGGGCAGGCCGGTCTCGTGACGTAGTTGGCCACCGCGCGCCGGTTCTGGGACGATTTGGGATGACCGCCTGAAAAAAGAGAAGGGCCCGAAGTCTGACCACTTCGAGCCCAGGTCGCCCGCGGTGTGCACGCGTTCGACGATGACGTTGTCGCACGAGTGCCCAGCGCCGGCCCAATTCCTGGCGGCGCCGTGTGCACGACGCTCTCGATCTTCGACAAATTCAGTGCATTCGCGACACCTGTCGTCGGCTCATCCTGCTTTGCTCGTCTTGCGATCGGGGTCATCTCTATTGCAGTGAGACCTGTCGCGATTTGCAACGCGCCGAGGCTCGAGCCTTATCGAAGCGAAGGCATTGGCAGAGCTTCGAAGGTCGGTGGGCCACCGCCCGTCGGGTCGCTCGCCTCCGCGATCGCGGGCGAAATGTAACGGACACCGGTCGCCCAGAAGTTGGCCCTCCAGCAACCCTCGTTTCGCCCGAGCCGCCCGCCGTCACGGAGATGGCGCAGCCCTCGGCGATGGAGACGCTCGATGACCGACATTTGGATGGGGATCTCCCCCGGACCGCTCACCACCCGCGTACTCGCGATGGCCGGCGCCCGCGAGACGATCGTAAAGGCCAATCTGCGCGCGGACCCTGCGCACCCGCGCGCCCTCGCGACGCTGCTCGAGGCCGTGGCCCTCTGGCAGGGGCAGAAGGTCCGCGCTGCACTTTGTGCCAAAGACCGGGATGGGGCATCCGACTCCATCCTCTATCGCGCGGCATTCGGGGACGAGGGCGGATTGCTCTATTCGCTCGATTGGTTGCCCGCGCTCCCCCCGAGACGACGGCGCCATCGTGATCTCGCGGGCGTTGGCGATTTCAACGACTTGCGACAGTTGCTCCTCTTCGAGGTGGCTCGATGATCGCGCCCGAGCTTCGCTCGCGCATTCGCCGCCTCTTCTTCGCCGAGCACTGGAAGATCGGCACCATCGCGGCCGAGCTCCGGCTCCACCGCGACACCGTCGAGCACGCGATCGAGCCACAGCGATTCGCCAATGTCGCCTATCGCGCGAGCGCTTCGATGCTCGATCCGTACAAAGCCTTCATCCGCGCGACCCTCGAGACCCACCCGCGACTGCGCGCCACCCGCGTGCTGGAAATGATCGCGCAGCGTGGTTACGAAGGCTCCGTGTGGCCGCTTCGGCGATATGTTCGGCGCGTCCGGCCCATCTCTCGGCACGAAGCCTTTTTCCGTCTCACGACGCTCCCAGGGGAGCAGGCTCAAGTCGATTGGGGCTCGTTCGGTTCCATCACCATCGGCGAGACACGGAGACCGCTCTCGTGCTTCGTGATGGTGCTCTCGTATTCGCGGGCCATCTTCGCCCGTTTCGTTCTCGATCAAACGCTCGAGAGCTTTCTGCGCTGCCACGTGGCGGCTTTCCATACGTATGGCGGTGTCCCGCGTGCCCTCCTTTACGATAATCTCAAGACGGCGGTGCTCGAGCGCGTGGGCGATGTCATCCGATTCCACCCTCGATTGCTCGATCTCGCCGGGCACTACCACTTCTCCCCCCAGCCCGTCGCGCCGGCGCGCGGCAATCAAAAGGGTCGTGTGGAGCGCGCCATTCGGTACCTACGCGAATCGTTCTTTGCCGCCCGCGCGTTTCGCTCCGTCGAAGAGCTCAATCGCAAACTGGACGACTGGATTGGCAGCGTCGCACATGCGCGCATCGTCCCTGGCGATCTGCACAAGCGCACCATCCATGACGCCCTCGAGCAGGAGCGCGGACGTCTGCTCGCTTTGCCCGAGCACCCTTTTCTCTGCGACTACGTTCGAGCTACCGCCTCCGGCAAATCACCCTACATCCGTTTCGACGGCAACGATTATTCGATTCCTCATACCCTCGTGCGCAAGCCACTGACACTCGTCGCATCCGACGCCCTGCTTCGCATCCTGGATGGCAACACCGAGGTCGCGCGCTACCCGAGGTCATGGGAGAAAGGACGGCAGATCGAGACGCCGCAGCACCTCACGGCGCTCGCCGACGAAAAACGACGTGCGCGCGAGCATCGCGGTCGGAATCGACTCTTTGCCGTGTGCACGAGCGCCGAGCCCTTCCTCCACGAGGTCGCGCGCCACGGCGGACACCTCGGAGGGACCACGACCCGATTGTTGCACCTGCTCGAGGAGCACGGCGAAAGCGAGCTCCAAGCCGCCCTTTCCGACGCCCATCGGCGTGGCGCGTTCACCGCGCAATCGGTTGCTCACATCCTCGACCAGCGCCGACGCGCCCGCGGCGCTCCGCTGCAAGTGCCCCCCGTACTGCCCAACGATCCGCGCGTGCGCGACATCGTCGTCGCACCGCGCTCACTCGCCGTCTACGACAAACTCGCCAAGAGCCACGACGGGGAGGACGAGCCATGACCGAGCTTCGCGAGCGCCTTCGCGCCCTCGGACTGCTCTCCACCGCGAGCGCCTTCGACGATCTGGTCGCGCTCGCGACGAAAAAGCGTTGGGGATTGACCGAGATCCTCGAGTACATCGCCGACCTGGAAGAGAAGGACCGGGCTAGGCGCGGTCTCGAGCGGCGGATGTCGCGCAGCCGGCTGGAGAAATTCAAGCCGATGAGCGACTTCGAATGGGACTGGCCGACCAAGATCGACCGACCTCTGGTCGAATCCGTCCTCTCTGTCGACTTCGTCGCGGCGCATCGCAACGTCGTGCTCGTGTCGCCGAGCGGGCTTGGAAAAACGATGATCGCGCAAAACATCGTACATCGCGCGGTGCTCGCCGGGCATTCCGTGCTCTTTCTTTCGGCCGCAAAGCTCTTGCTCGATCTCGGAGCTCAAGAGTCGGCGCGGGCGCTCGAGCGCCGGCTGCACTACTTCTCCAAGATCGGCCTTCTCGTGATCGACGAGGTGGGGTTTCTCGCCTTCGACAATCGCAATGCCGATCTCCTCTTTCAAGTCGTCAGTCGAAGGTACGAAAAGAAGAGCCTCGTGCTCACCACGAACCTCGCTTTCAAGGACTGGCACACGATCTTCCCATCGGCCACCTGCGCAACGGCCCTCGTCGAGCGAGTGATTCATCACGCCGACGTGGTCACCATCGAAGGAGAGAGCTACCGAATGCGCGAATCCGAAGCCACCGCGAAGGACAGGCGGGCAGCCCGCAAGGCGAAGAAGGACCCGCCGGCCGACTCGTGACGGAATGGGCAGCCCGGATCATCCGCGTTCACGCGGCGACCGGGCTGCACCGAATTCTGCGCATCGACACGCTCGGCAACAATCCGCCGTGATGAACGGCGGCCACGTTGAAGCGCAACAGTTGCGTCGGCAATCGTTGCGCTCGTGAGCCGATCCGCCGTGATGAACGGCGGCCACGTTGAAGCAGGAAGCGCTCCTCGAGTTGAAACGACGCCCACCAACCGATCCGCCGTGATGAACGGCGGCCACGTTGAAGTTGCAAGTGTCTCACCTGCCCATGGCGCTGAATCCACGATCCGATCCGCCGTGATGAACGGCGGCCACGTTGAAATACCAACCCTGTTCATGCCGATCGGCGCACACGTCACACCGCTCCGCCGTGATGAACGGCGGCCACGTTGAAGTGCTCGGCTCTACGCATTTGCCGCATAGTCGACGGGACCGATCCGCCGTGATGAACGGCGGCCACGTTGAAGTCACAGACTCGGGATTGCGCCGTCCCTACTGACGCCTCGGCCGATCCGCCGTGATGAACGGCGGCCACGTTGAAGTAGAACCAATCTCCAGAGCGCGTACGCCGAGGTCAGGTACGGCCCGATCCGCCATGATGAACGGCGGCCACGTTGAAGCGAGCTATGTGTCGACCACGCTGGGGCCGGCGGTGCAGCTCGGGCCGATCCGCCGTGATGAACGGCGCCACGTTGAAGCGGCCATCCTTCCTCGCGTCGCACCCGCTCACGGAACAGCGCGCCGATCCGCGGTGATGAACGGCGGCCCCGTTAAAGCCTCAGCATCGACCGACACGGAAACATGAGCTATGAGGCCCGCTCCGCCGTAACGAACGGCGGCCCCGTTGAAGCCATATGTGCGGTTGCAACGGGGCCGCCGTTCATCTCGGCGGAGTGGCCGTCTTTGGCGCACGGGGCTCGATAGTGCAGGCGCCAGCTTCACGTGGCCGCCGTTCATCGCGGCGGAGCGGTCATCGCTCGTTCGGCTACGACCCGGAGTTGTTCCTAGGTCAACAGTTCCGCCAATCTGGAGACGAAAGGTCGCTGCATTCGTGATGCGCTCTGAGGCTGTACTCAGGTTGCCGCGCTCCGCCAATCCGCCCAGATGAATGGCCGTCACGTTGAAGCCTGTGCCGCGTCCAAAACGGACGCGCACGTTTCGGTTGCGCTATGAATACATGCTCCAAGAACGCTTCGGCGTCATGTCCACACGTTGCAAATTTGACGATGTCTCTCCTCTCGGCGAAGGGAATGCCCTCTTCGTCGAGGACGGATTGCGGCCTCCCTTCTTGATCGACGCGCCCCGCATGGCGAGTCCTTGCGCAGGCTTCGTGGAGTGAGCAAGCTTCGTCGGTTGCCTCGCTGCCGCCCTCCGATGCACGGAAACTCGCCGCCAGTTCATCGGCCGTGGCGCGTCTCGACTTCCTCGATCCCGGAGAGTGAAACGTGAACTTGAGTGATCTCCTAGCTGGTCCGTATGCCGCCATCCGTTTGACCCAACGATTGCAATCCTCCGCGGGAGACGGTTCGAAGGTTTTCCCGCCAACGTTCGAAGGTGGTGTGTACTGCCTCGAGCAGCGCCGTATTGGTGGAATTTCGGTCCCATGCGTGATTCTCGATAGCGTACCGTCGAGTGCCAATCGGCAAGAGGAGGTCCTTGGGGCTCTCGTCGAGGCAGGGAAAATCGAAATTCCGCACTTTCGAACGGAGTTTTCGGAGTTTCCAGAGCTTGGAGAGGTGACGACATTGAACGCTCCGCATCGCGTGTTCGATGCTATTTTTCGTGATTCAGAGCTCGATGGGAAGCCGTTTCCCAAGCATCCGCTCTATGCCGAGTTGTGTCGGAGCAATACGCAAAATGCAACGGCGCTGTTCGCTCATGGCCCGAGTGCGCTCGTGTTTGGTACTTGGGATTCGACTGGGTCGGCGGGTGGTCTCGGCAACAAGTTTGCGCGTAATATGGTTACCGAGATCATCGGGGTTCACGTCGAGCGGGGAGAGACGCGGGGTGGGGTGCGGCAAGATCCACTCGGCATCAGTCGACACGTCGAAATCGAGATTGATAAGTCGGGTGATTGGAGACCGAAAGGCGTGGCGACAAAGAAGGACGATCGGGCCAAAGGAACGCGGCCTTCGGAGGTCAATCACGGTAATATCTTGGTTTCGGTTGCGTACGAAGGGGCCGGTGCGGAGCGTCGCTCGCTCAAGGGTGGCGTGACGTGTGATTACGCGCTGCAGCTGAGCGTCATCACTCTGGCGGGCCTTCGCCGCCTTAGATTCCCGCTCGCAGGGCGGCGTGACCCGGCGGTGGACGAAGCTGCGCGTGCCGTTCTCGTCGCGCTCGGACTCGTAGCTCTTACAAGTACGAGAGAGCGCGGTTATGCATTGCGATCGCGTTGCGACCTCGTTGCGGATGGCACGAGTAGCTTCGAAATCGTGGGGCAAGACGGCACCGTGACGACGGAGGCGCTCGATTCCAAGGGCGCAATCGCCCTCTACCATGAAGCCGTAACCCGCGCGAAAAAAGCCGGGCTTCCCTGGGATCCCGCCCCGAAGGTGATGAAGCCGCACGCCAACCTCTCGAAATTGATTTCGCTCAGCCGACAGGCTGGTGCGGAGTAATCGACGTGTTCGCGATCGAGGTGGAATACCTACTTGGCCGTGCCGTCGCGAGCGACGTCAGCCAACGCGACGCCGCCGAATGGCCGCCGCACCCGTCCCGATTGTTCTCGGCCCTGGTCGACGCACTTGCCGACGTTCGCGTGGACTCGAGCGATGAGCATGCGAGGTGCGAGGCGGCACTTCGATGGCTCGAGAAACTTCCTGCGCCCGAGATAGCGGCGAGCATCGACGACGACGTGTCGTGTCGCACGATGGTCAAGCACTGGGTACCGATCAACGACGAGACGGTCGAGCGTCTCCGCTCCGCTCCGCTCGTCGAGCAACGAAAGCGTCAGGAGCGCTTTTTCCCGGCGATCATACCCGCCAAACCCGTCGTAACGTTCATTTGGCCATCGGTCGAGCCCGAGAACGAGCACGCCCGTGCGTTGGATCGTTTGGTCGAGCGTGTGCCCTATCTCGGTCACAGCAGCTCCTTGGTTCGGATGACGCGGCGCTCGGACGCCCCTCCGCCGACCCTCGCGCCGTCGCTCGACGGCAATCATATTTTGCGCGTTCCCGGCCCGGGACGACTCGATCGGTTGAACGCCGTGCACCAGCTTCGGAAATCGGACACACTGGTCCAGCCCCCGAAGGGGCGTGAAGTCGCATATGGCCGGATTCGCCCCGCTCGACCATATGGCCCGTACGGGGCCGCGCGGATCGTCACCGTCGGTGGTGTCACCCTCGGGCTCGAGCACATGGCGTCGCTGATTGTTCGCTACCGCGAAGCTCTTTTGTCGTTACTCGGCGATAACGCTCCCGAAGTCCTCACCGGGCACTCCGGGCGGGGCATCCCGGCGGCTCGGACGCATATTGCGTATGTGCCGCTTGCCAATATCGATCACGAATTTGCCGACGGCACCATAAAGGGCATTGCGGTCGTGCTACCCCGCGAGATCGCCGATGACGAACTTCTTCGGCTCGACGTCGCCATGTCTCGTTTGCGAACACTTCACTTCGGATCCCTTGGAAACATCGCCGTGGGGGCACGACATCGCGAGGACGGTCGCCGCTCGCTCGACTTCCGACGCTATGCAAGGGCCGCGACCACTTGGGTGTCGGTCACGCCGGTCGCGCTGAGCCTTCACCCCAAACCGAAAAAGGGCCTCTCCGAGGAGCAAGTCGTGCTGAAGGATTTGGCAAGACTCGGCTTACCCCAGCCCGTCGAATTGTACCTGCAGGACGTCGCCTTTCTCCGTGGAGCACCGCGAGCCCGCGACGTTCTGCGTCGGGGAGTGTCTTCGGTTCGAGGTCGCCTCCTTCGGCACGTTCACGTCCGCTTCCCTTGCGAGGTGGAAGGGCCGCTTCTCCTCGGGGCCGCGCGCCACATGGGACTCGGGCTGCTCCTACCAAGGGGGAATTCGTGAACGCCGATTCGTTCCGAGAATATTTTCTCGCGCTTCATGCTCATGAGCCATTCCCATGGCAAGTGCGCCTCGCAGCATTGCTTTGTAAGACGAACGAGTGGCCTCGTATGATTGATCTGCCGACCGGTGCGGGGAAGACGGCATGCATCGATATTGCCCTCTTTCATCTGCTGGTCTCGTGGACCCATGGACAATTTGGAAATGCGGCGCGACGGATTGCGTTCGTGGTCGACCGCCGCATCATCGTCGATGAAGCTGCAGATCGCGCGAAGCACATCGCAACATCGATTCGCAACGCGAAAGACGGCATCCTCCGCCGGGCGGCCGATCTGCTCGCGGAGCACTCCGGCCGAGCCGAGATCGACGTCATGACGTTGCGAGGAGGTGTCGCCCGTGAGAGAAACCTCGTACGCGATCCAACGGCGGTTGCCGTCGTGTTGTCGACGGTCGATCAACTCGGATCGCGCCTCTTGTTTCGCGGCTATGGCGTGTCCGATTTCGCGGCACCGATGCACGCGGGAATGTTTGGATTCGACACGCTCGTTCTTCTCGATGAAGCTCACATCGCCGAGCCGTTTCGGAAGACGCTAGCGGGGCTCGAGCGCGAACAAAAACGAATGACGGAGCCCCTCGGCGTCCGAGCGCTGCGATGGAGCCAACTCTCGGCGACACCCTCGGTTGGTCCGGACTTCTCCTTGGACGAAATGGACGAACGGCACCCTGTGCTTCGACGAAGGCTACAGGCCAACAAGCCAATGCGCCTCATCGAGGTGCCGAAGCGCGACGCGTTGCCGAAGACATTCGTCGATCTCGTGAAGGTGGAGCTGAATGCACCCCCGCAGGCCGTGGGCGAAAAGCCCCGAATCGGCATTGTGGTCAATCGTGTCGCCACGGCGCGAGAGATTCACTCCTCGCTGCTGCGAGCGCTCGAAGGTACGGCGGACGTGCATCTTCTCATTGGCCGTATCCGACCTCTGGACCGCGATACCCTGATGGCGGATCTGACGCCGAAGCTCAAGTCGAGCCAGGCTCCACGCGCTGGTGAGCTTCCTATCGTGATCGTTGCCACGCAGACCATTGAAGTCGGTGCGGACTTCGATTTTCACACCATGTTCGTCGAGGCGGCGAGCTATCCGGCCATCCGGCAGCGGGTGGGGCGGCTGAACCGGCTCGGCATACGAGATAGCGCGCGGGGGGCGCTTGTTTTGGCGAAGGCCGACGCCGAAGATGATCCCGTCTATGGCGCCACGATCGCCTCGACATGGACGCTTTTGGAACGAGCCGCGTCCGACGGAATCGTCGATCTCGGAATCCGGCAAGCGCCCGAGGCGACGCCGGACACGATTCCATCGAGCCCCGCGACCCCCGAGCTCTCTCCCGCCCTCGTTCATCTTCTTGCGCAGACGAGCCCGCGGCCTGCGATCGAGCCCGACGTGGCACAGTTCCTTCACGGGTTCGTGGAACAGGCGCCCGATGTCGCCATCGTATGGCGCGATGGGATTTGCGATGGCGACAAAAACCTCGATAGCGCCAAAGCAAAGCAAATTCTCGACGTGCTTCCGCCGTTGGCGTTGGAAGCGATGAGCCTCCCCCTTTCCAGCTTTCGATCGTTGGTGCGAGCTAAGGCCGCGAAGAAGCCGATCAAGCTCGTGGACGCCGGAGATCTGGACGGGGATGTCGTGGCGGACGATGACGATGGACGGACGAATGCCAACGTACTCGTGCTCGATGATGATGGGGTGAACACGGTGCCTTTCCAGCAGGTCCGACCCGGATCGATGGTAGTGATTCCGTGCGAGTGGGGCGGGACGGATCGCTATGGTTTTTCGCCCGGAAATAGGGACCATGTACGCGATCTCTCTCTTGCCGCGCGGCGCCGGGGTTCGCGCGCTGCGATGTTGGTCTTCACGGACGAAATAGCGCGAGGGTGGGGCAAGGATGGGCTCGGAGAGGGCGACCGGAACGAGCTCCGGGAGGCTGCTCGCGGAATAACGAGGATACTCGGGGACGAGGAGGACTTCGACGGTGCAGGCGTGCGAATTGCGCTCTTCGAATGGTTCAAGGTGTACGGCCCTCTGCTTCGAGACGAAGTTGTCGAACTAGCAAAGAAGTTGCGTACCCGGCCAAGCGTCATCGAAGCATTGTCCCAGGCAGGGAAAGATGCCTTTGGCATTGCATTGCGGGCTCGATATCCGAAAGCGGATGACTTGAGTGATGACGTGATTGGCCTCCAACGTACGGTGGAGGTCCCCTTGGAGGAGCATTGCCTTGGGGTGGCGGAATACGCGAAAAGGTTTGCACGTCATGTCGGGCTTGCGAGCGTGCTCGTCGATGACTTGACGCTGGCCGGGCGTCTTCACGATCTCGGCAAAGCCGACCCCCGTTTTCAGGCGATGCTTGGCGCCGACGGTAGCCGATTGCTCGCGAAGGGCCGTTCTGTCGATCGGGGGGTCGTCCTCGGCGCACGTCATGAGTGTTATTCGGTTGCGCTCGTCGACCGATATCCCGTGCTCATGGCGAGCGCACACGATACGGGGCTCGTGCGCTACCTCATTGGGTCGCATCATGGTCGTGGTCGCGGCCTTCAACCCATTGTCGATGATGCCGGCACATGGTTCGAGCTCGAAGTCGACGGTCACGAACTTCTCTTTCGCGGGCGACCGAACCTTTTGGCTGTCGACTCCGGATGGGTGGAGTTGTTCGTCCGGTTGCAGCGGAAGTATGGTGTTTGGGGGCTCGCCTACCTCGAAACGATTCTTCGACTCGCGGACCACCGACGGTCCGAAGCGGAAATCGAGGAGAAGAAGCGTTTGGAGGCCGGGCGAGGGATCGAGAACAATGAAGAGGAGATGCGGGTCGAGGAGGCAAGGGGATGAGCGTGCTCGAGCTCGATGGGCTGATTGGGAGTCATCCTTTGGGAGCATTGGCATCCTTCGGGCTGCTTCGTGTGCTGACGCGGCAAGGTGGTGAGCCGCGCCTTTACTTCGAAGAGCGTGACGATTGGGTGGCGCGAATCGAATGTGAGCACGCGAGCGTCGACGACCTGATCGGCATCCTGGCGAAGTGGAGTCGCTCGAGCCGCGATGAGTTACTCTCCTGGGCGAAGGCCGACGTGCGTGTGCCGCTGGAAGAGTACCGAGCGGTGCTCGCTCGCGCGTTGGGAGAAGATCACGAGCTCGCCAATTTTCTTTCTGCGCTTGCAGCAGACGGCGCCGTGGACAAGTCGAAGGGTCTGATCAAGCCGACGGCGTTTTACATGGCATCGGGGCAACAAAATTTCATTGAAACGATGCAAAGCATTCTCACATTCGTCCGCGAGGCGCCATCGAAGGTGTGGCGTGAGGCGCTCGTCGGGCCATGGGCGTATTCGGCGCCGATCTGGGGAGCCGGTTGGGATCCCGGTACCGAACGGATGCATGCTCTCCGCCATAAGGCTCCAACGAAGGACAAAACATCGTGCGTCCCCGGTGCCGTTTGGCTTGCCTTCGAGGCACTGCCGCTCTTTCCGTCGTTTACGCGCGATGGTCGAGATCGCACCGTGGGTTTCGTGCTTCGCGATCGCGTACGACATTGGCGCTGGCCCGTACCAATCCGACCCGTGACCTTGGACGCGCTCGCGATGCTCGTGAGCTCGCGCGAGGTGGCATCCGCCACCGAGGCTCGACGGCGTGAGGGAATTGGCGCCGTGTACGAATCAACGCGATCCGAGTTCGGTCAGGGCTATGCGGTGTTTCGCCCGGCTCGTCGAATTGTGTAAGAAATGGCAGTGAAGAACATGCGGTATTGGTCCGGCGGACGATCCCGATCCGCCGCGACGAACGGCTGCCACACTGAATCCACACGGCCGCCGTCCTTACTCGTTCGAGGGTCGGCCGGGTGCCTTACCCGACAACCACATCGCGAGGGGTAGACTACTACACAAGTCGTTCAAGAAGACTTCCGCGTGAAGCTCCCAGTCTGCGGAGCCACACTGCTCTTCTTCGAGTCCACCGGCGGAATGGACCATTGCGAGGCCGGGCTGGGTGCGGCGCCAGCCCATCGCCAGCTCGAATATTGCGCACCGTCCCCGGCCGGTCCGGCATTCACCCACCCGCGCATACGCAACGTCGACCATGACAGTCGACACGTTCGCGCTCAATTCGAGCCGCATCTTACCGCTGCGACGCGCGAACGAATTACTCGAAGGAGGCGACGGGGGGCGGCTCGAGGGGCGGCGCGGATGGTTCGAGCCACCGGACTTCGTCGAGTAGGCTGTTGGCCTTGCTTTCTACGTCGCGGTAGCGGCCCCCGCAGCAAGAGACTTGCACCTTCTGCGCGATGTCGTGCGCAGGCAATCCAGGGTATCGCCTCTCCACGTCCATTGCCCGATTGAAGAAGCTCGCCGCAGAGTGCTCGACGTTCATGACGTCGTCGCGCGAGCCCCAGCCCATGGACGGGCGCTGTTGAAACACTCCGAGCGAGTCGTCCAGGCCGCACCCGAGGTTGTTCATGTGCGACTCCACCCAGCCCGTCTCGAAGCTCGCGAGCATCACGCGGTCGGATACCCCAAGGCGTTTTCCCGTGGCATACACGGCCTTCGTGACATTCAAGTCGCGATTCGCGGGAATGGCGGAGCACGCGAACGGGGACTCGGCGCGTTCGCTGCGGGCGGCGCACGCCATGAGCGAGCAACAGGCCATCCATCCAGCAAGGAGCGCACGACTTCGCTGAAAGCTCATGGCGATAATCATTTGCAGACGCGTCTCGCCGTGGGCAACTTCTCCGTTGCACCTCCGGCTCGTGCGGGAGGAGGTCTCCCGATGAAGAGCCGGCGGCGGGCCCGGCCCGCTTGCCCGCGGTCAACGACACCGCGGGAGGGCGCGCAGGCAACATGGTCTATTCTCCGTTGCACCTCCGGCTCGTGCGGGAGGAGGATTCCCGACGGAGAGCCGGCGGCGGGCCCGGCCCGCTTGCCCGCGGCCAATGACACCGCGGGAGGGCGCGCAGGCAACATGGTCTATTCTCCGTTGCACCTCCGGCTCGTGCGGGAGGAGGTCTCCCGATGAAGAGCCGGCGATGGGCCCGGCCCGCTTGCCCGCGGTCAACGACACCGCGGGAGGGAGCGCAGGCAACATGGTCTAGCTTCGTTGTCGAAGCTTCGTCGTCGAAGCTTTGTTTCGAGGGGCAGGACTCGAGCCGAAGGCGCGATGGCTCCAACGTCTCCTCCGGGGTCCGCCACCTCGCGGCGTGACGGCGAGACGGCGAACGCGCCGCGGCCGGCTCAACCAGGGCGATATGCGATCAGGTCGGCTAAAATGGTAGCATCACGGCCGTGATCTCCTTCTGGCGGCGTCGCCAAGGGCGGGCTCGAACGTGAGCGAGCAGCTCCCTGACCCTCGATTGCGAGCCGGTGTCGCATCGGAAGCATCGGAAGCCACGCCGTCGCAGACGAGCGCGCTCATCGGGCCGATGCGGCCATCTCGGCTCGAGCATCCCGCGGTCTTCCTGCTCGCGACCTTGCTCGGCGCGGGGGCCGTCTGCCTCGCCCACGTCGGGCACGCCGGTGGGGGCTGGCCTCCCACGTTCAAGTTTGCGGTCTCATTGGCGCTCATGGCGGTTTGCGTAGGCCCTCGGCCGTCGTATCGGCCTCGCCTGCGCACATGGGTCGCGGCGGCGATCGGGGCGATGGGGTTTATCGCGTGCAGTGTCGTGGCGCCGGTATTTCGTGAGGTAGAGCCCGTGGTGCCCGTTGGCTGCTCGTTCGCTTGGGCCATCTTCGTGTCCGGATCCCCGGAGGCTCCGATGGCGGTCCTGTTCGTGTCGGCCATGCTCCTTGGGGTGCTCGCGCTCGTGTCACCGCTTCGCCGCGCGCCGGCGTTGCGCAATGCCGCGACGGCGATGTGGCTCGTTGGAACGGGCTCGCTCGCCGCGTGGTGCGCGGCAATCCGGGTTCCCCACGCGCTTCACTGCGCCTCTTCGAGCGACCGCATCGCCAATGGGTCATGTGCTCCTTTTGGTGAAAATGCGGAGTGGGTGCAGTGCTTGCTCCCGCTGCCGCTCGGCCGCGCACCCGAGGTCCTGGGGCTTCTCGTCGCTGCGGGTGGCGTCGCCTTCGGAATTCACGCGGCCGTCCTCGATGGGCGACGACGGCGCTGGCTCGACGCCGTGAGCCGCGGCGCCGTGGAAGGTGTGCGTCTCGGCCTCGCCGAAGACGAGCAGACCCTCGAGATCGCGGTGAGTGTCGGCCGCTATCGGGAGGGAGCCGACTGGCGGCGGGTCATGAGCTGGCCTGCCCTCGCCCTCCGCAATCGATCCACGGCTCACCGTCTTCTTTGTCTCCAAAACGATTGCGCCGACCTCCCGGCGCTGTGGCGAGCTCGCCGATGAAGGCATTTCGTGTCCGTGGATCCGATTCGAGCGCGTTCAGGTCTTCGAGCGACGAGTCGCTGATCCCCGCGAGCCACTTGGCGTTCGCCCCCAGGCTCCCCCTCAGGCCCGGCGTCGCGCCGTAATAGTGAAACTGGGGCATGGTCCCGGTGGGCATTCCTCCCCTGAGATCGTTGAAGAAGCGATGGCCGACCGTGGAGGCAAATCCTTCGGCTTCGATGACCTTCAGGCACTCGGAAATGAAGCGCGACATCGTCTCCCGCGAAGCATCGGGCCTCCAGCTCTTGGTGTGGGGGCGATGGTAAAAGGGTGTCGCGTTGACCAGGTTCCAACGAGGCTCATTGACGACCTCCCAAGCGAATACCGTGCTTCCGAACGCCTTGCTCTCCTGGACGAGAGGTTTGAGCATCGTCTCGATGAAGGCCGCCCGTTGGAACGAGAGAATGTCCGCGCGTCCGCCGCCGGCACCCTCGAAGGGTTCCACGGGATAGAAGGCCCCGAAGTCGATCAAAGAGGGGAGCATCTGCATCCCTTCGTCTTCGAAGATTCGAAGCATCTGGCGAAAATGCTCCCTGAAGAGAGGGTGAGCCACGGACGGCGCCGTGAACTTGAATCGTCCGTGCCTCGTCTCACCGTGCCCGAGCACGGGCACCGGCCGGTTCCCATAATTGTAGGCATTTCCGAGCAAGAAGATTCGTACTTTACGGATCTCGAGCTCGTCGCGCAGGACGCGGAGATTTCGCGCGAGGGAGCCACCGGGTGGCGAAGCACCCACGTGGAGCCACTCCGGAGGATCCCGGTCGTTCGCGCCGGTGGGGGGATCGTTCTCGATATCCCTCGGTCCGATCGTGGTGCCGTATCGGGCAAACGGCCAAGTGTAGTTGTAGCCCACCTCGAGGCGCGGTGGCTCCAAATCGGGGACGGCGGATGCCACCAGAACCCTGGTTACGTCGCCCAATGGATCGACCTGCCTTTCACGAGAAAGGTCATCGCGATCGAGCACGGTAGGCGAACGAGCGCGCCGTCGTCAACGCGACGAAGGCGCGCGCCATTTTCCACGAAGATCCCGGAGAGCGCTCGCGGAAGGTGCGGCGGCGGGCGAGGGGGCCTGGGCTCCGCTACGCGGCCGGCGCGGAGAGGAGCATTCCCGCCCCGACGGTGTTGTTCGTGGTCGAGTCGATGAGGATGAAGGCACCGGTGGCGCGATTGACCTGGTAGGCGTCGAACGCGAGCGGGTTTTGCAGCTTGAAGCGAACCTGCCCAATATCGTTCATCTTCAACTCCGCCGCGCTCTGGCGGGTCAGGGTGTTGACATCGAGGCGATGGTCGATCCCCTCCACCCGCGCATGGACGGTGCGCGTCGTGTGCTTCATCAGGTACTTCCGGCGCGGGTCGAGCGGCGCGTCGCCCATCCAGCAAACGGTGGCGCGAGCCTCCCGCGCCACCTGAACCCGGTGTGTCCTATCGAGCACACCGGAGCTGCTCTCCGATTTGACGATCATGTCGCCGCGGGAAATGTCGATTTCGTCTTCGAGCATCAAGGTGATGGATTGCGGAGCGAAGGCCTCCCGGAGCGCGCCGTCGTACGTGAGAATTCCCTTTACCCGCGAGTTGCGCCCCTGTGGAAGGATGGTGACCGCGTCGCCGATGCGGATGCTGCCGGATTCGATTCGTCCCATGTATCCACGGAAATCATGGTGCTCCCGCGTCTGTGGACGGCTCACCAGCTGGACGGGAAAACGGAAGGGCGCGAGGTCGATATCGCGCTCGACCGGCAGATTCTCGAGCAGCCCGAGCAAGGTCGGTCCGGTGTACCACGGTAGATTGTCCCCGCGCTCCACGACCATGTCGCCGTGCAGCGCCGACATCGGGACGTAGTGCAGGTGGGGGAGCTCGAGCGCTTTGGCGAAGGTCGAAAACTGCGCCTCGACCGCGTCGAAGGAGCTCTTCGAATAGCCGACGAGATCCATCTTGTTGACCGCTACCACGATGTGCGGAATCCCGAGCAGCGCGGCGATGGCTGCGTGACGGCGGGACTGCACCGACGCCCCCTTGCGCGCGTCGACCAGGATGATCGTGAGCATCGCGGTGGAGGCGCCCGTCACCATGTTGCGCGTGTACTGCTCGTGCCCCGGCGTGTCGGCGATGATGAACTTTCGCTTCGGCGTCGCGAAATAGCGGTAGGCCACGTCGATGGTGATTCCCTGTTCGCGCTCGGCGATCAGTCCGTCGGTCAAGAGCGCGAGATCGGCCGCCGCGCCCCCGCGACGGGCCGTGGTGCGCTGGATGGCCGCGTACTGGTCCTCGAAGATCGACTTCGAGTCGTACAAGAGGCGCCCGATCAAGGTGCTCTTGCCGTCGTCGACGCTGCCGGCGGTGGAGAAGCGCAAGAGATCGGTCGCATGGTTCGCGTGGGACATCAGAAGTATCCTTCCTTTTTACGGAGCTCCATGGCCGCTTCGGCGACCTGATCATCCATTCGGGTCGCCCCCCGTTCGGTGATGCGCGTCGAGGCGGTTTCGCGGATGATGGCCTCGACGTCGGCAGCGTCGGACTCCACCGCACAGGTACACGGCATGTCCCCCACGGTACGAAAACGTACTAGCCGACTCTGGGTGGTCTCACCCGGCTTCGGTTGCACCAGCTCGTTGACCGCGAGAAAGCCGTTTCCACGCGCGACCACCTCGCGCCGGTGCGCGAAATAGATGGAAGGAACCTCGAGGCGCTCCTGGGCGATGTACTGCCAAATATCGAGCTCCGTCCAATTGCTGATGGGGAACACGCGCATGTGCTCCCCCTTGTGAACGCGCGTGTTGTAGAGATCCCAGAGCTCGGGGCGCTGGTTCTTCGGGTCCCACTGACCGAAGTCGTCCCGGAACGAGAGAATGCGCTCTTTGGCGCGTGCCTTCTCCTCGTCCCTCCGCGCGCCGCCGAAACAGGCGTCGAATCCGAGCTCCGCGATGGCATCGAGCAGGGTCACCGATTGCATGCGGTTGCGGCTCTCGTCGGGGCTCTTGGGCACCACCCGTCCGCGGTCGATCGAGTCCTGAACCGAGCGTACGATCAGCCGCTCGCCCAGCTCGGAGGCACGTCGATCGCGGTACTCGATGACCTCGGGAAAATTGTGCTCGGTATCGATGTGGAGCAGGGGAAAGGGGAATCGCCCTGGGCGGAAGGCCTTCTCCGCTAGGCGCAGCATGACGATCGAGTCCTTACCGCCGGAGAACAACAACACCGGGTTGCTGCATTCGGCGGCGACCTCCCGCATGATGTGGATCGATTCCGATTCGAGAACTGCGAGATGACTCAAACGCAAACGCGCAGGTGATTTTCGTCCGGCGTTCGATGGCTGGTACGTGACGTTCATGAATCGTGACTCCTCGGAGGGTTCTCATGGGTTTCGCGGCGGTCGCGCCCACTGCCGTCGGGGCTCTCTGGGCTGCCACCGGTGAGCGGATCCGTGGCAGCCCCCCGGATGTGTAGTCCGCACTCTTTCTGATCGGGGCGCTCCCACCACCAGCGACCCGCGCGGATATCTTCTCCCTTGGCGATGGCGCGTGTGCAGGGTGCACACCCGATGCTCGGATAGGAGCGATCGTGCAGTCTGTTGTACGCAACATGGTGCTCTCGGATGTAATTCCAGACATCCTCCTCGGTCCAATCGATGAGCGGATTGAACTTGACGAGCCCGTTGTCGGCGTCCTCTTCCTGCTCGGCGAGGTTGGCTCGGGTCGCCGCCTGCTCGCGCCGCAGACCGGTGACCCATGCCTTCTTGCCGACGAGCGCGCGCTTGAGCGGCAGCACCTTTCGCGCATGACAGCACGCCTTGCGCGCCTCCACGCTGTCGTAGAAGCCATTGATGCCGCGGAGCTCGACGAAGGCCTCCACGTCGCGGCTCTCGGGAAAGTAGATGCGGAGCCGGATGGGAAAACCGTCCGCGACCTTGCGGATCAAGGCGTACGTCTCCTCCGGCAGACGACCGGTGTCCAGGCTGAAGGCCTCGATCTCGGGAGCGTTCTTCGCGATCAGATCCAAGAGCACCATGTCCTCCGCACCGAGGCTGCTTGCAAATGCCGCGGGCGCGAAGTCGGCCGCGATGCGCTTCAACAGCGCGACGGTTCGCTCGATTTTGATATTTCCCATGACGGATCTCCGGAGCTCGGCCCTTGGAGAAGTTGAAAGCGTTTACAGCACCAGGCGCCCACCAATGATCGCCAGCACCGACGCGAGGATGGGTCGGAGCACCTTGTCGGGCACGCGGGTCGCCAGGCGGCTTCCAATGTAGATCCCGGGGATCGATCCGAGCAGCAGATTGACCAATAGCGAATAGTTCACCGTCCCCAGCACGGAGTGCCCCAACCCCGCCACCGCGGTCAGCGGAACGGCGTGCGCGATGTCGGTGCCCACATTGCTCACCGTCGGCCTTTCGGGATAGAGAAAGACCAACGCGACCATCCCGAGCGCGCCGGCACCCACCGACGAGATCGAGACCAACACGCCCAGCACGACCCCCGTGGCGATGGTGGCGGGAACGACGCCGCGAGTCCGCCACCTTCCATTACCGCGGGTGAGGCGGAGCAGGCGCTCGCGGAAGAACACGGCCCCCGCCGTAAGCATCAGCGCGATCCCCAGCGTATAGGTCACCACTTGGGAATAGTGTTTGCTGTCGACGCCCAATCGCCGGAGGGTCAACAGACAGAGGATGGTGGCCGGAAGACTGCCGGCCGCGAGCAGACCGACGACCCGCCAGTCGATGCATCCGCGCCGCCCATGAACCCATGTGCCGGCGGACTTCGTAATCGATGCATAGAGCAGATCGGTCCCCACGGCAACGCCGGAGGGGACGCCGAAAGCGAGAACGAGAATCGGTGTCATCAACGATCCACCGCCAACTCCCGTGAGTCCGACCGCAAAGCCGACGAATAGACCGGCAAAGGTATGGATCCACTGCATGCGTGCCTGACCTTTCTCGAGCGAAGGATGAGCGCGTGACGCAAGGCTCCACGGCGACGGGTGACCGGCCACGTGATTGGGATACACGTCGGCCGAGCCACCGGCGGTCGATGCGGCGCCGGAGGTTGTATAGACTACGAATCGAAGGAGCATGGCCGGTCAAAAATGGCCGACCCCTCGTGCCTCGAGCAGCGAGCAGACCGAGGTGAGCAGATGTCTATCGTCTAGGGAGCGGGCCGGGGCGCCAAGGTCGCAGGCATCTTTGGGAATTAGCAAGTTGCGTCAACCCGCATAATCCTTCGATGCTGTGCGATAGACAGCATTTCTCGACGCGATCGAGCCGTTATTGTAATGACCTTTCGTAATATCGATGTACCTCGAGGATATCTGCGTATCGACACTTCCGGCTCGATGCTTCAGTAAGGTTGATGGTGTATTCGTGCGTGAATTATGAAGATGAGTTCTGCGTCGAAGGCAATTAATGCTTGTGCGCGACTGTCATCCGATGTGCTGCCCGCCGATGGGATCTTCAGCGCTACGGTATTTGGATGAGTCGTATGCTTGAGCAGCGGAATCACTCGCCGCCGGGGTCGGGCCCGAGGATCGGCGGCGCCGACCGGGGCGGTGGCGTACGGGTGTGCTTCCTCGAATTTCCTCCACGGAGGCGCTGCAAATTTCAGGGCAGGAAGCTGCGGGCGAGCCGCCTAATTGTCTTTGAAGGAGCGTTGCGCGCGCACCGTACACCGACCCGTGGACCAGTCAACAACACAATTGTCGGCGTCTGCCGTAACAGAGATTCATGTCTTGCAATACAATCTCCGTTATCCAAACAAATTCGCGGGCTCGTGAACAAGGCCAGTGTCCTCCAATGGCCGCGGACTTTCCGCAGTGCGCCGCCTCCCAGCCTGGATGGTTGCGCGCGCCAACGAGAAGGCGCGAAGCTTGAATCGATGTATGCGCAACATCCTACGACGAGCTCGGTGGGCGCGGATACGCGGCGGGGACTGGGTCTCGACCTCGACGGTGCGAGCAGGCTTCGAGCATCGCGTCGTCGACCTCGACGCGGCGCGTCCCGCCCCCCCGTCGCATCTGGGATGCGGAGCGCCCCCTTTCCAATCTATTGTAAGATACACGCATACCGCTGCCGTCGAAGATGGCAATCTCGAGGGCGTGCCGCCGTCGACCTCGTCGACGATATCGAACCGTCATCGCGAGGCGATTGCCATCTTCGTGCCCCGGCCCCGCACCCACCGGCCGGCAGCCGGCAGGAAAGGACTCGAGCGGCCTGCCGTCCACGAGACCGACCTCCGCGACCACGACGTGACGGACAGTAAACGGGTGCAACAAGGAGACGGCACGGCGGATGCTCGTGCCGTCGAGGTTCACGGCGAGGGTAACGTGCGGCACCCACGTGCCGGGTACGTATGGGTCCCACGGATCCTGGTAGCTCTTGCCGAGCGCTCGATGAACCGCGGCGTGGGCATCGAGCAGCGGGCGGGTCGCGGTCACTGCGAGGAAGAGTGCGGCCTGCGCACCCGGAAAAATACCGACGCCGTGCATGCGGATCTCCATCCCGCGCAAGACGCGAACGGCTTCGGCCACCTCCGGTGTCACGGAAATGGCCTTCGCAACGGCCAGCGCGATGTGTGGCCGGTGCCGACGGTGCGAGAAGGTCGCGAGGCTCCGCACGCCACCTCGTTCGAGTCGCGACCCCAGCTCCTCGACGCGATCGTTCGTCTCGGGCTCGAACAGCATCTCCAGGGCCTTGCTCATCGGCACCTGCTCAAGGTGGGATGGCATACTGTGCAAGCAGAAAGCCAAGGACGAGGACGAGCAAGGCCGACATGGCCGCGGGAACGAGGCATCCAAGCCACTTTGGCTTCATGAACACGAAGGCACCGCAAACTGCGACGGTGCCGAATATCCAAATGAGCCCAACCCCACCGAAAAAGCGCTCGCCGGCTCCTCGGGGGCCACGGACAATGCCGTTTAGGAACGCGGCCAATCCAAGGACCAGCATTCCGAAGGCTTGAAGGCCGGCGCCGACCAGATTGAATATTCCACCCACATTGGGGGGCCTTCGAAAGACGAACCGGTCACTGTCCAGAGCTCCAGGGGCGAGCTTCGGTGGAGCGTGAACCTCGGTGCCCGCGTGCAATGCTTGCACACTGGATGTCTGGAAGCATGTCTGACATATCGGGTCCCCCTTCGGCGTAACGATATCCGCCTCCCGGTCGTTGCAGAACGCGCAGGTGACCATCGACACCAGTAGTCGCAGTTTTCGAGCACGCGCGCAATCGCCGCCGCGGACCAAGCCTTGTTCGTGGTGTTCGACGCGCTGAACCTCGCGCGGATCGCCGCCGCCTCGTTCCAGCCATTTCGGTCCCATATGCCAGCAGGCACGATCTCCGGAAGCTTTCCTGGATGCGCCATGACAGCACCTCGAACGGCCGTGCGACGCCGGCCGGCCGTGGTGGCCGATTCGAAGGGTCGAACACGAGGTGCGCACCCCGCGGAGTGATGCCCTCCGCTCGCACGCCATCGGCGGCATCGCCCACACAGGGGTCGTCGGGCGGAGTCGAAGCCGTGCGCGAGGTCGCGAGCTCCTCACACGCCGTGGGGCCGCCGTCGTCGTCGCGGTGGCGGACCTCGAACCAACCCCGGGCGAGCTCCGAAGAGCAGCGGGACGACAAGGGAAATCGGGCGCGGCGAGCTCGAGTGTGCTCAGGGTGGGGATTTTATGCTTTTTCAGGCGAAGAAGAGGTGAAGAGGAGCGCGGCCAAGCGGAGTGGGGTAAGAAGCGGGCCATGTTCCCCGAAGTTCTCGCACCGGCTGGAGATCGCGCGTCACTCGAGGCTGCCGTTCGAGCAGGGGCCGACGCGGTGTACTTCGGGTTGCGTGGGTACAACGCGCGCGCGCGGGCGACGAATTTCGACGAGGAGGAGCTCGCGCAGACGATTCAGTATTTGCACGACCACGGGGTGAAGGGGTACGTGACCTTGAACACGCTCGTCTTCGACGACGAGGTGGCCGGGGTCGAGCGCGCGATTCGGACGTGCGCGGCGGCGGGGGTCGACGCGGTGATCGTGCAGGATCTCGGCGTGGCGAAGCTCGCGCGGGCGATCGCGCCGGCGCTCGCCGTGCATGCGTCGACGCAGATGACGTGTACGGACGCGGCGTCGGTCGAGCTGGCGAAGGAGCTCGGCGCGACCCGCGTCATCCTCGCGCGCGAGCTCTCGCTCGACGACATCGCGAAGATTCGCGCCGGCACGGACGTCGAGGTCGAGGTCTTCGTCCACGGAGCCTTGTGCATCTCGTATTCGGGGCAATGCCTCACCAGCGAGGCGATCGGCGGTCGAAGCGCCAATCGCGGCGCGTGCGCGCAAGCGTGCAGGCTCCCGTACGAGCTCGTGGTGGATGATCAGCGCGTCGATCTGGGCGACCGCGCGTATCTGCTGTCGCCGGAGGACCTGGAGGCGTCGAGCATCGTCGGGGATCTGGCGCGGCTCGGCGTGTCGTCGCTGAAGATCGAAGGGCGCCTGAAGGGACCCGAATACGTCGCCGCGACGACGCAGCTCTATCGCGCCGCGCGCGATGCGGCCCTCGGGGCGAGCGCCGGACCGACGGACGAGGATCGCAACGACGCCCTGCAAACGTTCACGCGCGGCTCGGGCGTCGGTTTCTTTCGCGGCGTCGATCACCAGCGCCTCGTCGAAGGCCGCTCGTGCGATCATCGCGGCCTCCTCGTCGGCCACCTCGAACGGGTCGAACGCGCGCGCGGCCGCGCGTGGCTGTGCATCCGCGCGGAGGCGGAGATCGCGCGCGGCGACGGTCTGCTCGTCGAGGGCGGCTTCGCGAGCGCCGGCGAGTTCGGCGGCCGCGTCTGGGACGTGATCGGCGCCGGTGGTGCCGAGCCGAACGGAGCCGTGGTGCGCGTGTGGCTCGGGCCCGATGCCCAGGTGCCTCCGGATCTCGCGCGCGGGCGGGTCTTCAAGACGAGCGCGCCCGGCGTCGAAAAGCGCATTCGGGCGCGGGATGCGGCGAACAAAAAGACGCCTCTTCGGATGACGATCTCGGGCTCGATGGGCGGGCCGTTCGTGCTCGAGGGAGCGGCAGGGGAGCGCCGCGCGCGTGTCGTGGGCGATGGATCGATCGAGGCGGCGCGCTCCGCCCCCGTCGATGAGGCGACGTTGCGCGACAAGCTCGGGCGCCTCGGTGATACGCCGTTCGAGCTCGACACCTTGGAGATCGCGTTGCCGCCGCACGTGATCGTCCCGCTGTCGTCGGTAAACCGCGCGCGCAGGGCGCTCGTCGCGGCGCTCACCGCGCGGCAGCCCGTCGCGCTCACGGACGCGCGCGCCGAGGACTTGATCCGCGCGGCCGTGCCGCCCGACCGCGCGCCGCCCCAGGGCGGGCTCTATGTGCTCTGTCGCACCTTGGAGCAAGCCGCGAGCGCATTGGATGCCGGCGCCGCGGGCGTCTATCTCGACTTTCTCGAGCTCACCGGGACGGGGGAAGCGGTGCGGGCGCTGCGGGCGCGTCCGGGAGCGTTCATCGGCGTAGCGCCGCCGCGGATTCGAAAGCCGGGCGAGGAGAAGATCGATCGCTATCTGGCGTCGCTGTCTCCCGACGCGGTCCTCGTCCGTGGGCTCGGCGCGTTGCGCGAGCTCGATCGGGCACGATCCAACGTCGGCGACTTCTCTCTCAATGTGACGAACCGCATCACGGCCGCGGAGGTGCTCGGTCGCGGGCTCGATGCGTTCACGCCCTCGTTCGATCTCGACGCCGCTCAGCTGCTCGTTCTCGCGCGCACCGGCTTCGGTCCATGGATGGAGACGGTGCTGCACCATCCCATGGCGCTCTTCCACATGGAGCATTGTGTGATCGCGGCGCTGCTCTCGGAGGGGCGCGACTACAAGACGTGCGGCCGACCTTGCGAGAAGCACCGCGTCTCGCTGCGCGATCGCGCCGGGATGGATCACCCGGTCGAAGCCGATGTCGGCTGCCGCAACACCGTCTTCCACGCGCGCCCGCAGAGCGCCGTCCAGCTCCTCCCGGAGCTCGTGCGAGCGGGCGTGCGCCGCTTCCGAATCGAGCTGGTACGCGAGACCGCGGACGACGTTCGCCGCCTCGTGACCGCGTACCGCGAAGCCATCGACGATCCATCGAGCTCGTCGCGCATCTGGAAGACGCTCCGCACGGACAGCGGTTACGGCGTCGTCAAAGGTTCACTGCGCGTCCTCGGATGACGAGCGGCAAAGCGTAACGCGAAGCCGCATGGCGTGAAGCTCTCCCCGGGCAGCGCGGGGTGTGGCCGCTCCGCCGTGATGAACGGCGGCCACGTCGAAGCCACGCGGCCGCCGTCCTTGCGCGCTCGCGGTTCGGGCCCGATGCTTACCTCCGCAGCCCCGGCCTACGCCGCCCCCCGCTTGTTGCGCGCCGTTTGATTCGACACGAGCAAGTTGCCCCGCTCCGGCGCGCGCCCGGTCTCGACGCTCTCGATCCACGCGCTGGTCTCGAGCACCGCCGCGAAGTTCGAATGCATCACCACGGTGAAGACGCGATGAATCTCCTCGGCGCTGGCCGCCCCCGCGCGATTCTCGTACGGCAGCGATCCGGTGGCGTCCGACAGCACCTCGACGGAATAGCCCGAGCCTGCGGCATCGAACGTCGTGGTGGCGTCGCAATTGTGCGTCATGTAGCCAACGATGGTCAGCGTATCGATCTTGTGCGCGGTCAGCCACTCCCCGAGGCCCGTGCCGGCGAAGGAGCTGGCGGACGTTTTTTCGAACAAAGCGGCGTAAGGTCGCTTGGCGATTTCGGCGTGAAGCTCCCAGCCCGGCGAGCCTTTGTCGAAGATCGGTGCTCCGGCCGGAGCCGTGTGCTGAATGATGATGACGGGGATATCGGCCGCACGGGCCGCGTCGATGGCGCGGGTGATGTTGGGGAGCGATATCTCCGTGGGCGGATATTCGATGGGCAGGTTGCCCGTGAAGTATTCGTTCTGGACGTCGATGACGAGGAGGGCGCGTCGAGGTTTCATGGTCCTCGAAGATGGCACCCGTGCGCCGATCCGGCTAGTGGCCCAAAAGCCAATCTTCGATAGAATCGGGCCACCATGTCGTCCTCCGTGAAGCCGTCGACCGCCTCGCCCTCCACCGTGGCCGTCGTGGCCTTCGATCGCATCAGCCCATTTCACCTATCTGTGCCGTGCATCGTCTTCGAGGAGGAGCAACCCGGCTTGCTCGCGGAGCGGTACCGGTTGCGCGTGTGCTCGGCCGAGCCTGGGCCGCTTCGGGTGAACGCGGGGTTCGAGCTTCGGATCGAACGGGGGCTTCCCACCTTGAGCCAGGCCGACATCGTGATTGTTCCCTCGTGGCGCGCCATCGAGGAGCGGCCGCCCGAGGCGCTCCTCCAGGCGCTACGACGCGCGCATCGCAGGGGGGCGATCATCGTTGGGCTGTGCCTCGGTGCGTTCGTGGTGGCCGAGGCGGGGCTGCTCGATGGGCGCAAGGCGACGACGCATTGGCACTGGGCGGCGGATTTTGCGCGGAGGTTTCCGGCGGTGGAGCTGCAGCCCGATGTGCTCTATGTCGATGAAGGGGATGTGCTGACGTCGGCTGGAAGTGCGGCCGGCATCGATTGTTGCCTGCACTTGATTCGAAAAGAGTGCGGTGCGGAAATTGCCAATCATGTCGCGCGGCGGCTCGTGGTTTCGCCGCATCGTCAGGGTGGGCAATCGCAGTACATCGAGCAGCCGTTGCCCGTCGTGCCCCACGGTCATCAATTGGGCGCGCTGCTCGACTGGGCCCGCGCCCACTTGGATCAGCCGCTGGACGTCGATGCGCTCGCGTCGCGCGTGGCCATGAGCCGGCGCACATTTACCCGCCACTTTCGGAAGGTCACGGGGACCAGCGTCACCCGTTGGTTGCTCGAGCAACGTCTTTTTCTGGCGCAGCGGCTGCTCGAGACCAGCGACGAGTCCATCGACGCGATCGCCGCCGCCGCGGGGTTCGGCGGGGCGGCTTCTCTGCGGCAGCACTTCGGTGCGGCTTATGCGACCAGCCCTTCCGCGTGGCGCCGCGGGTTTCGCGGGCCTCGCTAGGGGGGCCCTCATGGACTCGGCGCGGCCCGCGTCGAAATGGCGGAAATGACCTACCACGTATCGACGAATCGGCGTTTCTCCCCCCGCACCGCCTTGGGCACGGACCGCAATCCGCGCAAAAGCCACGCGCGCGTCTCCGCCGGATCGATCACCGCATCGATTTCGAGCAGGGACGCCATGTTGATCGCCTTTCCGCGCTCGTACGCCTCGGCCACCGTGGCTTGGAACGCCTTTTCGCGCGCCTCGGTGTCGGCGATGGCTTCGAGCTCTCGCCGCATGGACAAACGAACGGCGCCCTCGAGGTTCATCGCCCCGAACTCGCCGGTCGGCCATGCCGCGGTGAAGAATGGCGCGTGAAAATGCCCGCCCGCCATGGCCTGGGCTCCGAGGCCGTAGCCTTTGCGCAGTACGACCGTGAAGTACGGAATGGACAGGCTCCCCGCCACCACGAACATGCGTGAAACGTGACGGACGAGCGCCGTGGTTTCGGCCTGCGGCCCGACCATGAACCCGGGGGTATCGCACAAGGATACGATGGGCAGCCCAAACGCATCGCACAGCTGAAAGAAGCGCGCCGCTTTGTCCGAGGCGTCGGCGTCGAGCGCGCCGCCGAGGAAGAACGGATCGTTGGCGACGAGGCCCACGGGCTCGCCCTCGAGGCGGATCAACGCCGTCACCAAGCTTCGCCCGAAATCGCGCCGCAGCTCGAGCACCGAGCCCGCGTCGGCGATCGTCTCCACGATTGGCCGAACCTTGTAAGCCCGGCGCCTTCGCTCGGGGAGCGCCGCGCGAAGCGTGGTTTGGTCCGCGCTGCTCCAAGGGTCGATCCGACCTTGGAAATAGCCCAGGTACTTCTTGGCGACGGCGACGGCCTCCGCCTCGTCGCGCACGCGTATGTCGACGACGCCGTTCTTGCTTTGGACGTCGATGGGGCCGACTTCGTCGGGCGTGAAGGAGCCGAGGCCGCCGCCCTCGATCATCGCAGGGCCACCCATGCCGACGGTGCTGTTCTCGGTGGCGATGATCACGTCGGAGCAGCCGAGCAGCGCGGCGTTCCCAGCAAAGCAGCGGCCGGAGACGATGCCCACGCGCGGGGCCACGCCGGAGAGCGATGCGTAGGCGAGAAAGCTCGGGGTGTCGAGCCCCGCGACCAGGGGCATGTCGGTGTCGTTGGGGCGGCCGCCGCCCCCCTCGGCGAAGAGGACGATGGGCAGGCGCCAGCTGGCGGCCAAGGACAGCATGCGATCGAGCTTCTTGTGGCCCATGCCGCCTTGGGTTCCCGCGAACACCGTGTAGTCGTAGGCCAGCACCATGGTGCGGGCGCGCTCCTCGCCCACGAGCGCGCGGTTGACGGTGCCCACGCCGCAGACGATGCCGTCGGCGGGGCTCTTGTGCACCAGCTCCTCGACCGTGTGCCGCCGCCGTTGGGCCGCCAACGCAAGGGCGCCGTACTCCACGAAGCTCCCTTCGTCGACGAGATCGGCGACGTTTTCGCGCGCGGTGCGCTGGCCCGTTTTGCGCCGCTTGGCGACGGCGTCGGGACGGGCCGCATCGGTCGTGGCATGAAGGCGGCTCCGAAGCTCGGCGAGCTCGGGACGGACAGCGTCATCGTCGGAGGTGCTCATTCATCCGTTGTACCCGTTCTCCATCCGACCTACCCGCCAACCAGCTGTCCCGCGTACCGCACGCCCTACCGCTCGCGAGCGCCTCGCGTCGCCCTCTTCACCCAGCAAAAACGCCTGCGAAGCGGCCAACCGCCTGCGCGCGCCGTCGAGATCCGCGAGCAACCGGCCGCCGCGTTTTCGAACGCGACCCTTTACGAGCACCGTATCGACATTACCCGGGTGCGCCGCGGTGACCACGGCATTGGCCGGTGTGCTGACCGGAAAGAGGTTCGAATCGGTCGCACGCACGAGCACGATGTCCGCGTCCTTGCCCACCGCGAGCGATCCGGTGCGCCGATTCAAGCCGGTGGCGCGCGCGCCCTCGATGGTCGCCCACCCGAGAACGTCGCGCGCCGTCACCGTGGGGACCGACACCCCGCCCGCCGGGAGCGCACGATAGGCGGCATACGCCATCCGCATTTGCGTGAACATATCGGACGAGGCGCTCGTTTCGGCGTCGACGCTCAAGCTCGGCGTGATGCCCGCGGCCAGCATGCGCCCGACGATGGGCGTGCCCAGGCCCTCCATCACCAGCTCGATCTGCGGCGACACGGACACGGTCACCCCGCGATCCGCCAGAAGGCGAAGCGCTTCGTCCGTAGCCGCCGCCGCGTGAACCAACGTCAGGTCCGAACCCAACAAGCCCGCCGCGTGCATCCACTCGATGCTGCGGTTGTCGGAGCTGGGATCGCCCGCCGCCACGTGCGTCGTGATCCGCAGGCCGAGCTCGCGCGCCGTGGTGAAGTCGGCCGCGGCGACGTCGCGCGCCGAGAAGTCGGGGCCGTCTGCGGCCATCGCCAAGGTCACGAGCGCATCGTCACTGGACAGGCGCTCGCGGCGGATGCGGCGAAGATCCGCCGGGTGGGGCTGCGTCTGCGGATCGATCCCCGGCCCCGGTTTGGTGCGGGGTCGCCCATGGCCAAAGACGGCGCGCAGACCGGCCTCGGTGAGCGCATCGATGGCGGCGTCGGCGTGGGCCGGGGAGTTTTGCACGTGCGACCAATCGAGCAAGGTGGTGATGCCGCTGTCGAGGGCGGCCAGGGCGGCGAACGACGTGCTCGCGTACACGTCCTCGGGGCGGATGCGCGGCCCCACGTCGAGAAAGAGCGCGTTGAAATATTCGCCCAAGGACCAGCAGGCGCCGCGGTGCCGGAGCGCCGTTTGCCAGGTGTGGCGGTGGGTATCGATCAGCCCAGGGAGCACCAGCATGCTCGATGCGTCGATCACCTCGGTGTCCGGTGCGACGGCGACGCCGTGCCCGATGTGCGCGATCGAGCCATTTTCGATGAGGAGATCGGCGTGGGGCACGTCGGGTGCACCCGCGTCGACGCCGACGATCGTGCCGCCGCGGAGGAGAAGTCTTTCGGTCATGTCGAGCTCCGTTCGTTCGAGGACGCTTCGCGAGAAAGATTCTCGAAAAGATTTGTAAAAAGCTTTTCAAAAATCTTTCTAGAAAGCTTTCTGGTGATCTAGTGGCCGGGCGCACGTCCGTCAAGCGCGCGCCTGCTATGCTGCGCGTCATGAAGGAAGAGCGCGCGACGGTCCCCGACGTCGTGGACGAGGTCATGGCCGATTGGCGAGCGGAGATCCCCGAGGCCGCCGAGCTCCCCGGCGAGCTCGCCAAGAGGGTGCAGCGGCTGGCGAGCATCTTGAACGAGGCCACCGATCGCGCGCTCGCCCCGTTGGGCCTCCAAAAGGCGGAGTTTGGCGTGCTTTCGACCTTGCGGCGCGTGGGGCCTCCGTACCGCCTCAAGCCCAATGAGCTCACGCGCGCGCTCTTCATCTCGTCCGGCGGCACCAGCAATGTGCTGCGCCGGCTGGAGAGCGCGGGCTTCATCGAGCGCGGCGACGATCCCACCGATCAGCGCAGCTCGTGGGTCCGCCTCACCCGCGAAGGCGTGCGCATGGCCGAGCAGGCCGTGCAAGCGTGGGCCGCCGCGCAGACCAGCGCGCTCGCCCCCGTCCCCGAACGCGCCGCGCGCGAGGCCGCCAACCGCCTTCGCGAGGTGCTCGTCGCCCTCGGCGATGCGCGTCCGCAAAACCGCGCCCCAAGCCGCACCCGACGCCGGCCCGATACGCGCAAGGTCGGTTGAGGCGCATCTCCCGCCAAGCCAGCCCATGCACAGCGATCCGATGTGCAATCATTTGGTTGCATGTCCCGATGGCCATGGTAAGCAACCAAAAGGTTGCATATCGCACCGCTTGCAAAGGAAGACGGCATGAGCACGACGGATCGCATCGAGAAGAGAATCGTTCTACGCGCACCGCGGTCGCGCGTTTGGCGGGCGCTCACCAACGCCGAGGAGTTTTCGGCTTGGTTCGAGGTGAGCCTCGAACACCAAGGCACGTTCCGAGCGGGCGACGCCGTGCAGTGCCGATGGTCCGGCCATGATCCGGGGTGTGAAGGGTCGACGTCGCCCGAGGGCGCGCAGGAGCGCGGGCAGCTTTATACCTACATGACCATTGATCGGGTCGAGCCGGAGCGGGTGTTCGCGTATCGTTGGGTCCCTGGTGATCACCAACCCGGCACCGATTTTTCGAAGGAGCCAACGACCCGGGTGGAGTTTCATCTGGACGAATCGCCGGAGGGAACGCTCCTTCGCGTGGTCGAAACGGGGTTCGACGCCCTTGCACCGGAGCGCCGCGCTCGGGCGCATGCGTTGAACGACAATGGCTGGACACACCAAATGAAGAACATCGCGCGCTACCTCCATGAACGAGCAAAGAGCTGATTCGCGCGGCGCACACGGCGCCCACCACCCCCACGATGCGCACAACGCGCACAACGCGACAGACCTCCGCCTCACGAGCTCGGTGGCGGTCTTTGCCGCCTTGGGCGATCCGCTGCGCATGCGCATCGTGGGGCGCCTGTGCTCCGATGGTCCGCTGTCCATCACCCACCTGACGTCCGGCTCCGGGGTGACGCGTCAAGCCGTGACCAAGCACCTCCAGGTGTTGGCCGATTCCGGCCTCGTTCGAAGTCTCCGCGATGGGCGCGAGCGCATCTGGGAGCTCGAGCCCCAGAAGCTCGAGCAAGCGCAAAAGGATCTGGAGCGTATCTCGAAGCGTTGGGACGAGGCGCTCGGTCGCCTCAAGGCCTTCGTGGAGACGGTTTCGCGGGACACGGGGCAGGGAACGCGCAGGTGATCGTTTGTCGGGAATCCAGGCATGGGGCGATCATGGATCATCCAATCACCATGATCGCATCGTGCACCTGGCGATGGATTTGGGCCTAAATGGCATTGGTACCGGCATTGCTCGTGGGCGCCCCAATCGGAGGGAATCCCATGAAGAACACTACGGCTACCTTTCTCAAGTTCGTCCTTCTCGCGGGAGCACCGGTCTTATTGTCGTCGGTGTCCGTCGCAACGGATGTACATGCACATGGTGCGTTCGAGTTCCCGCTCAGCCGGACATATGGATGCCGGCTGGAAAACCCCGAGAGCCCCAAGTCGGAAGCGTGCAAGGCGGCCGTCGCCTTGGCCGGCACCCAGGCTCTCTACGATTGGAATGAGGTCAACATTGGTAATGCGGCCGGACGTCATCGCCAGATCATCCCCGATGGCAAATTGTGCAGTGCCGGGCGCGACAAGTACAAAGGCTTCGACCAAGCGCGCGCGGATTGGCCGGCCACGAAATTGACGTCCGGTGCATCGACCACCCTCCGCTACAAGGCCACCGCCGCCCACCGCGGCGGCTTCGAGCTCTACGTCACGCGCAACGGCTACAGCCCCACGCAGCCGCTGAAGTGGTCCGACTTGGAGAAGTTCCACACCGTCAGCAATCCGCCGATCGTCAGCGGCTCGTACCAAATGCCCGTCACTCTCCCCGCCGGCAAGAGCGGGCGCCATTTGATTTACGCCGTCTGGCAACGCACGGACAGCGAGGAGGCCTTCTACAGCTGCGCGGACGTCGACTTCTGATTCCTCGTGAAGGTAGCTCCGGCGCCACGGTCCCCGTGCCCACCTCAGGGCACGGGGAGTAGGAGCCTGACGGCATCGATCCCGGCGCGGGGGGGCGCGGCTAGGGGCAACTCTGCGACGAGCTGGACGCGTCGATGCGCAGCGCGCCGCCTTTGGTGTTGGTCGCGTTCTGGACGCAGTAACCGGTCACCGATTGAAAGCCGATGTCGAACGGGCTGTTCGAGCCGCGCTCGTCGATGAACTTGTCGAACCGGAGGAAGCTGCCGTTGCTCGCCAGGATGCCCGGGCGGCCGTCGTTGTTCTTGAAGTGCACCTCGCTATTCAGCCACGTGATGTGATGTGCATTGTGCACGTACCAGCCATACGACGGGCGGGTGCCGATGCTCTTGGGATTGTACTCCTTGGGGTCGTTGCTCGGCAGCCCGGTGCCCATGGTGCCGCTCCCTCCGGGGACCTCCAGGTTCACGTTGTTGAAGGTCACGTTGCTGATTTGGTGACTGTCGGCCTCGCCCCAGAGGGTTGGACTAAAGGCGCCATCGCCCGTGTAGCTGGCCTTGATGTTGTCGTACGTGATGTCGCTGATCTGGCCCACGCCCGGGTTGTTTCCGCAGCGCTTTCGTGTGCCGACTTTCTGCATGATGTGTGACTTCGTGCCGGTCATCGTGATGTCCCGGTAGTGAACATCGGAGATGATGGCGCCATCCATGGAGACCAGGCCGAGGCCGGATTTGCCCGCGCCTTGGATGGTGATGCGCTCGAATTTGTAATCGGTGAAGTCGCCGCACGTCTCGGAGCCGAACATCAAGGCGTTGCAACACCCGGCGGTGAGGGTGGAGTCGGTGACCGTGACATGGCCGTTGGGGAGCTTGGCGCCGAGGGCGTAGTCGCTCTTGAAGGCCAGCGCATCGTCGTTGGAGGCGATGTTGGCGCGGGTGATGGTGACGTTCTGGGCGCTGATGATGTTCCAGCCGTCGCGATCACTGGCCGTGTCGATTCGGAGCTGATCGGAGCGGATGTCGTTGCAGTTGTTGGTGAGGATCGCAAAGTGGCCGCCGCGCCGGAAGCGCACGCCGTTCAAGGTGAGGCCGTCGCAGCGGGTGAGCGAGAGGATCTTGTCGGCCTCGCCCCGTTTGGGGTTGCCGGTGATGAGGTGGCCCCCGCCATCGATGGTGCCGGCGCCGACGATGGCGATGTTCGTCAGGCGGTCGCCGTAGAACATGGCATTGTGAAAGTGGCTGTGGCCGTAGTCCTGATATTTGTCGTAGGGGTTGTCCTCCGGCGGATCGTAGGTGTCCGCGTTCGAGCCGACGATGGTGGCCTCGGCGTCGATTTGGAGGGTGACCTGGCTCTTCAAGTGGACCGTGTTGCCGGACTTGTAGGTCCCCGCCGGGAACAGCACGATGCCGCCCCCCGCCTTGTTCGCCGCCGCAATGGCCTTGTCGATGGCCGCCGAGTCATTGGCGGACCCATTGCCAGCCGCGCCGTAATCTTTGACGTTGAAGGTTGCCGCCGGTGCAGACGCACTGACGCTCGGCACCGCATCGATGGCCGCCAAGGTGATGGCGGCGAGGACCGACTTCGTGAGCCATTGTCCGCTCATTGCAGACCTCCTCCCAACTGGGTGTACGTGGGAACCATGTTGTCGTTGCAACATGGTCAGGTTGCCAAGTGGCCTTACCAATTCGAGCATGGAATTGGTCGGATCTCTTGTCAAGAAACATCTTCGATACGGCTCGGGTGCTCCGCGCCGTGGGCGTCGAAATAAACATTCGATCCATCCCATCATGATTTCGCGATGCACGACGCTTCGCGCGCGCGGACGGTGCGCGGTCACGCCGCGGGTGCCCCTTGGCCGAAGCGGCCCTACGATCGCGCGCATGAGGATGGACGCGCGCATTCACCGACCGAAGGGCCCGCTCGCAGGCTTCGTCGACTGCATCTGGAGCTGGCAGAATGACGGCGGGGGACAGCCCAAGGAGCGCGTCATCCCCTCGGGCGCGCTCGCCATCGCCATCCACCTCGGCGAGGATCGCGTGCGCATCTCCGAGCGGGGCGACGCAGCGCGGTTCGTGTCCCATGGTGGGAGCGCGATCACCGGGGCGCACTCCCGTTATTTCGTCATCCAGACGCCGCCGCGTCCATCGGTCATGGGCGTCCTCTTCAAGCCGGGCGGCGCGTTCCCCTTCCTTGGGGTGGAGGCCGGCGATCTGGAGGACGCGCACGTCGATCTCGAGGCGCTCTGGGGGCCTCGCGCGCGGCGGTTGCGCGAGCGGCTGCTCGAAACGAGCGATCTCGCGGCGCGCGTTCGCCTGATCGAGGCGGCCTTGCTCGAGGGCGCCGTTCGTTCGCTCGAGCGAACACCCGCCGTGGCGCTCGCCCTCGAGGCCATGGAGCAGCCGGATTTCACCCGGGTGGCCGATCTTCGCGCGCGAACGGGGCTATCGGCCAAACGCCTCATCGCTCTCTTCCGCGATGAGGTCGGGATCGGACCCAAGACGTATTGGCGCATTCGACGGTTCCAGGCGGCGCTCCGCTCGCTCGAGCGCGCGCGGACACCCCGCGGCGCCGAAGTGGCAGCCCAGTTGGGGTATTTCGATCAGGCGCACATGATCCGCGATTTTCAGGCGTTCGCGGGGCTCAGCCCTCAGGGGTACCTGCGGGCTGGGGTGGACCGTCCGAACCACGTTCCGCACGACGGGTAAAAATATCCAATACGCGGGAGGCGCCGGGCCTCATGCTTCGGGGCAAAGGAGAACGCTCGGATCATGAACCCCGTTGCCATCACTGGACTGATCGTCGCCGCCATCCGCGCCGAGGAATCGAAACGCTCGGACCGTCTCTTCGAGGATCCCTTCGCCACCGTGCTCGCGGGCGAAGACGGCCGCCGCGCCCTCGCCAAATATCGGGAGGCGGCGGGGCTGTCCGTCCCCATCATCGAGGTTCGAACCCGCTACTTCGACGAGGGCCTCACGCGGGTCGTGAACGCGGGCATCCGCCAAGTCGTGATCCTCGCCGCGGGCATGGATGCGCGCGCGCATCGCCTGGTGTGGCCGTCCGGCACGCGCGTGTTCGAGCTCGATCAACCCGAGGTCCTCGCGCACAAAGCGGAGGTGCTGGCCTCCGTGAAGCCGAGCTGCGATCGCGTCGTCATCCCCGTGAACCTGGAGCACGATTGGACCGAGCCGCTGCGCGCGAGCTCCTTCGATCCAGCCCGGCCGACTGCGTGGCTGGTCGAGGGGCTCCTTCAATACCTCGAAGAGCCGTCGGTGCGAACGCTCTTCGCGCGGATCGAGGCGCTCTCGGGCTCGGGCTCGGTCGTCTTTTACGATGCCGTGGGGCGCGCGCTGCTCCATGCGCCGCAGGTCGCGAGCACCTTGGCGGTGATGAAGGAGCTCGGCGCCCCGTGGGTGTTCGCCACCGACGATCCCGGATCGCTCCTCTCGAAGGGCTGGGCCGTCACCCTTGACGATCCCGCCGAGTTGGGCCGGCAGTGGACGCGTTGGCCTCTTCCCGCCGTGCCGGGAATGCCGCCGCTCGGGCATTTGATCGAAGCGCGAAAGGCGTAAAAAAAACGCCCGTCAAGTGGCCATTTTATGGCGCTGGATGTGGTGAAGACGCCTATCGAAAACATCGTCCGAAGGCTGCCAAAGTTGCGTTTTGGGAGTGCGTATAAATCAAATAAAGGAGGGGAGGTTTCAATCGTCAGTACGTAGAATGAACGAACCCTGCGGACGTTCGCTGCGGGCGATGACGGCTCTACCTGCCGGCTCGGCTCGATGCGGACGTCTGCCTTTGCGAGGAGCTCGTTCATGCTTCCATTTTCGAACCTTCGTCGCTTTTTGTTTCTTTCACTCGCACCGTGCGCGCTCGCCGCTTGCGGCCTTTCGAGCGACGAGGATGCCCCCTCCGTGGAGCCCAGCGAAAATCGCGAGCTGGAAACGCGGGTCACCCCCGGCGGATCGGATTTGCCCGGCCGTCTCAAGGTCGTCGCCCCGGGTGTGCCATCGGGCGAAACGCGTATTGCGGTGCTCAGCACGTCGCCTTATCTCGCCGGCGCCCTCGGCGAGGAAATGGGGCCGCACCGCGTGGGGGCGGCCAACTATCGCCTGACGTCGGGCGGTTTCTATACGGATGGAACGGCGCAGATTGCGGCCAATCAGCTGACGACGGTGCAGGTCGGGCTCTTCGCGGTCGACCTCAAGAATGCGCCGCCAACGTTGGGTTTGCGAAATTACGCGTCTGCGGCCGCGCCCAATCCCAGGATCTATCGATCGGCGGGCGATTCCCAAGCCATCGCGACCACCTCGGACGGTACTTACTATTGGGGTGTCGTTCCAGGTTCCTACTATCTGGAGTATGGCATGATCGACGGCGTGCCGATCGACGTCGCGGCAAGTGAAACCAAGCGTTTCAAAGGCTGGGAATACGCGGGCCGTCGCGTGGCCAAAATCATCGCGCCGGTGCGCGAGCTGCCGACGGCGTCCTGCGCCCAGGGGGGAGGAAGCCTGGCCGTCCCGAAATACTCCCTGACCGCATACCACCCGAGCTTGGGATCCCGCTATGACTACCTCTCGCTCGCCGACGGCGAAACGGTCGAGGTGGGGGCTGCCGCGAAGCATGCGAGCCAGGGGTACACCTTGACCATCACGGGCGTCTCCGGCTCGTTCTCCTTGCCGCTCGGCGCGACGGGGGCGGGGCCGCAGGCATTTCCCATCGGCCGCCTCGATGTGGACGATGTGCGGGTTACGCAGGCCGATGGCTCCGTCAAAATCGTGCGCGGCACGTATGCGGCGTACCTCAAGACGGGCGTCGATTCGAGCGGGAACGAGGTCTTCGCGTACTCCAACTCGCTCAACTGCACGCCGGACACCAACACGGGCGTGGACCTCATTCGCGGGCGATACAAAGTGGTCGTGGCGTATCCGACCGTGGAGCAGGGGACCAAATACAGCAACATCGTCGTGGACGTCGAATAACCGCGCGTCGCGCGGCGTTCGTCGCGGAATCCTTCCGATCTAACCGCTCGATCGCACGGTGACGATGTCGTGGCGCGCGGCCCACGCCGAAATGTCGCCCCGTGCGAGGGCGGTCGCCATGAGATCCGGAAAAAGATCGGGTGTGCAGGCGAAGGTGGGGATCCCCAGGCTCGCGAAGCGGGCCGCGTTGGCCGAATCGTGGCTTGGGGCTCCCTGATCGGAGAGGGCGAGCAAGCACACCATTTGCACCCCGCTTCGCACGAGCGCGGCGGCGCGGTCGACCATTTCGTCCGAGCTGCCGCCCTCGAACAAATCGGTAATCAGCACCACGATCGTCTCGAGCGGGCGCACGATGATGCGCTGGCAATAGGCGAGCGCTTGGCGGATGTCCGTCCCGCCGCCGAGCTGCGCGCCAAAGAGAAGATCGACGGGATCGTCCAGCCGCTGGGTCATATCGGCGATGGCGGTATCGAAGAGGAGCATGCGCGTGCTCACCGAGCGCAGGGACGCCAGGATGGCTCCAAAAATGCTGGAGTAGACGACGGAGCTGGCCATCGAGCCGCTTTGATCGACGCAAAGAACGATGTCGCGCAGGCCGGTGCGCTTGCGGCCGTGCCCCACCAGGCGCTCGGGAACCAGGACGCGCTCCGCGGGGAGGTACGTCTTGAGGTTGGCTCGGATGGTGCGGTCCCAGTCAATCTCGGAGGTGCGCGGGCGACGCACGCGGCTTCCGCGATGGAGGCTGCCGCGAACGGCTTGGAGCATGGGCTCGCGCAGCCTTCGTTCGAGCTCGGCCACCACGTTCGCCACCACCCGCCGGGCGGTGTCCCTCGTCTTTTGGGGGATGACTTGGCTCAACGAGAGCAGGGTGGCCACCAAGTGAACATCGGCGTCCACCGCCTCGAGGGTCTCGGGCTCGAGGAGCATCTGCGTGAGGTTCAAGCGGGAGAGCGCGTCGGCCTGCATCACGCGCACGATGGACGAGGGAAAATATTCGCGGATGTCGCCGAGCCAGCGGGCCACGTTGGGCGAGGAGCTTCCAAGGCCGCCCTTGCGATCGCTGTCGTAGAGCGCTTGCAGCACGTGGTCCATGCCCGCGTCGTCGCCGGCCAGCGGACCCAGATCCGGATCGGTCTCCGCGCCCAACACCAGGCGCCATCGGCGCAGTCGCTCGCGATCGTCGCTCATGGAAGGTCGACCCCCAGGATTTGCGAAAGCACCGGGTGCACCAGCGCGGCGCGCGCCGCATCGCGGTCCGTGTCGCAGGTGGCCTCGGCGCGCGGTGCGGGGTTTCGCAGCTGCCGCACCCGCTCGCCCATGCGGCGGCGCTCGATCGGACCAAAGGCGGAGAAGCCGCGGCGCACCAGCGGCAGCATCTCGACGAACACCTCGTCGCGCAGCCCGCCGAGCCACGCGTCGAGCGCGCCCCAGAGGCCATCATGTTGCAACAGGAGCAGCGCGCTGCCCCGCAAGAGCCCTTCGATCCAGGCGGCGGCTTGCGCGGGCACGGCCACCGGCGAGAGGGCCAGGCGCGCGAGCCGCTCGAGCTCGTTCCGATCGACGCTCCCTCGCTCGACCAAGATGCGGCACGCGCTCCCGCGCACCAGGCCGTGAATGGGCTCGCGCCCGAGCACATCGTGAAGGAGCTCCGTCCAGGCGCTGCCCAAATGGTGGAGCAGCGCGACGCTCTCGTCCATGTGCGCGATGGCGCCGCGCATGTCCACGGCGGCCGCATCGTCGAGGGAGGCGCACGCGGGGACGAGGCCGACCGCGATGCGCTCGAACAAGCCGTCGACGATGGTGACCAGGTGCTCCGAGCGTGTCTGCCTGACGCTGCCGTAGCGGGTGGCGCGCGCGAGCGGTGGAAAGGCGGTCATCAGGGCGAGCACGTCGGCCGAGAGCGCGGCGCGCTCCTGAACGCACGCCAATACGCGATCCGTCGCCTCGGGCAGATCGCTCAGGATCGTGGCATCGAGCGAGGCCGTGAGCCGCGGCAAGCTCGCGCCCTCGGCCTGCTCCGAGACCTTGGCGGTGGCCGCCGACTCCAACGTGTTGCCGTAGATGCTGGCCTCCACCAACGCGACGGTGAGCTCCGGCCGCCAGGCCAGCGACCAGTGCTCGTGAAAGGTCCCCGTCTTGCTGGCGCTCACCTGCTGCGGCGTGCCCCATGGAATGTCGAGCAGCACCAGCCGGTGGAGCAGGTGGCTTCGTTCGCGATCGTGCTCGCCGCGCAGATCGAGCTCGAGCGGCTTGGGCTCGGCGGCCGGCTTGAGCCGCAGGCGCCGCTGCGCCGCCGCCAGATCGCGCTGCAGCGGCACCGCGGGCGATTCCTCCGGCACCTCGCCGAGGTCTTCGCCCACCTCCAGCTTGGTGCGAATCAGCTCCATGGGCGCCGGTGCGCCCTGGCACAACACCGACAGCGCCGCGTCCGAGAGCTCGGCGAGCCCCGGGATCGGCAGCTCGCGCAACGCGGCGAGGGTCTCCGCGAGGCGCACCGCTTCGATCACGCTGGCCGGCGGCGCATCGAGATCCGCCTCGCGCAGCAGCCCTGCGATCTGCGCCATCCACGTGATCGACGCGCGCCCCGGGCGATCGCCCGATCGCCAGAGGTGCGCATACCAGCCGGGCGATGCGATACCAGCGCCATATCCGCTTCGGTACGCGAGGCGCGCCGACGTCCACGGCACCCAGGTGGCCTCCGTCTTCGTGCGCGGCAGCTTCTTGAGCAGCGCTTCGTCGCGTCGATCCCGCGCTGCGCGCTCATCGTGCTCGTCGCGCGCGGCCCGCCCTTCGCCATCGCCCCCGGCGGGGTCCTCCAACGCCGGCGCATGCCACGCCCCGCACACCACGGCGATGCGCGCGAACCCCTCTCGCTGCGCCGCCCGAATCGTCCGGCGCATGTGCGCCTCGCGCCGCGCCTCCCGGACCGCGTGCGCCGACTCGCCCGCGTGCGGCGGCAGCCCCGCGCGCAGGGCACGCATCGCCTCCAGGATCGCTTCGAAGACGCCGCGGGGATCGGCGCGCTGCTCGATTTGCTGCTCCCACCAGAGCTCCCGATCGCGGTATCCGGCGGCGGCCGCCAGCGCAGCCAGGGGATCGTGGACGGCCTCGTCCGGCGCGGAGGGCGTCTCCTGCGCGGTGTCCCCGAGCTGGTGCGCCAGCGGCAAATCCATGAAGCGCGCGGGGATGCCCCGCTCCAGCGCATAGGTGAGCGCCTGCCACTCGGGCGAGAAGATGGCGAAGGGGTAAAAGACCGCCTGGCTCGGCGCGTCGCTCGCATAGACCAAGAGCGCCACCGGCGGCTTCATGGCCGGGTGAACGAGGAGCGGCAGCACCGATTGCGCATCGGGCGGACCCTCGACCAGCACGATGTCGGGCCCGAGCTCGTCCAAGGCAAGGCGCACCGTGCGCGCGCTGCCCGGGCCGTGGTGCCGGATGCCGAAGACGTGCACCATCACGGCGCTACACGACGTCCATGCAGGCGCGGTAAAGCTCCTGCCAGCTCTCGCGCTCCTTGGCGACCGTCTTCAGGTACTCGAGCCACACCAGCCGATCCTGCACCGGATCGCGCACGATGGCGCCCGTGAGGCCCGCCGCCAGATCGCCGCCGCGCATCACGCCGTCGCCGTAGTAGCCGGCCATGGCCAAGCCTCCGTTGATGACCGAGATGGCCTCCGCCGTCGACAGCGTGCCGGAGGGCGATTTCAGCTTGGTCGCCCCATCGACGGTCATCCCATCGCGCAGCTCGCGGAAGATGGTCACCACCCGCCGGATCTCCTCGATGGCCGGCTTCTCCGCCGGCAGCTCCAGCGCGCGCCCCAGCTCTGCCACCCGCTTGGCCACGATCTCCACCTCTTGCTCGAGGGTCTCCGGGACGGGCAGGACCACCGTGTTGAAGCGCCGCGTGAGCGCGCTCGAGAGCTCGTTCACCCCCTTGTCGCGGTTGTTCGAGGTGGCGATCACGTTGAAGCCTTTTCGCGCTTGCACCTCGCTCGAGAGCTCGTGGATGGGGAGCGTCTTTTCAGACAGGATCGTGATGAGCGCGTCCTGCACGTCGCCCGGGATGCGCGTCAGCTCCTCGACCCGCGCGATCTTGCCGTCGCGCATCGCGTGCATCATGGGGCTCACCACCAGCGCGCGATCGGACGGCCCTTCGGCGAGCAGCCGCGCGTAGTTCCATCCGTAGCGCAGGGCGCTCTCGTCGGTGCCGGCGGTGCCTTGGATCAGCAGGGTCGAGTCGCCGCTGATGGCGGCCGCCAGGTGCTCGCTCACCCAGGACTTGGCCGTCCCGGGGACGCCATAGAGGAGGAGCGCGCGATCGGTGGCCAAGGTGGCGATGGCCACCTCGATGAGGCGCACGTTGCCGATGTACTTGGCGCTCACCTCGAAGCCGCTCGCCAGCTTGCCGCCGCAGAGGTAGATGCGCACGGCCCAGGGCGAGAGCCTCCAGTTCGGCGGCCGCGGTCGTTCGTCGGCTCGGGCGAGCTCCGCGAGCTCCTCGGCGAACTGCTGCTCGGCGTGATGACGAAGAACGGGCGATGGGCTCAAGGTGCGATCTCCTGAACGAGTTCGTGGCGGATGCGGATGACGTCCATGAATTCGACGAAGGCGCGATGGCTCGAGGGCGGAGGACCCTCGCCATCCAAGGTGGCACACGCCAGGCGCACGCTCGCGTGCGAGAGCGCCAGCGACGCATCGCGGAGCGACGCGACGATCGCGTACATGCGCGAGGAGCCGGTGCCGAGCTCGCGCCGGATGGCCTCGATGTAGCGCGCGCCGATGGCGTCGGGCCACGGGGTGCTCAAGGCGCAGAGCGCCATGGGCAAGGTGATGCGGCTCGGGATCGCCATCTCGCCGAAGAGCGGCTCCACGCAGGCGCACGCCTCGGCCTCCGGCAGGTGCTGCACGATCTGCACGAGCATGGCGTTGGCGACCGACAAACTGGCGACCTTCTCGTCGCACCGCTGCCAGAAGTCCCACAGCGCCCGCAGCCACTCGGTGCTGCCATGAAGGAGCGCGGCCCGCGTCCACCCTTCGCAGAGGGCCGCGGCCCAATCCGTTCGCTCGGCGGCCGCCACCAGCGCGGCGGCGCTCATGGTCCATCGCTCGGTCCAGTGCGACGGCGGGATCTCGGCCAAGGTGCGCGAGAGCCAAAACGCCCGCGCGCCGATCCCTTGCGGCCGCAGGCGCACCACCAGCGCCGTGAGCTCCCCCGCGTCGAGGGCCAGCACCTCGTCGAGCCGCGCCACGTCTTCGGGCGCGAGCGGCGCCGCCGCCCGCGGACGAAAGGCGGGCTTGGACGCAGGGCTGGTGAGCGCCCACTCCCACGCGGGGTTCATGCGCGCGAGCCAGATCCCGCGCTGCCCCATCACGCGCCGCGTGGCCGCCCGATGCGCCTCGCTGCGGGCGTTCAGCGCGCGCGGGAGGAGCGCGTGCGGGAGCCTTTGCCCTGCGCGGTCGAGGAGCACCAGCGCCTCCAGCAGGAGCTCCTTGTGCTGCCCACGCAAAATCGTCTCCAACAGGCGCGCCGCCTTGGCGGAGCACGCCGGGCGGCTCTCGGCCTCCGCCGGCGGAAAGGGATGGTGGCTCTCCAGCGCGCGGGCACCCGCCGTTTCGGCCACCGCGCGCGCGCCGGCCGCCAGCAACATGCGATGCTCGAGCGGCGCGTCGAGCGCGCCCACGATCCGCTCGGCCAGCGGATCGGCGTCCCCGGTGAGCTCCGTCTGCCGCGAGGTGCCGGCCACCGCCCAGCGGGTGAGCGCATCCATCGATCGGCGGCAGGGCGAGCCCGCGGCCAGCTGCGCACCCCCGCTGCGCGGAGAGTCGGACGCCGCCACCGGTACGCTCTCCGGCGCGTGGTATTCGCCCGCGGCGAGCACGGCCAGCGGCGTGAGCGACTGTCCGTCCCACTCGGCCGCGAGGTCGACGGGCGCGCCGCCCGACAAGGCAAAGAGCGTCCACACGTCGCCCATGCCCAGCGGCAACGCGGCCCCCGCGGTGTCGCGCACCAGAAACGCGCCCTCGTGGTGCACCGGGGTCACCGCGAGCAACCCCGCGAGCATCCGATCGAGCCACGGCTGACACCCCAGCGCCCGCGCATACGCCGTGCGAAAGGCCTCGATCCGATCGAAGCCCGGCAGCGCCGGGGGAGAGGGGCGGAGCGCCTCGCCGCGCGTGCGAACCAAGGCCCGCTGCGGACAAGCGCTCGGCCAATAAACCAGCTCGCCCTCGAAGACCGTCCCCGGAACCCAACTCTCGGCGAACGCCGCGCTCCCCGCCGCATATTGAAGGAGCAGCGCCGTCTTGCCCGAGCGCATCCCGGCGAGCCAGGTTCGCTGCACCCGCAACCGATCCTCCTCCGTGATCGATTGCCCCGCGACCATCCACGCATCGGCCGCCGCCTCGCCGCGCGCGAGCACCTCCTCCTGCGTGAGCGACCAGCCCACGAGCTGGCGCACGTCGGCCTGCAGCGGCTCGGGGAGCGCGTCGAGGCGGCGAAACGCGTGGGTGAGCATGGCCACGCGTCCCAGCTCGTGGAGCAACCGGACGGGCCAATCGGCGTCCTCTTGCCGCCGTGAATCGGGCGGCGTGCGCCGCGAATCCGGTGGCGCGCCGCGCTGGAGCTCGAGCGGGACATCCGCACCGCAGCGCGCCAAGCGCCGCACGCGCGCGGCCAATCCCGGCGCTTGCGCATCCACCAGCCGCGCCGCCTGCGTCTCCCAAAACGCAGCCGGTCGCTCCTCGAGGCCCGCGAGACCATGACGGATCACGTCTCCGAGCCAGCGATCGAGGGCCTCGATCCCCTCGAAGACCCTTTTGCGCCGTCGCTCCGCGCGCGGCGAACTTGGAGCTGGCGGCGTCGAAGCCACGCGACTCATCCCTTCGGGGGTTACCACAAGTAGGAGCTCACCAGAAAGAGTGGATATTCGTCGCCGGCCGATGAAAGTCAGGGGCGGTAAGCGGCCTCCTCCGGTATTGTGCGCCGTGTTCGAACCTCATCGCATAGGTCGGACAGGGAGGGGGAATCATGCGATTGCCATCGTTCCGGGGGATGTTCTCGGGTCTTTGCGGTGTTTCGACGTACACGCCGCATGGGGCATTGGGTTTGGCCGCTTTGGCCGTTTCCGTCGCATGGACGACGTCCGCCCGCGCCCAGCAAGGCGCGGCGGTCCTCACGGGCAAAGTTGTCGATGCGTCATCCAAAAAGCCGCTGGTCGATGTTGTTGTCACAGTCACATCGCCGGCACTCCAAGGGGAACAAATCGTCACCACGGACAAATCGGGTGCGTACCGGGTGCCATCGTTGGCGCCGGGCGTCTATACGCTGCGTTTGGACAAAGAAGGCTACAGGCCTCATCGAAAAGACGAAATCCAACTTCGCGCCGATACGACCATTCGCCTCGACGCCGATCTTTTGCCCGAGGGGCTCGCGGCCCAAGAAGTGGTCATCGTTGCCCACGCTCCCACCGTCGACGTGGGCTCCAGCACCACCGGCGGAAATATCGATAGTAGCTTTACATCGCGCATCCCGGTGACCAACCCGGGGGCCCGCGGCGGCGCCCAGCGCACCTTCGAATCGGTCGCCGAGGCGACACCTGGCGCATCCTCCGATCAATTCGGCACGGCCATCGCGGGCAGCACCTCGCCCGAGAACACCTATGTCATCGACGGACTGCGAACGAGCAACGCGCGCTACGGGACCAATGGCTCGCCGCTATCGATCGAGTTCATCAAAGAAGTCAATGTGCTCTCGGGCGGCTACATGCCCGAATACGGGCGCTCGACCGGCGGCATTTTCAATGTGGTCACCAAATCCGGCTCCAACGAGCTCCACGGCAACGTCTGGGCGAACTGGACCCCGGGCGCCCTGGAAGGCCCGCGCAAATACCCCTACTTTCAGGGCTACGCGGTCCAGACGCGGCGCTCGCTCGGCGATGTCTTCGACCTCGGCTTCGACCAGAGCGGCCCAATCGTCAAAGACAAGCTTTGGTACTACGTGGGCTTCGGCGTCTCGCGGGCCATCTACGATTTGGATCGAAGCATCCACCGCGACGTCCTCGATCCCAACGATGGCGCGGTCCTCGGCCGGGAGCCAATCCCCGGCTCGACCGAGTCCTTCGAGGCCACCCAGACCTCGTATCAATTCTTTGCCAAGGTGGATTATCGCATCAATCCGGACAACAAGCTGGCGTTGACCTTCGCCGCCACCCCGACCTTCGCGGGCGGGGGAGGCGATTACGCGGTCAACCCGCAATCCGGCCTGGTCGAAGGTGCCATTACCGAGTTGAACCTCGCAGGCGCCTATGGGGCATTGGCGCACACCTACCGCTCCGGCGCCTACGATACGGTCCTCAAGTGGACCTCGGAGCTCGACAACAAAGCCAAGATCATCGAGACCTCGGCGGGTTGGCATCACGAGCTCGGCGGAAAGCTCGGGGCCGATGGCTTCGACGTGGGGAGCGGGTTGGGGCTCTCGGCCGTCGCGCAAGTGCCCTTTCGCCGCACCGATCCATCGTTGCACAATTTGACCGACTTCGAGAATGTACCAGGCTGCCGTCCCATGGCCTTGCGCAATGGCAATATGGGCTCTCCCTGTCCCATGCTCACCTATACGGGCGGCGGACCCGGGCAGCTCGAGCAGCTCGTCCTCGATACCTATGCGGCCAAGAGCATCCTCACCGTCCTCGCGCAGGGCGCAGGGCATCATGTGATCAAAGTGGGCGCGGAGCTGGAGCTCTCCACCTCGTGGTACAGCCGCGGTTATTCGGGCACCGTGCAATGGCGCGAGGCCACCGACGGAGCGACCTTCTTTGCCGCCCACGGCTACGGTCAATTGACCCGGCCCGACGAGGCCTTGCTGCTCGATCGATTGGTGTCGCGCTCGCACTCGCTCAACGCCGGGGGCTTCATCCAGGACAGCTGGCAAATCGTCGACAGGATCACCTTGAACGCCGGCCTTCGCTACGACAACCAATTCATGTTCGGCACCGATGGCAAGCTCCTGATCACGATGCCCCATCAACTTTCACCGCGCATCGGCGTGATCTTCGATCCGACGCAAAACGGGCAATCGAAGCTCTTTTTCAACTATGCGCGCTTTTACCAGAGCGTCCCCCTCGATCTGATGGATCGCCAGACCGGCGAGGAGGAGCTGCGCCAGGCGGTTTCATCGTCCGCGTGCGATCCGCTGAACCCCAATCAGGCGTCTGGCGTCTGCCGCACCTCCGCGGCGCGCGTGAGGTACCCGGCCTCGGGCGGCTTTCAGGCCAACGGGCTCACCGATCGGCAATACCTGCCGTTCGGCGCCGGCAAAGCCATCATCGATCCGGATCTCGACCCCCAGTCGTCGAGCGAAATCGTGGCGGGCGGCGAATACCAGATCTCGAAGAACGCGCGGGCCGGCATCTCCTACACGCGCCGATGGATGAACCACGTCATCGAGGACATGAGCAAGGACGAAGGCGCCAGCTTCTTCATCGGCAATCCCGGCAAGGGCCTGGCGAGCAGCTTTCCGGAGGCCACGCGCAACTACGACGCGGGTACCGCGTACGTGATGAAGGCGTTCGCCGATCGCTGGCTCGCGCAGGTGAGCTACACGCTCTCGTGGCTGCGGGGCAACCAGGCGGGCCTGTACGATCCGGCCACCGGGCAGCTCGATCCGAACATGAACTCCACCTTCGACCTGAAGTCGCTCCTGCCGAACCAACAGGGCGATCTGCCGAACGATCATCGTCACGCCATCAAGGTCTTCGGCGCCAAGGATTTCGCGGTGACGCGGGAGTCGGAGCTGCAGCTCGGGGCCTCGGTCTCCGCGCGCTCCGGCGGGCCCACGAGCTACCTGGGCGCGCACAACCTGTACGGGCCCGACCGCATCTACATCCTGCCGCGCGGCAGCGGCGATCGCCTGCCGTGGAACGGCAGCGTGGGGACGCACGCGGGCTATGTGTGGCGCTTCCAGAGCGGCACGTCGTTCGGCCTCACCTTGGACATTTTCAATCTGCTCAACCTGCAAGGGCCATTGAGCTCGGACCCGACGTACACGACGTCGGACGTTCTCCCCATCGTGAACGGCTCGCGCGGGGATCTGGGGAACATCCAAACGCCCACCGGCGCCGCCTTCGATCCGAAGAGCCTGAATCCCAACTTCGGGAGCGCCAACTCTTACCAAGAGCCGCGGCAATTCCGCTTTGGCGTTCGCGGAGGCTTCTAGCGGTCCGCGGCAGGCGCCCGCTGCAGGGTATTGGTGCCTGAAGCGAGATCGGAGGTGCGCGTGCCTCGACACACGTGGTCGCGGAATGGCTTACATTGCAAGGGCCGATGCTGGGTGATACGCGAGATGGACCATGAACCATCGCCCATCTCGCGCCTCTGTCGCGTCTGTCGCGTCTGTCGCGTCTTTCGCGTCTTTCGCGTCTTTTGCGGCAGCGACCTTCGTCTCGTTGATGGCATCCATTGCGTGCGGCGCGTGCGGAGGGTCGAGCTCCTCGGGCAACGGCGGCGACGTTTCCCCCGATGGAGGGCCGGGCGCGCCGCCTTCGGGTGGTAAGATCAACGCGACGAGCACCAACGCCGAGCGCCAGGGGCTCTGCTCCCTCATCGAGTCGAAGAAGTGCGAGGCGTACCAAGGCAAGGCGGGCAACTGCCTTGCCGATCACGGTCGGGCGGCCGGGTGCTTCGTCAGGACGGTGCGCGACTGCGTTGCGCAGCTCGCGACATGTGAGTCGGAGAACTACGACGGCTGCATGACCGAGGGCATTCGTGCCTGCGATCCCAACACGCCCGATTACGTCCAGCGGTGCTTCGAAAAGAACGAGGCTTGTCATTCCACACAGCGGGTCAAGGACGCGTGCACCTTGCTGGCAGCCCTCGACGACGAGGGCCGCGCCATTGGCGCGGGGTGCGTTGCGGGTTCGTGCAGCGCGCTCGACAAGTGCCTGAACGAGCTCACGCCGTAACGAGGGGGCGTCCAAGGTTCGGGGCGACGGGCGCCCTGGGCGATCAGGGCCGCGCCATGGGAGCGGCGGTGTGGGGGCCTGCGACAAGCTCGATACGTGTCTGAACGAGCTCACGCCGTAACGAGGGGGCGTCCAAGGTTCGGGGCGACGGGGGCCCCGAGCCTTTGCCGCCGGATGAGCGCCGCGTCGTGACGCCGTTGTTTCCTTCGGGTGAAGGTCGCGCGGCTTCGCGCCTGTGGGGGCCGAGGCTCGGGGCACCCGGCGGGAGGGCTCACGTCGTTCCCTTGACGCCTGGCGCGCTCGGGCTAATGCCGTAGAGGAATGCTCCCCACGTTTCTACGGCGCGTGCGCCCGTTCTTTCTGCTCACCGATATTGGGTTTCTCCTCTACTGGGCCATCACGGCGCTGCACGTGCTGCCGGCGGCGTGGCTGTTCAAGGACTACGATCAGTCGCTGGCGGTCGCCTGGAATTGGTCGTTTCTTCCGCTCGATCTGCTGATCTCGGCGACCGGGCTCGGCAGCCTTGCCATCGGCCGAAAGCGTCCGGTGGTGGCCGTGCGCCTGGCCGTGTTTTCCCTGGTGCTGACGTCGTGCTCGGGCCTGCAAGCCGTTGCGTTCTGGGCGGCCCGATGCGACGTGGACGTGGGGTGGTGGATCCCGAATTTGTACTTGCTGCTCTACCCGCTGCCTTTCCTCGGGTCGTTCCTCCGCGCCGAGGCGCCCAAGGCCCCCGAAGCTTCCATGGCGGGCATCTGAGCGGGCGTATCAGGGATTGACGGTCGAGGCGAACTTCGATTTGTTCTTCTCGATCCCCAGCACGGCGGCAGGTTTGATGGGGTTGTGATCGGCGTCGAACGCAATGGCGCCGGTCACGCCGGTGAAGTCCTTCGTTTGCTCCAGCGCATCGCGGATGGCCGGCCCCGTGAGCTCCTTGGCCCGCTCCAGCGCGCTCACGGTGAGCCGCGCGGTGTCGTAGGCGAGGGTGGCCCACGCGTCGGGCACCGTGCCGTAGGCCGTTTTGTACTTGGCCACGAACTCCTGCACCACCGGCGCGGGGTTCTCCTCGCTGTAGTGACCCGAGTAATACGAGCCATCCAGCGCGCCCTTGGCGATCTCGAAGAGCTTGTCCGAAGGCCACCCGTCGCCGCCGAGGAGCGGCTGCTTCAAGCCGAGCTCCCGCGCTTGGCGGGCGATGAGCGCGACCTCCGTGTAATAACCTGGCACATAGATGGCGTCGGGGTTCTTGCCTTTGATGGCCGTGAGCTGCGCCTTGAAGTCCTGATCCCCGGACTTGTAGCTTTGCTCGGCCACGATGGCGCCGCCCAGGTTCTTGTACGTGCCGGTGAAGAACTGCGCGAGGCCCACGGAGTAGTCGCTCCCCACGTCGCGCAGGATGGCCACCTTGTCGATCTTCAGGTTCTCGCGCGTGAACTTCGCCATCACCGTGCCTTGAAACGGATCGATGAAGCACGTGCGAAAGACGTATTGCCGCGTTTTGTCGCCGTCCTTGGTGACCTTCGGGTTGGTCGACATATGGGTGATCATCGGGATGTGGTTCGACTCCGCGACCGGGGCCATGGCGAGCGATCGGGTCGAGGCCACCTCGCCAAAGATGACCGATACATGATCCTGGGTCGCGAGCCGAATGGCCGCCACCGCCGCTTCCTCCGGCTTGCCCTGATCGTCGAGCGTCTTCAGCTCGATCTTCTTTCCCTTGATGCCGCCCTTGGTGTTTTGCTCGTCGATGGCGAGCTTGAACCCGCGGTCGCTCGACTGGCCGAAGGTGGCTTCGTTTCCCGTGAGCGAGCCCACGTGCCCCAGCACGATGGTGCTCCCCGCCGACGAAAGCTTCGTCTCGGCGGCGGCCTGCGCGGCCGGTGCGGCTTCCTTGGTGACGTCTTTCTCTTTGCAACCTGCGGCAGCGGTCATCGCCAGAACGGCGACCAGCAGTCCACGTACGTGTTCCATGGCGTCCTGTATAATGACGATGTGTCTATTATACAAGACGCGTTGTGAAGCATCGCGTCGAAAGCCTCGGCGAAAGCGTTCGAGCACGGCCGCGCTTGCCGCCGCCGGCGCCATCGCCCGGTGGCACCCTCGTTACGAGATGCGAACGTGCGCGACCAAGTAGTCCAAAAAGGCGCGGACCCGCGCCGGGAGGTGACCGCTCTGCCGCACGAACACGGCGTGCACCGGCTCCACCTCCCCGGGGTTGTACGCTTCCAAGATGGGCACCAGCCGTCTTGCTTCGACATCCGGGCCCACGTGAAAGGTGGCCAGGCGGGCGATGCCAAGGCCCGCGAGCGCGAGCTGCCGCATCGCCTCTCCGTCGCTGACCTGCGCGTTGCCGCTCGGCGCAAGCAGGGTCGTCGCCGGGGCGGCGCGCGCCTCACGGGAAGCGCCGGAATCGCGGGAAGCGCCGGAATCGCGGGAAGCGCCGGAAGCGCCGGGATCGCGCGCGGCGCGCACATCGAGAAAAGGCCAGCCGCTCGTCTCGCGGGCGAAGCAAAAGCCCAATCGATTGTGGGCGGCCAAATCGGCGGGGGACTTTGGCTCGCCGTGCTTCTTCAAATAGGCGGGCGAGGCGACCACGATCATCCGGCTCTCGCCCAGCTTGCGCGCGACCAACCGCGATTCACGGAGCGCGCCCGTGCGGATGGCGACGTCCGTGCGCTGCTCGAGCAGGTCCACCACGGCGTCCGTGAGCACCACCTCGATGGTGATCTCCGGGTGGCGCTCGAGAAACCCGGGAACGAGGGGGAGCAAATGGTGCAGGCCAAAGGGCACATTCGCGTTGACCCGCAGCCGCCCGCGCGGCGTCGATCCCGCCGCCACCTCCCGCTCGGCGCTATCCATGTCGCCCAGGATGCGAATGGCGCGCTCGTAAAAGGCGCACCCCTCGGGGGTGAGCGTGAGCTTGCGCGTGGAGCGGTTGATCAGCCGCACCCCGAGCCGCGCCTCCAGCCGCGCGAGCAGCTTGCTCACGGCCGAAGGGGTCATCTTGAACGCGCGCGCCGCGGCCGAAAAGCCCTCGAGCTCCACCGCGCGGACGAAGACCTCCATCTCGCCCGATCGATTGACGTCCATACGTGCCATGGGACTCTCAGCGCACCACGAGGGCCGAGCCCTCGATCGCGCGCCGCGCGCCTCCGCGACCGGCCTCGGCATCCGCCGCCGCGCAATGGAGGGCGTCACGGATATCCCATTGGGGATTGCCAAATACGCCGGCGCCGATCCACGTGAGCACCGCCGCGCGCTCTCCGAAGGCGCCCTCCGGTGATCCGGCGTCGAAGGGCTCGATGCGTCCGAGTTGCTCGCGCACCGCCAGGGCGCCCGCGCCGCCGACGAGGGGCGCGTCGAGGGGGCCGAGGTGCGAAGGCCCGGCGAGCGCGGTCGCGTGCCAAGGGGCTTCGTGGGGGGTGAGGGGAACGTAGGTCATGGCTCGAGGGCATGCTAGCGCCTCGGTGCGCTTCTTTGAACGGCAGAGTCGACCTTGCGGTTCGAACCTCCTGGAGCGTGATGGGCGCGCGAACACCGCCGAACGCATGGCGCTGCCGAGGTCACGAAAAGGATGCGACCCACATCAGCGGAACGGACGATGCGAATTGCAAACGCAAAATGCAAATCAGGATTTGACTCCCCCTCGCCCGACGGTCAATGTCGTTATTCGCGACAGCGGGGGGCCCTGTCCATGGTGTGTGTGGGTGGTGGCACCCAACTCGACCGTTTCTGACAGGAGGGGTGGTTCATGTCTCTACAAGACCTGTCTCTCGGCGGATTGCTTCCGCCCATCGGCATTGAAGTTCCATGCACCATGCATGCTGCTCACGTCCCGCTCAAGGTGGACGTTCTCGGCGTCGTCTCACTCGACTTCAAGGGCGGCATGATCGTCCGTGTCGAGGACATCATCAAAGGCGGCAAAGGCGGTTTGGGTGGGGTCAAGCTCAAGGTCATTGGCTTCGAGGTGTCGGCGAGCTCGCCCATGCTCGGCGCGATCACGCTCGCGCAGGCCGACGTGAACACGACCCCACTCAGCCCGCTGGAGCTCGTGAGCAAATTTCCTCCGAAGTTCACGAGCGCCCTGCTCCTCGACTTCGAGGTTACCGTCGAGAGGCCGCCCAACGGTGGACCTCCTCTGGTGCTCGCGAACACCAAGACGGCCACGCTCTTCGACGACAGCCTGACCGTCTTTCCACCGCAGGGGAGCGTCTACCAGCTGCAACAACCGGTCGATCTCGCGCCGGCAGACGCACCCACGCAGGTGATAGGTCAGCTCCTGCAGTTTCCCGTGACGGTGAGTCACAATCCCTGAGCCACCCCGAGCCCTACGCCGCAGCTTTTTTCGGGTGCGGCTCGAGGATGGTATCGATCAACCCGTACTCCTTCGCGGCGCCCGCGCTCATGTAATTGTCGCGATCCATATCGGCCAGGAGCGTCTCGCGCGATTTGTCGGTGGCGTTGGCGAGGATGCGCACGAGCGTATCCTTCAAAAAGCGCACCTCGCGCGCTTGAATTTCGATATCCGACGCTTGGCCGCGGGCGCCGCCGTGCGGCTGATGGATCAAGATGCGCGCGTTGGGGAGCGCGACCCTTCGCCCTCTCTGCCCAGCCGCCAAGAGCACGGCGGCGGCCGACGCCGCCATGCCGACGCACATGGTGGAGACGGGCGTGCGGACGTGCTGCATCGTATCGTAGATGGCGAGGCCGCTGTAGACGACGCCGCCCGGCGAGTTGATGTAGAGCATGACCTCTTTGTCCGGGTCTTCGCTCTCCAAAAACAGAAATTGTGCAATGATGATGTTGGCGACCGTATCGTCGATCTCATTGCCCAAAAAGACGATGCGGTCCTTGAGCAGTCGATCGAAAATGCCCCAAGCGCGGTCCCCCTTGTGCGTGGTCTCGACGACGGTCGGCAAAATAATGTCGCGGGCGCGCTCCAATGTCTCCATGGCCTGCGCGCGCGTCTCCGGACGCTTCATGGACGTGTGCCTCCTAGGTGCGAATAGGTTTTTCGAAATTGAAAGAACGAACGAACGATTAGGCCGCGAGCCGCTGGGCGCAGGCCTGGGCCGGCCCGTTGTCGTTCGCGGGCTTCCGCTCCGTGCTCACGCCGTCGCGCGCAAGCTCGGTGTGGAGCACGAGCACGCATCCCTCGGGGGTGGGGGAGAGCTCCCAGCGGAGCGACTCGTCGCCCATGGTGTACGCGAGAACGCGCGGCGGGTCCCACTCGGTGATGGTCCCCCCGACCTCGGGGCCCTCACCGTTGCGAAAGACGAAACGAAGCTGCGCGCCTTTCCCGCGCTCGCCCTCGATGGTGGCGGGGAACCAACCCGAGAGCTCGCCCTCCTCGGTGAGCGCGCGCCACACCTTTTCGGGGCGGTGCGGGAGCTTGCGCTCGAAGGTCTCGCGCTTCTTCATCGGCGGCGCCCCCGCGCAGGGGCATCGCCATCGACCATGGTCGAGAGGTGGCGTTCGAGCGCATCGAGTCGGTCATCCCAGTGCGGCCGATACGGCGCCACCCACTCGTCGAGCTCCCGAAGCGGCCCCGCTTGCAGCCGATAAAGACGCCGTTGGGCGTCCACCTCGGCGGAGACCAGGCCCGCCTCGCGAAGAATGCGAAGGTGTTTGGAGATGGCGGGCTGCGCCAGTCCCACCTCGCGCACGAGGTCGCCCACGGCGCGGTTCTCCACGCGCAGGAGATCCAGGATGCGCCGCCGGCTCGGCTCGGCCACGATCTCGAAGGTGCTCAGCATGGTCTATATATGTCTCGCACGGCATATGTCCGTCAAGGCATTTTAAGTTTTGCGCCCATCGAGCTCGGACTCGGTCGCAAAGAGGCGCTCGGCCATGAAATCCACGAACACCCGAAGCTTGGGGGACAAGTAGCGGCTCGATGGCCACAGCATGCGAAAGATGCCCTCGTGGTGCACGTAAGGATCGAGCACGGTGACGAGGGTGCCCGCTTCGAGCTGACGGCGGACGCCGAAGTCCGGCAGGCACGCGATGCCGAGGCCTTGCTCGGCCATGGCGATGAGCGGCTCGATGGTGTTCACCACCGCGGTCGCCGGCAGCTCCAGGTCGACGTCTCTGCGTCCGCGGCGCAGGGGCCAGCGCTCGAACTTGCCGCTGGTGGCATAGCGGTGAAGCAAGCACGCGTGCGATCGAAGATCGTCGGGCTTTTGCGGGGTGCCCCGGCGGGCGAAATAGTCGGGTGAGCCCACCAGCTTCAGCCGGAAAATGCCCAGGGTGCGGTTCATCAGCCGTGAGTCGTCGATTTCGCCCGCGCGCACCACGGCGTCGAAGCCCTCTTCGATGATGTCGACGAAGCGGTCGCTGAAGTCCACGTCGAGCTCGACGTCGGGGTAGGCGCGCATGAAGGCCGAGAGGGCGGGCATCATGAGCATGCCGGCGAGGGGCATGCTGACGCGCAGCTTTCCGCGCGGCGCGCCTTGCGTTTGCGCCAGCTCGAGCTCGGCCGCCTCCACCTCGGAGAAGATGCGGCGGCAGCGCTCGAGAAACAGGGCGCCCTCCGGGGTCAAGGTGATGGTGCGGGTCGATCGGTGAAAGAGCCGCACCCGAAGGCGCTCCTCCAGCCGGGCGATGGCCTTGCCGATGGCCGAAGACGAGACGCCCAGCTGCCGGCCCGCCTCCGTGAAGCTGCGGGCCTCCGCGGCCTGAACGAAGGCGTTGAGCGCGCCGAGACTGTCCATGTGCGGTCCCTCGATTTCGGACACACATGTCCGATGTGTTCGGAACTATAGCGCAGTTCTCCGCAGTTTCAGATGCATTTATCTTCCTCCTCGACCTCGCAATCCTCCCATTCGGAGCGGAGACCCAACATGGATAACGCACTCTACGACTATTCGCCCATCGTTCATCGCCCCAAGCTCGTCTGGCCCAATGGCGCGCGGGTCGCGTTCTACATCGGCTTGAACATCGAGCACTACGAGGTGGACAAACCCTCCACGAGCATCTTCGCGGGCACCTCGCACCTCAAGCCCGACGCGCTGAACTACGGCTGGCGCGACTACGGGGTGCGCGTGGGAATCTGGCGCATGATCGAGGCTTTCGACCAATACGGCGTTCGCCCATCGGTCTTGCTGAACTCGGACGTCGCCCGCCTCTATCCTCAAATCATCGAAGCCGGAAATCAACGCCGGTGGGCTTGGCTGGCGCACGGAAAGAACAACTCGATCTTCCAGGCCGATATGACGGTGGAGGAGGAGCGGAGGTATTTGAAGGACGTGGTCGAAACCATCTCCGGCGCCACCGGGCGCCCGGTCAACGGCTGGATGGGGCCGGCCCTCACGGAGACCTTCGAAACGCCGAGGCTCATCAAAGAGCTGGGGCTATCGTACGTGCTCGATTGGACGGCCGACGATCAGCCGTTCCCGCTCAACGTCCCGGGGGTGCTCTCGGTGCCGTATTCGGTCGAGTTGAATGACATTGGATTGTTCGTCGGGAAGAGCCTATCCGGCGATGAATTTTACCAGCGCGTGGTCGACCAATTCGATCGGCTCTACCAAGAAGGAGAGCACACCGGCCGGGTGATGGCCCTCGCCCTGCATCCCTTCGTCATGGGCCAGGCGTTTCGCCACAAATACCTGGAGAAGGTGCTCGCATACATCACGGGTCGCGAGGGCGTTTGGGTGACCACGAGCGATGAAATCGCGGCGCACTATGCCCAGTCGTATCGGACGCTGGGTCGGTAAAGGGGACACGCGGAGCGCGTCTCCGCGGGGGGCGGCCGCGAGCCTCGGTGTCACTCGAGAAAATGCCGGCGCAGATCCGCCATGGTCCGGTGGAACGGCTTTGGATCGTTGAGCCCCGCCGAGACGACGAGGGCGCCTTCAATGCGGAGCACGGCGTCTTCGGCGCGGGCGTGCGCTGTTTCTTTTGCGAGCCCCGCCTCGAGGGCGAGCCGTGCGAAGGCCTCGATCCACGCGTGGAAGGAGCGTTTGAGCCGCTTTTGAAAGCGATGACGGGACGAGGCGGCGCTCAGGACCCCGAGGATGCACCCTTTGCGGCCTCGCGCGTAGACGCCCTCGAGGGTCTCGAGCGCGCGTTCGAGCTTTACCTGGGGCGATACGTCGTTTGCGTCGTCGAGCAGCGGTTCGATGAGGTCTTTTTGCATCGAGGCATCGACGAGATCGAGCACGGTGAGCGCCATCTCCTCTTTGCCGCCGGGAAAGTAATGATACAAGCTCGATTTGCCGAGCCCCGTCTCCTTGGAGAGCTCCGCCAAGGACGCGCTGTCATAGCCATTTTTGCGGAACGTCTCGTAGAGGAGCGCGACCACGTCCTCTTTGCTCATGATGGGGGCCGGCATCGGGCGGTCATCCCGAGTGCTTACCGATGAAGCTGCGGATGAGCGAGCTTATCGCCTCGGCGTGCTCCTCGAGCGCAAAGTGGCCGCCGTCGAGCAGGTGCAGCTCGGCGTCGGGCACGTCGCGCAAATAAGCCTGCGCGCCCGCGGGGACGAAGAACGGATCGTTCTTTCCCCACGCGAGGAGGACCGGCGGGCGATGTTCGCGCAGCCACGTTTGCCACGCGGGATAGGCGGCGATGTTGGTCGAATAATCGTCGAGCAAGGAGAGCATGACCGCGTCGCGGCCGGGGAGGTCGAGGAAGTACTGGTCCATGGTCCAAGCGTCCGGCGAAATCCGGTCCGGGTGCTGGGCGCCCGTGAGGTATTGGCTCTTCGTCCCCTCGCGGGAGATCAAATGGCGGCGCGCGGCGAGCTTCTCCTCGGGGGGGAGGCTATGCTCGGCGCGGATCATCGCGCTGAGGCCCTCCTCGTAGGCGTTGCCGTTCTGCGAGACGATGCCCGCGATCCATTCGGGATGCCGCACCGCCAGGCGGAACCCCACCGGCGCCCCGAAGTCGAACATGTAAACGAAGAATCGCGTGAGCCCGAGCTGCTTGCAAAACGCCTCCGTGACATCGGTGAGCCGGTCGAAGGTATACGGAAACGATCCGCCCGCCGTGCGGCTCGCGGGGGCATCGGAGTGGCCGAAGCCGGGATAATCGGGGGCCACCAGGTGAAACTCGTCCCCGAGGAGGTCGAACAATCGACGGTACTGGTGCGACGACGAGGGAAATCCGTGCAGGAGCAGCAAGGTGGGGGCATCTTTGGGGCCCGCCTCGCGGTAAAAGATGCGCAGCCCGTCCACCTCGACCTGACGATGCGCGACCGCAACGGCGCCCCGGGCTGGCTCTTTGGCGGGAGCTCCGGCGCCTCCGGCCTCGGCGCAGCTCTCGGTGACCGTGGTCGCCGAGCACAAAAGGGAAGGGGGCAGGTTCTTCATCGGCGGAAAGGTGTTCATCGAAGGCTCGCGGCGGGTTGTACGGAACGTTCGGTACAATAGGTGGCGCGACGAACCGCGTCAAGCGCCTGCGGCGATGGTCGTGCGCGGCTGTACGGTAAGAAGAAGGCTCCGCGTGAACAGCGTTGGCCTCAGGGCCACCTGACGGAGCTTGGAAACGCCGCTGCCAGGAGGTGTTCGAGGCGGGTGGCCTCGGTACGGGAGAAGGCGTCGAGCAGGTGCGAGTCGAGATCGAGCACGGCTTGGACGGTGCCGGAGGGATCGCGGATGGGGAGCACCAGCTCGGAGAGGGTCGAGTCGTCGCAGGCGATGTGGCCGGGGAAGAGGCGGACGTCGGGCACGAGTTGGACTTCGCCGGTGCGGGCGCAGGCGCCGCAGACCCCGCGATCGAGAGCGATGTGGAGGCAGCCCATGGCGCCTTGGTAGGGGCCCACGGAGAGCTGTTGCGGGGCCACGCGCCGGTAGAAGCCGACCCAGCTCGCTTGCGGGAGGGTCTCCCAGAGCAGCGACGCGAGGGTGGCTTGGATGACGATGGGATCGTCCTCGCCGGAGATGGCGGCGAGGATTTGCGGCGCGGCCTCCTCGATGCGCGCGAGGCGCTCGATTTCGGGAAGCAAGACGCCGCGCGGTGCGGCCTCGAGGGCGATGCCTTCGCTCATGGGGCGAATCCTACACATACACGCGCGTGCGATTGAGAGGAATCACACGGGCGTCGCGCGCTGCGGCTGCTGCTGCGTGACGCAGTGGATGCCCCCGCCGCCCTCGCAGATGCGGTCGACGTTGAGCTGCACGATCTGCCGCCCGGGAAAGAGGCCGGCCAGGATCTCCTTGGTCGCCCGATCGGCGCGGAGATCGCCGAACTCAGGGGCGAACACGGCGTGGTTGGCCACGTGGAAGTTCACGTAGCTGTTCACGAAGTCCCGTCGACGGGATCGAACCGTGCGCGGCTGACGCACCTCGACCACCTCGAGGCGCTTGCCGCCGAGGTCGTGGGCCTCGCGCAGGAGGTCGCGCGTTTCGATGGCCGAGACCCACGCAGGATCGCGCGGATCGTCCTCGGCCGGAAGCTCGACGAGCACCACGCCCGGCCGTACGAAGCGGGCGATGCCGTCGATGTGCCCATCGGTGATGTCGCGGCCGGCGAGGCCGGGGACCCAGATGAAATGATCGACCCCGAGGAGCCGCCGCAAGCTCTCCTCGATCTGCGCGCGGCTTCGACCGGGGTTGCGGTTCGCGTTTTGCCAGCAGCTCGCGGCCGCCAGGAGGGTGCCCGCCCCATCCACCTCGAGGCCGCCGCCTTCGCCCACCACATCGGACGCCACCTGCGGGATCCCGAGGTGCTCGGCGATGCGCCGGGCGAGGGTTGCGTCGTGGTCGTGCGCTTGCTTTCCGCCCCACCCGTTGAAGTTCAAAATGCCGGCCGCCAGATCGCCATGCTCGTCGAGCAAGAAGCAGGGGCCCGTGTCGCGCATCCAGATGTCGTCGATGGGCATGGGCAGAATGGAGACGCGCGGCGCGCAGGCTGCCGCGGCGATGCACGCATGTTCGGGCGGCACCACCAGGGTCACCGGCTCGACCTCGGCGATGGCGCGCGCCAGGCGCACGATGGTCTGCTGAATCGGACCCAGCTCGTCGCCCCAGAGATCGCGCCGGGTGGGCCATGCCATCCAGGTGCGCTCGTGGGGCCATGCCTCGCCCGGCATGAACCAGCGCACACCCCCCAACCTCGACACCTCGCGCTCCGGCACGGAGACCCGCGTGCACGATTCTGCGGGCGCGCGGCCCACCCCCGTTGTGTTCGTCATCCACCAACTCCGATGCTCGCGCCCGCTCGTGCGGCGCATTCTTCTTTGGGTGCAGTTGCTTCGTTTGCTTCGATGCTTCCCTCGAAGGACGCAGGTCGCGCCAGGTTGGTGCATGGAAATCGGTCGGCGCATGGTAATTTTCACCCTGGTCGATGGCAGCGCGCGAGCTCTCTCGGTCTTCGGAGTCTTCTCCCTCGCCCTCCTCGTTGGAGGTTGGGTTGGAGGTTGCGGCGGCCTCGGCCGCGGCTCCGCGCGTCTCGGTGCGGTGCTATCCACCGGAGAGCGACAGCCATCAGCATGATTGGCATCAAATCGTCGTGCCGCTCGAGGGCGCGCTCGGTTTGGAGCTGGGCCACCGCTCGCACCGGGTGGATCGCGCGCGCGGCGCTTGGATTCCGCCCGGGCAGGCGCACGCCTTCATCGGCATCGGCGACAATCGTTTTCTGGTCTTGGATGTCGCCGAGGAGGGGATGGGCGAGCTCGGTGGGATCCCGGGCATGGGGCGCGGGTTGGGGGCGCTCGAGGGAAGTCTCTCGTTTCGGGTGGAGGCAGGGGTCGACCATCTGGCGCGCGGGCTTCTCCATCTGGTGGAGCAACGGCCGGAGGATGCGCGGCTGCACCGGCATGGCGCGGGGTTGATCCTGCTCGCGCTCGCCGAGCTCGGAGCGGGGGGCGCGGACCATGCGCCGGAGCGGCTCCAGCGCGCCGTCGATTTTATCCACCGCCACTTTGCGCGTCCGCTGCGGGTGGCCGACATCGCCTCGGCGGCGTCGCTCGGCGTGAGCCAGCTGCACGCGCTGTTTCGTACCTTTTACGGGGTGACGCCCATGGATTACGTGGCCGAGCGCCGGCTCGATCGGGCCGAGCGTCTGCTTGAGGCGGCGCGCCTCCCCATCGCGGAGATCGCCCTTCGCTGCGGATACTCCGATCAGGCGAGCCTCACGCGCGCCATGCGCGCCCGCCGCGGGGTGACGCCGGGAAGCGTGCGCCGAGGTCGTGCGATGGCGAACGGTGCGAACGGGCGAGCATCGCAGTCTGGAACAAAGCGGCCGTAGTCCGCGCCAAGACGGCGCGCCGCACGCGCTTTATACGGCTCGTGTGCCGACACGCCGTCATTCTTCTTCTTCTTCCTCTTCTTCTTCTTCCTCGCAGGCGGCGCATGCGCGCGCGGCCGGTCCAACGCATGCGACGGCGCGTTTGCGAGCGACGCAAATTGGAGCGCTGGCGATCCTGCTTTGGGCGATGCTGGCGCTGCTCAGCACCCAGGCCCGGCGTCTGCCGCCCTTCGAGCTCCTGGCGCTGACCTTTGGCGTCGCCAGCTTGCTTGGAATTTTTCGGATCGTGCAGTCGGGGCGCTCCGTGCTTTCGGCGCTGCGCCAGCCGGTGGCGGCGTGGGCGGTGGGCGTGGGAGGACTCTTCGGGTACCACGCGCTGTATTTCTTCGCCCTCGCCAAAGCGCCAGCCGTGCACGTGAGCTTGATCGCGTACCTCTGGCCGCTGCTGCTCGTGCTCATGTCCGGGGGCTCGCCGCGCGGGCGAAGGCGGTTTTCGAGCCTCGCGGGCGCCGCGCTGGGGATGGGCGGCGTGGTGCTCCTGGTGGGCAGCGGGCAGGGCGGGGGGATGATGCGCTTCGATCGGGCGTACGTCGCGGGCTATGCGGCGGCGCTCGCGTGTGCCTTCACATGGTCGGGCTATTCGCTGCTGAATCGCCGGCTCGATAAGGTGCCCGTCGACTTCGTGGCGGGGGCCTGCCTCGTCACCGCCGTCCTCGGGGGCATCGTTCATGGTGCGATTGAGACCACCGTGGTGCCGACGGGGCGCGAGGCGATGGCGGTGCTGGCGCTTGGTGCAGGGCCCGTGGGTGCGGCGTTCCTCCTGTGGGATCATGGGACGAAGCAGGGCGATCTGCCGCTGCTCGGCGTTTTGTCGTATGCGACGCCTCTTCTCTCCACCTTCGTTCTGGTGGCGTTTGGCGCGGCGAGCCTCTCGTGGAGTTTGGGGGCGGCGTGCGTGCTCATTACGGGCGGCGCGTGGATCGCGGCGCGCGGCGCGGCGTAGTGAGAAGACCATTTGCCTGGAGAGGCGCGGGTTCATGAGCTGGGACACGTCCAAGCCGGAGAGGGCCGATCGGCGCGCAATGTGCAGAAAATGATGCCAATTTGGCGCTGATTGGACGCAATCGGGGCATAACGCTCGAGGCACGCGGATTGCTCATCGCGCGGCATGGACTTGAAACGTCATTCCCTCGCCGCGAAGGCGGCCGGCGGCTGGACCCGTCTCGTTCGGGATCGCCGCGGCGTCACGACGGCCGAGTATGCGCTGCTCCTCGTTGGAATCGTGTTGGTGGTGGTGCTCGGCTTCCGAGCCCTCGGCCTTGCGACGCAAAAGACCTCCACGACGACCACCGCGGTTCTCATGGGCGGCACGGGCACCGGCGCCGGAGGAACCGGCGGCGCCAACCCGGGCTCGGGTGGGCCGAGCAGCGGCACCGGGGGGACCGGAGGAACCGGCAGCGCCGATCCCGGCACCGGCAAGGGCGGCACCGGTGGTACGGGCGGCACCGGCGGTACGGGGGGCACCGGTGGTACGGGGACGGGCGGCACGGGCACCGGTGGTACGGGTCCGACCACGGGCCCGGTGACCGGCAACCCGAGCGGCCTCACCGACGCGCAAGAAAAGGCGCACCTGGAAACGTTCCGCAATGGCGGATCCTTCTTGGTGCCCGAGGGCGCGTACAAACAGTTCATCGAGGGCAAGCCCACGGTGGGGCGTCCGGATGGACTGTTCATCACCACCCGCGGAACGGTGGACCAGATCCTCCGCGACGCGAACGGCGATGTGAACATCATCAACCAGCGCCTCGGAACGAATTTTCCGCCCGGCACGAAGATCATCCGAATCGATGTGCCGGCCCCGCTCAACCATGGGGCGCGGCTGCCCACCGGGCGCGAATCGGGGGCCAACGAGCACTTTATCCCTGGCGGATATACCAGCGGTGGTATCCCTGAAATCGTGACCAACCCGGTGCCGAGCACGGATATCACGGTCACGCCCATCAATTGATAAACCCGGGGGAGACCATGAAAGCCGTACGATCCGTCGATTGGGAATACACACTCCTCGAAGGGGACGGCGGCGAGCGCTTCATCGACGTCCTCTGCGGAACCAGCGCCCTCTTCGCCCGCCGCGTCACCCTTCGCCCCGACGAATACCAGCGCGCCCTGGACGACGAGCGGTATGCGCGCGAGCTGACCCTTCGCATCCGCCGCGAGCCCGCCGCGTTCGAAGGTCGCTACCAAGACAATCCGCCCAAGGCATTTGGTCGCGATTAGCGGGGGCGCTGCGTGAACGTGACGAGTGAACGCGACGCGTGAATGCGATGGGTGAACGCGACGCGTGAATGCGATGGGTGAATGCGATGGGTGAATGCGACGCGTGAATGCGATGGGTGAACGCGACGCGTGAATGCGATGGGTGAACGCGACGCGTGAATGCGATGGGTGAATGCGACGAGCGAGGATCGCGCCGCGACCCACGAGGAGCGCGTCACCTTCACGCGCTGAGGAAGCGCAGGACCGGTCGCCCCTTGGACCATGGATCCCCGGACCGCGAAATGTACCAACGCGGTACACACGGTCCGGACCTGTACCGGATCGACGGCGCTTTTGGTACACGAACAACCGGCCGTTCGTCCTCGATTCGCCCTGGATTCGAGGACGCGGCCCCGACGGCACCTTGGCATTGGACTTGATAGTCCTTGCGCACAATGCCGATACGAACGGAATGGTGGCGGGACATCCGCGGCGCGGGCACGGTCAAGTATGCGCTGCTCTTATTTGCGATTGTTCTTGCAATTACCGTCGCGCAGCGCGACGCGGTTCCGTCCTCGGCGCCTTTCGAAACAGGGTTGCGAGGAAGTCGATGAAGACGCGCACCTTCGGCAACAGGTGCCGGTTCTTCGGATAGAGCGCGTGAACGGGCCACGAGGGCAGCGTATGCTCTTCGAGCACCCGCACCAACTGCCCCTTCGCCAGCGCCTCGTCCACCGTGTACTCGAAGAGGGCGATCAGCCCCTTGCCGGCGATGGCCCCGTCGCACAAGGTCGCGGCGTCGTTGGCGTGGTACGGCCCCGCGATGTCCACGGCGATGATGCCCCCCTCGGTCTGGAAGCGCCACGCGTCGGGCCGCCCCTCGCGCAAGTAGCCGAGGCAGTCGTGCTTCGCCAGATCCAAGGGCGTCTTGGGGCGCCCGCGCTTCTTCAGGTACGCCGGCGACCCGCAGACGTAGACGCGGGCGTCGCCGAGGTGGCGCGCGATCAAGGATGAATCGGTGAGGGGGCCGATGCGGAGCAGCACGTCGATGCCCTCGGCCGCCGCGTCCACGAACTGATCGCGCAAGGTGAGCGCCAGCTTGATCTCCGGATAGCGATCGAGAAACTCCGGCAGCCGCGGCACCAGCATGTTTCGGCCGGGCGAGAGCGCCGCGTCCACGCGCAAGAGCCCCGACGGCTTCTTGCTCGCCCGCGCGATGGCGTCGTGCGCCTCGCGCAGCTCCTCCAGGATGCGCACGCACCGCTCGTAGAACGCGCGCCCGTCGTTGGTGAGGCTGAGCGAGCGCGTGGTGCGCGCCAGAAGGGACACCCCGAGCTCGCGTTCGAGCTGCGCGACCCGGCGGCTCACGGCCGACGCAGTGACCCCCAAGCGGCGCGCCGCCGACGCGAAGCTGCCGGCTTCCACCGTGGTCGTGAAGAACTCGATCCCTGCCAGCGCGCTCATGATTCATTCCTTTTTATCACGAGTGACATTCCAAGCGCGGCTCTACTGCCGCGAAGGTACGAATCTAACGTCTCCCGCAGAACACACTGCTCGGAGGAACTCATGAAAGCTTGGATCATCGACGGCAAATTCGGATTCGACGCGCTCAAGATCGTGGAGCGCGAGACCCCGAAGCCGCGCCGCGGAGAGGTGCTGGTCCGCGTGCGCGCGGCGTCGCTCAATTACCGCGATCTCACCTTCGTCGAGGGCAACGCCAACCCGGACCACCCGCTGCCTTTGATCCCCGTCGCCGACGGCGCCGGCGAGGTCGCGGCCGTGGGCGAGGGTGTGACGCGCGCCAAGGTGGGCGATCGGGTGACGTGGACCTTCGCGAGCTGGCTCGGTGGCCGCCCCACCACGACCAACATGTTCGACGCCACCCCCGGCGGTCTCTATGTGCTCGGCCTGGGACGCCCTCCCACCCAGGGCGCGCTCGCCGAGTACGCCGTCTTCGACCAGGAGCGCATCGTCCACATCCCGGAGCACCTGTCGTTCGAAGAGGCCTCCACCTTGCCCATCGCGGGCGTCACCGCATGGCACGCGCTCTTCGGCGAGCACCCGGTGCGGTCCGGCGACACCGTGCTCGTGCAAGGCACGGGCGGCGTGGCCACCTTCGCCATCCAGCTCGCGCGCGCGGCCGGCGCGCGGGTCATCGTCACGTCCAGCAGCGACGAGAAGCTCGCCCGGGCGCGCGAGATCGGCGCGCACGAGGGCATCAACTACAAGAAGACGCCGGCGTGGGATCAGCGCGCGCTCGAGCTGACGGACGGCCGCGGGGTCGACGTCGTGGTCGATGTGAGCGGCGCGGAGCTCGGACGCTCGGTGAACGCCCTGCGCGTGGACGGGCAGGTGAGCGTCATCGGCTTCCTCTCCGGCTTCGCGGCGCAGGTGGACATCCTGCCGCTCCTGATGAAGAACGCCCGCATCCAGGGCATCTTCGTGGGCCCCCGCGACTGGTTCGAGGACTTGAACAGCGCGCTCGTGCGCCATCGCATCCACCCGATCATCGACCGCACCTACCCGTTCGAAAAGGCCGCCGAGGCCATCGCGCAGCTGCGGAGCGGCAACTACGTCGGCAAGCTCGTGATCAAAGGGGTGTAGCCGAGGTCACCGAGGGCGCCGATGCCGCCGGCGCCGCGAGGGCAGGGGATGCCTCGGCCGAGCCCGAGCCCGAGCTCGCGCCCGAGCCCGAGCTCGCGCCCAGCGGAATGCGGACACAGGCCTCTGCGCCCCCGGTGGCGCGGGGTGACAAAGTCGCGGAGGCCTGCTCGCCGTAAAGGCGGACGAGGCGGGCCCGCGTGTTGCTCAACCCCACGCCGCCCTGGACGGCCGGCTTGGCCGCGGCGCCGGGGCCCACCCCATCGTCCATCACGCAGAGCTCGAGCACGTTCGACTGGATGCGGGCGCGCACCAACACCTCGCCCGCGCCTTGTTTTCGCGCCAGGCCATGCCGAATGGCATTTTCCACCAGCGGCTGAAGGACGAAATGCGGCACCTGCACGTCGCGGGTGGCCGCGTCGATTTCCCAGTGCACCAAGAGCCGCTCTCCGAATCGAATGCGCTGCAGCTCCAGGTAGCGCTCGAGGAACGCGATCTCGTCGCGCAAGGCCACCGTCTGCTGCTCGGAGCGCGAGAGCACCTGCCGCAGAATGTCCGACAGGAGCAGGAGCACCCGCGTCGCCTCCGCGGCCTGGCCATCGCGGTTGAGCGCCACCGCCGTGTTGAGCGCGTTGAAGAGGAAGTGCGGGTGGAGCTGCGCTCGAAGCGCCGAGAGCTGGGCCCGATCGAGCGCCGCCGAGAGCTCGCTCTCCCGTTTCGCCCGCTCCGCCGACTCCTGTCCGAGGCGCCACGCGGTGGCCACCGCCGCCGTCAGGCCATAACAAAGGATCGACATGGGCATCCAGCTGAAGAGATCCGGCTCGAACGCGCGCGGAACGGGGCGCACGGCCACCCACCGATTCGTCGCCGTCCAGAGGACGACGAAGGTGAAGTGAATCGTTGCCAAGGCAGCAAGATGCGCCAGGGCCGCGCGCAGGTGCAGCGGGCGCTGGAGCCGATAGCGCTCGCTCCAGGCGAAAATAAAGGGGGTCCCGAGGATCCACAGGCCCCGCGCCGGCAGCTCGGCCAGCGCCACCCGCCACAGCGGTGCATGGAGGTACATCTGCACCTCCAGAAGCTTGAGCAAGGCGAGCGCCGCCCAGCCCAGCATCATCCACAGCCACGTGGCACGCGAACGCCGCATGGATTCGTTCTAACGATCGCGTCCCGCGAGCGGCCAGGGCAGTGCAGCGAACGGCGCCCGGCGTGCAGCGAGCGCGCCCGCCGATGGCCTGCTCGGCTCGCCGAGTCGGTTCATGGCATCATCGCGCCAGGCCGCGCCAAGCAACATTTCGATTCCAATCGGGTGAGGGGTGGCGGATAGCGCTTTTGCGCTATGGTGCGATCATGGGCCTGCTCATCGATGGCGCGTGGCATACACACTACGCGCGCACCACCAAGGACGGTCGCTTCGCGCGCCCGCAAACGCAATTCCGGCATTGGGTGACACCCGATGGCGCGGCCGGTCCCACCGGCGAGGCGGGATTTCCGGCCGAGGCGGGGCGCTACCATCTTTATGTCTCGTACGCCTGCCCATGGGCGAGCCGGGCCTTGATCCTCCGTGTTTTGAAGGGGCTCGAGGGCCTGGTGGGGCTCTCGGTCGTGCATTGGTTTCTGGGGGAGGATGGGTGGCATTTCGATCCAGCCGATGGGGTGATCCCCGACACCGTGAACGGCGTGCGTTTTTTGCGCGAGCTCTACACGCGCGCCGATCCCGCGTGCAGCGGTAAGGTCACCGTGCCCGTGCTCTGGGATAAAAAACGGGGAACCATCGTCAACAATGAATCGGCGGATATCTTGCGCATGTTCAACCGTGCGTTCGATGGGGTCGGCGCCAATCGCGAGGATTTCTTTCCCGAGCCGCTCCGCGCGGAGATCGATCGCATCAATGCGCGGATCTACGACACGGTGAACGACGGCGTGTACAAGGCGGGGTTTGCCACCTCGCAGGAGGCGTACGAATCGGCGGTGGTGCCGCTGTTCGAGACCTTGGATTGGCTGGAGGAGCGCCTCGGCCGCGCGCGCTTTCTCGTGGGGGCGCGCCCCACCGAGGCGGATTTTCGCCTATTCACCACCTTGGTGCGGTTCGACGCCGTTTACCACGGTCACTTCAAGTGCAACCTTCGGCGCCTGCTGGATTATCCGAACCTCTGGGCCTACACACGTGATTTGTACCAGTGGCCGGGTGTGGCCGAGACCGTGCGCTTCGACCACATCAAGGGGCACTATTATGGAAGCCACCGGAACATCAACCCTACGGGAATCGTGCCGGTGGGCCCTGCGCTCGACCTGCTCGAGCCGCACGATCGCGCCTCGAAAGGCGGTTGACGCACCCCGAGCCATCTCCAGACCGTACGGGCATAAGCCCATGTGGGCGCGCCGCGTCAGGGTTTTGCCACGCCCTCGGCGGCCGTGCGCGCGTGGCGCCTGTTCGAGCGGATCCCGCGCACTGAACAAAAATGTCGTTGGGGCCACGGAACCGCTCGACGCCGCGCGCGCGACAACGTAAACCCTTGCGCCCGTGAAGCCTCGTTCTATTTCCTTCGCCGACACGGTCGCGCGACTCGAGACCGAATTCGTCGATGCTCTTCTGAAAGCCGTTCGCGAATGCGCCCTTGCCGCGCTCGACGACGTGCTGTCCTCCGCCCCCGGCGTCTTCCGCTCCATCGACTTGGTCGACGCGAGCGAGTCGCGCGAGGTCCGCGAGGCCCGTCCGGCGCGCGCGCCTTCGCGGCCGAAGGCCCGCCCTGCGTCGCGACGCACCGAGCGCTCGTCGGCCCGCAAGAGAGAGTCGGAGCACCTCGCAAATGGGTTTACGACGTTCTCCGATGACGACGATCTCCTGACGGCAAAGGACGAAGCGGCCTTCGTCATCACCGATCCTTCGGTGGTGTTGGCGGAGGTCGCGGCCCTCGAAGAACCTGCGCCCGAGGCCCCGCTCCGCCGCCTGCGCCGCGTTCGATCGGGTGTAACGTCGCGCCTGGTGGAGGTCCCCGCTCTGCCGTCCGAAGATGGAGGTTCTTCGTCCGAAGCGTCCGATTCATCGGGCTCGCCCGGCTCCCTCGATGCATCCGAATCGGCGCACGAGGAAGAGCCTGCCTCTACCGCACCCGCCCTTCGCGATGGCGAAGAGGTAGCCCGCGCGGTCGTGGGTGGCGGTGTGGTGCTGCGCCGCCGCCGCGGTTGATCCGACGCACGAGCCGGCCGAACAACAGACCGGAAAGCGGCGCGCACGCGAAACCGGGCGTGCGCTTGCGCGTAATCGGGTCATGATCTCGGCGATTCGGTCGGTAGCGTGGTTGGGAATTTCGATGGCAGTGGGCTCCGGTTGTCGTGCAGGCTCCGTTCAGCCCGCGCCTGCGCAAACGACATCGGCGACGGTGGCGAAGACCAACGTCGGCGCCAATCCGGGCAATGTGGTGACCATTGCGCGCGGTGCGCCGCTCACCCCTGCAAAGGGGCACGAGCTCGCCGCCTTTGCGGAGGGGTGTTTCTGGGGCTCGGAGAACACGTTTCGACACGTGCCCGGCGTGGTGGCCACCGCCGTGGGCTACACGGGCGGAACGACCGCGTCGCCCACGTATGAAGACGTGAGCTCGCACACCACCGGGCACGCCGAGACGGTGTTGGTGGAGTTCGATCCGTCGCAAGTGACCTATGCGAAGTTGCTCGGCGTCTTCTTTCGCTCGCACGATCCGACCACCAAGAACCGGCAAGGGCCGGACGTGGGGAGCCAGTACCGAAGCGCCATTTTCACCTTCTCGGCGGCGCAAGAGCGCGACGCGCGCGCCGCGCTGGCCGACGCGCAGCGCACGACGAAAAAGCCCATCGTCACCCAAATTGCGCCCATGGGCGCCTTCTGGCGCGCCGAGGACTACCACCAACAATACGACGAGAAGACGGGGCGCGAATCGTGCCCGCTCCCCTCGGTCCTCGGCACGCAGCAAACGCAATAGACGCGCGCGCAGTCCGCACACGCACTACTTCAAACGGGTCGCCGTGCGGCCGCCGAAGCGCGATGAGGCGGCAGGGAGCACCTCGACGGAGATGGTGGTGTAAGGCCCGCGGTGGTCGACACCCATCATGTAGCGAATGAAATCGCCGAGCCCCTCCAGCATGCCCGCCGCGCGGAGCGGGCCGGCGTCCACCGGCACCAGCCCCATGTCCTCGGCCAGCTTGGCGACCACGCGCTTGGCGCCAACGTCGTCTCCCGCCAGAAACGCGGAGACGCGGTGGGCGCGAAGCGTCGGCGGTGAATGATTGAAAATCTCCTGCGCCGCCGTATTGAAGGCCTTGATCACGCGCGCCCGCGGCAGCTCCACGGCCAGCCGCTCCGCGTGCGAGAGGAGGCCCGGCCCGGGGCCCAAGGTGAAGTCGGCCGGCAAGGGGCCGTTGTTGGGATCGATCACGATCTTGCCGTCGAGCGCCGTGGGGCGGTTCAGCACCTCGCTGGCGTTCACGTCGCGCACCGTCCAGAGCGCGACCTCGCCGAAGCTCGCCGCCTCGTCGTTCGAGCCATGACCCACGCTCCGCGAGGAGCGCGCGGCGGCCGCCTGGGCATCTTCCAAATTACGCGCGCCGAAGAACACTTCGTGCCCGGCGGCCGCCCAGAGGAGGCCCAACGTCCTCCCCATGTTGCCGCTCCCGATGATTCCGATTCGCATCGGAAAGAAAACTAGCTTGGCCGCCAGGAGCGTACAAATTGAACACAGTGATGAACGAGATCAACGAAATTGATCTGAGGCGTGTCGACCTGAACCTCCTCGTGGTCTTCGCGGCGCTCATGCGCGAGCGCAGCGTGCGGCGCGCGGCCTCGTGCCTCTACATCGGCCCTTCGGCCGTGAGCATGGCGCTCGGCCGCTTGCGCGAGGTCTTTCACGATGAGCTCTTGGTGCGCGGCCGTGAGGCGATGGAGCCCACCCCGCGCGCCGTGGAGCTGTACGAGCGGCTCGGCCCTCTCCTTCGTTCGCTCCACGAGGTCGTACTCACCCCGCCACCGTTCGATCCGGCGCGCGCCGAGCGCACCATCCGCCTCGCGTGCCCCGACGATCTCGACGCCGTGCTCTTACCGCGCCTCATGGCCGTCCTGCAGCGCAAGGCGCCGGGCATGAAGCTCATCGTGCGGCCCAGCGACTTCCGCGTGGCCACCGAGCTGCTCGACACGGGCGACGCCGACGTGGCCATGACGCCCACGCGCCCGATGGCGCCGCGGTTCGAGGGCCGCTACCGCAGCGAGACCCTCTACTCCGATGGCTTCCTCGCCATCTTCGATCCGAAGCAGATCCCCGAAGGCGCGCCCCTCGGCATGGATCGCTACCTCGCGGTGCCGCATCTCCTCGTCTCGTTCACCGGCGTGCTGCGCGGGGCCATCGACGATCGACTCGCCGAGCTCGGCAAATCGCGGACGGTGGCCGCGGCCGTCGCGCGCTTCGCGACCTTGCCGTTTCTCTTGAAGCGCGCGCCCATGCTGGCGAATGTTCCCTCGCTCACGGCGTGCCGCTACGCCAAGGCGTTTCGCCTGGCGGTAAGCCCGCTTCCCTTCGACTCGCCACGCTTCGATCTCGCCCTGGTATGGCACGCACGCTTCGAGGGCGATCCCGCGCTGCGATGGTTTTGCGATCAACTCCGCGCGGTCCTCGCGGCGGCGCGATTGGCCGCGGTTGACAACGCATGTGCGGCGACCCTAAAGCACCCAACTGGGCGTCTCTAGTTTCAATTGGCGGGGAATGGCAAGGTGGCGATGGGCAGTGCACGTGCATTGGTAATTGCGGTTTGGGCGTTTGCTGCAATGGGCTGTCGGGAGAAGACGGCCACGGAGAGCAAACCGGCTGGAGAATCGACTGCAGCGAGCGCAGCAGCAGCGACGGCGACGAGCGATACCATCGTCATTGGTCACGTTGGCGCACTCACCGGTGGCGACGCGACCTTCGGCACGTCCACCGACAACGCGTTCAAGATTGCAGTCGCCGAGCAAAATAAGAAAAACGGTATCAAAGGAAAAAAGATCGAGCTGAGGTCGCTCGACGATCAGGGCAAGGCGGACGAGGCCTCCGTGGTCGCGACCCGGCTCATCACCCAAGACAAGGTCAGTCTTCTGCTCGGTGAGGAGTCGTCCAGCCGTTCGCTCGCCGTGGCCCCCATCGCGGATTTGAACAAGATCCCGATGATTACGGCGACCTCGACCAATCCCAAGGTCACCCAAGACGGCGATAAAACGCGCCCCTACGTCTTTCGCGTCTGCTTCATCGATCCCTTCCAAGGGACGGTGATGGCCAAGTTCGCGCACGACAACTTGAAGCTCACCAAGGTCGCCATTTTGCGCGATATGGGCAACGACTACTCGGTTGGCCTCTCGAAGTACTTTACGGCCAAATTCACCGAGCTCGGTGGGCAAGTCGTTGGCGAGGTGAGCTTCAAGGTGGGCGATCAGGACTTCAAGGCGCAGCTCACGGCCCTGAAGTCGAAGAACGCCGAGGCCATCTATATCCCTGCATACTACACAGAAGTCGCGCTCATCGCGCGCCAGGCGCGCGAGCTCGGCATGAAGCTGCCGCTCTTGGGCGGCGACGGGTGGGACTCGCCCAAGCTCTACGACGTGGCCAAGGGCGCGCTCGACGGTTCGTACTTCTCGAACCACTACAGCCCCGAGGATCCTTCGCCCATCGTTCAGGACTACATCGCCAAGTACAAGACCACCTACGGCGTGGCGCCGGACGCATTCGCCGTTCTGGGCTACGACGCCGCCAACATCGCCTTCGCCGCCATGGAGCGCGCCAAGGATCTCACCGGCCCGTCCATCCGCGAGGCGCTGGAGCAGACCAAGGACTACAAGGGCGCGACGGGCACCATCACCATCGACGGCAAGCACGACGCCGTCAAATCGGCGGTGGTCATGACCATCGAGAAGAATCAGCCCAAGTACAAGGCGACCATCGATCCGTGATGGCGTGATCGCGTCCGGCCCGGCGCGCCGATTTTCGAATCGGCGCGGCGATCTCGAGCCGTGGCGCCGATTTGGCTGACGCGCCGATTTCGAGTCGTGGCAGCCGATTCGGCTGGCGCGCTGAATCACGGCTTCGAGAATGGAATCGTCGTGGTGAGCCGGATGAACCCGAGCCGCTCCAGAATGGGGCGGCTCTCGGGGGACGCATCGACATGCAGATACCGCACGCCCCGCTCTGCCGCGAGGCGTGCGCGGTAGGCGATCAGGGCGCGGTACAGGCCGCGCCCGCGCCATTGGGGGAGGGTGCCGCCGCCCCACAAGCTGGCGAACTCCGCGCCGTCGTGAAACTCGATGCGCGCGGCGGACACCGGGCGATGCTCCGCGAGCACCATCACCGGCACCACGCTGTGGGGTGCGGCCGTCATTTGCGCGAGCAGCGCTTCGCCAAAGCCGGGGCGCGGGCCGAACACGTCATCGTGCAGCGACGCGAGCAGGGCGATGCTCGCCGCGTCGGTCGCGGGCACGAGGCGCACGCCGTCCGGCACGATCCCATCGGTCGCGAGCTCGGAGACTTGGGCCACCATGACCGACTCGGGCTCCCCCGCGTCGAAGCCCGCGGCCTGCAGGCGCTGGGGCAAATCCGCGGGCTGGTCGTGGCCGTGGTACTTCCACTCGAACGATCGACCGAGCTTGGCAAAGTCGTGCACCTGTTCGGCGATGAGGGCGTCGGCGTTGGCGGCGTCGAGATCGGACCAGAGAACGGCGCACTCGCGATCGAGCTCCGCGTTCACCCAACGAACGATGCGCCCCGCGCGCTCCTCGGCGCGGGTGCCGGGATGATTCGGCTTGGCGTGACGGCGCATCTGCGCGTCGAATGTGGCGAGCATGGCCGGCGTGGGCGAGATGGAGGACATGGACGATGGGGGCGGGCTGCCCGCAGGGTGCGAGCTCGGTTGGGGATGGCTCATGATGTCGGTGTCGGTACCCCCATGGGATGACCGCACGATGCGGGCGGGCGCTTGCGGAGTGATGCGGCTGGCGATGCGGGCGGGCCAATCGTCGACGAGCAAGGTCATGCAGCGCTGCGAAAAGAGGCGTTCGAAAGGCCCGGTCGCATGGTCGGGAGGCCCTGCGACCGCGTGAAGCGCGAAGCCCTCGTGGATGGGAACGAGCAAAACGCCGCGCGCGCCGGGTTTTGCTTCGGGAACGATGCCCATGGCCACCCGATCGCCGGCCCGCAAAGTATGGTGGAGCAGCTCAAAGTCGGTGTGGTCTTCGGTGGTGAGCGCGGTGACCAGCCAGTAGAGCGACGGCCACCGCTCGGCGCGCAGCTCGCGTTGGGGCACGAACTCCACGATTCGGATGGTGCCCGGGGTGGGGTCGGCCTTGAGGAGGCGGCCGCCCTCCGCGCGCGCGAAGGCATCGATGGGACGCACGATGGTCTCGATGATTCGCGTGGGCGCACGGCGGGGCATGCAGACCGTATCGGCCGGCAAGCTCGGCGTGTTGTGCCCTATTTCGTGTCGATCTTTTGCACCACCATCTTGTAGTAGACGGTGACCTTGTCTCCTTTTTTCGCCTTCAGATCCTTGGACCCCTCGGTGGAGAACTGCCAAATCTCTCCGCCCTTGTCGACCGAGATGGTTCCGGAACCGACCTCGGTCACGGTCCCCGTGTACTGATACTGCTTGGCGGCGGCGGCATAGCCGGCGCCAGCGGCGAGCACGAGCGAGAGGGCAATCGCGCTGACGATGGTGAGACGACGCATGGGTACGGCCTCCTGGTACGAAGTCATCCGCCTGGATCGGCGGGCGCCGCGATCCTAGCAGTGTGGAACGAAGCTCCGACAGGAGTGTTAAGCTTGCGCCCGAAATGGTCACGCCCATGGAGCCCCTCGCGCTCGCGGCAAACGCAGCGCCGGAGACCTTGCTCGACGAGTTCGCCGAGGAGCGCGTTTACATCGCGGTTCACGATGCCTCGCGGCTCGCGTGGAACGTGTCGGTGCCGGTGCTGGAGAGCGGCCGCCTCGCCTACGAGCTCACGGTGGAGCTCGAAGTGCCCACCAACGTGGTCGGCTCGTTCGATCCCTGGGCCGGGCTGCAGTCGTACGCGCGCCTCGATGGCGAAAGCGAACGAGGCGCCAAGAACGAGAGAGGTACCAAGAGCCCACCTGGAACGCCGGAGGCCTTCCGCCGCGAGATCATCGGCGTCTCCTTCAAGCTGGCCCGCGCGCGCAGCGGTTTCGCCCGGCACTGCACCTTGGTTCAATCCTCGAACCTCCCCGACGCCGACCATGTGCACGCATTGGTCCTCTGGATCGCGGCCGGCCGCGGCGCGCTCGCCCAAGCGCGCTCCAGCCTCCTGCGCGCGGCGCCCGCCCGCGATGCCCGCGACGAACGCAGTTCGCCGGACGAACGCGCCGCCCGCGACGAACGCGGATCGCCGGACGAACGCACCGCCCGCGTTGAACGCAGTTCGCCGGACGAACGCGCCGCCCGCGACGAACGCGACGAACGCGATCCCGGCGACGAACGCGCCAAGGAACGGCGCCTGGCCGACGAGTTCCTCAGCGCGCAGCTCTGGAGCGTGCTGACCGACTGCGCGCGCGCGCTGGCCGACACCAAGCGGGCGCTCTTGGAACGTTCACGGAGCGAGGCCGACGCGCTCGACGCCGTCGAGGAAGCGCTCTCCGACGCGCTGCGGGAGGAGATCGCCTACCGCCGGCAAGCGCAGTTCATCTATGCCGAGCCGGCGAACGCCCTCGAGCTCGAGCGGCTCGTGGCCCGGCTTCGCGGGTTGAAGAAGCACTTCGAGCGGGTGCTGTTCCTCGAGATCGAGAGCTACGAGGTGCTCAATCGGCTGGGCAGCTGGTTCTCGGCGGCGGCGGCGATGCTGGCCTACCTCTGGTTCTTCTTTTGGCAGCTCACCTTGGAGCGGCACCGCGGAACGGCGGCCATTGGCTCGGGCGTGCTGGTGTTCGCCTTGGTGACCGCCGTCGTCTACGCCTCGCGCGAGCGCCTCAAAGAGGCGGGCCGCAACTGGCTCGCAGGGCGCGCGCAGAGCATGTTCGCCCAAAGGCGGACGCACTACCGCCTGCCCGCGCAGCCCGTGCTCCCCGCGCAGGCCGTGCTGCCCCTACGACCGAGCCGGCGCGGCGCCGTGGTGGGCGCGGCGCGCGAGTCGTTCTCCCAGAGCGTTGCGCAGCGCCCCGATCCGGTGAGCCCCGAGGCCTCGTCGATGCTCGATGTCACGGTGCTGCGCTTTTCGCACCGCGGCTTCGTGGCGGCGCCATCGGAGGTGGCCGGCCCTCTGCAGAGCCGCGGCCGCGCGGCCCAAGTTCGCCTGGTCTTCCGGCTCGATCTCTCACCGCTCTTGCCGCGCCTCCACGACGCCGTACGCGGCTTCGCCTCCCCCAACTGCGAAACGGGACGCATCGTCATCCTCGACGTGCCGCGCAACTACGAGCTCCCGGTGCACGCCACCTTGCGCTTCCCCGGGACCCACGAGGACGTGCACCGCACCCTGGTGCTCAACAAAAACGGCCTTTGCCGGATCGACGAGCGCGCCGCTACCTAGCTCCTGCCGGATCGACGAGCGCGCCGCTACCTAGCTCCCGCCGGATCGACGAGCGCGCCGCTACCTAGCTCCTGCCGGATCGACGAGCGCGCCGCTACCTAGCTCCTGCCGGATCGACGAGCGCGCCGCTACCTAGCTCCTTCGTTCTTCGCGTGCCGCCGCGCATGCCGCGCGAGGTACACCACGATGATCCCATTGATCACCAGCACCGCCCCCCGAACGGCGCTCGCATGACGCGCGAGAGCAACGATCTCCGGCGGAAGAAGCAACGATGTGGAGGCGACGACGAGCCACGGTCCCCACCATGCACCGTGGTGCAGCGCCCACCCTTCGAGCAGTGTAAATGTGCCATCGGCAGACAGCACGGTCGCCGCGATCATCAAATAATGCCCGCTGAGCGCACGAACGATGGCATCGCCCAGCCGGTATGCCCATGGGTGTGCCAAATGGTGCAAATGGCGTGACACCATTTCCGCGAGGGCCGCGCCCGAACCCCCGAGGGCCACGATCCAAACGAGGATCGCCAGCACCAGGGTCGCTCCTCCTTTAATGTACTTGTAGGCGATGATGATCCGCAGCCCGGAAGGACGCTCGGATCGCGCAGCCATTCCGGGGGCCATCCGTCGAATGTACACCCATCGACATGGAAACCACTCCGCGCGCGGCAACCCAACCGATGCCGAGATCCCGCGGCGGAACCGAAAATTACCGCACCAAGACAATCATGTGCCGGGAGCGTGAATTCGAATTCGGAGTGCTACCACTTCAATTTGTCCAATTGACATGCAATTCGAGCCCATGAGAGCTTGAGCTCGTATCGTATCGAAAGGCATCCCATGCGATCGAAACGCGATTGGCTATTCGTCCTCGTCGCCGCCAGCAGCATGATTGCGTTCCCGGCCTGTGCCGTGGCGACCGCGGATTCGGGTGGTGAGCCCCGCTCCGAAGGGGCGCTCGCGCCCGCGGCGGCGACGGCGGAGGATTTCGAGGCTGGAACCAAGACCGCGTACGCGGCCGCCAATGTCACGTTCGCGTCGGGCACGTGGAACCTCGACGATGCGCTGGTCGGCACCTTGGACACGGACGTCAAGAATGGCGCCAAGGCCGCGCGCATCCGCAACTCCGGGCGGGTGACCATGGGGTTCGACCGCACCACGGGCGCGGGCACCGTCACCGTCAAGCACGCGACCTTCGGCTCCGACGCCAATGGATCGTGGGGCCTCTTCTACTCGCTCGACCAAGGCAGCACGTGGACCCAGGCCGGCAGCTCCGTCACCACGGCGCCCAGCACGCTCCGCACGGCCACGTTCACCGTCAACCGCGCGGGAAACGTGCGCCTGCAAGTGCGCAAGTTGGACGGTGGAGCCAATCGGGTCGACATCGACGATATCGCCATTGGCGACTATTCCGATGGGGGTGACGGCGGGACCGACGGCGGCGATGGCGGCTCGGACGGAGGCGGCAGCGGTGGCTCCATCAGCGTGCACACCACGCTCGGGCTCCCGTCGCCTGCGACCACCACCAACGCGAACGATTACCTCTCCGTCAAATCGCAATACGTCATTTCGTACAACGGCAGCCGCAAGATCCCCAATTGGGTGAGCTGGGAGCTGAAGACGAGCTACCTCGGGAGCAGCGGCCGCTCCGACGACTTCCGCGCGGACGACACCTTGCCGTCGTGGGTGCCCCAAGCGCTCTTGAGCGACTACAGCGGCAGCGGCTACGACCGCGGCCACATGTGCCCCTCCGGCGATCGCACCGTGACGGCGGCCGCCAACTCGCAGACCTTTTACCTGACGAACATGCTCCCGCAAGCGGCCCACAACAACCGCGGCCCGTGGGAGAAGCTCGAGTCGTACAGCCGCACCCTCGCCAACGCGGGCCGCGAGCTCTTCATCATCTCCGGCGGCATCGTCACCAGCGGCTCGTCCACCATCGGCGCCGGCGTGGTGGTCCCCGACAGCACCTTCAAGGTGGTGGCCGTCCTCGATCACCCCGGGCAGGGCCCCGCCGATCTGACCACCGCCTCGCGCGTGATCGCCATCGTCATTCCAAACGACGACTCCCAGGTGAACCAGAGCGACGATTGGAAGCCGTTCCGGGTCACCGTGCGCAGCATCGAGGCGGCCACGAACTTGAACTTCCTGTCCGAGGTCGCCCCGGCCGTGCAGGACGTGGTCGAGAACCGAATCGACAATCAGTGACCGCTCGGGCGTCCGCGCGTCCGCGTGCGGAAAGGTGAGCGGTCAGCGGGCCGGCGCCGGTCGCGGAGCGGTCTCCGTGCCCGCGGCCGCCAATTGTGCGTTCACCTTGTACATGAGGCCGATCGTACACAGCACGGCGGCGCACACCACGTACCCCAGAACGTCGTACCGATCCAGCTGCCCGCCGGGCGTTTGCACGACGATGAGCCCTGCGATGGATGCCGCGACGCCGCCCGACAGCTGCTGAATGGCCGCGTTGATGGCCATGAACGCGCCGCGATCTTTCATCGCCGGCACGGCCGACAAGAGCGACTGCGACGAGATCACCCGGGCCATGATGCACGCGAAGAGCAGCACATTGAGGAGGATCACCACCTCGATGGGCGTGATGCCGCGCGTGCAATAGATGACGATGATGACCGTGCACACCAGCGAGCCCGCGAGGAACACGCGGTACTTTCCGATCGCGTCGCTCAGGCGGCCGAGCAGCGGGCCCACGACCATCGCCGAGATGCCGGTCACCATGTAGACGAGCGGCAGGCGCCCCAGCGAAATGCCCAAATTGTGGACGCTGAAGGTGCTGCCGAAGGGCATGAGCATGAAGCCTCCCGTCGACAGCAGCATGGTGGTCAGGAACGCCCAGAGATAGCGCGGCTGCGACACGGTCGCGACGATATGCTTGATCGGATTTTGCTCGGACGGGACCTTGAGGTGCGCGTCGATGGGCTGCAGGCGGAACAGAAGGACGAACCAGACCAGGAGCGCCGCGGCCACGATCATCAAGAAGGGGGAGTGCCAGCCCCAATGGTTCGAGAGGTACAATCCGACCGGAATGCCCATGACTTGGCTGGCGGCGAAGGCCGTTTGCACGAACCCCATCACCCGCCCGCGCATCTCGAAGGGAAACAAGTCGGCGATGATGGCGAAGCTGATCGAGCCAATCACCCCGCCGAACAGCCCCGTGACGACGCGGGCCACGAGCAGCATGTGGTAATCGCTGGCGACGCCGCATAGGAGCGTGCCGACGATGAATCCCGAATAGAAGAACATCAGGAGCTTCTTGCGATCGAACTTGTCGGCGAAGCCCGCCGCGAGGATCCCCGAGAGCCCTGCGCTGAACGCATACGCGGACACCACCAAGCCGAATTGGGCGGTGGTGATGTGCAGCTCTTGGAGCAGCAGCGCACCGAGAGGCGACAGGATCATGAAGTCAAGGACGATCGTGAATTGGAGAAACGCGAGTACGGCGACCACGAAGGTCTGATATCCGGTGAATTTCATGCGGCGTGATGCGTTCCTATAGGGCGAGGAGCTCGTCACGACGAGGCCGTAATCGCGCGGTGAATGCGCTTGACCTCGAGGGCGCTCGCGGCCCTACGATATGGCGCGGGGGCGTCTAGCGCGAATCTTTGGACGAAAGACGGCCTTCGGCGATGGCGGCCACCGTGAGATCTTCGCCGCCCAGCAAGGTGCCGCGCAAGAACACCTGCGGGAAGGTGGGCCAACCGCTCCACAGTTTGATGGCGAGCCGCTTTTTCCACCCAGAGAAATAGCTTCCGTACTCGAGATACTTAAATGTGATTCCGGCGGCGGTGAGGGCCTTGCGCGCGCGCTTCACATGTGGATTCTGCGCCATGCCGACCACCACCACGGGGGACACAGCGATCGCGCGCTCCACCTCCTGGATCACGTCCGCGTGAAAGGCGGACATTTGCCGGAGGGCCTCCGGCGCGATGCGGGCTGGTACGAGGAGCGGTTTGCCGGCGAGGGTGCCGGCGACTTGCAGTGCCATGGCGCACATCTTACGTCGCGGTGCGCGGCAGGCTCGACCCGCCGGCCAAAATTCACGAATTTTCACACTTCGGCCGGTCGGCGGGGCTTCACAGATTTTCACACTTCAATCGCGCCGCGAGGAACTCGGTGAAGAGCCGCGTCTTCGCGCCCAGCCGCGCGTTCGTCGCCGGAAAGACGGCTTGAATCGGGACCGCGGGCGTCTCGAAGTCCGCGAGGATCAACTCGACCGCGCCCTCGTCCACCAACGGCCGGATCTGCCAGAGCGGCGCATTGCCCACGCCGAGACCCGACGCGACCGCGGCGTGGGACGCGGCCGCGTCGTCGGTGAAAAAGCGCCCCGCTACTTTGATGTTCACGGGCTTGCCGTGAACCTGAAAGGGCCATGACGTCGGGCTCCGATCCGCGGTGCGGATGACGCAGACGTGCTTCATCAGATCGCGCGGATGCTCGGGCCGTCCATGTGCGGCGAAGTAGCGCGGCGCCCCGAAGACCACCAGGCGAAGGCTCCCCAGGCGGCGCGTCTTGAGCGGCGAGTCGGGCATGGTCCCGATGCGCACCGCCAGATCCAGCCCCGACTCCATGAGATCGACGAAGCGATCGGACAGGAGGAGCTCCACCTCGATCTTGGGGTGCCGATCCATGAAGGCCGCGATCACGGGGACGATGTACGCGGGCCCGAACAGCACCGAGGCGCCGATCCGCAGCCGCCCCGAGGCTTCGTCGCTCTGCTGGGCGGCCTCGAGCGCGGCCTCGCGGAGGGTGTCGAGCGCGGGCTTGATCCGCTGGTAAAAGGCCGAGCCGGTGTCGGTGGGCAACACCCGCCGCGTGGTGCGGCGGATCAACGAAGCGCCCACGTTGCGCTCGAGCGCCGACAGCGATCGGCTCACCGATTGGAGCGTGCGCCGCAGATGGCGCGCGGCGGCGGTGAGGCTCCCGCGCTCCACGATGGCCACGAACGCTTCGAGATCGTCGATTCGGTCGATGCTCATTGTTCCGGTACGCGGAACGAATTCTCGCACTTTTCGCGCGTTGCCGCGAGCCTCGGGCGAGCCAATCCTCTCCGTCGTGAAGGTTCGAGGGCCTCCCATCGCGGAGCGTTCGAGGACCGCATCGCCGAAGTGAACGCCGACGCGCGCGCGCGCGAAAGGAAAGAACATGTCCGGATCGAGACCCGTCGTTTTGGTGGTGGGCGCCCCAGGCCGTTTTGCAGGGCTGGTCGTCCCCGAGCTCGCCCGCCGCGGCGCCGTGGTGCGCGCGCTGGTGCAGCACGAGCACGAGGTGGACGCCGTGCGCGCGAACGGCGCCGCGGAGATCGCCGTGGGCGATCTGCGCGATGGCGCGAGCCTCGATGCGGCGGTCCGAGGGGCCTTCGGGGTCTTTCACATCGGCCCCGCGTTCGTGGCCGACGAGGCCGAGCTCGGTCTCGCCATGGTCGCGGCCGCCCAGCGCGGCGGGGTGCGCAAGTTCGTCTTCTCGAGCGTGATCCAGCCGACGAACTTTCGTCTGAAGAACCACGCGACCAAGCAACCCGTCGAGGAGGCGCTCTTTGGATCGGGCCTCGAATACACCATCTTGCAGCCGACGAACTTCTTCCAAAACATCGGCGGCGCCTGGAGCGCGGTCCTCTCGACCGGCGTCTTCGCCGAGCCCTTTCCAAAGACCGCGCGCGTCGCCCGCGTGGACTACCGCGATGTGGCCGAGGTGGCCGCCATCGCGCTCACCTCGGACCGCCTGACGTATGGAACCTTCGAGCTCTGCGAGGGCACCATGCCGAACCGCGAGGACATCGCGGCCATGATGAGCCACGCGCTGGGCCGCCGCATCGAGGCGGGCGAGCCCACCTTCAAAGCGTGGGCGCAAAATGCGAACCTGCCGTACGACCTTCGCCAGCGGGAGCTCCTCGCCCGCGTGTTCGAGCACTACGGCGCGCACGGCTCCGGCGGCAACGGCTTGGTGCTCCGCGCCATCTTGGGCCGCGCGCCGCGCACCTTGCCGGCTTACATCGACGAGCTGGCGCGCGCCGCCCGCTGAGTCACGCGCGGCTCACCCCGCACCTGGGAGCGGGGGCGCGCGAAGGGGGACGGGGGTCGACTGCACGATGGAGGTCGTGGTTTGGCCGAAGAGCAAGAAGCGGTCGAGGATGCGATCGAGGTTCTCGAGCGCGTCGATGTGCAGCTTCAAGATGAAGCAGTCCTCCCCCGTGACGCGATGGCATTCGACGACCTGCGGGATGGCCTGCGCGAGCTCGATGAGCTTGGGCAGCTTGCCCGGCATGGGGCGAATGCGAACGTAGATGGTGATGGGCAAGCCGAGCGCGGCCGGGTCCAGCTCGAGGCGGTAGCCTTTGATGATCCCCGCGTCCTCCATGCGCTGCACGCGCTCCTTGACGGCCGGCGCCGACATGCCGATGCGCCGGGCGAGCTCGGACACGGGGATGCGCGGATCGTCTCGCAAGAGCCGCAGGATCTCGGCGTTGCGCGGGTCGCAGACCAGGTTCATGGTTCGCAGGCTCAATCGCATCTACTCCTTCGAAACAAAGGCAAAACCGCTTGAAAAGCTTCGACTCGGCATGGACGAAGCGGCGGTTCTTCCCCATTATGTGAAGCACGAGGAGCGAACATGCAATACGTGAGGTTGGGATCGTCGGGGTTGAAGGTCTCTCGGATCTGTCTCGGGATGATGAGCTATGGCGATCCGGCGCACCGCAAATGGCATTTGAGCGAGGCCGATGGCGAGCCGATCGTGCGCAAGGCCGTGGAGAGCGGGATCACGTTCTTCGACACCGCCGACATGTACTCCAACGGCGTGAGCGAGGAGGTCACGGGGCGCCTCCTCCGCAAGCTCTTTGCCCGCCGCGACGAGTACGTGCTCGCCACCAAGGTCTATTACCCCATGGGCTCGGGGCCGAACGATCAGGGCTTGTCGCGCAAGCACATCATGTCCAGCATCGACGCGTCCTTGAAGCGCCTGGGGCTGGACCACGTGGATCTCTATCAGATCCACCGATGGGACAACGAGACGCCCATCGAGGAGACGATGGCCGCGCTGCACGACGTGGTGAAATCCGGAAAGGCGCGCTACATCGGCGCGTCCAGCATGTACGCGTGGCAGTTCTCGAAGGCGCAATACACGGCGTCGCTCGCGGGCACCACCCGGTTCGTGTCGATGCAGAACCACTACAACTTGGTCTATCGGGAGGAGGAGCGCGAGATGATCCCGCTCTGCATCGATCAAGGCGTGGGGCTCATCCCTTGGAGCCCGCTCGCGCGCGGTCTGCTCGCGGGCACCTGGGAGCGCGGCGGCGGCCGCAACACCGTTCGCGCGGGCAGCGACGCCTACGCCGAGACACTCTACACCGACGCGGACTTCGATGTCGTCGACGCCGTGCGCAGGGTGGCCGAGGCGCGCGGGCTCCCGGCGGCGCAAGTGGCCTTGGCGTGGCTGCTCGGAAAGCGCGAGGTGTCCGCGCCCATCGTGGGCGCCACCAAGCTGCGTCACCTCGAAGATGCGCTGGCGGCCGTAAACGTGGCCCTGAGCGCGGAGGAATCGGCGCAGCTGGAGGCGCCGTACAAGCCGCGCGCGCTGGCGGGGCTCGCGTAAGCGGCGCGCGCGACCGAAGGCGCGGTGCGGACCATGGTGGTCGTGTGGCGAATGTTGCGATGGGTGATGTCGCGAGTGTTGCGACAGTCGTGACAAGGCCGAGGTGACATATTTGGATCGCCGCGATCGTGGACGAACCCCGAGGAGTTTCGAGCATCGCCGTGGGCGATGTCGCGAAAGCCATTGCGTCGGTTGAAGGCTTTATGCAGATTCGCACGCCCTATCGCGGAGGGTGCCATGAATCGGCCGGCGTGTGTGCTGTCAATCGGACTGGGTTGGATGGTCGTGGCGTGCGTCCACTCGGAGATCTCTCCGATCAACGGGGTCAAGCTTTCACCGCGCCCCGAGGGTTGCTGCGCTCCGAAACCAATTGCTCGATGCGCTTACACAGATCTTCGTGGCCGTTCGTGCTCTTCATGTGATCCAAATCGCACCTTCGCCATCATGCCGGCAAGCCCACACCGAACGGTTGCCGTCAATATCTTGCTGGCGCGTGCTCGTCTCGTCGCGTGGACGTCCGCGCTGTCGATCGCCAGCAGCGAACCATCATCCGTCAGTCCAAAGGCGCCCACCACGCGTCAAGACTGCAGCCTCCACCGCCCAGCGCCGCTCCAACGGCGGTCAAGCAGACGTGCTCTTGGAGCCACTCGGCAACTTGCAGCGATCGATTCTCGAAGTCGGGGGCATCGAGCCCGCCAAAGGACGTGCTGGCGTCGTAGTGTTTCCGGCAATCGATTCGAAGCTGCGCATCAGGCGGCATCGGCGGCGTTGCCTGCCATGCATACTTCCCGCGCGATCGGAAGCTGTCGAGGCATTCGGAGGTGCAGAACCACAGTCCGGGGCTGACGACGAGCGGTTCGCGAGCCGCGACGTCCACCTCGGATCGCAATCGCGTGCCGCATGCGGCGCAAAGCATTCGCGTCTGAATGGAGAGTGCTTGGTACTCGATGGACCGCCACAACCCTCGTGAGCGCAGGTCCTCGTGCCACTCGACGTCCAAGTCGTCATTCCAGGGCGGGTCGATCGCCGTGAGGTCGGAGACGACCACGAGTCTGCAAGCATCGGTGAGACGCGCAACCGTGTGAACCGCGAAGAGCTCCGCAACGGCCCGGTTGCCAGCCTGAAAACCATCCCACTTCCACGGCTTCTGCGAGCCGAGCCACGCATGGTGCCGACACGTCGTGCAGGCCAGAGTCCACTCGACACCCATGCAAGCTATCTAAACACCGAACGTGCACGCACGCATACCTCGATCGCGCTACGCTAGTCCTCACGGCGAGGTGGCGCCCTTCGCCCTCGGGAAATATCGCGTGAGATGGCGACACCCGACGGCACGGACCCGACCGGCCCGCCGCAGCAAGGTCACCGACCGGTGCAGCTCGCGCGCGGACACGCCCACTGCGGGGCCAGTACCGTCATCGTTTCGCCGGGCTTGGCGCACACGGCGCGGTAGAACCGTTCGCCGAGCGCCGCGACATCCGCCGATGGGCGTCGCTTTCTCTCATCCAACGGTCTGCCCCGTCGGGGAGCGACCGCCGGCGCCACTGCGGCCGATACAAATGCCCGATCGACCGCTTCTCGCGCCGCCCTGTGGCTCGCTACGATGTGCTCCAAAACCAATTGCGCGATGCGCTTGCACAGATCTTCGTGGCCGTTCGTGCTCTTCATGTGACCCAAATCGCACCTTCGCGATCGGGCCCGCAAGCCCACCTCTGAACGGTTACCATGGAGAGGCTGGCGTTGCCGCGACCGACAGGCGCCTCAACGGCTCGGGAGCGCCGGCCCCCGGCCTCGGAGGAGTTGGTGTTGACCTTTGGAAGGAGATCTACGAGGACAGAGGGACCACCATCATCCATCCATTTACGCGTAAGCCGGTTACGACGAAGGTGCGAGGGAACGCGAAAGGGCGCCCCTGGGGTTCATAACGATCGTTGACAGATTTCGACGACCGAACGCGGCGACGGGACGAGCTCTCGTCGGACGAGCCTCAGCGCCGTCAGTATCGGGCGCTGCGCGGAGGCTGTTGCCCTCGAGAAGAAACACGTGCCCAGCGATGTGGGGCTATGGAGCTACGAGGTTCGGAGGTGTGCGGAGCGAAAGGCCATCCGCATCTTCCCTGTACACGCGCGGACATGCGGACGCGGGGCCGTCGCCGCGGGCGAAGATGGCGAGGTGGTTGGCGACTTTGCGCTCGCGGCCGTCGGTGGGATAATTGAGGACGCCTTGGCCTTGGAGCCACATGGTGGCGGAGCCGCCGCCGTCCAGGTTGAGCGCATCGTCGGCGCCCAGGCGGAGCATGAGCTCTCCGAGCTCGTTGCACGTCATGCCCACGCGCGAGGTGGCGCGCCCGTCGACGACGGCGACGAGCAGCGTGCTGCCGTCTTTGGTGAGGCCCACGGCCGTGCGCGGGTTTCGTTGGCAGAGAACGGCGTGGCCCGAGGTGTCGGGGATCGTTCCATCCACCAAGACGGTGGGGCGACCGCCGACCACGTCGGTCATCCACGCTTCCGGTTTTCGAATCCCAAGGTCGCGAAGGATCTCGAGGCGATGTGCGCCAATGGCCAATTGGCCGGTGCTGGCGTCGTCCGGTTTGCCCGCCGGCCATAGCGCGCCGCCGCCGATGGCGAATCCGCGCTCCAGACCAAAACCGGAGACGAAGAAATCGCCGTTGATGGCCGCTTGGGCCCTCATCGATGCACCGAACGCCGACGTCGTCTGCCCGCGCTCCTCGTACTTGGTCGCGCGAAACGAAATACCGCTCTCGCACAAATCAATCGCGAGCGCGTGGATGTTCTGATTGGGATTCGTGGTGACCCGGTGCAAATGCCGCACACCGCGAAAAGGCTCGGTCCACGTGTCCCCGATGAGCAGGGGCTCCTCGAGCCCCGCCTCGTCGCGCGCCGATTCCTCGAGCCCCGCATCGTCGCGCGCCGATTCGGCACGCGCCGCCTCGGCAAACACTGCATCGGCACGCACCGTCTGCGCACGCGATGTTTCGGGGCCCATGGCCAGCGCGAGGAAGGAGACGCCGACGAACATCATCCGCCCAACGAAATTCCGGATTCGCTTCATGCTGCACCTCCGCGTAAGGGGTGCTCTTAGACGTATCCGAACCCCGCGCCCCCACGTGTCACGATGCCGTGACACGCCCGGGTCGCCATCCGCTCGCCCATCTGCTTCGTCTAATCGACGCCGGCGCGCGCACCCGCGCGAACCTCGAGCGCGTCGCCCGAGCGCGCCTCACTCGCGCGAAGAGCTCGCGGCACAACCGGCTTTTCCTGGCCGGCCACGGTGGCAAATCCCGTGTATCCTGCATGTTTCCAACGGGCCACGATGCCGCGCGCCACGTGGGCCGAGGGCGCGAGCGCCACCGCGCAACCGCCGCCGCCGCTGCCCGTCAGCTTCGCCCCCAGCGCCCCCGAGCCCCGCGCGAGCTCGCACATGCGTTCGAGATCCGGGGTCGAGAGGCCGAGCGCCGCGAGCAACCGCTGGTTCGCATCGAGCAGCTTCCCCAGCTCCTCCCGATCGGACGCTTGGATCGCGCGCGTCGCCGCCGCAGAAATATCGGCGATGGATGCGAACACCTCGCCCACGAACTCGGGACGCCGTTCCATCTGGCGGGCCACCGACGCCACCATGGCCTTCGTGGACGCCGCCATCCCGGAGTGGCCGATGGCCAAATGAAGCACACCGTCGAGCGCCATCGACACCCCCGGCCCCGGGCGCCGGTACGAAAGCGCACCGCCCCGCGCGCACACGGCCGCGTCGATGCCCGATGGATTGCCATGGAAGACGCGCTCCCAAGCCATCGCCCGCGCCTCGATCTCCGAGACGTTTGCGCCCGGATCCAGCGCACGCGCGATCGAAATGGCCACCGCCGCCGAGCACCCGAGCCCCGCGCCCGCCGGAAGATCGACCGACACCTCCACCGCGAACGCCCCGCTGCCAATCGCGCCACGCGAGGCGTCGAGCAGCGCGCGATAGCCCCGCGCCAGATCGCTCGCATCGTCTTCGGCGATGCCCGCGTTCCACGCGGCGATGGATAACTGGCTCGGCCCTCGGGGGAGGGGACGCGCGCTCGCCACGCAGCCTCGATCGATCCCGACGGCGATGGCAGGGACGCCGTGGACCACGGCGTGCTCGCCTACCAAAATGACTTTTCCGTGCGCACGGCCCGATTGCATGGTCGTTCGTGGCCCAGGCGGGCGTTTCGTAACCTACGTCCCGTCGCTCGATTCTTCCAAGGCGCCCACAGTAGCTGCACTGCGCACGCGTTCCTGAATCCGCGCGACCAGGGACAGCACGCTGGCGCGCGGCACCTTGGCGCCTGCGCCGCGCTTCTCCACTTGGGTGAGCGCGCGCTCTGCGAGCTCCACCGGCAAGGTGGTGAAGGCCACGTACCCTGCGGGGGCGCCCGCCGCCGACAGCGCCGCGATGTACGCGCGCGCCTCGTCGAGATCGGCCCGGGCGAGGGCCACCACCTCGTCGCGCGGGACGCTGGGGGGCAGGTAATTGCGGCCGTCTTGGGCGTCGGCGCGCTCGTCTTTGAGGATGTTCACCAGCTGCAGCGCCTCGCCGAACGCGCGCTCGTGTCGAACGAGCGTCTCTTTAACGGAGACGAGGGTCGGCGCATCGTTGACGAAGAGCGCGGTGACCAGCTCGCCCACGATCCCGGCGACCACATAGCAGTAAGCCCGCAGCGCGGGGAGGGAGCGAAGCCGGACTCGGCCCGCAGCGTCCGCTTCGCGCAGGGTTTGCGCCATGCCTTCGGCGGTGCGGGCGGCGTGATCGCACACGATGCGCACGCGCACCGGTTCCCAGGTGGACACCTCTTCGAGGAGCGCCGGAAACGCGAGCAGCAAATCGCGGCACCCTTCGTCGCGCGTCACGTCGCGTTCCACCCACTGACGGCTTGCCGTCCGGGCGCGCGCGATGTCCACGGTGCGAAAGATGGGTAGCAGCTCCTCGAGCGCGGCGACCCGTTCGTCCCGCGACCAGTGCGCTGCGTCCTCCACGGTGTCGGTGACGCGAAAAAGAAGGTAAGCGAGGGCCAGGGCGTTCTGCGTCGGCTCAGGGAGAAGCGGAATGGACAGAGCAAAGGTGCGGCTTGTCCGCTCCAGCAGATCTCGTATCGTGGCTTGTGCTCCGCGCAGTCCTGTCGCGAATCGATCCATATCTCCGACCTATAGGGTAATCCCGCTCGAGGTCGAGAGTTTCTGGCTTAGCCTCATTTCGAATCTCAACGGAGCAGAACAATAAAAGTGTCTTTCCATACCAGACATGCGGACGCACGATGGCCCTAAACAAAGAAAACGAACAGCCCTAATCGGTGACATGAACGTGACCAAGGTGTTGGTAACAGGTGCAAGCGGCTTCGTCGGCGCAAACGTCGTCCGAGCTCTCCTCGAGCGTGGACGGTCGGTTCGCGTCTTGGTCCGTCCTACGTCCGACCGGGGCAACATCGAGGGCTTGGACGTGGAGGTCTTCGAAGGGGATCTGCGGGACGAAGGCGCCGTGGCGAGGGCAGTGCGGGGCTGTGACGAGGTGTATCACGTGGCGGCGGAGTACACGTTCTGGTCCAGCGCACCGAAGGAGACGTACCGCAGCAACGTCGATGGGACCGCGCACGTCATGGAGGCGTGCCTGCGTAGCGAAGTACGCCGTGTGGTCTACACGTCCACGGTTGGCACCATCGGCCTCGCGCCCGGCCCCGGCGGGGATCTCGGCGCCCGTGACGAGCGCACCCCGCTGGCGGAGGGCCAGCTCGCGGGTCACTACAAGCGCTCGAAATTCGATGCGGAAAAGCTGGTCCTCGATTATGCAGGGCGCGGATTGCCGGTCGTCATCGTGAACCCCAGCGCTCCGGTCGGACCCTGGGATCGCAAGCCCACACCGACCGGCCAGATTCTCGTAGACTTCATGCTTGGAAAGCTGCCGGCCTTCGTGGACACCGGCCTCAACATCGTTCACGTGCGTGACGTGGCGGAAGGACATCTTCTAGCGGCGGAGAAGGGCCGTGTGGGGGAGCGGTATATTCTGGGTCACCAGAACATGACCCTGGCGCAGATTCTACAGACCCTGGGTCGCATCACGGGCAAGCGCGCCCCCACCACACGCATCCCGTATGGGGTGGCGTATGCGGCGGGCTGGTTGAGCACCGCATTCTCCGACCTGGTGACCCACAAACCCCCGGCCATCCCGCTCGAGTCGGTGAAGATGGCCAAGCGACACATGTTTTTCAGCTCGGCGAAAGCACTGTCCGAGCTGGATTTACCGCAAACCCCCGTCGAAAAAGCATTCGAAGATGCGCTCGACTGGTTTGCAAAACGCCACTATTTCAAGGCGGCTTAGCTGGGTAGACAAGCGGGAGATCACGTATGGCAATTCCGATGAAGCAGGCAGCGGCGGTCGGCAAATACATCCTTACGCAGAAGCTGAAAGGACGAAAACGCTACCCCCTGGTCACCATGCTCGAGCCGCTGTTTCGCTGCAACCTGGAGTGCATTGGCTGCGGAAAGATTCAGTATCCCGAGGAGATCCTGAAGAAGACCGTCACCCCCGAGAAGTGCTTCTGGGCGGTCGAGGAGTGCGGGGCCCCGGTGGTCACCGTGGCCGGCGGCGAGCCGCTCATCCACCCCCAGATCGGGGAGATCGTGGACGGGTTGGTGGACCGGCAGAAGTTCGTCTACCTGTGCACCAACGCCATTCTGCTCCGCCGCAAGCTCGACATGTTCAAGCCGAGCGATTACCTCACCATGAGCATCCACCTCGATGGCGTGCGGAACCACCACGACGAGTGCGTGAGCCGCGAGGGCGTCTACGACACGGCGGTGGCCGCCATCAAAGAGGCCAAGAAGCGCGGCTTCCGGGTCACCACCAACACGACCATCTTCGAGGGGCACCCCGCGAAAGATTTGCACAAGTTCTTCGACGACATGATGGAGCTCGGCGTCGACGGGATGATGATCTCGCCCGGCTACAGCTACGAGCGCGCGCCCGTGCAGGACAAATTCCTCAAGCGCAACCAGACCAAGGCGCTCTTCCGCGAGGTGCTTGCACCTGCAAAGGAGCGCAAGTGGACGTTCAATCACTCTCCGTTCTACCTGGATTTCCTCCAGGGTGATCGCGACTACGAGTGCACCCCGTGGGGCAATCCCAACTACACCATCTTCGGCTGGCAGCGGCCTTGTTACCTCATGAGCGAGGGCGGCTACACCGAGACGTTCAAAGAGCTGATGGAGACCACCCCGTGGGAGAAGTACGGCACCAAGAGCGGCAACCGTAAGTGCCGCGACTGCATGGTGCACTGCGGGTACGAGCCCACCGCCGTGGAAGACAGCATGGCGAGCCCCAAGAACATCTACCGCTCCATCACCGCCGCCTTCATGTGATTCCGGCGGCCTTCCCGAGATTCCTTCGATCCTCGTGACGCTTCCTTCCGTGATGCCATGACAACTTCCGCGATCCTTCCCAGCACAGCACGCGAAACCAGCCAACCCAGCGACACCGTGGCGTCAGCCGCCGCAAAAGCCATTCAGCGGGCGGTGGGCTACACGTACGAGAAGCAAAGGGCCGATGGGCACTGGTGCGCGGAGCTGGAGTCGAACTGCACCATCACCGCCGAGTACGTGCTCATGTGCCAGGCGCTCGGCCTGAACCTCGACGCCAAGCGCGCGGGGCTGGTGCAGTACCTCGCCGATCATCAGAACGAGGACGGCAGCTGGGGGATCGCGTACGACGTGGCCGGCGATGTGTCGACCACGGCCGAGTGCTACTTGGCGCTGCGCATCCTCGGCGTCGCCACCGACGATGCCCGGCTGCAGCGCGCGCAGCGCTTCATTCTGGCCAAGGGCGGGCTCGAGAAGATACGGGTGTTCACGCGCATTTTCTTCGCCCTGTTCGGGCTCTTCCCGTGGGGGGCGGTGCCGATCCTTCCGCCGGAGCTGATCCTGCTGCCGCCGGCCAGCCCCGTGAACATCTACGCCTTCGCCAGCTGGGCGCGCGGCACCATCGTGCCGCTGCTCGTCCTCTTCCACCACCGTCCGCTCTTTGCGCTGCCCAACGGCAAGCGCAGCGACAACGACTGGCTGGACCACCTCTGGCACGACCCGCGCGACAAGAACGTGCCCTTCTCCGATCCGCTCCTCGACATCGTGCGCAAGCACGGGGTCTCGTGGAAGTCGGGCTTCTCGGTGGGGTACTTGGCGGTGCGCGGCTACGAGAAGCTGCTGGCGCAAGGGATCTCGCCCGTGTCGAAGCTGCGCCAGCACGCGGTCGAAAAGTGCGTGGCGTGGGTGCTGGAGCACCAGGAGGCGGACGGCGATTGGGCCGGCATCTTCCCGCCCATGGTGAACGGGGTGCTGGCGCTCTTTGCGCACGGCTATGCGCTCGACTCGGACCCGATGCGCCTGGGGCTCGAGGCGATCGAGCGGTTCACCATGCAGGACGGGAGCGGGGTGCGGGTCGAGGCGTGTCAGTCTCCGGTTTGGGACACGTGCCTCACCATGATCGGCCTGCTCGACTGCAACGCGGGCGACGTCCGGCTCTCGGCCGCGCGCTCGTGGATCACCAAGCTGCAGATCCTCGAGGATCGCGGCGACTGGAAGGTCTACAACCCCAAGGGCCGCCCGGGCGGGTGGTCCTTCGAGTACGCCAACACCTGGTATCCGGACGTCGATGATACGGCGGCCGTGGTCATGGCCTTCCTGAAGCAGGATCCCTCGTCGGCCAAGACCGAGGTGGTGCGAAGGGCCATGGAGTGGGTCGTCAGCATGCAGAACGACGACGGCGGGTGGGCCGCGTTCGACCGCAAGAACGACAAGCTCTACCTCAACGACATCCCGTTCTCCGACATGGACTCGCTCTCGGATCCAAGCACGCCCGACATCGTCGGCCGGGTGCTCGAGGCGCTCGGCATCCTCAAGGATCGCCGCTACGAGCGCGCGGTGGCCCGCGGCATCGCGTACCTGCGCACGTCGCAGGAGCCCGAGGGCTCGTGGTTCGGGCGCTGGGGCGTGAACTACGTCTACGGTACGTCCAACGTCTTGTGCGGGCTCTCGCACCATGGATTCACCGCGCGCGATCCGATGATCGCGCGGGCGCTCGCCTGGCTCAAATCGGTGCAGAACCCCGACGGCGGGTGGGGTGAGCACGTGAACTCGTACGCGGACCGAAGCTTGATGGGCAAGGGCACCTCGACCGCCTCCCAGACGGCGTGGGGGCTCATGGCGCTGCTCGCCTTCTTGCCGGCGAGCGATCCCGCCGTGCAGCGGGGCGTGGCGTGGCTCTCCGCCCAGCAGACGGAAGAGGGGACCTGGAACGAAAAGGAGTTCACCGGCACCGGGTTCCCGCGGTTCTTCTACCTGCGCTACCACATGTACCGGCACTACTTCCCGCTCATGGCCCTCGGTCGCTTCGAGCAGGCGAGCCGGTCGCCGCACGCGGCGGATCCTCGGGGGCAGGCGAGCCGGCTGCCACAGGCGGCGGAGCTCCGGGCGCAGCGCGTGTCGTGAGCTCGCTGAGCCTCCTCTGGGGCAGCGTCGTTCATCGGCCGTACGTCTACGCGTTCCTTACGTGCTTTCTGGTGTTCGCCGTGCGCCACTTGGGCGTGCGGCGGATGCTGCTCTTCTGGTTACCGACGCACCTGGTGGCGTTCGCGTGCGAGTACAGCTCCACCCGCAACGGCTTTCCCTTCGGTCCCTACCGCTATTTCGACGACACGCGCGGGCAGGAGCTCTGGATCTCCAACGTCCCGTTCTTCGACTCGCTGTCGTTCGTCTTCCTCTCGTATTTCAGCTTCGTGCTCGCGTCGGCGCTGGTGGGCGACGTCGCGCGGCCCGTGTCGCGCGCCATTCCATGGATCGGCGGCGTCTTGATGACCATCCTGGACGTGGTGATCGATCCGGTGGCCCTGCAAGGCGAAAAGTGGTTTCTGGGCCGCATTTACGATTATCCGTACCGCGGGTTCTATTTCGGGGTGACGGCGGCGAACTTTGCCGGTTGGTTCTTCCTCGGCTTCGTCAGTCAGGCGCTCTTTCAGCTCCTTCGAAGCGCGTTCGGCTGGGCGCGCGCGCCGTTGCCGCCCACGGGACGGCTGTTCGTGCTCGGTTGCTTTGGCGTGTACGCGGGGATTTTCCTCTTCAATTTGACGATGACCGTGATCATCGGTGATCACCGACTGGCGATGGCGAGCGCCATCGTCACCGCCGGGACGTTGGCCGCCATTGGGCTAGGGTTGCGCCAGCGAAGCCTCCGGCGCGCGCCGGATTTGCCCTCGGGCGCGGGGGGAGCGTAGGCGTGCTCCTTCTTTGCGCCGCCACGCGGACCGAGCACGACGCGTGCGCGGAAGGGCTCCGGGACGCGGGGCCGGAAGCTTCGGGGCGCTTCGAGCTCTTGCTCGTCGGTGTGGGGCCTGCGCGCGCGGGGCGCAGCTTGCGCGCGCGGCTCGCCAAGGAGGCGGCGCCCCGGCGCGTGATCTCCACCGGGTTCGCCGGCGCGCTGGTGGAGGGCGTTCCGCTTGGCGCGTGGGTCGAGGGGGAGACCTTGTCGGAGTGGACGAACGGCGCGCGGGTGGCCATGGCGGCGCCTCGGGCGCTCTCCGTTTCGAGCGCGCTCTTTCCGCGCATCGCGTGCGATGTGGTCTCCGCCGATCATCTGGTGGGGCGGGATTCGCCGCTTCGTGCGCCGGGCGCGTCGGGCGTATCGGGTGCGCCGGGGGCGCCGGGTGTGCGGCCGCTGGTGGCCGACATGGAGTCGGCGGCGCTCGCGCGCGAGGCGGGGGCGCGCGGGATACCGTGTTCGATCGTGCGCCTGGTGAGCGATACGCCGGAGCATCCGCTTCCGGAGTTTCTCGCGCCGTTCACGGCGGCGATGGCGGGCGACGGTGCACGTGGACGGCTCGGCCTGGTCGCGCGCGGCGTGGGCTCGGCGCTCACCGATCCGCGCGGCGTGGCCCGGCTGCTCGGCGAGGGCCGGAGCTGGACGAAGAAGCTGCGCGATGGAGTGGGCACCCTCGCGCGGGCGCTCGCCTCGCTCGACTGAACGCGAGCCACGCGTCCAAGCGCAATCAAACGCGATGAAACGCCACTAAAACGCGAGCTTCTGCAGCCCCAGGGTCGCCGTCACCAGCGCCTGCCACGTCCCCGGCGAGGAGGTCGACACGAACGGCGCGGCGATCTCGGGGTACGCGTTCTCCGGGCGTGCCCAGTACGAATAGCTGCCCTCGAGCCCCACCGAGGCAAAGCCCCAAGGCCCGCTGCGCGCCTGATCGGTCGGCGCGGCGCCCACCAGGAAGTGGTACGCGAGGCGAAGATCCGACTCGAACACGCCGTCGCGCGGGGTGCCCGGGTGGAGCCGGTAGCCGGCGGCACCGCGCAGCTCGACCCGGCGCGCGGGGGTTCGCAGTAGAAACGAGAGGCTCGCGCCCGTGCGCGGGATGGTTCGGCTGCCGAGCCCTTCGCTCCAGATGTGCTCGACCTCGCCGCCCACGTGAAGGAGCAGCCGCGCGGCGTCGTAGCTCGCCGATTGTCCGTTGCCCAGCGGGTTGACGACCCCCGCGAGGCGAATGGGCCGGAGCGCCGTTCGCCCGGTGCCTCCATCGTGGAGCGCCTCGCCGATGGCGCCGCCGATGCCGAGCCACTCGCCCGGCGCGCAGGGCCCGAGCAAGGAGACCAACGGCGCGCGCAGCTCGCGCGTCTCCGGATCGTGGCAAAACCAGAGCGCATCGGCCTGAAAAAAGGCGGCGCCCGCCATGAGCCCGCGGGCGGGCGCGTGCAACATGTCCAGCCGCAGCACCCCGAAATCACCGCCGCGCGTATCGCCGCGGACGATGGTGAGCGAGCCGCCGCCCGCGCCCTTGGGCTCGTCCCCGGTGCCGCGCACGCCGCCCATGCCCGAGAGCTCCACCAGCCGGATGGACGTGACATAGTGCCCGACCTCGCCGCGCACCCCGGCCTCGCGCGGCGCGTTCGGATCGTTGACCTTCCCTGTGTCCAGGACCTTGCGCACCTCGTCGATCAGCCGCGGGATGTCCTCTTCGCCGAGGGCCTTTCCCTGCTCCTCGCGCGGAAAGCGCACCATCTCCCCGAGGTGCGGCCGGATCTCGAGCTTGTAGTAGCTCGCGAGCGGCTCGCCGTGCTCGTCCGTCTGGGGAACGTCGAGCGGCATGGGATCGCCGTTCGACGCGATGACATCGGCGGGGGCGAGCGTGGGGTAGATCCGCGGGCCCGCCGCATAGCTTCGCTTGATCGCAATCTGGGGCGCGGGCCACGCATGATCGGGGCTCCACCACCGGCCCGCCAGGCGATCGAGCGTCCTGCGCGTCTCGGCTTGCGAGACGGCGCCCAGCCGATCGAAGACGGTGGCGAGGCCCACGTCCATGGCGCGGTCGTAGGGCAGACGGCTCTCGAGGGCCGCGATCCCCAGGTGGGCGCCGAGCAAGTTCGAGTACAGATCGTCGGGCGTGAACGAGGAGTAAATCTCCTCCGCCGCGCGGTACTTGGTGAGCCCGTAATATTGAACCAGCTCCGCCCAGACCGAGAGGTGGAAGCCGATGCGGAGGCCAATGAGGTTGCTCGTGCGCTCCAGATCCTCGGCGGGGACCGCGCGGGTGATGCGAACGATCCGCTCGGCGCCCTTGGGTCCCAGATCGAAGGTGCCCGCGCCGCGCGCGAGCAGCGGCCGCAGATGCATCGCCAGGTACGCCGCCGTGTCGGCGTTGTCGCGCGTGTGCCCCAGATCGACGAAGCCGCCGCGGCGCGTGTACAGAAAGCCGCTGTTCTCCGTGAGCTCACCGCTCTTGGCGTAGGAGTGGTTCCCCACGCCCGCGGCCGAGATGACCCCCGCGATGACGACGGGGATGTGCGTGGCCCCCAGGTGAATCGGCATGTCGGGCGCGAGCGCGCAACAAGGCCTCCCGCGCGGCGAGAGGGCGCCGGGACCTTCGGCATCGGCGCGCGCGACGGACGAGACCAGCGGCAGCGCGAGGGTGAGACACCAGGGTAAAAGACGGCGGAGGGGGCGGCGCATCATGAACGAGAACGAGGAACGAAGGCGGGGAGGCGGACGAGCGGACGAGCAGGCGAGGGCAGACCAGAACGAACAGCGAACGAGTAGAACAAGAGAGGGCGCTGCGATCAGAAAATGAGACCGTTCGACACGTAATACGCGACCGGCATACCGGTGCGGGGATGGTCCGTGGGCGAGTACGCCACATCCACCCGGAACACGCTCGACCGATCCCAGTGGAAGTAAAAGCCGCCGCCCACGCCATATTTGATGCCCGGCGTTCGGCCGTCGGGCGCCGAGGAGCGGTAGTCGGCCCAAACGCGGCCCGCGTCCAAGAAGGTGGTGGTGCCGACCTGGAGCATCCACCGCGCCACGCGAAAGCGCGGGAAGGGCGTGGTGCGCACCTCGTAGTTCACCATCATTTTGACGTGGCCGGCATACCGCCCGAAGGGAATACCGCGCACGCCCAGCGCGCTCCCAATCGTGTACTGCTGATTGAACACGCCGCCTTGCTCCAGATCGTAAAAGGGCACGCGGCCAAACTGGAAGCTCGAAAAGACGCGGCTGGCCAAGGTCACCGGGCGGGCGATGGGGATGTACGAAGCAAACACCCCGGCCACCTCGCCATAGGACACGCGCTGGGCGCTGCCCACGGTGGCGCCCGCACCCAGTTGGTAATAGACGCCCTTGTGCGGGGCGAATTCGTTGTCGCGCGTATCGAGGATGACCCCGCCCGCGAGCGACGCGAGGAAGGCGTTCCGGGTGCCCGGGAGGTCGGCATTCTTCGCGTCCAGATCGAGCTTCGAGCCCTCGTAGAGCTCGGGCGCGTTGTAGCGAAGGCTCACGCCGATGGCGGCGTCGAACGGGGTGCCGGTCTTCACCCGCACCAGCGACCGAAGGCGCACCTCTTGGGCGACGTATTGATTGGCGTGCGCGGCATCGCTGCCCGGGGCGCCGCCGCCCGGGTGGGAGTCGTTGCCCAGCCCATACCAGCGCGCGCTGATGACGCGCACGAAGTTCAGTCGGGAGTCGATGCGAACCCGTCCGCCAAAGAGGTTGGGCACATCGAATCGGAGGACATGGTATTGCTGAACGAGATGTAAGCCATGCTCCGAATCGTTCTTGACGCTGGTGCTGACCACGCCACCCAGGAGCCATCGGTAGGGCTTGGCGTTGTCGTAAAAACGCACGAGGGTGAACGCGGCGCCCAGCTCCACACCGACATCGCTGTTGCCGCCGATGTTGGGGACCGGCAAAAACTCGTAGCGCCGGGGCGGCGGCTCATCATTTGGAAGGGTGGTGGCGCTCGAAGGGCCGCTCGCGCGCGCCACGCCCGAGCTCGCGATCAGCGCCAGGCCCGCGAGACCGGCGAGCGACGCACGAAAACCCTTTCGCGAAGGGCGGCGAATTCGGTAGGTCGAGCGCGAGAGCTCCGCGAACGACGATGACGACGGAGTGGACGAGGGTTGCTGCGGATGATGACGCAAGAGGCACACGATGAGCATTCACTGCCAGGGGCCAAAATGTTTGGTCCCGCTTATAGGGCGCCGCGGCCGGGTGACCGCACGAAAGACGAAGAATCGATGCGCACGCAGCATTTTCGGACCGACGGGGTGGGCGGTTCGACGGGACGTGCCGCAATCGCCACTTGCCGGCGGCCTTCGATACGCCCTAGGGTTCGGCAGATGAACAGCCGCCATGGAGTTGCCGCGGCGGTGGCGGTTCTCCTCACCGGCGCAATCAGCCTCGAATCCTCGCCGGCCGTGGCGGACGACGCGCCCGCCAACGCGGCGCCGGCCGCAGGCGACGCGGGAGCCTGCGATGCATGGCAGATCGAATACGAGGTGAACGCGACGGTCGAGATCAGCGACACCACCATGGGCGCGGGCGACGGCAAGTTCCCGAACGGCCCTGGAAAGGTCGTGCTTCGCTTCGAGAACCGCGGCGGGCAGCCCGGCGGCAATGTGAGCTTGCTCGACTACGAGATGAAGGACAACTTCACGGTCGTGAGCCACGCCCTCATGTGGGAGGCGCGCGTCACCGCCGACACCATTAGCCGCACCACCAAGAACACCTGCGGCGCATCGGCCGAGGGCGTGCTCGATGGTCGCACCCTTCGCTGGTCGGGTCCCTGGCGGGGCATGCGCAGCGACGGCGCCGTCATCTGCCAGGGAGGCCTCTGCGGAAAGTTCGGCGCGCCGCCCTCGGGCCGCAGCCCCATGCATGTCCCTCCGCACTCGGTGAGCTTCAAATCCTTCGACTACAGCCCCGATCTGAAGACGTTCGGCATGGGCTACTCCATCGTCTCGCAACAGTCGTCCCCCAGCCAGACCTCGCGCATCGCCCTGGCCGGCCGCGAACGAAAGCGCTCCTGCGTCACGGTGAAGCCGTGCCCGTGATGCGGACGACGCCGCTGTCTCGGGCGACCTTCGCGCCCCGACCGAGCCACGCCGCACGCGCCGCACACGAGGAGCACCGGTGAAAGCCCTCACCTTCGACTTTCACTTCCCGAGGCTCGCGTTCGCGCGCACCCTCGGATCCATCACGGCCAACGGCTACCTGAGCCCCCTCGGCCCTCTGCGCCTCTCCGAGGTCCCCGACGCGCGCATCCTCGGCGATCGCTGGGTGGTCGTCGAGACCAAGTCGTGTGGCATCTGCGGGAGCGACGTGAAGGAGGTCTTCATGGACGGCGCGCTCGACAACCCGCTCACCGCCGTCATCTCGTTTCCGCACGTGATGGGTCACGAGCACGTGGGCGTCGTGGCCGAGGTCGGGCGCGCGGTGACCAAGGTCAAGGTCGGCGATCGGGTCGCCTGTTCGCCTTGGTTCAGTTGTGCGGTGCGCGGCCTCCCCGAGTGCGACGCCTGCCAGCGCGGGCACATGTCGCTGTGCGAGAGCTTCTCCGGCTCCGAAGCGAAAGGCGATCGCTTTGCGCCGGGCATGCACGCCGGCACGTGCCGGGATATCTCGGGCGGCTTTGCGCCGTGGGTCCCGGTCCATGAATCGGCGTGTTTTCCCCTGCCGGAGCCGGTGCCCCTCACCACCGCCGTCCTCGCCGATCCATTGGCGGTCGCGCTCCACGCGGTCCTGAAGTCGCCCCCCGAGCCCGGCGAAACGGTGCTCGTGTACGGGTGCGGCGGCCTGGGGGTGCTGGTCGTTCATATGCTCGCGCGGCTCTTCCCGCGCACGCGCATCGTGGCGGCCGATCCGCGCCCGCACGCGCGCGCGCTGGCCGAGGAGCTCGGCGCGAGCGCCACCTTCGCCGGGCGCGGCGCGGAGCTGATCGAGGCCATCGCCAAGGCGACGGACGCGCCCGTGCGCCGGCCGAAATTTGCGCTCCCCTGGCTGCACAAAGGGGTCGATCGCGTTTACGACACGGTGGGCTCCGCGCAGACGTTGGAGACCGCCGTGCGCGCCATCAAGCCCATGGGGGCGCTGGTGCTGGTGGGGGTGGCCACGCCCGCGCGCTTCGAGTGGACGCCGCTCTATTTCAAGGAGCTGCAGATCCTCGGCTCCAGCGGCTACGGCATGGAGACGCTCTTCGGCCGCAGGGCGCACGCGTTCGAGCACGTCTTCGAGCTGCTCGCGCGCGGCGATCTCGATCCCGCCGGCGTCGTCACCCACCGCTTCCCGCTCGAGGGCTACAAAGAAGCGTTCTTGACCGCGCGCTCGAAGGGCACGGCGCCCTCCATCAAAGTGGTGTTCGACTTTGTGTAGCCCCCGCGCCTCCCCGATAGAGCGCACGAAGCTCTTCGAAGGCGCGGGCGAACGAATACCTCGGGGCGAAGCCCAAGAGCTCGCAAATCTTGCGGCTCGACATCGCGCTCGTGGTGGTCACCATGTCGATGGCGGCGTGCGTGAGCAGCGGCCGCGAGGTCGCGCGGCGAAGGCGCGCGATGGTCTCGAAGGAGGAGGCCATGGTGCGCGCCACCGCGAGCGGGATGGACCGCTCGATGGGCCCGCGCCCCGCGAGCGAGGCCACGGCGCCGAAGAACTCGCGAAAGGTCACCGGCTCGCCGTCGCCCACGATGAACGCCTCGCCCAGCGCGCGCGGGTGCTCGGCTGCGAGCAAGGTCGCGTCGACCAAGTTCTCGATGTAGCAAGGGTGGCAGGTGCCGGCGCCGCCGCCCAAGAGGAACATCTTGCCCTGGCGGATCATGGAGAGCGGCTCTTCGAGCCATGTGCCGCGCGGACCGTACACCACCGCGGGGCGCAGGATGGTGAGCGGCAGCCCGCCCGCAAAGGCCTTTCGCGCCACCTCTTCGCCTTCGGCTTTGGTGGTGGAATATCCATCTCGAGACTTCGTTCCATGGGTGGGGGTCGCATCATCGAAGTAGGCCGGCGACGGCGTCCCGAACACCGCGATGGAACTGAAATGAACCGCACGCTCCACCTTGGCCTCGCGTGCCGCGCGATAGAGCGCTTCCGTGCCGCGCACATTGGTAGCGGCGAACTCATCTTGCGATCCCCAATCCGACACATGGCCGGCGCAATGAAAGATGCGCGCGACACCCGCGACCGCCCGGCCGAGGGACGCGTGATCCCGCAGATCTCCGTGCATCACCTCCACGCGCGGCCGGAGATCCGCCGGCAGCTTGCTTTCGCTCCCTGGCCGGCAAAGAACGCGCACCCTACGCCCCTCGCGGACGAGCCGCTCGGCGAGGTGGCTGCCAATGAATCCCGTTGCACCGGTCACCAGATCGGTCATTGCGCTTCCGCTTTTAGATCGGGTGCACGGCGGTGCACCATCGTATTCGAGCCTGTGCAGTCGTGAGCGAGCACGTGCACCCGTGCGGTACGGGTGCCGGGAGGTTAGCCATGAAGGTCCTGTGCGTTCATCCGAGTGGTCTCATGTACACCGAGATTTTCCTGCGGCTCGAGCCGCTGGGGGTCGAGCTGGTGGCAGCGTCGGTTCGAAGAGCGGGGCACGACGTGCGCCTCTTGGATCTCCAAGCGGCCACGCACAAAGACTTCTTCCGCATGCTCGACAGCTTCCGCCCCGACGCGGTCCTGTTCGGGATGAACTACCTGGCCAATGTCCCCGAGGTCGTCGACCTCTGCAAGGCCGTCAAGCAGCGTCTGCCGCGCACCCTCACGTGCGTGGGCGGCCATAGCGCGTCGTTCACCGCCCGCGAGCTGCTCGAGCATGCGCGCGGCGACATCGATTGCGTGGTGCGCGGCGAGGGCGAGGAGGCGGCGCCGCGCGTGCTCGATGCCTGGCGCGACGATCCGAAGAATTTGCACCTGCTCGACGGGGTCATCACCCTCACGGGCGAGGGCCCGCCGCCCAAGCAGATCCACTCGCTGGACGATCTGCGCCCCGCGCGCGATCTCCTCCCGAACCGCAAAAAGTACTTCATTGGCGTCTTGGATCCGGCGGCCTCCATCGAGTTCTCGCGCGGCTGCCCGTGGGACTGTTCCTTCTGCAGCGCCTGGACGTTCTACGGCCGGAGCTACCGCAAGGTCGCCCCCGAGCTCTGCGCGGAGGATCTGGCGAGCATCCGCGAAGAGGGCGTCTTCATCGTGGACGACGTGGCCTTCATCCAAGCCGAGCACGGCCACGCCATCGCCGACGCCATCGAAAAACGAAATATCAAAAAGCGCTATTACCTGGAGACGCGCGGCGACGTTCTCCTGCGCAACAAGGAGCTCTTCGTCCGCTGGAAGAAGCTCGGCATGGAGTACATGTTCCTCGGGCTCGAGGCCATCGACGCCGAGGGCCTCAAGGCATTTCGCAAGCGCGTGCCCTTGGGGAAGAACTTCGAGGCCCTCGAGTACGCGCGGTCGCTCGGCATCATGGTGGCCGTCAACATCATCGCCGATCCCGACTGGGACGAGGCGCGCTTCGCGGTCATCCGCGAGTGGGCCCTCTCGGTGCCCGAAATCGTGAACATCAGCGTCAACACGCCCTACCCGGGGACCGAGACCTTCCTCACCGACGCGCGCACCTTCACCACCCGCGACTACCGCCTCTTCGACATTCAACACGCCGTTTTGCCCACCAAGCTGCCGCTCGCCCGCTTCTACGAGGAGCTGGTGAAGACGCAGCAAGTCCTGAACAAGAAGCACCTCGGCCTCGCCGCCCTGAAGGCCACGGCCGAGATCTCCGCGCGCCTCTTGCTCCAGGGGCAAACGAACTTCGTGAAGATGCTCTGGAAGTTCAGCTCCGTCTACAACCCCAAGCGCCAGCTCGCCGACCACGCGCAGCCCGTCAAATACGAAATGAAGCTCCCGGTGGTCGCCGAAAAGAAGAAGATCGATCCGCGCAAGCTCTACGTGCTCCCGCCGAACAGCAAGGCGGCGCAGGCGAACCTCTTGATCACGCGCGAGTCGTAGCCGCTCACCCGCGGGGGCGCTCGCCCTCCAGCAACGTACGATGGCGCACCAGCTGCTCGGCGAACGCGTCGAGCACCACGCGCACCCGCGCGGTGCGCTGCAAATCGGGGTGCGTGAGGAGCCAGAGCGCGCTCGCCATCTCCGCGAGCGGCGCCATGGCGCGCACCAGCTTGGGGTCGACGTCGCCCATGTAGCAAGGCAGCGCGCAGAGGCCCAGGCCCGCGCGCGCCGCCGCACGCAGCGCGGGCAGGGCGCTGGCGCGGTGGACGATCCGCTCCGCCGGTACGTGCGCCGCGATCCAGCGCGCGGAGCCCAGGTGCGCGAGGTTGTCGTCGGGGGCGAGCCAGTCGAGCGCCAGCGGATCGGCCTTGCTGCGGCCGCGCAGATACGCCGGTGCGGCATACACCGCGGTGGCGATGCGCGCGATCTTGCGCGCCGCGAGGTGCTCCGGGGCGGTGGCCGAGGGGCGCAAGGCGATGTCGGCGTCGCGGCGGGTCAGGTTGAAGAAGGCGTCGGCCGTGACCACCTCCAGCACGATGCCCGGGTGCGAGGCGCGCAAGGTGACGGCCACGGGGGCCAGTAGCTCCAGCAAGGTCTCCGTGGTGGTGAGGCGCACGGTCCCCGTGGGGCGCACGTCTTGGCCGGCCAGGGTTCGCTCCAGCTCGTCCAGCTCCGACGTCATGCGCGCGGCGGCGGCGATGGCTTTTTCGCCCGCGAGGGTAGGGGTGTAGCCGTTTCGATCGCGGTCGAAGAGGCGCACGCCGAGCCGCTCTTCCATGGCGCCCAGGCGCCGCCATGCGCTGGCGTGGTTCACGTGGAGCCTCCGCGCGGCGCCGGCGAGCGAGCCCGATTCGGCCAAGGCGGTGAGAAGTCGGAGATCCTCCAGGGCGAACGATGTTTGTCCTGAGCGCAAACTCACATTGCAATTTTGGCATATTTTCTTGCGCTCAGGTAGGCACCAACATCGGGCGCATGAAACTCTATTACGCCCGTGGAACCTGCTCGCTCGCGTCCCATATCGTCGCCCAAGAGGCCGATATTCCGTTGGAGCTCGAGCGGGTCGACATCGCCAAGACGCCGCATCGCACGAGCGACGGCAAAGACTTCGGCGCCATCCACGCGAACGCGTACGTTCCGGCGCTGCGCTTGGACGATGGATCGCTGCTCACCGAGGGCGTGGCCATCGTGCAATACCTCGCCGACCGAAGGCCCGAGTCCCGCTTGGCACCCCCCGCTGGCACCCTGGAACGCTACCGGCTCCAAGCGTGGCTCACGTTCATCTCCTCCGAGCTGCACAAGATGTACAGCCCGTGGCTCTTTCACCCCGAGTTCGGCGAACAGGCCGCCGAGGTCGCGCGCGCGAAGATCGCCACCCGCCTGGCCTTCGTCGAGGATCACTTCGCGGGCAAGGGGCACCTGGTGCCCTCGGGGGCGGCCGAGCTCTCAGGGCCGTATCTCCTCGGTGAAACGTTCACCGCGGCCGACGCGTACCTGTACACCATCGTCGGCTGGTCGCCGTTCACCAAGATCGATCTCCAGCCGTTCCCGCGCATCCGCGCGTTCATGACGCAGGTCTCGTCTCGTCCCAAGGTTCGCGAGGCCCTGCGCGGCCATGGGATGAAGGTCCCTGCCGAGGGAGAATGGCGATGACCTCGCTGGTTGCATGGCTCGCCCTGGCGTTCGCGGGGCTGCTCGACGTGGCGTGGGCCATCTCGATGAAGTACGCCGAGGGCTACACGCGGCTCGGGTGGAGTCTGGTCTCGCTGGTGCTCCTGGGCGGCTTCGTCTTTCTGCTGGGACGAGCGCTCCAAGTGTTGCCGATGGGGACCGCCTACGCGGTGTGGACGGGCATCGGCGCCGTGGGCACGGTGCTCACCGGTGTGCTGCTCTTCGGCGAGGCGCTCAACGCGGTGCGCGTGGGCGGCATCGTGTTGGTGCTCGCCGGGATCGTCGCGCTCAAGCTGGCGCCGTCGTGAGGGCGCGCTGCCTTCGTCCTTCTTGCAAGAGGCGCCCCCACCAGAGGAGCTCCTCGACCATCGCGCGCGCGCTTCGAAGGGCGCCTTGGTCGGCGGGAAATCCGCGCTCGTTGGTGGCGTAGGCGCCCACGCGCAGGTTGACCTCGTCGCGCACGGCGACCATGCGAAGCTCGCCCACCACTTGGCGCAACTGCTCCACCGCGCGGGCGCCGTTGGCGGAGAAGCCGTAGCTGACGAACGCCACCGGCTTGTGATTCCATGGATTATACAAGGAATCGAGCGCCGTCTTCAGCTCGCCGGGGTAGCCGTGGTTGTACTCGGGGGTCACGATGACGAAGGCGTCGAGCTCGGGGATCCGCTCGGTCCATGCGCCGAGCTCGAAGTCGCGCAGATCGAGCAGCTCCGCGTGAACGTCGGGGGATTGGCCGAGGAGCTCGACGACCCACTTGGCCAAGATTTCACCGCGGCGGCCCTCGCGGACGCTCGCGAGGATGACCCCAATGGATAGAAGACGCCGATCGGACGACGACGCAACGCGTTCGGTAAGAAGTTCGTTCATGCACCAACCGTAGGACCTCGACTTTGCTTGAGGTCAATGCGAAATCGACTAGGGTACGAAGCATGAGCGCTCAAGGATTGTCGGTGGGCGAGCTCGCGACCCGCAGCGGGGTCGCGGTCTCCGCGCTGCACTTCTACGAATCGAAGGGGCTCCTCCGCAGCCATCGCACGCGCGGCAACCAGCGCCGCTACGCGCGCGACGCGCTCCGCCGCGTGGCCTTCATCCGCGCCTCGCAGCGGGTGGGCATTCCGCTGAGCACCATTCAAGATGCGCTCGCGAAGCTGCCCGAGGGGCGCACGCCCACGCAGGAAGATTGGGCTCGCTTGTCGGCGGCCTGGCGCGACGAGCTCGATCACCGCATCGAACAGCTCCGGCGCTTGCGCGACAACCTCACCGATTGCATCGGCTGCGGCTGCCTCTCGCTCGAACGCTGCGCGCTCGCCAATCCCCACGACGTCCTCGGCCGCGAGGGGCCGGGCGCGCGCCGCCTTTTCGTGGATCTGGAGGCGCGCCCTCGGCGGGAGAGCGGGCCAAACGGTGCCAATGAGCCAAGCGGCGCCCCTGGGCCGAACGGTGCGGGCGGGCCAAATGGGCCGTGCCGCTCGTGCTCATGAGGCGCGGCGCTGTGCGTGGGTGAGGCGCGGCGCTGTGCGAGCGTGAGGCGCGGCGCTGTGCGAGCGTGAGGCGCGGCGCTGTGCGTGGGTGAGGCGCGGCGCTGTGCGAGCGTGAGGCGCGGCGCTGTGCGAGCGTGAGACGCGCTGGTTTCCGCGTGTGAAACGCATCTGGGAGGCCGCGGCACAAGTGCTGTGACGTTGGTTCGTCTACCGGCGCGGCGGGGGGCCGATTAGGTTGCGTGCATCCTCGAAGGAGAAAGTCATGCACGTTACGAACGCTTCGTCCGAGTCCGATGCACGTCGAAAGAACCTTTTGCTGGTGGGCGCCCACGGTGTGATCGGCCGCGCCATGACCGAGCACTTCGTGGGGCTCGAGCCTTGGTCGCTGACGACGGCGGCGCGCCGCGGCGCCGTGACGGGGCTCGATGTGCGCGGCGGCACCCCGCCGAGCGCGCTCTCCGTCGATTTGCTCGACCCGCGCGCGGCGACCGCGCGGCTCGCCGAAGCGCGATCGACCACGCACCTCGTGTATGCCGCCTATGTGGAGCGCCCGACCATGGCCGAGACCGTCGCGCCCAATGTGGCCATGCTGGCGAACACCTTGGACGGCCTCGCGCAGGCCGGCGCGCCGCTCGAGCACGTGGTGCTGGTGGGCGGCGGCAAGTCGTACGGCGAGCACCTCGGGCCCTACAAGACGCCGGCGAAGGAGAGCGATCCGCGCTTTCTCGGACCCATCTTCTACAACGACCAAGAAGATCTGTTGCTCGACCGCGCCGCGAAATATGGATTCAAATGGACGGTCCTCCGCCCCGACGCGGTGATTGGCTTCAGCGTCCAATCGCCCATGAACCTGCTCATGAGCATCGCCGTGTACGCCGCCATCAGCAAAGACGCCGGCGTGCCGCTCCGCTTTCCGGGCAAGCACGGCACATGGTCGGCGCTTCATCAAATCACCGACGCGGGATTGTTCGCGCGCGCGGCCGAGTGGGCCCTGACGTCGCCCGCCGCGGCGGGGCAAATCTTCAACGTGACCAATGGCGATCTCTTTCGATGGCAGCACCTCTGGCCCGAGATCGCGGCCTTCTTCGATATGCCGGCCGCCCCGCCTCAGCCCATGAGCCTCGTCGATCAAATGGCCGACAAAGAACCGCGATGGAACCAATTGGTCGCGCGCCATGGTTTGGTGCCCACGCCGTGGTCCCAAGTCGCCTCGTGGGGCTTTGCCGACGCCGTCTTCGGGATGGAGTTCGATCTCGTGCAGAGCACCATCAAAATCCGAAAAGCAGGCTTCCACGGCGCCGAAGATAGCCATGAGAGCGTCCTTGCCCACCTCGCCCGCCTGCGCCGCGAAAAGTACATTCCGTGACCCGCAAACGCATCATCGCGCGCGCGGCAAGAGCTCCGGCGGAATGGGGTGCTGGGGCGTCTCCGCTTGCCAGATGGCGCTGGTGATCCACCAGCGCTTCCCGTCGAAGTAGAGCTCCAAGCTGTTGACGCCGCGCGAGAGCTTGCCCTCGGGCCCCACGCGCAGCTCGTAGGTCGAGTCCACGTGCGCGATGTCGCCGTAGCGGCGAACGGTGCGGAAGATCTCGCGCTCGTGCAGCCCCTTGCGAACCAGGGGCTCGCTGTTGTCGACGAGCTGCTGATGATCCATCACGCGGATGCGGTCTCCGATGGCGACGAACCGAATCCAAGGGCTAAAGAGCGTCCGATCGCGCGCCCACTGGCGGGGTGCGTCGGGCGCCACGTCGACCACCTCGTAATAGGCGCGCACCATCCCATCGATGGACGAGACATCCTCCGCGCGCGGAGCGATCGTCTCGACCGGAAACGACGTTGTGGTCGCAGCGGGCGTGCCCGTGGTCGTGGTCGCAGCGGGCGCGCCCGTCGCCGTGGTCGGCCGGGCCGATTCGCCCGCGTTTCCCGTCTGGGGAGCATGCGCACACGCCGAAAGAACGAGGAGCAAACACGAGAATCGTCGCATGGGCGCGAAGATGCCCAAGCGAAACGACCCTGGCAACCTGTTTCCGAACCGCGGCGAGAGGGCGTCAGCCGCCGGCTCGTGTGCGCAACCTTCGCCCGCCGCCCTTGGCGATGTGCGGAGCGAGCCGCGCAAGCTCGGTCGGCGCCAGCGTACCGACCCTCGGATGTCGAGAGCCGCCGAGGGCTCGGGCAGAGCCGCGTTTCCGGCAAAAGGGTGATGCCGACATCCGTTTCCAAACGCGGCGGCGCGCGACATCGGCTTTCGCTGCATCTGGATCGATCGCGGCACCGGGCGCACCCCCGACTACCACGATCCCGACGCTCTCCGAGGTCCCCGCGTATTTCACCCGCCTCGGCTGGATGTAGCCTCGCGCGGCTCGCGCAACTCGAGCGGCTCGCACAACTCGAGCGAGTCCAGAAACGCGCGCGCCTCGCGCACGTCCGCCGTATCGCGCCCCTCCGTGAGTGCCGCGAGGGCGGGGGCGAGCGCTGCCTTCGCCTCTGCGGTGCGCGAAAGGCGCGCGAGCAGCCGCGCGTAGCTGTGCGAAAGGCGCAGCGCCCAGCCGGTGGCCCGTTGACCTTGTGCGATCACGAGGCCTCGCTCGAACAGCTCCAGCACCGAGGACGGATCGGCGCCTTTGGCGAGCAAGATCTCACCGCGAAGGCGCAAGAGCTCCACCTCGGCCGTGCGTTCGCCCTTGGCCACCAGCACCATCGCCTCGTCGATGGTACGCAGCCCCTCGTCGAGCTCTCCGTCCTTCCACTGGGCCCACGCCAAGGTCATGTAGCAGAGCGTGATCGCGGTCATCCGCCCCGACTCGAGCTGGCCGGTGAGGCCCTCGCGGATCTCACGCACGGCCCCGCGCGCGCCCTTGGCTCGACGCGACCAGCCGCGCACCACTTTGGCGAGCGCCAGCACCGCATCGAGCCCGTGCTCCTCCCCGAGCCGTGAGGCTTCGTCGGCCCGCTTGCGCGCCAGGTCGTGCTCCCCGCGGCAGTTGTGCAAGTTGCCCAGATGAAGGAGCGCCAGCGCCAGGCTGAACACGTGCTTCTTGCGCCGCGCTTGCCGAACGGCGTCGGTAGCGTAGCGCAGGGCTTCGTCCGCGCGGCCGAGGACCCACGACGAACAAGCGAGGCACATGCCGCTGTCCACCCAAGGGTCGACCCCCGCGTGGAACGCGAGCTCTCCATGGGCTTGCTCGTCGTAGAACGAGCGCGCAGCCTTCTCGTGCGACTGGCAGCCCTCGAAGTCCCCCTCGAGGATGGATCGCATCCCCATGGCGATGTGCGCGAGCAGCATCGCCCCGGGATCGGCGCTCATTTGGGCGTGCGCCATCAGCTGCCGCCCGAGCTCCGCCGCCAGCGCGATTTCACCCGCGAGGGAGTAGAACCGCCAGAGCCCGAGCAGCGAGGGGAAAGGCAGCGCGCCGCCCGCGCCGTCCGCGCCCGCGCCGTCCGCGCCCGCACCGTCCCCGCCCTCGTCGCGACCGAGCTCCCGAATGCGCGCGTACACCCGGCGAATGTCGGTGGACCAGTTGGTGGCCAAGAGCGCCCGGCCGAGCGCGAGATGCAGCGCGAGCTCCCGCTGATCGCGCGCGCGTCCCTCGGGCAGGTGCCGGAGCTGGGCGATCGCGCGCCGGCAATGAGCGGCCGCGTCGACGTTGGCCGAGCGCGCGAGCGCCCGCTCACCGGCGCGGTGGAAATAGACGACCGCGTCCTCGTGGCAGCCTCCTTCCACGAAGTGCGCGGCCAAGAGCTCCGGGTTGCGTTCGCCCACCCGAGGCGCGTGCTCGATCAGCACCTCGGCCGCGCGCCGATGGAGCGCGCGACGCTTCCCCTTGGTGAGCGACTGGTACGCCGCGTCCTTCACCAGCACGTGCTTGAACCGGTAGCGCGCCGCGCACGGCCCATCGCCTTCGTCGCCACGGCGGAGGATATCGGCCTCCACCAGCTGCCTCAGGCCCGTCCGCAGGGACTCCTCCGCGTGCTCCCACACCTTGGCCATGACATCGTAGCCCGCGTCGCGATCGAGGACGGCCACCAGCTGCGCCACGTCCTGCGCATCTTGCGGCAGCACGTCGAGCCGCGCGCGCAGCGAGGCCTCCAGCGTCGCGGGGATGCGTGTAGACAGCGCGCCCCCCGCGCGCGCGGCGTCCTCGGGGCCGGCCTCGCCCAGGGCATCCGCCACCCGGTGCGTGAGCTCTTCGATGAACAGCGGCACCCCGTCCGCCCGCTGCACGAGCTGCGCGACGATCGGCGGCGGCAAGTTGCGTCCTTGGCTCGCGAACGCGATCATCGTGGCGGTCTGCTGCGCCGAGAGCCTCGCCAGCGCAAAGCGGCGCAGGTGCGAATGCCGCGACCATGGCTCACGAAAATCGGGCCGCGCCGTGACGACGATCATGAGGCGCGCCTTGGCCATGGCGGCGAGCAAAAGGCGGAGCAGCTCGAGGGTCGAGTCATCGCTCCAGTGCGCGTCCTCGACCACCAGGATCGTGGGCCGGCGCTTCGCCAGGCGCAGAAAGAGGACGACCCACGCATCGAGCGTCTCCCTCGTGATCGACGCGAGATCGAGCGAACCATGCGCCGAGGTCGAGGGCGGCGAAATCTCGGCCAGCGCCGCTTCGAGGGCCGTGAGCTTCTCCTTCGACGTCTCGCTCCGCACCCCGAAGGTGGAGAGCAGACCCTCGGAGATGGGCTGCAGCGCGCTGTTCCGGAAGTACGCCCAGCACTGGCAGCGCACGATGTGGCGCGGCGCGTTCGCCGTCCGCGTCAGGTGGTGCTCGAGCAGCCGCGATTTACCGATCCCGGGCTCGCCGACGATCAAGGCGAGCTGCCCGTTGCCCGCCCGCGCCTGGTCCCAGAGGGCGCGCAGCCCCTCGAGCTCCTCGTCGCGGCCCACGAACGGGGTCAGCGCCCCGCTGGCCACCGGATCGAACCGGCAAGGGGCCTCTTTCGTGCAGATGACCCGATGGATGCGGATGCTCCGCGCTCCGCCATCGAAGCTCGCCTCGCCCAGGGACGCCAGGTGAAAGACGTTCCGCACGAGCACCTGGCTCAATGGCCCGACGAGGATCTCGTTCGGCCCTGCGCGCTGCTCGAGCCACTGCGCCACGCGCGGCGCGTCGCCCAGCAGGTTTTGCGGGGTGGCCGATCCGTCGATGCCATTGACGATGGCCACGCTGGTGTCGATCCCGATGCGCACGGCCAACCGCGCGGCGCTCGCCGTCGCGCAACCCGCGATGGCCTCGACCATCAGCGACGCGGCCCGGAGCGCGCGCTGGGCGTGGTCCTCGTGGACCATCGGGTAGCCAAAGCAGGCCACGATGCGGGGGCCGATGCTGGTGAGGAGCGTCCCCTCGAGCTGCCGAACCACGGTCGTTCCCATCTCCAGGAACTCGGAGAGCACCTCGTCGATGTCGTCGAGCACCGAGTCGCCCGAGAGCTCGGGGGCTCCGTCGAGCGAGCACGATAAAATGGTGATCTGGCGCCGATCGGGCTTGGGGCGCTTGGAGCGCACCGCCGGCTCGCTTCGGCCCTGGCGCTTGTGAAATACGCGCAAACGTGAGAGGGCAATCTCGAGCGCGAGCAGGCCATAAAGGAGCTCGTCGGCCGTCCCATAGCGGGCGTCGGGATCCTTTTGCAGCGCGCGCCGCACGATGTCCTCCGCCTCCGCGGGCAGATCGGGCCGCGCGTGGCGCACGGAGGGCGCAGGGGTGGGCGCGACGACGGCGTCGCGCAGCGCCGCGAGCGATCCACCCGAGAAGGGCAAGAGGCCGGTGAGCAGCTCGAAGAGCACGACGCCCAAGGCCCAGAGGTCCGTGCGCCCGTCTTGGGCCTGCCCGTTCCATTGCTCGGGGGACATGTACGCGGGGGTTCCCGCGAAACCCTCGCCCTCGGAGTCGGGCACATCGGCGACGCTGGCCACGCCGAAATCGAGGATTTTGACCGTTCCATCGCGGGTGATGAAGATGTTGCTCGGCTTGAGATCCCTGTGCACGATGCCCATGCGATGGGCCTGCGAGAGCCCTCGGCAGACATCGATCGCGATTCGCACCGCGCGCTGCGTATCCAGCCGCTCGTCGCGCAACATCGCGTCGAGCGACCGCCCATCCAAGTGCTCCATGACCAAGAACGGCGTGCCCGCGTCCGTCCCCATATCGAACAGCCGCACGATATTTTCATGATTCAGGCGCGCGCACGCGCGAGCTTCGAGCCGAATGCGCTCGAGCGCCTCCGCCGTATCGAGGCCGCCGCTGGTGAGGAACTTGATGGCCACCATCCGGTGAAGCACCGTATCCCGCGCCAAAAATACAATGGACATGCCGCCGCCGCCCAATCGCTCCAGCACCTCGAACCGCTCCCCGTCTCCCCCGCCGAGCCGCTCGCCCGGCCGTCGATCGACCACGACGTGCGTGGCCTTCGGCGATGCAAGGGTGGCATCGATGGGGCGCGCCACCTTCCACTCTCGCTCCGTGACGGTGGGGGTCGGGGGCTCCTCGTGACGAAGGCCGCTCTGGGGTCTCTTCGAACCCACACCCGCATCGAAGCCCTCGATTCGATTCGCGACACCCATCGTCGGACTCTCCCAGCTGTCGAAACGGATGGTCTCTTGCTCCGGCAACGATCCTGTTCGCAAAGCGGGATGGGCTTCGTAGGTGGAGATGCGCATTTCTTCATGACCCTTCCCAGCTCTTCACGTTTCGCATCGAAGGGCTCGTTGATGTCGTTCTGCCTCCTGGGCGGTGAGCGAGAGGGGTTTCGCGTTTCCCCAGCGCTGCATGACCCGGCCATACGCCTGGCATGCGCCGGCTCGATCGCCCAGCTTCTCCTTTGCGAGGCCCAGCCAGAGATGGCTTCGCACATGGAGCGCGGCTCGCTCGATGCCGAGACAACCTTGGCTGGCGGCTTCCAGGAGCGGCAAGGCGCCTTTGGCGTCGCCCGCATCCAAGCGAATACGTCCTTCGTACGCTTCGCGCGTTCCAATCAATGCCCCGAGCAAGCGCGTGATGCGGGGCGAATCGTGGAGTTCGCCCGCCGCCCTCGGTGGGGCCTGGCGAAGGGCTTCCTTCCCGGACACCCGTGTACCGATGGCCGGCCCCCATCGGTAAAGCCACCGATAAAAGGGGGTAAGCTGGGTGTTCTCGGATCGCTCCCACGCCTCCGTCGCTTTGGACCAATCCGCGGGCGACAATCGGCCGTGTTCGAGCATGGCAGCCAATAGAGCGGGCCTCGCGCGATCGGACCGATCATCCTCGTCGTCGTTGCTCCAAGCCGCCTGGCGGCCCACGAATTGTGCTGCGACGGCGCCCGCCTCCGGGCCTTTGTTGCTCTCCGCCAGCGCTTCGACGATCGTCTCGGTTGCGCACGAGTGCCGTTCGACGACGCCGAATCCGTCCGCGTGGTGCTCCAGTCGAACGGCGAGCGCGAGCGCTCCGTCGAAGTCGCCGGCCCAGATGGCGAGCTGCGCCGACCTGCACATGTGCCCAACGTCTCGGCTCGTCGTCGGGTCACGTTGGGAGGCGAGGGTGAGGGCCTCGGCGATGGCCTCCCGCGAAGCCTCTCGTTGGGATGCGAGCGCGTTCGCGAGCGCGATAAAAGCGAAATGATGACGGGGGTTCCACTTGATCCAACGGCGGGCGACATCCAGCGCTTCGTCGCATCGTCCGAGGTCGCGCAGGGCCGTAATCCTCTGATCCATGCACGCCGTGGCGCCCGGGGAGATCTTCAGGCACCGATCCAAGGCCGCGAGCTCCTCCGCGGAACGCTCGAGAAACCCTAGAAGGACGGATTTGTGCAGCCAGGCGTCGGCGTACTCGGGATCGAGCCGGGTCGCGCGGTCGACGCGCTCGATCGCCGTTTGGATGTCGCTGCTCAGGGGCCGGCGATAGATCGGCCACGATGTCGTGACGAGAAGCTCCGCGTCGTTCGGGAATCGGCGGGTCGCTTCCTCGAGGATCTGCCGCGATGCCTCCTCACGCGGCGAATCCTCGGTCAGGATGGGGACCAGCGCATCGAGGACGAGCTGATCGCGCTCACTGAGCTGGTCGCGAAGAGCGAGCGCCCGGCCCAGCTGCTGGCGTCGCTCCGCCGGCAACAGGTAAAGGTAGGTCGTGATCGTCAAGCGAAGTTGGACTTGCGCACACGACGGATCCAAGCTCGCGGCCCGTTCGAACGCATCATGGGCCTCCTCCCAATTCGCCTGTCGGAGGAATTGCAATCCCTGCTCGTACTGCGAAACGGCCTCGGGGGAACACGAAGGCGACGCAGGAAGATCCGTCATCACCGTCACGGCCGGACGTTGCGGCCCTTCGGATCGCGCGCGCGAGGGCTGCGGTACCGCGAGCGCGCGCTGGACCACGAAAATCCCCAACGCGATCGCCACCGCGGCCAGCGCGAACCATCGCCCGGGGCGGAGCCAAAGACCCTGCGCTCGGCCGGTGCGAGACCCGTCGGGCGCCACCTCGATGTCTTCGCGCGCCGGATCCGATTGAAGCGCTTCAATCAGCGCATCCATCGTAGGAAATCGCTCTGCGGGGTTCGTACGAAGCGCGGTCGCCACCGCACGGAAGACGCGTTCGTCCTCGGCGCAAAGCGCGCTCGGGATCGGGATGACCTGCGGGCCGTCGCCCTGGGCAGGTGGAAGCCGCCCCGTGAGGAGCTCATGAGCCGTTACGCCCCAAGCAAATTGCTCCGCGAGCGCGTCGGGCGGTTCACCGTGCACTTGCTCCGGCGCCATGTACGCGCGCGCGCCGGCCCCGCCCGCGGAGATGGCATTCGCATCGGCAAGAGCAAGTCCGAAATCGACGATTTTGATTCGGCCGACGGCGCCGCCGTCCGCTCCATGCGTATCTTCGACGAGGACGTTATCCGGACTCACGGCGCCATGAACGATCCCCGCGCGATGCGCGGCCGCAAGCCCCTGCGCCACCTCGGTCAGCCATTGGACCCGCACCGCACGATCCACCGAAGACGTCTCTTCCACGTAGGCCCGCAAGGCCTTACCCGCGACATACTCCCGCACCAAAAATGGAATCCCCGCGTGCTCCCCCGCATCGTACAGTGTCGCGATGTTCGGGTGCCGCAGCCCCGACCCGATCCGGGCCATCCGCCGCAGCTGCGCGACGCCGATTCGGTTTTTCGAGCCGTTGAGCAGCTTGAGCGCGACCGGCCGGCCCAGATCGGCATCGCGCGCACGAAAAGCCCCTCCTGGACCGGTCGCCTCGTCCTCGACGATGTAGCGCGCAAAGAAGACATGCGCCGGCGATTCCAAGGTCCGCATTTCGCTCACCGGCGCGGATCCGAGCTTGTTCAAATCGTCCAGGATCCGCTCGAGCGCATCGAGCACGAGGGACGCCGACCCAGGGCGCTCCTGGATATCCTTCGCCAGCAAATGGGCGACGAGCCGCTCGAAGGCGGCGGGGACGCCTGCCCGCAACTCCGAGACGCGAGCCGGCTCGAGCAGTGTCACGCGCGCGAGCGACGTGAGCTCGCTGGTCCCTTCGAACGGCCCCACGCCCGTCAGGCACCGATAGAGCAAGCACCCCAGCGAAAACAAATCCGTACGAGCGTCCAGCGCGCACGTACCCCGCGCCTGCTCCGGGGCCATATATCCGGGCGTACCTACGATGATCCCGACCGCCCCCGCCGACGAAGGGGGATGCTCGACGCCGGCCCCCTCTCGGGAGCGCTCCCGTTCGCCGGGACCAACGGCTTCGCCGGGACCAATGGCTTCGCCGGGGCCGATGGCGCGCGCGAGCCCGAAATCGGTGAGCTTCGCCTGGCCGACGTCCTTCGCGGGCAATAAGACATTTCCTGGTTTGATATCGAGGTGAAGAATGCCGAGCGCGTGCGCCTCGGCCAGGGCCCACGCGATGCGCTTGCCGAGCATGGCCGCCTCGGCCACGTCGAGCGCACCCCGTCGCAGCCGCGCGTGGAGGCTCTCGCCGTCGATCCACTCCATGGCCAAGTAAGGCTCGCCCTCGTCATCGACGCCGTGGGCCACATAGCGAACGATGGCCGGGTGCTGGAGCCTCGACAGCGCCTGCGCCTCGGCGTCGAAGCGCTGCACCACGGCAGGATCGGTCTTGCAAACGACTTTGAGCGCGACCACCTCCCCGAGGTGCTGATCGAACGCCCGGTACACGGTCCCCATGCCGCCGATACCGGCCTCTCCCTGGAGGCGAAATCGTCCGGCGAAGACGTCGCCGGCCAGCTCCATGGCCTCGCGCAGATCGGGCGCGCGCATCAGAGGATGTTCCCCAAAAGGAGGCGGGCCTCGTCGTTCATTTCCTCGTCGGTGGCCGTGCAGGCCCGAAGGGTGGCGAGGATGGCGCTGCGAAAATGGCGCCGCGCGTAGACCAGCCGATTGTTCACGTCCACGACGGAGATGCCCAAGGTGGTCGCGACGCGCTCGTAGGAGGGCTTTTCTGCCCCGTCGGTCAAATAAAAGAGCTCGAACGCGCGAAAGTGCACTTCCTTGGCGTTGCGCGTGCAGTGCGCGCGCAGGCTCGCGACCGCGGTCTGAAAGAGACTTCGGAGCCACTCGGCCTCGAACAGCTGCTCGGGGTCCACGCCGATCGGGTGCTCGCGACCGAGCTCGTTCTCCGCCTCGTGAACCTCGAAGGGCACGAACGCGGCGGCGCCTCCGCGCTTCTTGGCATGGCGCGAGCGCCGGTGGCTGATCACGAAGCGGTCGACGCACAAACGTACGAAGGTACGAAAGCGAGCGCGTCGCGGATCGAAGGCGGCGAAGACGTTCTTGTCGGTGACGAACACGAAGAACTCCTGCACCAACTCTTCGGCTTCGAAGCACGGTTTTTGCCATCGAAGGCGGACGTACTTGTAAATCGCCTTCCAGTAGCGCTCCGCGATGGTTTCGCGGGAGCGGGCCCGCTCCATCGGATTCGCATGGCGCACCGCCAGTACGGTCGACGGAGAGGTCGTGGGAAAACTCTCGTCAATTCCCATATGCACGCACCCCATGGCTCGCCATTGGCATTGGCTCTTTCGTATGCGCACGGAGGAGACTAGGTCACCGACCGCGAGGATGTTTCGCTCGGCACTTTCACAAATTTCGTACCAACTCGTGCGATATGGCGCATTTGCCGAATGCCGCCACTTTCACCTTCTTTCGCCGCGAGGTGTACCGATGGTGGCGTCGGACTGCCGGTACACCGGGCGGTTCATCTGGTACAGATGCGGTACGGTTGACCGTCGATGTGAATTGCACTCGCTCTGGAAGGGCGTTTAGCCTCGGCGGATGACCACCGACTGGAGCTCGCCGGGCGTTGCCCAGGCTTACGAAGACTACGATCCGATGCGCGAGCGCGCGCTGGCCTATCCCGTGATGTTCGATGCGCTGCGCCTGGGCACCGCCGATGGCCGAGTGGTGCTCGACTACGGGTGCGGCACCGGCAAAGTCGCCGAGCGCATCGTGCGCACCTACGGCGCTCGGGTGATTGGCGCCGAGCCTTCTCCGGGCATGTTGAGCATGGCGCGCGCCAAACGCTCCCTCCCCGAGATTACGTATCGAGCCATTGCGGACGATCAACGCCTCGACCTGCCCGACGCGAGCGTCGACGGCGCGCTCAGCTGTTTCATCTTCGTGTGCATCTCGGAGGCCGATCGCATTCAGCGCATCGCTCGCGAGGTGCACCGTGTCCTGAAGCCGGGCGCGGCCTACGCGATGCTCGAGATCAACCCCGACACCACCGGCATCCCCTTCGCGACCGCCCAAATGGGCGATCCGGGCCGCACCTACCGGGCAGGGGAGCCCATTGAAGTAAGGCTCGCCCGCCCGGATCGCGAGCCGATGATCCTCATCGATTACTTTTGGCCCGAGGAGTCCCAGCGCCATTTTCTGTCCACGGCCGGCTTTCGAACCATCACCGTTCACCGGCCGACCTTGCCCGACGACTACCAGGGCCCGGACCTCGCGCAGATGCAGGTGGAGCGAACGCATCCGCCCTATGCGATTTACGTGGCGCGGAAATAGGCTCCTTCGCGCGATGACGTTACCCTAGCGGCATGCGCCCGCTCCGTCCCGTCTTCGCGTTGACCGTCGCCGCGACCCTCGCCATCGCCGCGACCCTCGCCGTCGCTTGCTCCCCACGCGAGAAGCACGAGCCCGCGCCGAGCAAGCCCGAGCCCTGCGCGCGCATCGGACAGAATTGCGAGGTCGCGCCGGGGAAGCTCGGTACCTGCGTGCTCAAGGAGATGTGCACCGACCCACCGCCGGCGTGCTTCGTCTGTCAGTCGCAGCACTGACGTGCGCACGCCACCCGCGATGACCGGCTCAAAACTCGTACGCCATTTCCAGCGATGGGGTGTACGCGAACCGCTTCTCCGGTGAGAAGTACGTGACGGCCGCCGGGTTCACACCGACCCAAAAATCGGCGACCGGTCGAACGCGCGCCCCGAGGGTGGGGGAGACGCGGACGCCTTCGTCGGCCACCGCGAGTTGGGAGCCCAGAAAAATGGCCAGCCTGGGGATGGCCGGGAATTGACCGTGCAACCCCAACCCGAAGGTGGCCCACAACGGTGCGCGTGTATCGCGCTCCCAGCGCACGCCGCCCGATACCTCCAGGAAGTTCATGAACGTGAGCCCGATCCGCGCGGCGCCCGCGAGGCACGCGCGGCCCGTCGCGCACACCGCTCCATCGACCCGCAGCGACGGTCGGAAGGTGGCGCGTCGCTCGGCGCTGCCGGAGAAGAGCGGGGTCGCATCCCGGGCGCCCGCGATCGCGCGCGCGGGGTCGATCTCGGTCGTCGGCTCCGTCACGCCGTCGCGGGTGACCACCGAGTATCCTCCGCGGGGCTCGGGCGCATTCTCCGCGGCGGTGTTCGGCACGGCGGCGGCGGCCGTCGCCTCCTCGGGCGCCGACGTCTCGTCCCCATCGTCCGGCGTGCGCGCACCGCCGGTTCCACCCAGTGCCACGGATCGGCGACCCGTATGGGGGCAGGCTCGCGCGGACGCGATGCCAGCGCGTACATGCCGACGGCCGCGGCGCGCGATAGGCCCGCGCCGACGCGCAGCGCGCCGCTTCCGCCGCCCCCACCACCGCCGCCCGAGCCCGACTTTTTGGCCGTTCCCATCACGACGAGCACCACCACCACGGCCACGGCGGCGGCGAATGCCGTGACACCCACGGTGGCCGCTCCGTCGAATTGTTCGACATCGACCTTGCCGATGTCGTCCCAGCTACCGACGTAAATGGCGCCTTCGCACGTGCCGCCCTCTTCGCGTAGGAAGAGGCCTTTGGCGCTGCGGCAGAAGTCTCTTCCCTTTCCCTCGAAGGTCCGTCCGTTGGAGGTGGTGATGCGAAGCGTGTCGCTCGCGCGCACGTGAACGGAGGATCCGTCGGTCCCGCGAAGGTGGTATGCGCCGTCGGAGGTCTCGAATCCTTGCAACCCGGAGGCGGACTCCGCGCCGTGGATACTCGAGCTGGTGGAGCAAGCAAGAAGTGACGAGGTAAGAAGTGCGATCAACGCACGGTCGCGCACGTAAGCATGAAAAGGCATCATCTGCCGGCGGCATATAGCAACCGGCGGGCCCGGCGTTGATCCGATGGCCGCGGCATCCATGCAGAGCCCGGCGAGCTCACCCGCTCCCACGGATCCCCGCGCGAGCTCCGCCAAAAGGGCGCGGTTGGTGCGGCGGCGCGCGCAAACCGCACGTGTCGCCTCCCGGCGTCGTGACGCAAGAATCACCCATGTACCGAGCGATACTGGCTGCGTTTTGCGGCGAAGCGCGACATGATGCAGCTCGCGCCGTGCAAAGGTGCAGGGGGCGATGTGCGCGACCGCCGATGTGCGCGGCTTGGGCATCGACTGGGCCAAGCGGGGAGATCCGATGGATCGAGGTAGGGGGCGAAGGGTGGAGACGGAATTCCGAGTTCGAAGGATGAAGCCCGATGAGACGGATTTAATTCGGAATTGGGTGGCCGCCGAGGGATGGAATCCCGGCGTTCATGATGCGAAATGTTTCTTTGCCGCCGATCCGCAGGGGGTCTTCATCGGTGAAGTCTCGGGCGAGCCCGTCTCCATGATCTCCTGTGTGGCGCACGATGCGTCATTTGGTTTCGCGGGCCTGTACATCGTTAAAAGAGACTTTCGTGGTCGGGGATATGGCTACCAAACCTGGAAGTCCGGCATCGAATACCTCGGTGCCCGTACGATCGGACTCGATGGCGTCCTGGAGCAGCAGCAGAACTACGAGCGCTCCGGGTTCGTGTTCGCCTACAACCACCTTCGCTTCCGTGGGGAAGGGGGCGGCTCGGCGCCCGCGGGCCTGGTTCCTCTGGGCTCGATTCCCTTCGAGGACGTCCTCGCCTTTGACACCGCCCGCGCGCCATCTCCGCGCCCGCGGTTTTTGCGTGGTTGGCTGGATTTGCCCGAGTCGGTGGGGCTTGCGTCCACCCGAAACGGAAAACTCTCCGGCTTCGGTATGCTACGCCGCTGCGTCGAGGGCTACAAGATTGGACCGCTCTTGGCGGACGACGTGGCGGCGGCGGAGGCCCTCTTGCGCGGCCTCTTGGCGCAATTTCCGGGTCAGCCGATCTTTCTCGATGCACCGGACGCCGCCCCCGCGCCCATCGATCTCGCCTCCCGCTTCGGGATGAAGGAGGTATTTCGGACCGCGCGGATGTACACTCGTCCGGTCGCAGCCCCTCTGGGTGGTTCGAGGATTCCAGGGGTGTTCGGTATCGCGTCGATGGAGCTCGGGTGATCGCCAAGGCGACGTGAGCGCATAAAGCACACAAGGATGGGGGCGATGGGTGCGGTGGAGAGATTCAGCCACGACGGGCTGACGATTGAAGTCTTCGAGTCGCACGCCTCCGCGCAGGTCATATGGCGCGGTGTGAGCGAGGCCAGGGATCCCGACGCCGTCCTCGTCCCGTTCCTGAACGCGCTCGCCGATCGCTGGCGGGTGGGGAAGAGCAAGCCGGTGACCGTGGACTTCCGGCCCTTCGAGTACATGAACTCCGCCACGGTCATCCCCATTTTGCAGTTCGTAAAGCGCCTCGACGCGGCCGGCGTTCGAACGCGCGTCATCTACGACCAGAGCGTGAGCTGGCAGCGCGTCAATTTTCGCTGCATGAAGACCATCGCGCGGACCTTGACCAACATCGAGGTCTGTAGTGAGCCGCGTGATCCGAGCGAGCTCGAATCACCATGAGGGGGTCGCTCCGGCGGTCGCTCACCGGGCAGACCCTTCTCCAGATGGCGATGCGGGTCAGCCTGATCATCCTTCTGGCCACCGTCTTTGGCTACTACCATCTGGTTGCTAGCCTTCGCGCCGAGACGCTCTCGCACCTGACGAAATACGTCGTCGAGCGCGGTCATCGCGAGCGGGCCATCTTTAGCTTGGCCCAGGACAACCAAGCGGTCTTGCGCGACGCGCTCGCCCAGAGCCTGCAGAGCCCGAGCGAGATCCCGCGCGATTTCTCGAGCGAGTTCGAGGCGGTGACCGAGCGCCGCGAGGATGGGTGCCTGCGAAGCCGCGATCCGGTCGACAAGCGCACGGGCATCAGCCTCTATGTCGGGCGCCGGGCGCAGGTGACCGATGACTTCCGGCGTAAGATGATGATCTCGCGGGACGCGGTGTTGAAGTACGGGCCCGGCTGGCACAATCGATTCATCAATACGTACGTCAGCTTCCCCGAGAACGCCATCGTGCTCTACACGCCCGATTTCCCCAATATGGAGCGGGGTTTTCCGGCCGATTACGACATCCCGAGCTTGGAGTTCCACTTCATCACCGACGCCAAGCACGATCCCTCGCGCGGGCCCGCGTGGACGGGGCTCTACTTCGACGAGATCATCCGCGAGTGGATGGTCACCTGCGCCACCCCCGTGTACCAGAACGGCCAGGTGGTCGCCTCCGTCGCCACCGACGTGCTCTTGAGCGAGCTTTTCAAGCGCTCCATCAACGAGCGCTTGCCGGGCACGTACAACCTGATCTTCCGCGGCGACGGCCGCCTGGTCGTTCACCCGGACAAGGTGGGCGAGATCCAGGCCAAGCAGGGAAACTACATCATCGCGGAGTCGGGCGACGAGCACCTCAAACGCATCTTCGCGCTGGTGATGGGCAGCGCGCCCGGCACCGCCGTCGCCGACAACGGCAAGGACGAGGAGTACGTCTTCTTCGCCAAGCTGGACGAGCCCAATTGGTACTTCGTCACCATCTTTCCCAAATCGATCTTGAGCAAGCAAGCGTTCGAGAACTCGCGCGTGTACCTCTTCTTGGGGGTGGCGTCCTTGCTCCTCGAGATCATCGTGATGTATTTCGTGCTTCGCAAGCAGGTGGCCACCCCGCTCATCGAGATGGCGACGGCCACCAGCCGCATCGCGGCCGGCGATTTGAACATTCACCTCGACACGAAGCGCGAGGACGAGCTGGGGCAGCTCTCGTCGCAGTTCAACGCGATGGCCGGGGCGGTGAACACCCGCGAGCAGTCGCTGAAGACCGCGCTGGTGGAGCTGGAGGAGTCGCGGCGGCGGCTGGCGGAGAAGGAGGCGCTGGAGCGCGAGCTCGCGATCGCGCGCACCATTCAAGTTTCGCTGGTGCCGCAGACTTTGCCGCTGAAGGGGCTCGACGCCGCCGCGAAGATGCTGCCGGCCGAGGAGGTGGGCGGCGACTACTACGATGTGTTTCAAGCCGCCGGGGTGGACTGGCTGCTCATCGGGGACGTGTCCGGACACGGCGTGACGGCGGGCCTCATCATGATGATGGTGCAGACCGCCGTGCGCACCGCGGTCCTCAATGCGTCGTCGCTGCCAGGGGCCGAGCCCGGGGCAGGGGCTCTGTCGCCCTCGCGCGTGCTCAATATGGTTAATACAGCGATTTTTGGCAATCTTCAGCGGATTGACAAGAATCAATATATGACGCTCACCGCGTTTCGGGTGGAGGGCAGGACCTTCACCTACGCGGGCCGGCACCAAGACGTCATCATCTACCGCGCGGCCACCGGCACCATCGAGACCATCGAGACGGATGGAATGTGGCTGGGCATCCTCGACGATATTTCGAAATTGCTCGAGGACAAGACGTTCCACATCGACGAAGGCGACGTGGTGCTCCTCTACACCGACGGCCTCACGGAGGCGAAAAAGGACGGGCGCTTCCTCGGCCTCGAGGGCCTCTGCGCCATGCTCGACCGGGCGGTGGGCAAAGAAGGCAACGGGGGCAAAGAAGGCAAGCGGAGCCAGGCCATCATGGAGAGCATCCTCGACGAGGCGAAAGGCTACGAGTTCAAAGACGATGTGTCCCTGGTGGTGGTGCGCTGTTCCGGGGAGGCCTCTTCATCGTCGTTATCGACGTCATCGTCGAGCGCGCCGCCGCGCCTCCAAACGTGACCATCTCGGGTAAAAGCAAACGCGTTCACTCACCGTGCATCTTGACCTCGACGTGGGAGAGCGTGCGGGCGATGGTGCGCATGCATTGGTAGTTGACGCGCTGCCAATCCACGCCGGTGTCGTAGAGGACGGTGGTGGCCACGTGATCGGTGTCGCACCTCTTGATGAGGTTGAGGATGGGCGACACGGTCGCCGAGTTGATGTACTCGAGCAGGCGGAGATCGACGGTGACCTTGGTGGCCCGTAGGCCCGCCAGGATTTTTTGCAGGAGCGGCTCGAGGAATGCGTTGGGGTTGCGCGCGTCGCTCACGCCTTCCCAGGCGATGGTGGCGGACGCGTGCCTATCCCGCGTGACCCGGATGGTCAGCCGATCGAATTCAAAGCATTCCGTGCTCATGCACCCCCCTGACCGCGGTTACCGTCACCACCGAATCGACGAACGTATAGTTCATGTCGAATCCCCCCTCGAAACCTATTCGATAGAGACCCAGACCGCCTCGTTCGCTTGGGTCCTCCAAGAGCGCCCGAATCCGGCTCATGTAGAGGGCCTCTTTGTCGTCGCTGCCGGCGATCTCGTCGAGGCGGCTCTTGAGGTGGCGCACGCGCTCCACGGTCACCACCCCATTGGCGACCTCGATGAAAATGCGCTCCGAATCGGCCTTCAAGCGAAGGTGGATCGAGAGGAGGCTCGGCACTTCTTCGCCGTACTTGATGGCGTTTTCGACCAGCTCGGAGGTGGTCATCACGGTCGCGCTTCGCAAGGATGGGGAGTACGTCTCCAGCGCACGCTCCACCTCGCGACGCGCTTTGCTCACGAATTTCCATACGAGCGGAAGCTCGAGCGCGACGGATTGAGTCACTGCTCAGCCGCTCCCCGGCATGGTAGGAAGATACACCGTCACGTTGACCTCTCCTCTTTGATTGTACCACGCCGGCGGGCCGGAGGCCGCCGCTCTTGAGTTCTTCGACCGCTTCGACGTCATCGTCCGCTTTGCCCCGGCCATCCTCCATCCGCCACGAGCTTCGCGCGCTCGCCGGCCTCTCTGCGCCCATTTCGCTCGCGCAGGTCTTGCTCATTTTGATTCACCTGGTCGACACCTCGGTGCTCGGCCGGGTATCGGTGGAGGATCTCGCGGGGGCGTCGATCGGCCGGTCCCTCGGCTTCGCGGCCGGTTGCATCGGGATGGGGATCGCGATGGCGCTCGAGCCGCTGGCCTCGCAGGCGCTCGGCGCCAAAGAACCGGAGCGCGCGTGGAAGGCCTATCGGGTCAACTTGCGCTTGGGGGTTCTCGTGTGGATACCCACGGTGAGCGCGGCCTTGCTGGCGACCTTCCTCCTTCCGCTGCTCGGGCTCGAGCCCATCATCGTGGAGCGGGCGCGGGCTTACCTGCTCGGGCAGGCGCCGGGCATGGCGGCCACCATCGCGTTCCTCTCGACCAAGACGCTCTTGCAAGCCCACGGGATCACGGGACCAGCCTTCGCGGGCGCGTGCCTGGCCAACGTCTCGAACGTCGTCTTCTGCAACCTCCTCGTGCGCGGCGACGACGCCCTTCGCTCCGTAAACCTTCCGCCGCTCGGCCTTCCGCGCCTCGGCGCCTTCGGCGCGGGTCTGGCCTCCACCCTCGCCTACCTGGTGCTCGTCTCCTTCGTCGGCGGATTCGCCTTGCGGCAGCGGCGAAAGACGGCTTCGCAGCCCGCCGCGCGCGCCCCGGGCGACCCCGCCGCAACCACCGTGTCGATGGGCACGATGGTGAAGCTCGGCACGCCCATCGGACTTCAGCTGCTGGCCGAGATTGGCGTCTTTACGATGGCCTCGCTGCTCTCGGCGAGCTTTGGCGCCAAGGTGGCGGCCGCGCATCAAATCGCATTGGCGCTCGCGACCTTCGCCTTCATGGGCGCCATCGGCATCAGCGGCGCGACGGCCGTGCGCGTCGGTCTCGCGGTGGGCGCAGGCCAATCGGCGCGCCGTCCGGGGCTAACGGGCATTCTGCTCGGCGGCACGGTGATGACGGTGCCGGCCATCGTCTTTTGGTCCATCCCCGAGCACCTGGCGTCGATCTTCACCTCCGATCCCGAGGTGATCGCGCTGGGCGCGCGCCTTCTGCGCATCGCGGCGATCTTTCAGCTCTTCGACGGCGTCCAAGGCGTGGCCGCCGGTGCGCTCCGCGGCGCAGGCGACGTGCGCGTTCCATTCGTCGTCATGCTCATCGCCCATTGGTGCGTCGGTTTGCCCACCGCGCTGCTCTTCGGCTTCGTCCTCGGCGCCCAGGCCCGCGGCATCTGGTGGGGCCTGACCGCGGGCCTGATCGCCGTATCCCTGGCGCTCGTCTGGCGCTTCCTTCGCATATCCCGCGGCACCATCGCGCGGGTCTAGCGCGTTCGGACGGTTTGGCACATGCTGACACGAGTGCCTGGCTCGTAGCAGGGGGCGCTGCGATGAAATGCCGCGTGCAATTAACGCAACGTAGATGTATTTGTATCCGTATCGTATGAGTCGGACACATCGAGCGGACGTTGGCAGGGGGCGAAGGTTGGGGTGCGGGCTCGTGCTCGCGTGGTTGGTCACCATGTGCGCTTCGTGCGAGCGCGTTTCGGCGGCGGCCTCGCCGGTTCCGGAGGCCTCGCGATGGGGGAGCGTGGTGGTGGAACCCGGGCAGAAGGCGTCGGGGGTTCTCCCGGTGCCATCGGGCAGCGACGGGGCGACCGAGATACCGCTGACCGTGGTGCGCGGCGCCCGGCCGGGGCCCGTGGTGGGGGTGGTGGCGGGCGTGCACGGCTCCGAGTACGTTCCGATTCTGGCGTCGCAGCGCTTGCGCGAAGCGCTCTCGCCGGCCGATCTCGCCGGAACGGTGGTGTTGGTGCACGCGGCCAACCCGCCGTCCTTCTTCAAGCGAACCATTTACGCGTCGCCGGTGGATTGGAAGAACCTCAATCGCGCCTTTCCAGGTAAACCCGACGGCACCCTCACCGAGCGCATCGCCTACGTCCTCACGCGCGACATCATCGAGCGGGTCGACGCCTTCATCGATATGCATTGCGGCGACGCCAACGAAGCGTTGACCCCCTATGTCGGTTACGTCACCACGCCCGATCGGCCCCTGGCCCAGCGCGCGCGCGCCATGGCGCTCGTCTTTGGCGTCGAGACCATCAAGGTCCGCTCGAACCCCATCGACCCGAGCAAGAGCCGCTACAGCGTCGACACGGCGGCCTCCCGCGGCAAACCCGCCATCGCCGTCGAAGTCGGCCAGCTCGCCCAGACCCCCGACACGGACGTGACCCGCGTGGTCGAAGGCGTTCACCGCGTCTTGCAGCGCCTCGGCGTTCTCGCCGGCGAGCCGGCCCCCGTGGCGCACCCGCGCTGGGTCGCGCGCAGTGAAACGGTGTCGAGCCCCGTATCGGGGATCTTCACTCCGTTCGTCGCGGTGGGCCAATCCGTCGAGGCGGGTGCCCCCATCGGCGTCGTGCGCGACTTCTTCGGCCACGTGCTGAGCGAGCCGCGCGCCCCCATCGCGGGCGAAATTTTATTCGTCACCAAGACACCGCCGATCAACGCCGAGGAGTCGGTCGCCAGCGTGGGGCAGCTCGGGGATGCGCCCTGATCGCTAGGCGCCGTTCGTAAACCCTGCGAGGAACGCATCGGCCTCGTCGGCGATGCGCGCGAGGGATGCGACGAGCTCGTGCCCGTCGTCGACCTCGACCAGGCGCACGTGGCGTTTGCCGGCGGCCCAGGTGCGTGCGTTGTCGATGAGCGCCACGTCGTCGTTCACGCCGTGGACGATCAAGGTTGGAACGCGGACGTCGGGCCAGCCGTCGCCGTGGGCTTCGAGGGATTCGAGCTCGCGGATGAAGCCGTAGTCGACGGTGGTGCGGCGCTTTTCGGCGTAGTCGTCGATTTCGAGGGCGTCGGTCTCCTCCCAGCGGCGCCAGGCTTCCTCGCCGAGGCGGACGCGCCAGCGCGGGCTGATGCGAAAGGCCGGTGCGAGCAGGACCAGCGCGCAGATGCGCGCGTCTTCTTCGGCGACGCGGCAGGCCGTGAGGGCGCCCAGGCTGGAGCCGAAGACGATGGCCCGATCGGACGGGCCGCCGATGGCGTCGTGGACGACGCGCTTCATGGCGCTGAAACGAAGGTGCTCGAGGGAAGGCACCCGAAGATTGAGCCGCTCCAGCGCGATCCCCCGGCGCGAGTAGTGCTCCGAGAGCGCCACGCCCTTCGACGACTGCGGGCCGGAGGCAAAGCCGTGCAAGTAGAGCCAGCGAGGACCTTGGACCGCGCGCGGAGCGTTCATACGAAGCTCTCTAGCACCATCCGCGGCCGCCCCGCTCCGGCTCGGGCATCATCATTGGCTCGCTTCACCCTCGCCGCAGGCGCGATCTCGAGGAGTGCCCCACGTGAAAAGATTCGCTCGTACGAAACCATGGCTCCTCGCCGCCATGGCGATGATGGCGCTGTTCGGGTGCACCAAAAGCTCGAACGGCGGTGGCGATGGCCCGTTGCCAACGGTGACATCGATGGAGACGGACTTGACGATGGCCCGCCCGGCACGCATCGAAAGCTCCCCATCGAGGTGCTCGGAAGCGGAGCCCCCGATGCGCCGGTGATCGCCCGCGCCCAGCTCGGCCTCGACCCCGCGAAGATGCCTTTGGCGGCCCGCCTGTCCGTGCTCTGCCACCGCTGTGGATATTACGATCCGCCGGAGTTTCAAGCGCTGGCCAAGCCGCTCACCAAGGTCAAGGCGAGCGTCCGCATCGTGGGAAATGAAGGAAGCGGCGGCGCGCAAGCGCCTTGGATCGACGTGACGGAGGCGAACGTTCACCTGCGCGAGGTGGAGCGCGCGCACGGCGGCTTTCACGGGGGAATGGTGACCGCGCGCTTCTGGATCGCGATCGACCCGGCGACGCGCGCGCGGCTCGTGGGGCTCCCGAGCACGAACCGAATCGAGTTTCGTTTCAATGGCACCGAGGGGAGCTCGAACGGATATCGGGTTTTGGACGTGCAGCTGCAAGATGAAAATGGCGTGGATTTGAACGCCGTTCCAATCCGTCAACCCGGGGTGGGCGGGCGCCTCGCAAGGGCCCATGGATTGGCCGTACCACCTGGGGTTCACCACCGCCGTGGTCGATGAGCTGGAGACGGCCAAGGCGCCGGCTTGGGTGTCGGCGGCCCACCTGGTGCGGTTCTTTCAAGTTCGCGCCAAGATCGCGCAGCTGGCCAATACGGATATCTCCTTCAATACCCCCGATCCGGCCGAGCCGGACAACCTCTTCAAGAACACCGGCATCGAGAGCCGCGCGGATCGGGTCTACAAGCCCGCGCCCACCCGAGTTCTGCACACGGGCGCCGCGGACCATCCGCACACCATTTTCCGGCACCTGGACGTTCTGTCACCGGGGCTCCACCTGAAGTTCGTGAATGCCTCGATAGCCCTCTACAATACGTACTTCGCGGCCACCCAGCGCAGCCAGTGGCGGACGTGCGACCCCAATGCGCGGTTCGGAGACGAGCCGGAGACGCGATCGGGCTTTCGCTACTGCCTCGACGAGGTGCGCACGGCGCTGCCCCTGGACGACAAGGGAAGAGCGTACCTCGAAGGCGGCTGGGTCGATTGGAGCATCGAGCAGTACATCGCGTGGGGCATCCTGGCGTCCAAGCAAATGGGCGCGGATCCTGCGCGGATCGCGACATGGTCGGATTGGCACGACCGCATGTGGCCACAATGATGATTCAGCGCCCCGGACCGGCATCGCGCGCATCCCCCGCGCGGCCGCTCGCCCGGGGCGCAGCTCACCCCGACCTGAGCCAGCTCGCGACGTTCGCGACCGTGGCGCGACGCGCGCAGTCCCGGTGCCTCGGAGTTGCCTTGGGTGCCTGGCGCCATTCAACGCAAAGGCGATCCGGAAGGCGCCCGCAGATCGCCGCTCGCCCGCTCGCGCTCAGGTTCGAACGCCGACAGGCCAGACGCCGCACGCCACGCACCACGCACCGCGCACCAGACGGAGCACGAACCCGCGTTCATGCTCCTTCGATGTCCCGCGCGTTAGGTGCGCGTCCGGCGGAGGACGACACCACCGCCGACGACCGCCTTGGCCACCTGCTCACCTTCCCGTAACACGGGCGCGGTGGGGACGGTCGGCTCGACGGGTGCCGGCTCGGGCGGGGGCGCCTTGGGCCGGGACGAGCCATTGGCGCGGCGGCGGGGCATTTTCGGCGGAATGACCGTGACCTTCGCCAGCACCGTCGACGGATCCGTGATGGCAAACGCCAGCCCGGACGACGGAGGCTCGCTGGCGCCCGACTTTCCGGCGGTCGCCGGAGATCCGGAGCTTGCGGCGGCCGACTTTCCACCAAAAAGAGGCCCGGAGCTTGCGGCAGACGACTTTCCACCAAAAAGAGCTCCGGCCGCGGCGGCCGACCTTCTGCGCAGCTGCTCCTCCTTCGGGGAGGCCGGCGGCGGCTTGTCCGCGGTCAAGGGGAGCGCAAGCTGGGGAGAGGCCTCCTTGCCCTTCGCCTTTACGGGCCGGGGCGCGGGAGCGCGCCGGGCCGGCGGCGGAGGGCGGCGCCGACCCCCCGAGGCGGGTGAATCGGCAGAGGAAACGAGGCGAAAAGACGCCGAGGCGACTTTATCGAGCGAGGATTTAGCCAGTGCGCGGGCGGCGGCCAAGACGGCATCGACGAGCTCGGTCTTGAGCCGCTCGAGCGTGGCGGCGAGCGGAGTAGGACGGGACTTCACGAGTAAAAGGATTTACGTGTTTGATCGCGTTACGTCGAGTGATTCTGTCGTGGAGCGCGTTAATGCGCCATTATGAAATGGCCGCGGTGCGAGCCGCCGCCACATCGTACGCGAGGGACAATCGCTCGAATATCGAGTAAACGTTTCGCCAGGCACCGTACGAGGCAACCCCATGAATCGTATCCATGCGCCTGAGATCGAGGACTACGACTGGTGTCCAGCCGTGTTGCGCGACACCCTTACCGAGGTTTTGCGGACGTCCTGCGAGGTGTTCCGGGTCTTCGACAGCGCGGCCAAGGTGGTGGCCGAGGTGCTGGACGAGACCGGGGCCACCCGTGTGGTGGATCTTTGCTCCGGCAGCGGCGGCCCTGCTGTCGTGCTTCTCGACGCCCTCGAGCGGCTGGACGGGCGGCGCATCGACGCGGTGTTGACCGATAAATACCCCAACGCCGCCGCTTTTGCGCGCGCCGAGGCCGAAGGGCGCGGCCGCATCGTCGCGCGCCGCGACCCGATTGACGCGACGGCCACCTTACCCGAGGATCTCACGGGGGTGCGCACGCTGTTCAATGCACTGCACCACTTTCGCCCATCGATGGCGCGCGCCATCCTTGGCGCGGCAGCTCGCGATCGGCAGCCGATTGCGTGCTTCGAGATGGTCGAGCGGTCACTTCAAGGGGTGGCCATCGTCGGTACCACCCCATTCATGGTCGCCGCCTCGGTGCCGTTTCTCAAGCCGCGCACGTGGAAGCGGCTCGCACTCACGTACGCGCTGCCCGTCCTACCCGCGATGATCGCTTGGGATGGCTTCGCCTCGTGCTTGCGTGCTTACTCACCCGCCGAGCTTCGCCAGCTGGTCGATGGCCTGGGCGACGAGAACTACCAGTTCCGCGTCTTCACGCGCCGCGCGCCGTGGAACCCCGTTCGGGTCACCGGGGTCGTGGGGGTGCCGGTGATGCGCGCCCGCGACCGGGTGCAGGCCATGGGGGCCGTCCCCGCCATCTAGCCATCGAGCCATCGAGCCATCGAGGTAGCGGCGGCGAGTTCGAAGGTCCGTATGCACGAAATGTCCGTCGAGAAGGCCAAGCAGATGCTCGCCACCGTGGCGGCGGTGCTCGGCGCGCGAAAATCCACGAACTTGCTCGAGGACATCGCCTGGAACCGCAAGGTCGAAGCGGAGTTCTTCGAAGGAGGAGGGGCGCGCATCCCCGAGGTGAGCTACGCGGTGGACCGGGAGGCCCTCGATCGGCACAACGACGAGCTCTCACGGGCCGAGGCGAGCCTCGAGGGCGACGGACCCATCGCGGTGTGGCTGCGCGCCGTGGTGCGCTCGGTGATCGACAAAAATCGGCTTCTGCTGGCCGCCGGCACCATGGAGTTCGGCAAAATCTCGCGCGAAATCTATGGCGGGGCCCGCAGCACCTTCTTCGGCCTGCCCGTGCGCAACATCGATCTGGCCGAGCACCTGCTCGAGCGCCTCCGCATCCACGGGTGGGACGAGGCCGAAGAGCGCAACGAAACGCCGATGGATGCGCAGACCTTCGCGGACGATCTCACGCGGCGAATCGAGAAGCGAAGGCCCCCGATCAAGTGCGAGGTCATCCTCGACGAGCACTGCACGGCCAAGGCCATCGCCGGGATGACCAAGGTGCGGGTGCGGCCGGGCGCCACCTTCTTCAAGTGGGAGGCGGAGGGCCTTTATTGCCACGAGGTCGAGACCCACGCGTTCACCGCGCACAACGGGGCCATCCAGGAGCACGCGCCCTTTCTCCGCAGCGGCGGTCCGCGCACCACGCCCACGCAGGAGGGGCTGGCGGTCTTCTCCGAGCTGTACAACCGCACCTTGGCCACCCCGAGGCTCGAGCGCCTGGCCCTACGCGTCAAGCTGGTCGAAATGGCCGAGGACGGGGCCACGTTTCTGGACTTGTACCGCCTCTTGGTGGAGCGCGGGAGCAGCCCGCGTGACGCCTTCCTCGACGCGGCGCGCGTCTGCCGCGGCGGGGTCGCGACCGGGGGCTCTCCTTTTACGAAGGACGCGTGCTACCTCGCGGGCCTGCTCCACGTGCACGCCTTTCTCGCGGCGTTCGTGCGCGGGGGTTTTCGCGACGAGACGGAGCTCCTCTTCTGCGGGCGCATCGCCCTCGAGGACGTGTCGGCCCTCGCGTCCCTTCGCTCCATGGGGCTTTTGAGCCGGCCCGTGCACCGCCCGCGGTGGCTCGCCCGCTGGAGCACGCTCCTCCCTTATTTCGCCTTCAACTCGTTCATGGATGGGATCGAGCTGGCGTCGGTCGAGGCGCGGTACCGCGAGCTCATCGAACGAGCCGAACGGGCCGCGCCCAAACCGTGACGGGCCCCCGATGTCGAGCGCGGGTCAGCGGGGCTGGCCGCGCTCTTTCGTCCACTCGGCGGAGATGGCCCGTCCGCGCTCCATGTCGTCGACCACCAGGATCAGCTGATTCTGATGATCGCTGTAGAGGACCTGGATGGTCACCCCGGCTTCGGCCATGCGGCGGGTGATGCGGCCCAACTCGCCGGGGCGCTCCTGGTCGAGGCGCTGCACCAGCACCTCGCGATCCGCCAGGACCTCGATGCCGGCCGCCTCCAGCGCGCGCCGGGCGGCGGCGCCATCCTCGAAGAGGAAGTGCGCGATGGGCTGTCCGTCCACGACGAACATGCCGCCGCCCTCCACGCTCACCCCGGCGCGTCCCAGGGTTTCACCCATCTGGGCCATGGCGTCGGGACGGTTCTGCAGGCGGATGGTCAAATCTCTCATGCGCGGCACCGTACTGCATGCCGCGCACGAATGCTTCGACGGCCGTCGAAGCGTCCGCTGGGCGGGAGCCCGCCATCGCCCTCGAAATCGAGCCCTCAATTGAAAATCGGCACCCGCGCGCTGTCGGCACACGCCTCCAAGTCGTGCGCCGCGAGGCGGGAGGGGTGCTCGATGTATCCATCGATCCGCTGCACCGCCACATAGACGGTGGCGCCGATCTGGAGCGCGTCCCAGTCCGGATCGGCCGGGGCGGGGAGGATGGACGTGACCTCGATGAAGGGGACCGACGCCGACTCCATCTCCCGCTCGCGAAGCTCGGCGATGCGCCAGGCCACCAGCTCCGGGCCGTCGGCCTCGCCGCACTGGAGCAGGCGCCCGATGCCCTCCCATGGCGCGTCGTGGATCTTCTTTCGGTAGCGCACGCCCGATTCGTACAGCCATGGCGTCTCCGGATGCTCGCGCAGCCAAGCGACGTTGCTCGTGACGAGCTCGTCGAGCCTCGCCCAGACGTCATCGTGCACGGTGGTCACCAAATCGTGCACGTTGATGGCGAGCTGCTCCAAGATCCCCTTCTTGGTCCATTCATCCATCGTATCCCCCTGGAACAACCGTAACCCCCTGCCACAAATGACTGAGAACAACCCTGATGCCCCGGACGATATCATTCCGGCGGAGAGGGCATTCGCCAAAATGAAACATCGTGCGTTCACCACCCCTTCCCGATGAACCTATGACCTGTGAGAAGAGCCGGATCCACATCCCTTTTTGGATCATGCCGCACGGTACATTGGGACATCGACCCCAACGCTCCGACCCGCGTCCAACGGCAATACTTGCGTCGTCGCGAGCTTCATAAATCCAAAATCCCGAATTTTGAATGCCTCGTTTCAATTGCCCATCCCCTCACTACGGCTCAGGATCCACGGCTGAAACGGCAGCGTCACAAGTGCGCGATCGATGGCGCGCGGTCTGCAGGCGTCCAGTGCACGCGACAGGGTCCAGTGCACGAAAGGAGAGCGATGGAATGACACGAACGACACGAAACGATGCCTGATGCTTTTCTCACCTTGGCTCGAGCCTCTCGCGGAGCCGCGTTTTTCTGTTTGGCATTTCCCACGTTCTTCGCATCTTCTCCTCCACGACTTCGCCTTACTCGAATAAAAATTCGTTCATCTCCGGTTGTCGCGAATCGCGACAATGCTAAAAGGGAGGTGTCCGACGAGTGAGTTTGGCGGCCCAGGTATCCCGCCTTCGGCGTTGAAACACCGGAAACCACTCCAAATGAACGAACGAAATCGTCGCGATCAGACGCTTCCAGATCTGGAATCTTGCATGCGGCTCCGCCAGGAGTCGAATCCCGAGCGCGAAAAGCGGCCCGTCGATTTCGGGCTGCTCGCGCCCGCACGGCGCATCATCGAAGAGCTCTTCGGCCTGGGGGCCGGTGAGCGGTTGTTGCTCGCGTGCGACGAACCGCACGAAGACTTCGGGGATGCATTCGAAGAGATCGCATGGCAGCGCGGCGCAACCGTCGAGCGCGTCCACGCCGATCAGATTTGGGGCCGCCCTTGGAGGCGGTGTCCACGGGACCTGCTCGACCGGCTGCCGGGTGTGCATTGCACGCTGCTCGCGCTGCGCGGGGAGGAGCGCGAGCAGGACGCGCGCGCCGACTTCGTGTCCGCGGCCACGGCGGCGGCCGCGCGCCACATTCAGATGATCGGGGTGAGCCGCCAGGCCCTCCTTGCGACCACGTCGGTGCCGTGCATCCGCATTTTCAAGCTGCTCGAGACGCTCGGCGCGCGCATGAAGCCCACCTCGCGCATCGTGGTCCGATCGGACGCGGGGACGGATCTCGCCATCGAAATGGCGCCGCACCTGCGGTGGTATACGAACGGTATGCTGCTGCCCGGCCAATGGATCACCGTGCCGTACGGCGCGCTGCGGACCACACCCCACCTTGCGACCGGCACCTATGTCGCCGACGCCACCGTGAGCGGAGGCCTCGGCGAATACCGCGCGGGCCTGCTCGGCTTGAACCGGGTGCGGCTCACCATCGACCACGGCCGGGTGCGCTCCGTCGACTCGCGCGACGAGCGCCTCCAGCATCAAATCCAGCGATTTCTAGCTGGCGGGAGCAACCACGACCGGATCGGGGCCATTATCCTCGGCGCCAACGTGGGCCACATCGCCCCCCTGGGCGAGCAGCTCCACGACGAGAACATGCCCGGCCTGCACCTCGCCCTGGGCAACCCCACCCCCGCCAAGAGCGGCGCCCCGTGGATGGCGCACGGCCAGCTCGTTTTTGCCAGCCAAACGTGCGACGTGGACGTCGACGGGCACCCCATCATCCGGCGCGGCCGCTACGTAGAGTTCCTTTGAGCTGGCCCGGCTCGTTCTCATTTCTCATTTCTTATTTGGCACCCCGCGGCCTTTGCGCCTCGGGGATCAAGCGCGCGGACAAGTAGCGGATGTAGCGCTCGCGGGCCTGCGCCGTGGGCAGCTCGCCGGGCGCGAACCGCGCGATTTGCAGCAGGCCCACGTACGCCGAGTAGGCCAAAAGACCGGAGCAGCGCGCATCGGCCGGGGTGAGCCCCATGCCGCGGTAGGTGTCCACCAGGTACTCGAGCCGGCGCGCCGCCACCCGGGTGAGCACGGGGGCGACCAGCGGGTGCTCGGAGGCGGAGAGGACGGCGATTTCCAGGGCGTTGTTCTCCTCGTCGAACACCGTGGAGAGCAGCCGCAAGAGCCGATCGCGCGGCCGCTCCAGCGCGTCGAGCTCCTCGATGACCTGCGAGGTGCAGATCACCTCCCACCGCTGGATCGCGGCCCCGAGCAGCGCATTTCGGTCCTTGAAATGCCAGTAAAAGCTGCCCTTGGTCACCCCGAGCGTGCGCGCCACCCGGTCGATGGTGAGCTCCGCCACGCTGCTCTTGCCGATGGCCCATAGCGCGGCGTCGGCCCAGTCGCGCGGTGTGATCGTGCGGATCTCGGAGCGCGGGGTGGGAGGTTCCAGAGCGATCTTGACGCGGTTCGAGTTGGCCATACCGTCTGGTATGTCCATACCACGGAGTATGGTGGAAAGGTTCGTGCGAAATGAGTGAGTCTTTGGACCGTCTGGTCAGCGCCCGCGCGCGCACATGGACGGTGTGGGCCGGGCGTTCCATGATCGGCATCGGGATCCTTCACGTCCTCTACTTCACCAAGAAGACGTGGCCGTACTGGGCCGGCTGGATGGGAGGGGATCTTCGTGGGTTGGACGTCGCATCGCGCGGCGCGAGCTTCTCGCACGAGGGCTTCTGGGCGTTGCCGGGCGGGTTCACCGCGACCCTCGTCCTTTTGGGCCTCGTGGCCATCCGCATGGCGAAGGCCGGTTTCTCACTACCGGGTTATGTCGGGTGGGGACTGGGAGCTTGGGCTGCCCTTTGCTCCGTCATCTGCGAGCCATCGGGATTTCCGCTCGGGCTCGTTCCCGCCGTGCTGCTCGTCGCCGCACACTCCCGAAATCGGGCCGACGCGACGAACGCGATGCTTCGTTGAGCATGGTTGGTCATTTTCGCGCGCCTACCGCCCGCGGCGATAATACCACTCCACTCGTCCTTTGGTGTTTCGATGTCATCGAGCCTGATAATTAAGCCCCAAAAGCAAAAACGACAGACGATTGCTGCCGGCGCAACGTTGTTCGGTGGTGAACGGTTGGAGCCAAAATGATGACGGGTGACGGGGTGACGGGTGACGGGTGACAGAGCGACGGGGTGACAGAGCGACAGGGTGACAAGCTGACAAGTGACGACTGACAGCTGACAACGGACGGGTGACAGACGACAGATCACGAGTGACAGATGACACACGTTGACACGCCCAAAACGGCCTATCGCGGATGACTCGATTCGACATCGCATTAAACCAGCAGAGCGCTCGGTGCGTGCGCATCGTTAAGTTTGATTGAGGTGAAGATACCACTTCATCGCGCACGTAAAATGATTTACTCCACCAACATGCCCAAAGATCTCCGATCCGCAATCCGTCAGCTCGCCGGGACGTTCGCACAAGGAGTTCTCGACGTCGTGTGCGCCGCGTCGCTCGACGAGATCCGAACCAACGGAGTCGTCTCACCGCGCCCGCACGGCCCTGGTCGGCGTCGGCCCCGTAAACTCGAAGGCGCTCCGCCGCGCCGGTCCGAAAAATCCCGCGCCCCGTCGGACGTCACGGTCAAGCGCATCGTCTTCCTCGTGGGCAACAGTCCAAACGGGGTGCGATCCGAGGAGCTCCGGGCATGGCTCGGGCTCGAACGGGTCGCGTTTCGCGAGGCCGCCGCCAAAGCCGTCGCCGCGAACCTGATCGTCCGCAGAGGCACCAAGCGCACGACGACGTTCCTACCGGTTTGAGCGGACGAGTGAAGTTGCTTAGTGCGTTTGCGACGATGAAATTATGAAGACGCGAGCTCGAAATGTGAAAGCGCTTACTTCAGCTCGCCGATAGAGGTTTCCCTCCCGCCGAAAACCCGAGCTCGGGCGCGTTATCGCGCTGCGGCAGACGGGCACGGCAACTCGTACTTCCTCTGTACAGCTCGAGGAATGTATAATGACGAGTTTTGGGGAGGGGCTTCGATGGGGGATGACAGGATCAGCACCGAAATGGAGGCGCGGCTGGAGGCGGCCTGTGAGCAGCCTACCGTTGCGCTGGCAGACGCCGCCCCAGCTCGAGCGTCCACTGCGGTTGCGACCTCGGCCCATCCCCCCATGTCGGGGCATTTCGGACCCGGCGCCGTCGTCGGGCGCTTCGTGATCGTGCGCGCGCTGGGGCGCGGCGGAATGGGCGCGGTGATGCTCGCTTACGACATGGAGCTCGCACGCGACGTCGCGCTCAAGATCGTGCACACCAAAATAGCGTCGGACGAGGCGCGCCTTCGCATGATGCGCGAGGCCCGCGCCATGGCCCGGCTGTCGCACCCCAATATCGTCGCCATTTACGATGTGGGCACCCACGATGGAAACATCTATTTGGCGATGGAGTACATCGAGGGCGACACCTTGCAAACGTGGCTGAAAACGCCGCGCTCGCGGCGTGAGGTGCTGTCGGTGATGAAGCAGGCCGGCCGCGGGTTGCGGGCGGCGCACGCGGCGGGCATCGTGCATCGCGACTTCAAGCCGGCCAACGTCTTGATCGCAAAAGACGGAAGGGTGTGCGTGCTGGATTTCGGCATTGCGCGCACGGAGAGCCCGTATGGCCCTGGCGCCAGCCTCACCATGCCCACCCCATCGGGGCCGAGCGTGAACGCGCCGGCGGAACCCGATCCGCATCCCTCGGAGGGCATGGCGGTGCCCGCGGCCTCCGTGTCTGTGCCAGTCTTCGAGGACAAGCTGACACAGGAGGGGCACATCGTGGGCACCATGGGCTACGTTGCGCCGGAGATCATCTCCGTAACCGGCGACAAGGTGGACGCGCGCAGCGATGTGTTCAGCTTCTGCGTGACCCTCTGGCGCGCGCTCTATGGTGCGTGCCCGTTTCGGAGCGACTCGCTGGACGCGTACTTGCTGGCCATCCACACCACATCGCTCAAACGGCCGCCCGGCAAGCACGTTCCGGCGTGGCTGCACGACGTCGTCCGCAAAGGGCTGCACCCCGATCCGGCGCAGCGGTTCGCCAGCATGGGCGATCTCCTGCGGGCGCTCGACAAGAACCCGTGGCGCGCGCGGGTGGCCGCATCCGCCGTGGTGATCGCGGTGCTGGCGGTGGTGCTGGGGACGGTCCAGCACCGGCGCGCGCTGCGCATCGCCTGCGAGCACGAGGCGGGGGCCATCGGGACCCAATGGGACCCCGCGCGGCGCGCGCGGGTTCGCAGCACGGTGACGGCGGCCGGCGATCCCGCGGCCGAGGAGCGCGCGGACCGGGTGCTCTTGGCGCTCGATCGGCACGCGCAGGATTGGCAGCGCGAGCAACAATCGTCGTGCGAGGCGACGCGGCTCTTCGCGACGCAGACCTCCGAGGTGCACGAGCGGCGCAGCGCCTGTCTTTCGGCCGCGCGCGAGCAGTTCGACGTGGTCGCGGAGGTGCTCGGCCAGACCGATCCCACCTTCCAGCGCCGCGCCATCGATCTGGTCGGGGCCCTCACCCCGCCGCGCCTGTGCAGCGGCCGCGAGGTCGACAGCACCTACGTCCCGCTCCCGAGCGAGCGCCAGGCCCGCGCGCGTGCGCAAGAAGCCCGCCGCTTGACGGTGCGCTCGCGCGTCTTCGCCGACGCCGGGCGCTGGGACGAGGCGCTCTCCGCCGCGCGCAACGCCAAGGATCTCTCGCACGAGGCCGGGGTGGTGGCCGACGAGGCCGACGCGCTCCTCGCCGAGACCAAGGTGCACACCCTCCGCTTTCACTCGGGGCAAGCGTTCGCGGTGGCGCGCGAGGCCTTCATGCTCGCCGAGCGAAGCGGCGCCGATCGGGTGGCGGGCAGGTCGGCCGCCGAGCTGGCGTTCGTGCTGGGCACGGCGTACACGCGCTTCGAGGAGGCGCGCGGCTGGCTCGATGTCGCGCGGGCCAAGCAGGGGCGCCTCTCGGGCGACGAGGCCCTGGAGCTGCGCATCCTCAATGTCGGCAGCGTGCTCGCGGCGCGCGCCCACGATCCCACGAGCGCGCTGGACGACAATGCGCGGTACATCGAGCGCCTCTCGGCCCGCTTCGGCAATCAATCGCCCGCCGTGTGCATGGCGCGCCACAATCGGGCGCTCATGCTCCTGAACGCCGCGCGCGACATCGCCGGGAGCATCGCGGCCGCGGAGGAGGCCATCGGGTGCTACGCGGTCGCCACCGGCTCGCGCGATCCCTGGCTGGGAAATACCTACGCGGCCTTGGCCGAGGCGCTCACCCGCGCAGGAAGGCTCGACGACGCGCGGGCGGCGGCCCACCGCGGCCTCGAGCTGCGCCTCTCCCAAGGCGAGAACGACGCGGTGCGGGCGGGCTTGCTCGAGCATTTGGCCATCGTCGACGAGCTCGAGGGCCGCTCGTCGGAGGCGGAGGCCAGCGCCCGGCGCGCGCTCTCCATCGCCGAGGATCAGGGGGGGTTCATCGCGGAGAACATCCCGAACATGCTCTTCACCATCGGCGTGGTGCGCCTCGCCCGCGGCGATGCGCTCGACGCGCAGGTGCATTGCACGCGCGGCGTGCGACTCCTGGAGCAGGGGCACTACCTCGCGCCGGATCTGACCTACGAAGGCGACGTGCTCCGGTGCCTGGGGGAGGCGGAGCTCGCGCTGGGCAACGTGGTCATGGCGCGCAAACACTTGGAGCAAAGCATCGCGCTGCCCTTGCGATGGCACGACGACGATCTGCCCCGCGCCCGTTTTGCGCTGGCGCGCGCGCTCGCCGTGGGGCCCAGCCCCGATCGCACCCGCGCAAAACAGCTGGCCGTGCAGGCGCGCGATGACTTGCGCGTCACCGTGCCGTCACGGCCTTGGCTTCAACCGGTGGTCGATCGGATCGAGCGCTGGCTCGTGAGGCCCTGACCGGGCATCGTCCTCACCGTCATCCTTGGCTCGATCACTTGGGGAAGAAGGTCGTCGAGCGCTTCTCGCCGGTCTTTCGGATCAAGTTTGCCGCCACGGCCTTGGCCGCCGCCTGCCGGAACGCGATTTTCTCCAAGTTGAGTCGCGCGCGGAGCTCCTCGGAGCGCAGTCCTTTGGGGCTCTTGCGAACGAGGTACACGATGCGATCGACCGATACGTCGGTCCCCTCTTCCTGACCTTTGGCGGCGCGTCCGCGCTTTGCGCGCGCGGGCGCGGGCGCGGGCTCCACGGAGGTGGCGGCGGCGGCGCCACGGGGGGGGCGGCCCCGGCGCCGTGCGCCGCCGTCGGCATTGTTTCGGATTTCTTCGAGCGAGGAAGCGCGCACGGCGTCGAGAACGCCCTGGGCAAAGGTCTCGGCGAGGTGACGAATGGCGGCTTGGAGATCTTTGGACATGGTAACCCCCGGAGTAGTGCATTTTTCATGTCGGCGTCCATTCAAAGAACGCGCGAATCGTCTCCATTCGACCACCATCAGGTCCGACGTCACGCGGACCAACGCGCGCCCCGCGTTGACCGCCCGCGTTCATTGGACGGGAAGGCGACCGTCTCGAACGATATGTGTGGTTCAAGTGATGAACCGTGAGGCGGGTGTGCCTGCCGCCGTTTTTGGACCGCCCGAGCTCGAAATGTCGACGGCTCACCTCGCTGCGCATGGGGCGGACGCCACGATGCTCCAGGCGGCCCGGTCATCCAACGAGATGCGTGAGCGTCACCCTGAAAGAGTTCGAGCAGCTGGTCCGAGCGACCCTCGACGACGGGCATCTTTCGCGCACCGAGCGAAAAATGCTCGATTTGGCGCTGGGCGGCTCGTCGCTCTCGTGCAACGAGCTCGTCCAGCTTCGCGAGCGGGCCTTCCGGCTGGCCAAAGCGCAAGTCGTCGATCCGCACGCCCGCCGTATGATCGAATGGCTGGAGGAGGTGATGCAGGTGCTATCGCCCGAGAGCCTGCGCCCCAAGCAAAGCGATGCGTTCTTCAGCCCAGGCGACCAATGCATCGGCGCGGTCAGGTCGGCCTTTGCCAATGCCCGGGCCAAAGTCGATGTCTGCGTATTCACCATCACCGATGACCGCATCGCCGAGACCATTCTGGCCGCCCACCGGCGGGGCATCCGCATCCGTATCATCACCGACAACGACAAGGTCTACGACGAGGGCTCTGACATTCCCAGGCTCGCGCGCGCCGGCCTCGCCATTCGCGTCGATCGGAGCGAGTTCCATATGCACCACAAATTTGCTTTGTTCGACGACAGCGCCCTTCTCAACGGCAGCTACAACTGGACCCGCAGCGCCGCCGCCAACAACGACGAAAACCTGGTCCTGACGCACGACGGAACCCTGGTCGAAAAGTTCGCCGCCCAGTTCGAAAAACTTTGGACAAAATTCGCATAGAACGAAGCTCGTCGCCTCGAAATGCGACATAGGACGAAGCTCGCGGGGGTCGCCGCCTCGAAACCATAGGACGAAGCTCGTGGGCGTCCCTGCTTCGAAACCGTTGGGACGAAGCTGGTGGGCTTCGTTCCCTCGAACCGTAGGTTCAGTCACCAAATCCCCGGGAGGGGTAGAGGGGCTCGCAAGTGCCCCTCCCGTGGGGGAGTGCTCAGCCTAAACGCTGGAAATCAGTGCGCGTGATGCTGCTCGGCGAGCAGCCGGTGCGTCTCTTGGATTTCGGCGAACGCCGGCGGCTCCGGCTCAGCGGCAAATGCTTCGGCGTCGAAGGCTGCGCCGGGGGGGCTGGCGGGGCGGCCGCGGGTGAAGAGCCATGTGTTGAAGACGGCCTGCAGCGATTTGCCCGAAACGCGCTCGGAGGTGGCGATGAACTGCTCGATGGTGCCGGTGGAGTACTTCCGCTCCGATTGCCACGTCTTTAGAATGTTGAAGAAGGCCGTGTCGCCCACCGCCACGCGCAGCGCATGAACGGCCAGGCCGCCGCGATCGTAGATGGCGGCGTTGAACTCGTTGCCGGCGCCGGGGTTCGCGACCACCACTTGCCAGAACGAGCTGCTCGCCGGACGCGAATTGTACGTGGAGTTCGCGATTTGCTGCGCGGTGCCGGTGCCGTTGTGCTCCGACCATAGCCACTCGGCGTAGGTGGCGAAGCCCTCGTGCAGCCAGATATTGCGCCATGTGTCGCCGGAGACGTTGTCCCCCCACCATTGGTGCGCGTTCTCGTGGGCGACCACGCTCGTGTTGGCGCGCGATCCGAAGAACGCCGTGCCGTAAACGGGGCGCGTTTGCACCTCGAGGGCGAAGCTGAGGTTCGGCACCACCACCCCGCCGATGGCCGCGAAGGGGTAGGGGCCAAAGACGCTGGACTCGTAGTCGATGATGTCCGGTGTACGATTGAGGCTATTGCGGGCGTTGGTGAGGGTGGCGCCCGTCACGTTCGAAGCGTATGCCGTGATGTAGGGCCTTCCGCCCGCCGTGGCATGATTGACGGTGAACTTGCCGATGGTGACGAACGTCAGATAGGTCGCCGTCGGGTTCACGTTGCGCCAATTCCAGCGCTTGAGACCGCCGGTCTCCACCGCAGAGCCCAGGAACGCACCATTGGAGACCACGGTGGTGCCGTCGTCGGGCACGGCGATCGATACGTCGAAGGTGGCCTTGTCGCGCGGGTGATCGCTGCTCGGGAACCAATAGCGCGCGATGTGCGGCTCGTTCACGGCCAGGGCCCCGTTGGACGTTTTCACCCATGTCGATCCCGACACCCGCGACGGCACGTCGGAATACGTCACTTCCACCGTGAAGGGCTTGCTCGCCGGCAGCTCCGCGGCGGGGGTGACCGTGTATTCGGCGCCGCTTCGGGTGAACCGCGCCGCCGCGCCATTGACGTTGATGGCGCTCACGCTGAGGGCGAAATCCAGATTGAACGCGGTCAGGTCCTGCACCGCCGTGGCTTTGATCGTGGTGGTGCCCGAGAGCTGGTCGCTGCTCGGTCGGTAGGTCAGGCGAAGATCGTAGTGATCGACATCGTAGCCGCCATTTCCATCATTTGGATAATAAGGATCACCGAGGCCGGGCGCGCCAGGACCTCCGGCGGCGATCGCCGAGCCTCCCAGCAAAACGGTCGCAATGCCGAGCATGATCTTCGGAAATCGACGAAGGGAAAGAGAACGCATGATCGAATACCTCCAGTGAGGGGGGTATTTCGTATAGGGTAATTCCGATGCCGAATTAACAAGTTGTGATGTGACAAAGTGATTCAGCTGCGACATTGTGTTCCTACACGCATCGCGCGCGCCAGGTCGATAGACGATCACTTGCGCGTACATGGTGAGTCGGCCGCAAGGTCGGAGGCACCATGGATGTCGGTATGTCGTCGATGCAAACGCCTCCTTGCGGGCGCAGCGATCGGATCGTTTACGCGCGCTCGCGGCGCTACTTCGCGCAGGCCATCGGCATCGTTGTCACGCGCATACTCGAATGCCGGTATGAACGAGCCAGTATGAACGAGGATGTCGAACGATCCGATCGCGCCTGTGTGGCGATCGACCTCGAGGCGATCGCCGAAAGGCTCACGAGCTCCGAGTCGTCGGCGCCTGCCCGCGGGCGCACGGTGGCCTCGACCGTGAATCGGACGGCTCGCGCTCGCTTTCGGGTTCGCGCGCGCCGGCGGGTCCTCGATCGCGCGCGTTGTGCAGCTCGGTACCACGTGGCTCGAGCCTGAAATCCGGAGCGCGTTGTGTCTCGAGGTTCGCCCGAAAGGCTGGAAGTCGAGGTATTGACGAGGGCATGAGTGAATCCTCCGCCGCGCTGACCTACACATCCTACCTCGCGCTCGACGAGATCCTGGGCGCGCAGCGTCCGCGCTCCGACGAGCATGACGAAATGCTGTTCATCGTCATCCACCAGGTCTACGAGCTTTGGTTCAAGCAGATCCTGCACGAGCTCGGGCACTTGCAGGGCCGGTTGGAAGAGGGGAACGGCGCCCACGCGCTGCACACCTTGAATCGCGTGCTTACGATCCTCAAAGTCGTCGTCTCGCAGATCGACGTGCTGGAGACGATGACCCCGCGGCAGTTCACCAGCTTCCGCGCGCGCCTCGAGGCCTCGAGCGGCTTTCAGTCGGGCCAGTTCCGCGTGCTCGAGGTGACCCTCGGCCGCCGCGATCGCGGGGCGTACGAGCACTACCCCGAGGGCAACCCCTGGCGCGCGCAAATCCTGGCCGCCGTCGCCCGCCCGTCCCTGTTCGACTCCTTCCTCCGTTACCTCGCGGGCCGCGGCTACGCGGTGCCGCGCGAAAAGTTGGAGCGCGACGTGCGCCTCCCCAGCGAGCCCTCGGAGGCCGTGCAGCGCGTCCTCGTCCAGGTCTACCACGACGACGGCGAGGCCTCGCAAATCGCCGAGCGCCTGGTGGACGTGGACGAGGGGCTGCAGGAGTGGCGCTACCGCCACGTGAAGATGGTGGAGCGGACGATCGGGCGCAAGCCCGGCACCGGAGGCTCGCTCGGCGCCGAGTACTTGCGCAGTACGCTCTTCAACCCGATCTTTCCCGATTTGTGGGCGGTGCGCGGCGAGCTTTGATTCACCGCCCGAGCGGGATCACCGATTGCAACTTGCCGCCCGGCGACAGCTCGGGCGGTTCGGTGCCCCGCTCGATGGCCACGTGCGCGAGCCCGTGCTTCGTCAGCATGGACGAGAGCGCGAGGTGCGCATCGCGCCACACCTTCTCGGGGTCTGCCCCCGCGCGCGGCTGCAAGCGCACCCGCAAGGTCTCGGGCGCCGTCTGCACGATTTGAAAGAGCTCGACCCCGCCCGCGAGCTCGATCTGCAAGCTCACCACGAACGACGACAAGGTCCGGACCTCGCCGCCGGGCGTGGGGAAGTGCAGCATGATGGGGACCCGGCCGTTCACCTTGATCGCCTGGAACGGATTGCCGCAGGGACAGGGATCCGGCCGCACCAAGATGCTATCGCCGATATCGTAGCGGAGGATGGGCTGCTCGCGCCGATAGAGCACGGTCACCAGCACGGTGTGCGATCGCTCCCCGGGGGGCGTGGGTTGGTAGTGCGCGTCCACCGGCTCGAAGATCATCCAGTCGTCGTGCAGGTGGTACCAGCCCTCCGGACACTTGATCATCAAGCCGGGAAACTCGTTGGCCCCGTACAAATCGAGCACGGTGGTGCCGAACGCCGCGCGCATGCGCGCATATTCGTTCTCGGTGAGCCCCTCGCCGCAGATGGCCAAAAACTCCGGCGCGATGGCGAGGCGCCCGGCCTCCCGTTCGCCGGTGAGCAGGAGCGCCACCGTGGGGTAACACTCCACATAGGTGGGTTGAAACGCGGTGAGCTGCTCCACCAGCTCGGGCATGGGCGTGGTGACGGGAAAGATCCGCATCGACCTCTTGCGCCGCGCGCTCGCGTCGCGTTTTTGGGTCGCCAGGACATGGCTCCCAAAGTGTCCTCCGGTCGGCACCAGCATGGCCGTGCGCCCGGAGGCCGTGAGGATCTTGAGCACCTTCCAGGTGGAGAGCACGCTGGACATGGCGCGCAAGACCAGAAGACCGCCGACGGTCTTGGTCTCCTCGGACATCAAAAAGAAGGCGCGCCGCCCGGTGGTCCCCGAGCTGGTGGTCACCGTGTATTTGCCGTGCAGCTTTTGGCCGACCTTATCGGGATCGTCGGCGTGCGCCCGGACCTTCGCGAGGGTCAGCTCCCGATCGGTGACCCAATCATCGAAGCGCTCGGACAGTTTCTGTTTGTTGGTTACGGGCAAGGGCCGCACGTCGTCGAGGGACGCGGGCAGATCGGCATAGAGCTCGCGGTAATAAGGTGAGTGGGCACGAACGTACGCAATCAGCTCACGCAGTCGCGCGCGCTGGCGCCGGCTGACTCCTTCGGGGCCTTCCTTTCGGGCCTTACGGACGTCTCGGAAGATGGCGAAGGTGGATTCGGGCGTGGTTTTGAGTGGTTGAAGGTGCTGCTCGCTTTCGCCTCGGTCGATCACGAGCAGCGATCTTAGGCTTCCCGGCGGAAAAAGCGGCTGGGTTTCGAGGTCGTTTCGAGAAAAAAAGTTCTCGGAAGTGGCTACGTGTCAGGCATTCTGCGCGATCCTATGCTCGTCGACGTTGCCATTTTTCTCGCGGCCGCCGTGTTGGTGGTTCCTCTCTCGAAGCGGCTCGGTCTCGGCACCGTGCTTGGATATCTCGCTGCTGGTGTTCTCATTGGACCATGCGGTCTGCGGCTGATTTCCCGGGTGGAGGAGACGCTTCACTTCGCGGAGTTCGGGGTGGTGCTTTTGCTCTTCCTGATTGGCCTCGAGCTGCAGCCCTCCCGGCTCTGGAAAATGCGCGGCAAAGTGTTTGGCATGGGCGGCGCGCAGGTGCTGGGCACCACCGCGGTGCTCTCGGGCGCCATCATGCTGTTTGGCTGGACTTTTCGCACGGCATTGGTGGCGGCCTTGGCCCTATCCATGTCCTCGACCGCCTTTGCGCTGCAGGTCCTGGGGGAGAAGAAGGAGCTCGCGCAGCCGCACGGCCACGTGGCCTTCGGCATTCTGCTCTTTCAAGACGTCGCCGCCATTCCCACCTTGGCGCTCGTCCCCATGCTGGGCACGCACGCGAGCACCAGCACCGGGAGCCCGGCATTGCGGGTGCTGACCGTGCTGGGGGTGCTCTTGGGCATCGGCCTCGCCGGCCGTTATCTCTTGCGGCCGATGCTTCGCTTCATTGCTTCGTCGCGAAACCACGATCTCTCGGCGGCGGCCACCTTGTTGGTGGTGGTGGGGACGTCGCTCATCATGCACGGGGTGGGGCTCTCCGAGGCGCTGGGCGCCTTCATCGCCGGGGTGCTCCTGGCCGATTCGGAGTACCGGCACGAGCTGGAGGCGAACATCGAGCCGTACAAAGGGCTCTTGCTGGGGTTGTTCTTCATGGCCGTCGGCATGTCGGCCGATATGAAGCTGGCGCTCGAGCGTCCGGTGCTGGTGGTGGCGCTGGTGCTGGGGCTCACCGCCGTGAAGCTCGCGGTGCTCTATGGGGTGGGAAAGCTGGCCAAGCTCCCCCTGCGCGGTCGGGCGAGCCTTTCGGTGGCCATCTCGCAAGGCGGCGAGTTTGCATTCGTCATCTTTGGCGTGGCGCAGGATGGCGCGGTGCTCGACAAGGGCATGGCCGACTTGCTGGTGGTCGTCGTTACCTTGTCCATGGCCGTGACCCCGCTGCTCTTCATCGTGCGCGACCGCATCTTCGCGCGCCTGGACCGCGGGGTGAAGCGCGATTTCGACGAGCTCACCGACGAAGGCAACCAGGTGATCATCGCCGGCTTCGGCCGGGTGGGGCAGATCGTGGGGCGCGTTTTGCGGGCCAAAGGCATTCCATTCACCGCCCTGGACGCTAGCGCGCAACATACGGACTTCATCAAACAATTCGGCAACAAGATTTATTACGGCGACGCCTCCAGGGCCGATCTGCTGCGCTCCGCCGGGGCCGAGCACGCGAGCATCTTCGTCCTCACGGTCGACGACATGGAGGGCTCCTTGGCGGTGGCCAATACGGTGCAGCACCACTTCCCTCATTTGAAGATCATCGCGCGCGCCCGAAACCGGCAACATGCCTATGCGCTGCTGGGCCTGGGCATCGATATTTTGAGCCGCGAGACCTTCGCCTCCAGCCTGGAGCTCTCCGCGTGGACCTTGGAGGCATTGGGCCTGCCCGGCACCGACGCCATCGAGGCCGTGCGCCGATTCGGCGAATACGACGACGCCCAAGTGCGAAAAATGTATCACCTGCGCAACGATCAAAAGGCGCTCATCGCATCGGCCAAAGAGTACACCGCCGAATTGAAGCGCATCTTCGAAGACGATGCGCAGGCGTCGACCTAGCCGTGACGCGGGCCATTCGGGCATTCCGGCCGCCCGGCACGATGGTGCGATATCGTGGACGCGACGAACAGTCGGTGGGGGCTGTAACACCGTTACATGCCGGGTAACATCGCGGATTGAAATGACGTAAAAGGATCACCATGCGATGCATGTCGATGTACAATCGAACGAGCGTGGATCGGCCGCCCACCCCGGGCGGGTGGCGAGACGGATGACGCGACAATCGCAGTACGCGGAATAACGTTATCTCGGCGATGATTGGCAATCGGCCGTGCGGGGCATACGCCTTGCTCGGCTGCGCGGCATGAAGCGCAAGATCACCTCGAGGCGAGCCGCTGGGCCGTGGGCTGACGTGCCGCTGGCGAAGTGATCGCGCCGCCGGCGTGCAAGCTCGCGAGGTGATGTGCCGCTGGCGAGGTGATCGCGCCGCTCGTGTGCGAGCTCGCGAGGTGATGTGCCGCTCGTGCTCGCGACGTGATCGACCCTTTCGGTGTCGCGAAGAGAGGTCGTCGATTCGCTCTTGCGAAAGGATGGTAAATCTCGTGAATCGACGACGAATCGTTAGCGGCGAATTGATGATTCGATGTTTTCGAAGGCAAAATTCCAATCGAGGCTTCGATAAATGCGCCGGAGCTCGAGGGCGGCGCGCGGGGCCAGCTCGTGGCGCAGGAGGTAGAGCCGGAGGAGGGCGCGCTCGGCCTCCAGCACGTTGCCGTGCTTCTCGATGGCCAGCGCCGCCTCGACGGGGCCGTTCGGGGCGGACGACTTGGCGAAGAGGTTCTTGATGGATGCGAAGAGCCCCCCGCCCGCGCGGGGCGCCGCCGGGGTGGATGGGGGGACGGACTCCACGGGCAGCCACGGCGGCGGCTCCCCCGCATCGCGCGCGGCCATCGGGAACTCCAGACGTTCGCGGATCATCCGAACCAGCTCGGTGTCGGCCGCCTCTTCGTCGACGCGGCGCTGGAGCTCGCGGTCGAAGAACGCCTCGAAGGTCCGCGCCTTGAACTCGACGAAGTTCGTCTCGTGCAAGGCCTCCACCACCGGCGGCTCGTTTCCCTCCTTGCACCAGGGCGGATAGATGTAGAGTGCAAATTCATCGCCGTTGGCCAGACGGCACACCGCGAGCAAGTTGGGATCCGTATCCCAATCGCGGGCGAGCGCGCGCACCTCGATGATGTCCCACCCCAGCTTGTCGAGCCACCGCCGAAAGACGCCGTCCGACTCGCGAACGCGAAGGAGCTTCAAAAGCAACTCGGATGCAACGAACCCATGGCGCGAGGCCAAGTCGTCGAGCCTCTCCGAGTCGAGCACCCGCGCCCCCGAGCTGGCGACGGGCGCATGGAGCGACGGGGGTGACGCGAAGGACGGCTCCGGCGCGAGGGCCACGGCCGGAGGATCGAGCTCCAGCGGCGGAGGGGCCGGGCGCACGGTGGGCTCCTCACCGGCCTTGTGCCACGCGTGCACGTGGAGGATACCGGGCAAGCCCTCGCGGATGTCGTCGATGAAAATGGGATCGCCTTTGGCGATGGCGGGCGCGTTCGAGTCGCGCGGCAGCCGCAGGCGCTTGAAGCGGGGATGATCGACCAGGATGCTCTCGGGGAGCACCACCACCGCCTCCCCCGGATCGGGATCGGAGCCGCCCGCGCCGGCCAGCGCCTCGTAGCGCATGGGGAGCGCCGTGTGGGCTCCGTCGAACGCGAGCTCGTCCGCCTCGATGAGCAGCAGATAGCCGCCCGAGAGCACGCAGATGCGCGCGTCCGTGACGAAGACGTCGGGCCCCTCGCCGCCATACGAGGGCGGGGTGGCCAGCGAGACGCTGCGAACGGTGGTTCCCTCCCAGCGAAAGACGTGGACCAACCCTTCCAGCGCACACGCTGCGACGTGTGCGGAGCCCGCGAGCGGCGACTGCCACGAGGCGGGGAGCCTGTGGACCTCCTCGCCGCCGAGGGTGAACGCCACGCAGTCCCAGCGCCGATCCGGCATGGCCACGATGGCCAGGACGAAGTCGCCGCTCCGCCACGCGTGCGAGATCTCGCCGTCGAAGCGGGCCTTTTGCCCCTCCGGATCGGAGAGCTCCGTCGTGTGGCCGATGGCGGTTTCCGCCAGGTTCTCTGTGAGCCCTTGAAGCACCAAGCTCGCCTCGGCGGGCGGATCGCGCACATAGCCGCCCTCGCGCGCCGTGATGGTGCCCGTTGTGAGGTCGACCTCGGCCGACACCGCCCGTAACGCCACCGTGGCATGCGTGGCCGAGGTCGGCCCGAAGCACTCCGCTTTGAATGGTAGCTGAACGTAGCGATGCGGCATATCGATGTGGGAAGATTGAAAAGTGGATGAAATCCGTTCTCTACGGTTTACGGCGATCCATGGAAGACGGCTTCGATATCGTGTCCGTCGGGGTCGAGGATGAAGGCGCCGTAGTAGTTCGGATGGTAGTGGGAACGGACTCCAGGCGCGCCAAAATCCTTTCCCCCGGCAGCGAGGCCGGCGAGGTGAAAGGCATCGACCTCGGCGCGGCTGCGCGCGGCGAACGCCACGTGCGAGGGGGTGATGATGCGAAGGTGCTCCGCGGTCTGGAACGCCGTGGGGCCGGTGCCGATCCAGAAATCGGGTTTGCCGTCGCGGCCGAAGCCGCACGCTTGACCGAAGTCCTTGAAGATTTCGATTCCCAACGTGGCGAGCACCTGCGCGTAGAAGGCCTTGGAGCGCACCACATCCCGTACGACCAATGTAACGTGATCCAGCGTGGACATGGGGTGAGATCCTGCCACGATCCGGAGGGGGCATGGTAGAGGAGGCTCATGCCTTTAGCTCGCGCCCGTCGGTCGCTCGAGAGTCTTCGAAACGTTGCCAAGGGAGCGGTCCGGCTCGCCGCGCCGCCGCTGGTTTTACCGCATGCGCTGGCCCGGGAGCTCTTCATCTCCCAGTTGCACTGTCGCATCGTCGACATCGAGGCGCACGAGCTTCGCGCGCGAAACGAAGGTTACTATACGATTGCGAGCGCGGGGCATGAAGGAAACGTCGCCCTCGGGCACCTGACACGAAGCACCGATCCGGCCTTACTTCATTATCGCAGCGGAGCGTTCTTCATCGCCCGCGCGCGGGCGGCCGTGCGTGCCTCGGGGATGGCGCAGGGCGGCGATCCGCCGGGTATTTTCGAGCTTTTGCTGTCGCTGGCCGCGTCGGCCGATGATCCGATTTCGGGCGGGCGGCACAAAGTATTTGGCAGTGTGCCATGGGGCATTCCGCCGCAGACCAGCACGATTGCATCGCACTTGCCGAAGGCGGTGGGCATGGCGGTAGCGATCGACCGGTCGGCGAAGCTGCGTGTTCACACGAACGGCACGAACGGCATACCCGCAGCGGGAACCGTGCCGACCACCCGCGACTCCATCGTGATTTGCTCCTTCGGCGACGCCTCGTTGAACCACTCGACGGCGCAAGGCGCCATCAACGCAGCGTCGTGGGCCGCGTACCAACGCGTTCCCGTGCCAGTTCTGTTCGTCTGTGAGGACAACGGTCTCGGCGTTTCCGTGCGAACGCCGCCGGGGTGGGTCGAGGCTCGCATGCGCGGCATGCCTTGCGTCGCATACATCGCGGCCGATGGCTCCAATCTTTCGCAGGCCTACGAGGCGACGGAGCGCGCGGTGGCCGCGTGCCGCAAGACCCGTGCGCCGGTGTTCCTCCACCTTCGATGCGAGCGCGTGTGGGGACACGCGGGCAGCGACGCCGACGCCGAGTACCGTGCGGCGACCGAGGTTGCAGCTGCCGAGCAGCGCGATCCGGTGTTGCTCACCGCGCAATCGCTCCTCGAGGCCGGCGCCATGACATCGGTCGAGCTTCTCGCGACCATCGACAATGCGGTCTCCACGACCACGGCGCTCTCGCGAAAGGCCTCCCTCCGGCCCAAGCTTCGCACGCGCGAGGCGGTCATGGACGCGATCGCGCCCCCGTCGGCTCACGGGGCGAGCGCAGAAGCCAGAGCGGAAACCCGAGCAGAAACCCGAGTGCTCGACGAGGCCCGGCGCGCGGGGTATGCGGCTGCGCCGGCCGACGCCAACAAGCCCAAGGCGCTCGCCCATGCCATTCGTATGGGGCTGGCCGATTTGATGCGCAAGTACCCCGAGATGCTGATGTTCGGGGAGGACGTGGCCGAAAAAGGGGGCGTGTACGGCGTAACCGTCGGTCTTTGGAAGACATTTGGGGCGGGGCGGGTGTTCAACACCTTGCTCGACGAACAAACGATTTTGGGATTTGCACTCGGTGCTAGTCAGATTGGGCTCTTGCCGGTTCCCGAGATTCAGTTTTTGGCATACCTCCACAATGCCGAAGATCAACTTCGCGGCGAGGCGGCGACCCTCTCGTTTTTCTCGCGCGGTCAGCTGAAGAATCCCATGGTCGTGCGCATCGCGGGGCTCGGTTACCAAAAAGGGTTCGGCGGCCATTTCCACAACGACGACAGCCTCGCCGTGCTCCGCGATCTTCCCGGCGTGCTCGTGGCGGCCCCCTCGCGGGGCGACGACGCCGTCATGATGCTGCGCACGCTCCTTGCTGCGGCAAAAATCGACGGGCGCGTCTGCGTTTTCGTGGAACCCATTGCATTGTATCACACGCGTGATCTCTTTTCGGGTGACGGCGCCTGGAGCTTTCCATTCCCCGAGCAAGGCCGGGCGATTGCCGTCGGCGAGGTCGGCGTGTACGGGGAGGGGGCGCGCGATCTGGTGATGTTCACGTATGCCAACGGCGTGCCCATGTGCTTGCGCGTGGCGCGTGCGCTGGAGGAAAAGGGGATTCATGCGCGGGTGATCGACCTCCGATGGATCGCCCCGCTGCCCGAGGATGCCATCCTGCGGCATGCGTACGAGGCGCGCGCGGTGCTGGTGGTGGACGAATGCCGGCGTTCAGGGAACGTGTCGGAAGGCATCAGCGCGCTCCTCCTCGGCGCGGGCGACGCAGAGCTCCGCGCAAAGCCCTTTGCGCGCGTGACCTCGGCCGATTCGTTCATTCCGCTGGCCGAGGCCGCGAACCTCGTGCTCGTTCAAGAAGCGGAGATCCTCGAGGCGGCCCAACGCCTCGCGCCGAAAGAAGCGCGCGCAGCGCGGCAACGTGACGAAACCGATGCGGAGCAGTTGCGGTGATCACGACACCACCGGGCGCTGGGCTTCGAACGAGCTTGGACGAAGTGACGGTTTTTACGCCCTGTGTCCGGTGCGCTTCGTTGTCGATGTTGCATGATATGCGTAATATGCTTGTCGGCCTCGAGTCGAAATACTCGTGTAATTGATTCCTCAGCTTCGCAATTTACAAAAACGTCCTCGTATCGTCGCGCGTGATATGCCATTTAGGTCTCGCCAGTGAACATCGACGGGACTGATCACCCCGATTGATGGCTCACTGCATGAAAGAAACCCAATCACCGCATCGTCCTCGCGTGCTGGGGGGCGCGTTGCGATGCGGCAAACTGGAACGATGGAGGAGTGTCATGCGCCAGATTACGAAATACATGAAGTCCATGCTCGTGGTTGCCGCCGGACTGGTTGCTCTCGGAGTCTCCACGACCGGATCCGCTGGTTCCACGGCCCCTGCGGACGTGAGCGGCGGCGGCGGTGGTGGCGGCAACGGGTCGTTCTGCGGCGTCCTGGAAGACGCGTGTGACCGCGACCAGGGCGATGTGGTGACGTGCCTCGAGACGCCAACTCACACCGCGATCTGTGCGTCCCCGATTGGAAACAGGTTCGATTCGGCCTGCACCAGGACCCCCGGGTGCAACGTCGACATCGTTTTGAATCTCCATATCTGTACTTGTCTTCTCTGATGGCGCTCGACCGCTGGCGGGCGCGTTGCGCTCGAGGGTGGTCTGGGCCTGATTGAGGCTGGTTTGGGCCGGGAAACCGCTTGTTTTTCGGCCCAAATCCATTGTCGGCCGAGCGCGTCGTATCAGACCAATTCCGAAACAGCGAGTTGCCATAGAAATCCTGTTCAATATGGATTGAGCAATTACGACGCGGTGCGCGTGCCAATCGCGCCATGCGTTAGCTGCCTTGGCAATCGTTTCGTGTGAACGCAGGGTTCGATTTAATGTCATTTTGACATCTCGAATCGAGTGCGAAGGGATACGTGCGACCTGCGGGCGCCGGTGAGGGTGGGCGAGCGCTCCTCGCAGGGTCGCGGGATACCTTATTTAAGATTTTTGTAAGGTTTTGGATTTGGGGATTGCGAATCATTGGATTGATTTATTCATCTTCCGATGGGCCGGCGTGCGGCTGGCGAGTCGTTGCACGTGGTATCGAGAGGAAGGGCGCCCTGGGAACAGCGTGACGAGGCGCGACGCGGAGCTCGGACGAAGGGGCTCGGCGGCATGCTCCGTTGGAGCGGAGGGCGCTGACCTTCCGCCGGTTCGGGGAGCGGGCGCAAGGTCCCGTGGGCGCGCCCGTGGTGGGTGGCCGGCGTGCTGCAAGCGCGAGGGGAAAGCGCGGGTCTCGTGCTATGTGCACAAGATCCAGGATGAAGCGACGGCCCCGAAATGGACGCAGGCTCGAGAACGCGGTCTTTTGGCTGGGGGTGATGGCCATGGCCGTGGGGGCGGGGTGTGCGCTGGTTTTCGATATCGACCCCGATTCGCTGCCGCGCGAGAGCTCGGAGGCCGGGGCGGTCGACGCGGGGGCCGGTGGCGATGCGCGCGGGCCGGGGCCCGTGCCGGACGGCGGGACCGAGGATGCCCGAGGCGGGGCCGAGATCCCTGCGTTCGTCGGGGCATCGACCGCGAAGGTGCCGAGCGGCCAGCCCATTGTCGTAAACCGTCCGGCCGAAACGGTGGCCGACGACGTTTTGCTCGTGGCCCTCTTCGCGAACGGGAACGACAACAAGGTGACCCTCCCCGCGATGTGGACCCTCCTGGACGAGTCGGAGCTCCCGTGCGCGATGAGCGTCGTATTTGCCTACCACACGGTGGAGGCGGCCCCGCCGGCGAGCTACACGTTCGCGCTGCGGAAGACCACCTTCGAATCGATGGGCACCATCGTCGCCTACCGGGGGGTGAATCCCCAATCGCCCATCGATGCGAAGCGGCTGACGCGGCTCATCGACGCGGGGAGCGCATACACCTCGGAGGGGATCGCGAGCTCCAGGCCGAACGCGATGCTCGTGTTCCTCGCCATCAACGACGATGGGACCGATGGCACGTGGAAGGAGCCCGAGCGCATGAAGCCACGGGTGACCCAGAACGTCATCGGCATCTTCGATGCGCTCCAAGAGGCTGCCGGCCCGTCGGGAGCGCGCACCGCCTTTCCAAGTCCGGCGGGGTGCGGGGGGATCGAGTTGACGTTTTTGGCACCGCGTTTGCGGTAGTCGGGGGGTGGGGGATGGTTGGGTGATGGTTTCGTGATGACCGCGCGAAAGGCGTGGCCGGCTCGCGCGGTGCACGCGCGGTCGCCGCACCGCACCGTGGAATCAGCGCTGCACGGAATCGTCGGGGGAGTCGCGCCACTGATGGAAGGGGCGGTCGAGCTGCCAGCGGGTGCCGTGGCGATCGAGCACGCGGTGCTCGCAGGTGTCCAGGTTGGAGAGCGACTCGAACAGCTCGATGCTCCAGCCGAAGAGCCGGCGGCAGAGGAGCCGGATGGTCAGCCCGTGCGACACGATCAACACGTTCGTGGGGTGGGCTGGATCGGCGGCGCTGATCCATAGCTCGCTCAGAAAGGCGGCGACCCGATCGTCGACATCGGCGCCCGACTCGCCGAGGGGGAGGCGGAAGAAGAAGTGGCCGTACGCTTGCCGCTGTTGTTTGAGGGTGAGCTGCTCGCCTTCGTCCTGCAAGTTCCCCCAGTCCTGCTCGCGGAGCCGGGGCTCCAGCACGGTGCGCTCCACCACGTCGCCGAGCGCCATGCGCTGCAGGGTCTGCCGTGTTCGCAAATACGGGCTCACGTACACGGCGACCGGGCCGGGCTCGAGCAGCCGGAGCACCTCGGTCCCGGCCGCCCGCGCCTGCTCTTCGCCGCGCGGGGTCAGAGGCAGCGCATGATCCGGGATGCGGCAGTACGCGCGTTCATCGACATTGCCCAGGCTCTCCGCGTGACGCAGCAAAATGAGTCGCACATCGCCATGGTGTCATCCGCGGCGCGCCATGTCCAAAGTCCGTTGCGCGTCGACGAACCGGTGGACAGGGCGCGATGCTTCTGCAAGGACAGACGGATGCCGCAAGTCAAGGTTTACGGGCTTCTAGAATCCATTGGCAAGAACGCCGCGGCCCTATCGGAGGCCATTCATGCCGCGATGGTCTCGGCGTTGAAGGCGCAGCCCGACAAAAAGTTTCAGCGGTTCTTTGCCATGGATCGGTCCGAGTTTCTGTTCCCGTCCGATCGCAGCGATTCGTACACGATCATCGAGGTCTCGATGTTCGAGGGGCGCTCGGTCGAGACCAAAAAGTCCTTCATTCGCCAACTGCTCGCCAACATCGAACGCGACGTCGGCATCCGCCCCTACGACCTCGAGGTCACCCTCTTCGAAACGCCGCGCGCCAACTGGGCCATTCGCGGTGTTTTGGGCGACGAGCTCCAAACGAGCTAGCTCGAACCGTCGAACCCCCGGGGTTCGATGCCCTAGCTTCCGTCGTCACGCGTTGCGCCGCCTCGTGCGGGACCCCGCTCGGGTCGTCTTCGCTGCGCGCGTCGGATCGATCATGGCCTCGGCGATGCGTCGCTCGCGCTGAAGCTCACGTCCATCGAACGTCATGGCACTTCCATATCGAGCTGCACCCGTCACGAGCAGCCGCATCGAGCTGCACCCGTCACGAGCAGCCGCCGTGCTGTGGGCCGCGAGCGCCGTGAAGACGCGCGCCATTGGAGGGCGACCTCCCCGGGGCCTCTTCGTTCGAGCTCCTCGATGCTGGGCACGCCAAGATTCGGCACGGGGCCCGTGCCGAATTCGTGCGTGCCTCTCGAACCGAGGGGGCCCGATCGGCGTAGGCTCGGTAGAAGCTGCGAAAATGTCCGAGATTCCTGACGGAGTGCCCTCGGGCCGGCGCGCTCTTGCGGGCGCGCGGAGAGCTCGCGAGGCGCTCAGCGGGGCGGCAGGAGCTGGTGTATCCAGTTGTGCGGATCGGGGGAGGTGCCGCGTTGGATGCTGGTGAGGCGTTCGCGGATGTGGGCGGTGACCTTGCCGGTGTCGCCGGTGCCGATGGTGAACTCGCCGCCGGCGTGTTTGGCGCGGCCCACGGGGGTGACGACGGCGGCGGTGCCGCAGGCGAAGACTTCGGTCAGCTCGCCGCTGGCGGTCTTTTGTTTCCACTCGTCGGTGGAGATGCGGCGCTCTTCGGCGCCGTAGCCGAGATCGGATGCGAGGCGGAGGATGGAGCTGCGGGTGACGCCCGGGAGGAGCGCGCCGGTGAGCTCGGGGGTGACCACCTTGGCGCTCTTGCCGGAGCCAAAGACGAAGAAGAGGTTCATGCCGCCCATCTCTTCGATCCAACGGCGCTCGATGGCGTCGAGCCACACCACTTGGTCGCACCCGCGCTCGGCGGCTTGGGCCTGGGCGAGGAGCGATGCGGCATAGTTGCCCGCGAACTTGGCGGCGCCGGTGCCGCCGGGTGCGGCGCGCACGTACTCGGTGCAGAGCCAGACGCTCACCGGCTTGAGGCCGCCGCTGAAGTAGGCGCCTGCCGGCGAAGCGATGAGCACATAGAGGTACTCCTTCGACGGCCGCACCCCCAGGCTCGCCTCGGTGGCGATCATGAAGGGGCGGAAGTAGAGCGACTCCTCGTTCGCATCGGGGACCCAGCGCGTGTCGATGGCGACCAGCTCGCGCAGCGAGCCGAGGAACAAATCATCCGGGAGCTCGGGCATCGCCATCCTTCGAGCCGAGGCTCGGAAGCGCTCGGCGTTGGCCAGCGGTCGGAATGTGGCGATCGATTTGTCGGGCTGGCGGTAGGCCTTCAGGCCCTCGAAGATGGCCTGGCCGTAGTGGAGCACACTGGCCGAGGGGGAGAGCTCCAGCGGGCGGTGCGCCTCCACCTTGGCGTCGTGCCAGCCCTGGCTCTCGTTCCAGCGGATCGTCACCATGTGGTCGGTGAAGTGACGGCCGAAGCCCGGCTTCGCCAATATCTCCGCCAAGCGCTCCGCGCTCGTCGGTTGGGGGTGGGGGATCTTGGAGAACGAGAGGCTCGACGTCATAGTTGCACATTACTCGGAAAATCGACGCCAAGGACGGGCCGGTGAGGGACGCTCGTGCGATTTCGATGCGGACAAGCTCGACATGTCCGATCGTTGCGGCCTCGGGCGTAGCCCGCGCCGCCGCGCCCGGCGCTCGTTTACCTTGCGCGGCGCTCGTCGCCCAGGCGCTCGTCCCGCGCGCGGCGCTCGTTACCTTGCGCGGTGCTCGTCACCCATGGCGTTCGTCACGCCCACGGCGCTCGTTACCTTGTGCGGTGCTCGCCGCCCACGGCGCTCGTCGGGCGCGCGGTGCTCGTCCCGCGCGGCGCTCGTCACGTGTGCGGCGGCAGCCCGAGCACCGACGCGTCGATGCAGTAGATGTCGCCCAGGCCGTTGCCGGGCCCGTGCAACCGCTCGCTCAAGGTGCGGTAGTTCATCGGCTTGTCGAGCGGTGCATCGACGAAGCTGCGCGCGCTCGTCCAGAAGAAGGTCTTGCCGTCGGGCGAGAGCTTCGGGGAGAGCTCGTTGCCCGGTGAGTTGATGGGCGCACCCAGGTTCTTCGCCTGCGTAAAACGGCCATTTTCTTGGAGGCTGAGATACAGATCGTAGCCGCCGACACCATCGGCGCGCGCAGCCATGAAGACGAGGTAGCTCTCGTCCGGGGCGATGTACGGCTCGTACTCGTCGAACGCCGTGTTGACCGCGTCGCCAAGGTTCTCCGGCTCTCCGTAGTGACCATTCTCCCACCGCGCGCGGTAGAGATCCGTTCGTCCGCGACCTCCGGGGCGGTCGGAGCCGAAGTAGATCGTGCCGTTCCGCGCCACCGTGGGGTACCACTCGCTCGCGGTGCTGTTCACCTTTGCGCCCACGTTCACCGGCGCCGTCCAACCATCGCCGCGGCGGTCCATCACCCAAATGTCGTTCGTCTCGGGATGGGGACCGGGATCGAGGCCGCCCGGCCGTTTGGAAATGAAATACAACTTGCCACCATCTTCCGTAATGAACGGATCCGCATCGCTCCACTGTCCGGAGAAGGGCGCCACCTCGGGCGCGCCCCAACGCCGTCCGCGGCGCTCGGATACGAGGATCGTCCAAAAGCGGAAGTTGGGGGTGCTCCGAAGGAAATAGAGCCGCGATAGGTCCGGCGTCAGCGCGGGGTGCGAGTCGAAATCGGCGGTGGAGACGACGCCCTCGCCGAAGAGCGCGGGCTCCTTCGCCCGCTTCGGGGACGTCGGGCATAGCGCGCCAGGTGAGCCCGCGCTCTGTGCGTCGGCCGAAGCCTCGAGACGCGCCGCCTCGCCCGGCGCAGGCTCGAGGTCGCGCGCCGCCCCACGGGTACCCGACGAATCGGAGCACGCCCCCGCAAAAAGGCCGGTCCCTACGATGAGTAAAGTCGCAATTCGATGCATGTGCGGTCCTCCTGGTGCGAGCGCGCCCGGCGCCGTGAATCGACGCCCGGTCGCTGCGAATCAGATTAGGAAGTACCGCGCGCGCGGGCAGGGAGCAGACGCGCACCTCGGCATGGGTACAGCGCGCCGCCGCGATGGGTACAGTTGACCGCGCGCCCGAGGTGGCGGATGTTGGGGCGATGGCGCCCGTAAAGTCGGTGGCCGCCGGGCCGCCCCGGCGCGAAGAGGTCAAACGGCACGTGCTCGCGCTGCTCGAGAGCGGCGCCCTCGCGCGCGGGGATCGCGTCCCCTCGATCCGCGAGCTCGCAGGCGCGGTGTCCGCGGCCAAGAACACGGTCATCGCCGCGCTCGACGAGCTATGCGGCGAGGGCGTGCTCGAGCCCCGCGAGCGATCGGGCTTCTTCGTGCGCGAAGGCAAGCGCGCGCCCCGCGCCAAGCGCGCCGAGCTGCGCGACCTCGAGGCCGATCGCTTGGAGCACGGCCTCGCCGTGGCGCTGCTCGGGGCCGACACGGGGGCGTTCGTCAACCTGGGGAGCGGCTGCCTGCCCGCTCGCGTCGCCGCCACCGAGGAGCTCAAGAAGCTCCTCCGCGCGCCCTCCCGCGGCCCCGCCGTCGAATATGGCTTCGTCGATCCGCAGGGCGATCCGCGGCTGCGCGAGCTCGTCGTCGCCAAGCGCGCGCTCGGCGAGTCGCGGATCGATCCCGAGCACGTGATCATCACCCACGGCGCGAACGAAGGCCTCAACCTCGCGTGCATGGAGGCCGCGGGCGCATCGGGGTGCCGCCGCATCGCCCTCGAGTCACCGGGCTACTTCCTGCTCGCGCCCATGCTCCGTCATCTGTCGCTCGAGCCTGTGTTCGTTCCGCGCGGGCCCGAAGGCATCGACCTCGATGCGCTCGTTCGCGAGCGGCGCCGCGGAGGCCTCGCCGCCTTCGTGACCAACCCCACGCACCACAATCCGCTCGGCACCACCCTCACCCTGCAAGAGCGCTTCGCCCTGGGATCGCTGGCGGAGCGGGAGGGCATGTACCTCGTCGAGGACGACGTCTTTCGCGGCCTCTCGCTCGAACGAAACGAGCCGGCCACCTTGCGATCCTTGGTGCCCGAGCGAACGATCTACGTGAGCTCGTTCTCGAAGACCCTCGGCGCCTCGTTCCGCATCGGGTTCCTGGTGGCGCCGCGCGGCCTCGTGCGCGGCGTGCGCAATCGCAAGTTCCTATGGAACCTGGGCGAGGAGGTCCGCTCGCAGCGCCTCCTCGCGGACTTTCTAGAGCAGCGTGGGTACGTGCGGCACGTCGAGCAGGTGCGCGCGGAGCTCGCGCGCAGGGCCAAGCTCGCGGCCGCGCAGGCCAAAGGCTTTCCCGATCTCGGACGGCTGGAGCCTTATCGGGGCGGGTTGTTCGTTCGTTTCCTGCTCCGCCCGGGGCTCCGTGCGCTCGCCCTCTACGAGAGCGCCAAAGCGCGACGCATCCTGATCTCGCCCGGTGAATTTTTCCAGTCCGATGGGCGGGTGGCTCCCCCCCCGCGCACGCGGCGAAGCCACCCCGAACGGGGCGGCGGCTGGATGCGCATCTCCGTTGGAGTCTGCGACGGCGACGTCTTGCGAGACTCCCTCCGGACCTTGAGTGAGCTCGTGACCGATCGATGACAAAGATGACAAAGGGACGCTAAGCACTCGCCTGGACTCGATGTGAATCACGCATCGACCGCGCCAGCGAGGGCTGAATTGGGCAGTGGACGAAAACGCGTTCATTGTTCCAATATCGCAAGGATCGTTTCCAAAGTTGCAATGCATTTGCAATCGCGTCTCGCTCGCCTGTACCGGCGAGCGGCTCATTCATTGGTACACAGGTACGGTGCGCTGGTACGCTCTCGATTCGTTGCGAACGGCAACACCTCGGCGGTCGATGATGCGTCTTGGGGCAACGCGGGCACCATGGTCGAGCGACCGTGCGCATCGAGGGCAACGAGCACGAAACGCCCGCGCGTACCGAGCTGGCGATCGCCCGTGAGGAGGTCTTCGGCCCAGAGCTCGACTTCCACCTGGATGGAGGTTTTTCCCGTGGCAACGATGCGGGCAATGAGCTCGACGAGCTGCCCTTGCCGAACGGGCACGTGGAAATCGACCTTGTCGCTGCTGGCCGTGACGACGGCCCGGCGCACGTAGCGGGAGGCTACGATGAAGGCGGCTTTATCCATCAAGGCTAGAGCCTGACCGCCGAACAGCGTGCCGTAGTGGTTCGTATGCTCGGGAAAAACCATCTCGATCAACCGCACTTCCGTGAGCCGCCCGGCCCCGACCTTCTCCCGCTGGTCGAGTTCCCGGATCATCGAGGGGCGCGCCGCCGGCGCCGCCACAACGAGGTTGCTCTCGCTACTGCTCTCTCTCGCCATAATCTCCTCCATCCCTTCGCCATCCCCACCGGCGTCCCAACGACGACGCCGACGTTGCGGGGAGGGCCGCGCCACAAGTCTCGCGATTCCGCGATGCATGAATCTCGCCAGCTAGAGCATTCCGCTTGGATGTCAAAACGTTACATGTGGTTGGACTTTTGGATGTCCAGGTCCAGGAGGCTCCCGACCAGGGTACTCCTTGACGCCCTACCGCTTCGGAGGTAGTAGGCGTCCCTGCTTTCGGTGCTTGGCAGGCCGTTGCCTGCCCGGCTCAAAAGGGAATCCGGTTCGAATCCGGAACTGCCCCGCAGCGGTGAATGGGAACGAAAATCGCCACAGAGCACTGGGTCACCAACGTGCCCCGGGAAGCGGCGGTGAGTAGGAAACCGACCTGGCTGTTTTTGGTCGCCACGCCCATGAGTCCGAAGACCTGCCGAAGGTAGCGCGCGCCCCGTTTTTTCGAACAAAGCACGCGTTCTGACCTGAGCCTTCGTGGGGAAGGCGGGTACGTTTCGGCAACCGCCCCAACGCGGTGCCGCAAGCACGCACGCCCCGCCCCAAGTCCGGCTTCTTCAACCCGGGGGGGTGGCCTTCGTGAATGGAGCTTCGGGCAGAAAAAAACGGACATCGGGGGCGCGGCGCGCGCTGGATCGTGATCGTTGGGATCACTGCGATCGCAACGATCACATCACAGGCGCGCGCAGCCGAGCCGGCGAAGGAGGGCACGGACGTGCGCGTGGTCGGTGATCCCGTGCGCGCCCCTGTGCCGCCCAAGGATCCCGGCGTCGCGGGGTCGGTGATTCCACGCGAGCGGCTCGTGGGGCCTGGCCTCGAGGCGCAGGATGTCTTGCGTACCCAGCCGGGGGTGGCGGTCATCGAGTCGGGCGGCTATGGCGCCCCGGCCACCGCCGCCATTCGAGGCGCGACCGCGGCCGCGACGCCGGTTTACCTGGGCGGCGTTCGCTTGAACGACGACGTGGCCGGAACAGCGGACCTGTCGATGGTCCCGCTCTGGCTCATCGATCGGGTGGAGATCTACCGCGGCAACGCGCCCATCGAGGCCGATCGTCTGGCGCCGGGCGGCGCGATTTTTTTCGAGCCGCGAAGGCCGTCCAAGACCATGGGCGGCGCCGGCTACTACGGCGGCTCGTGGGGCGCGAGCAAGGGCTGGGCATACCAAGGCGTTCGCGCGGGCGCGGTGCGCGCCTTGGTCGGGGTGAGCGCCGATCACGCGACGAATCGTTACCCGTTCCTCGACGATCACGGCACCTTGCTCGCGTCCCCGAGACCGCCGACGTGGGAGCACCGGCAGAACGCCGATCAAACCACGTACGAAGGCTGGGGCCTCGCGCGCATCGATCTGGGGCGCGGGGCGAGCATCGACATCCTCGCCAATGGCATCACGCGCGAGCAGGGCGTGCCGAAGCTGGGGGTTCAGCAGAGCGTGGAGGCCCGAGGGCGCTCGGAGCGGGCGCTGGGATCCATCGCCGTCCGCCTTCCGATCGGCACGGGCGAGCGCTACGTGCTCGACGCGCGCACCTCGGTGCTCGTCGGCGCCACCTCGTACGACGATCCGCGCGGGGAGCTCGTGCTCGGCGGGAACGAGTTGAGCATCGTCGGCCGGCGCATCGAGCAATCGCTGGGGGCGACCCTCGACCTCGGCGACCGTCTGACCCTCCGCCCCACGGTGAACCTGGCGCACGAAGCCATCCGGCGCGAGCCGAACGACATCCCCGTCGCCCGCGCGCACCGCGAGTACGCCCGGCTCGCCGTCTCGGCCGAGGAGCGCCTTTTGCCGTGGCTCACCCTTCGCGCGCTCGCCAGCGGCGAGTGCCACCGCACCGGCGCCAAGGAAGGCACCACCTGCGACGTGCTCGAGCCCGCGGGGCGTGTCGGGTTCCAGCTCGGCCAAGGCCGCGTGCGGGTGCTCGGCAACGTGGGGCGCTACGCGCGGGTCCCCACCTTGGGCGAGGTCTACGGCGTGTCGAACGTGGTCCACGGCAACCCGGACTTGTCGCCCGAGACGGGCTACACCGTCGATGCCGGCGTCCGCCTTCAGACCAAGCGCGGCGCGTTCTTCGAGGGCGCGTTCCTCGACGCGTTCGTGTTCGCGCATTGGAGCTCGGGCCTCATCGCCTACCGTCGCGCCGGGCAGGGTTATGTGGTGCCCTACAACGTCGGCTCGGCCCGGGTGGCCGGGGCGGAGCTCCTCGGCGGCGTCGCGTTTACAAAGATTCTACGCGCCGAGGTAGCGACCACACTCCTCGAGCCGCGCGACACCACCGACGGGCGCACCACCGTGAACGACGTCCTGCCATTTCGCTCCCGCCTCATCGCCGTGCCGCGCCTGCGGGCGGACTGGAAGCGCGGATCGCGGAGCGGCGTGAGCGCGCTGGGCGGCGAGCTGCGCGCGGTCTATCAATCGAGCCGCTACGCGGATCCCGCGGGGCTCGGCGTGATCGACGAGCAGACCAGCTTCGATCTCGAGGGCTACGTGTCGTGGTTCGACGGGCTGCTCACCGCGCGCGGCCGGGTAGCCGATCTCGGAGACGCGCGGCGTACGGACATCATCGGTTATCCGCTCCCTGGACGGAGCGTCTATTTCGGTTTGGAGGCGACATGGTGAAGCGCGGTTTCGGGCGGCTCGCGTCGGGGTCTCTGGTTTTGGCTGTCGCCGCGTGCAACGTCTCGTCCGCGCCGCCGTCGACGGGCGGCGTTCGGTTCGACGAGGTGGGACCCAACTGCGCGCGCGGCGTGGCCATCGTGGCGAGCGACTACCAATCGACGAACATCGTCGTCTCCAAGCCCGACGGGACCACGCTCTCGGAGTCGTTCATCTCGAGCGGCGCCGCCAAGCCTGGGTTGGCCCTCGCCTTGTCGGGCGACGTCGCCTTGCCCACCACGGCGCCCGCGTCCAAGAACCTGGTGATCATCGATCGCTACGGGACCAACGTCCTCACGTGGATGGACCTCCCGAGCGCCAAGGTGCTGGCGCAGCTGCCCATCAGCACCGGCTTCCAATCCAACCCGCACGATTACATGGAGGTCGACGCGACGCGCGCCTTCGTGACGCGCTACGAAAACAACCCCACCCCCGGGGTGCAGCCCTTCGATCAAGGCGGCGATCTCCTCATCGTGGACACCGAGGAGCACGCCATCGCGGGGCGCATCGCCATGCCCGAGGAAGACGCCGGCCTTCAGCCACGCCCGGAGTTCATGACCCGCCTTCGCGGGGAGATCGTCGTGAGCCTCGGCCGCTGGTCGCCGAACTTTTCGCGCGCGGGCGATGGCCGCTTCGTGGGCGTCTCCCCCATCACCAACCGCGTGACGTGGCAGCTCGACATCCCGGGCCTCCAGGCGTGCGGGCGCCTGGCCGTCGCGCCATCGGGCAAGCTCGCGGCGGTCGCCTGCTCGAGCAAAATGGATTTTACGACCCACAAATTCGACCCCAAGGGGAGCGACATCGTCGTCTACGACGCGACGGTTTCACCGCCCCGGGAGCTGCGCCGCTTCGGCCTCGGAAAGAAGCTCGACACAGGGCTTCAGCCCTCCCTCACCTTCGCCACCGACGACGCGATCCTGGCGCTCACCTACGGCGGAAACGGCACCGCGGGCGACACCGCCATGCTCGTGAGCGCGACCACCGGCGCCATCACCACCTTGGTCGAATCCGCGAAGCCCTTCGTGCTCGGCGGGATGCACTGCTCCCCCGGCTGCGGCGACGTATGCCTCCTCGGCGACGCCGACCGCAACCGGCTGCGCCGCTGGCACGTCGCCGCCGATGGCCGGTTCGAGCCGCTCGAGGACGCGGTGCTCGAGACCATCATCGGCCTTCCGCCGCGCTCCATCGGGGGGCTCTGACATGATCGCGCAAGGCAGCTCGCTGGGGTCGGTGGCTGCACCGGCCGCGCCCTCCGCCTCGAGGGCGGAGGATCGGCGCGGGCGCATCGCGCTCGTCGTCGCGGGGCTCGTGGTGGTGCTCGCCTTGGTGGTGCTCGCCTCGCTGCTCCTTGGCGAGGGCCGCCTCAGCGACGCGGGGCTGCGCTCGACATTGCTGGTGCTGCGCGCCTCGCGCCTGGTGGGCGCGCTGCTCGTGGGCTCGGCGCTGGCGGTCTCCGGGCTCATGATTCAAGGCCTGTTTCGCAACCCCTTGGCCGACGCCTCGGTGATTGGGACGTCGGCGGGCGCGCTGCTCGGCGGCAACACCACGGTGCTGGTGTTCGAGCTCTGGCTGGCGGGGCGCGGCCTTTACGGGGTGCCGGCCGATGTCGTGCAGCCGATGGGGTGCCTCCTCGGCGCGCTCCTGGCGCTGTCGATCATCCTGGGGCTGCTCCGGCGCACGGGCGACGTGCTGTCGGTCATCCTCACGGGCTTTCTCTTGTCCTCGCTCTTTCTCAGCCTGGGGAGCCTGGTCACCAGCCTCGCGCAGGAGCGCTGGGAGCTCGGCCGCGCGGTGGTCGCCTTCTCGTTCGGAGGGCTGAACGCCACCGGTCCGCGCCATATCGCGCTGGCGGCGCCGCTGGTGGTGGTGGGCGTGGGGGCCGCGTGGTTCTGGGCGAAGCCGCTCGATCTGCTCCTCTGCGGCGATGAAGAGGCCGCGTCCCTCGGCGTGAACGTGATCGAGGTGCGCCGCTGTTGCGTGCTCTGGATCGCGGTGCTCACGGCGGGCGCCGTGTCGCTGGGCGGCAACCTCGCGTTCGTGGGGCTCCTCGTTCCGCACGCGCTCCGCCCGATCCTGGGCGTCGATCACCGGCGGCTGCTCCCCGTCGCGGCGCTGACGGGGGCGGTGTTCGTGGCCGCGTGCGACGTGCTGGTGCGCGCCATTCCGTCGCGCAGCGAGATACCGCTGGGGGTGGTCACCGGGATGCTGGGGGCGCCTGCGTTCTTTGCGCTCCTCGTGCGGATGCAGAAGGAGGGGACGAATGGGTGACATGGGTGACGTTCGAGGTGCGGGCGGCGCGGGCGACGCCGTCGGCGCGCCGGCGCTGGAGGTCTCGGGGTTGCGGGTGGCGCGCGGCGGGCGCACGGTCGTCGAGGACGTGGGCTTCGTGGCGCGCAAGGGGAGCATCCTCGGCGTGCTCGGGCCCAATGGGGCGGGCAAGTCGTCGCTCGTCAAGGCCATCGCGAGCATCCTGCCGTATGAGGGCGGCATCTCGGTCGACGGCCTCCCGGTACGCGCCTTGGAGCGCGCGGATCGGGCGCGGCGCATCGCGTACGTACCGCAGCAAACGGAGCTTCGCTCGCCGCTCACCGTCGAGAGCGTCGTCGCGCAAGGTCGCTACGCGCACCACGTCGGCCGCATCCGCCCGCCCGACTCGGATCGCGCCGTGCTCGCGCGCGCCATGGAGCTGGCCGAGGCGGACAACCTCGCAGGGCGCGTATTCACGGCGCTCTCGCAGGGCGAACGGCAGCGTGTGCTCCTGGCGCGCGCGCTAGCCACCGAGGCGCGCGTGCTGCTCCTCGACGAGCCCACGGCGGCGCTCGACGTCGGCCACGCCTTGCGGCTCTATCGTCTGCTGCGCGATCTGGCGCGCGAGGGTTACTGCATCCTGGCGGTGCTTCATCCGCTCGAAGAGGCGCTCGACTGGACCGACGACGCCATTCTGCTCGAGCGCGGGCGTCTGGTGTTGTCCGGCACCACCCGCGATGTGTTTCGCGAAGGCTCGCTGGAGCACGTGTACGGTGTGCGGCTCGTTCCCGAGGGCGCGCTGGGCTTTCGCCTGGCGGATTCGGGCTCGATTCCGCCCACGGGCGGCGCGGCTCCGGGCGGGGGCGGATCGTGAGGCTCGTGACCTTGTGGAACGGTGGCGCGCTCGCCGCGGCGCTGCTGCTCTCGACGGCCGTCGCGTGGATACCGCACGCGCGCGCGGTCCGCGCGGACACCGACGCGCTGGCCTCGGCGAGCCCCGCGCCGGCCACCGCGACCTCGGCGAGCCCCGCGCCGGCCACCACGCCATCGGCCGGCTTCACCGACCACGCCGGCGTGACGATCCCGCGCGCCCATTACGCGCGCATCGTCTCGTTGAGCACCGTCTCCGACGCGTTGCTCCTGGAGCTGTGCGAGCCCGATCGCATCGCCTCCTTCACGGGTTACAGCGCCCGCGGCGGCCCGGAGTCGAAGGCGCACCACTTTCAGGGCAAGCCCCTCTTCGAAGGGATCAAGGACGTCGAGGCGATCCTGCAGCTGCACCCGGATCTGGTGCTCATCAACACCGTAGGCGATCGACGCCCCGTGGCGCGCCTCAGCGAGGCGGGCCTCCCGGTCTACGAGCTGGGCGAGATGCGCGGGCTCGCGACATTCGTACAAAACATCCACGAGGTGGCGGCGATCCTCGGCCACCCCGAGCGCGGCCGACGCTACGCCGAGTCGTTCGTGGCCCAGATGAACACGGTCGCCGCCGACATCCCCGCGGCCATGCGCAAGCGCGGACTCTACATCACCACCTACGCCGGAAGACTGTACGGCGGCGGCGCCGGGACCAGCTACCACGACGTCTTGAGCGCCGCGGGCCTGGTGGACGCCGCCGCCGTCGCCGGCTACCGCGATTGGCCCGAGTACACCAGCGAGCAGCTCCTCACGATGGATCCGGAGATCGTAGTCACCAACGACGCGATGCGCACGCGCATCTGCGAGCACGCGGGCCTCGGCGGCCTTCGGGCGTGCGCATCGCCGTCTTCCATCGTCGAGCTCCCGGCCGCGCTCATGGGCGATCCCGGCTCGGGCATGCTCGACGCCGCGCTCGCCGTACGCCGCTCCGTATACGGCGCACCCTATGACGCGCTCGGCGCGCGCGACTCCGAGACGACGACCACGGCGAAAGGGCAGGGGCGATGAGCACCATCGGCGACGACAACGAAAATCCGGGCGAGCCCGGGAGCGCTCGAAGCGTGCGCGGCGCGCCCGGCGCGCCCGGCGAACGCGCCCTCGAGAAGAACCTCGACGGGACCACGACCGAGTACTTCGACCTCGAGGCGACCGAGGAGGCGCTGAGCGCCTTGCTGCGGACGCTCTTCGACGAGCACTGGGACCGCATCGACTTCGGCCCTTGCATGCAAGGCGCCGTCTTCGAGCTGCGCTTCGCGACCAAGCCGCGTATCAGCTACCTCGACGGCTACCTCACCATCGGCGAAGAGCCCGATCCCGGACAGAGCCGCTGGCACTTCCACCTCTGCGTCGGCCCCCACCGAGGCACGAAAAATCGCCCCACGCCCCCCGAGCTCGCGGCCTGGCGGCGCTGCTCCCGCGCCGCCTTCTACCGCGACACCGACCCGAGCGGCCGCCCCTCGAGCTGGGGGCTGCGTTTCTGGAACGGCCGCGGCGAACAGATGATGACCGTCTTCTTCCCCAATCCCTGGCTCAACGAACGACGCACCAAATTCGTCAAAACCCCCGATTGGTCCAAGTTGGAATTGTGGATGACCTTGCGCGAGCGCTTCGCCGGGGTCCCGGCGGATGAACGTCCGGACCCCGAGGCGATGCGCCCGGTCATTCACTGAGGGATCAGCGAAGATGCGCGGAGGTCACTCCATAGAACAGATCCGGCTCCACGCCCTGGAACGGTCTCTCCACGATGGTGGAGATCTGCGAGGTCGCCACGTCCCACGAGACGACCGAAATCGCGGAGGCGGGACCGCCATCGGCGTGCTTGTCGGAGAGGCCGAGGATATGCCCGGCGCCGTCGGAGAACGGCGCGATCGGGAAGTTGGAAACGACACCGCCAAGGGTCGTCTGCGTGGGATTCCATGCGGACCACTGGCCATCTTGGCGCACGAAGGCGTGCGTGGCGTCGGCCCAAACCATGCCATCGAGCCGGGAGGAATCGCTCGCGTGGTACAGCCACGCGGTCGCCTTGGCGGCGATCGAGACCGCCTCGATGCCACGCCCGCGCCGTTGCACCGGATCGCCGCCGGTGGGTGGAATGTAGCAGCCCGTGCTGGGGATCAGGATGCGACCCGACACCACGTCCGCGGTGAGCGACTGGGGATTGTCTCCGAGCAAATCGAGGGCCTTGCCGGGAAGGTCGCCATTCAAATCGACCAGCGTATCGTTCGTGACATCCACGGCCACGAGCTGGGCGGGCCACGCTTTGCACCGGCCGAGGTTGTACGTGGGGTCGTAGTCGAACTGATCGATGCGTTGCAGCAGGAAGTACGCGCGCTTCGCGGCGGCATCGTAGAGCGCATCGGTCACGTCGACGAGGCGGAGCTGCGGTTTGCCCGGCGGAGGGGTGCCATCTTTGTCGTCGGGGTGCAGGAACGGCGACAGATCGACGTTGCCGATGACCGTGCCCGAGGCGGCATCGAGGATGGTGACCCCATTCGACGCATAGCGTGCGACATACGCTTTGGTGCAGGTGGTCACGACCAACGCGTGCGGGTTCGACACGTATGCACCTGCGTCTGGCGTGTCGTTGATATCGACGGTCGAGCGCACCGTCCAGGGCTGCGCGGGATCGAGCACCTTGACCCTGCCGAGACCGCGCTCCAGAACGAAGCCAAAGCCGCCGCTCGCCGCGGCCACCGAGTCGCCATTGTCGATTGGCAAACGTCCCGCGACGGTCTTGGACTCGAGGGAGACCACGGAGAGCTCGGACGTAACGAAATCGGAGCCTACGAACAGGGCATGACCGGCGCGGCCCGCGTCGTTGCCCGCGGGGAACGCGCACCCCGGTCCGGCGTCGTGCCCGGAATCAGCCGTCGTGGCGCTGTCGCCGGTCGCGGCGCTGTCGGCCTTCGTCGCGCCGTCGCCGCCTGCATCGCCCCGCGGCGGGTTCGGCTTGCCGTCATCGCTGCACGACGTGACGGCAAACGGCACCAACGTCAACGCACTGCTCAAAATCGCGCTGCCCAAAATGGAAATACGTCGCATGACTTACTCCAGCTCCCCGCCGCTCCGCGGGGCCCAAGGGAACCGACGCGCGACGAGGCGACCATCGCCTCGCGGGGTCGATCCGTAGCGCGCGCGATCCGGTCTCCGGACTTCCGGGTCATCCTCCCTCGGCCCTTCCCAGAGCCTTCGCTCCAGTGGTCACGCCGAGCTCGTCGCCGGTTACCGTGGCGGGGGCCGTGCCGGCATTTCACCGGCTTCCCATGGATCGCGCCTCGATGGAGGTGCGATCGCGATCGCGCGCGATCGTCCGCGTACGCAACCACGACGCGAACGGTCCGTCGGCTCCTACTTCGCTCGGCCCGAAAACGTCAAGCCTCACCTTTTCGTTCACTCACCTTCAACTGCAAGGAATCTCATTATGCGCCTTCTTTCCATCGTTCGATCCATGCTCGTCCTCAGCGCGGCCACCCTCGGCATGGCGTGCAGCTCGAGCGAGGATGCGGCAAATGCACCCCCCACCGGCGCCGATGCTTCCGGTGACGGTGACGCGGTTCGCGCGGCCGGAGAGCGCTTCATCACCAGCGTGGTGTCCTTCACACCCGGTGCCTGCGCAGGCTTCGGCCAAACCAAAATGCCCGGCATCGTCCAAGGCCCGCCGAAGGGCGCCGGCAATCTGCAAGGAAGCCTCGACGTGGTCTCCCTCGGCTACCACGGCGAAATCGTCGTCTCCTTCGGCTCCAACGCCATCGTCGACGGCCCCGGCGCCGACTTCATCGTCTTCGAGAACGTCTTCGACATCTCCGGCGATCCGCAGCGCCCCTATGCCGAGCCCGCGGAGGTCAGCGTGAGCGACGACGGCACCAACTGGACCACGTTCCCCTGCACCGCGACCAGCTATCCATACGGCGCCTGCGCGGGCTGGCACCCCATCTACTCGGCGCCGGGCAACGGCATCTCCCCCACCGATCCCAACACCGCCGGCGGCGACGCGTTCGATCTGGCGGCCATCGGCGTCACGCACGCACGCTACGTCCGCATCGTCGACAAAATGGCGGCGACCTGCTCGGGCAGCTCGGCCGGCTTCGATCTGGACGCGGTGTCGATCGTCAACGCCGAAGTCCCGTGATCGCGCTCGCATCGAGCTCGCCGCGCGCCTCGCTTCGTTCGTAGGCGTGGAGGTGACGATTCGAAACGAAAAGAGGGACCGGCCGAAGACGGCTCCGACACCGTCTCGACCGCGTCCCTCCGCCGTCCATCTCCGAACGGCGCACCGTTCCTCGGACGGCGTTACCGGGCCCGCGTCACCGATGCACTCAGCGCAGATGGGCCGAGGTGACGCCGTACGTCAGATCGGGGAGCAGTCCCTCGAACGGATTCTCGGCGATCGTCGACAGCTGCGAGCTGGCGACGTCCCACGCCACGACCGAGAGCGCAACGTCGCTGGCGCCCGCATCGAGCTTCTTGGCGGCGAGGCCGATGATCCGGCTCTTGCCGTCGTAGAACGGCGCCTTGGGGAAATTGGAGAGCTCCGAGCCCAAGGTGGTGGCGCCGGTGTTCCACGCAAACCATTTTCGGTCGGAGAAGTTGCTCGTGAGGCCCACGTAAGCGTGGGCCGCGTCGGCGACGACCAGGCCTTCGAGCCGTGCGAGATTGTCGTGCTGATAGAGCCAGCTCGACGTGGCCGTGGCGAGGGTCACCGCCTCGATTCCACGCCCGCGACGGGGGCCGATGCCACCATCTTGCGGCACGAAGCATCCGGTGTCGGGCACGAGGATGCGTCCGGCGGCAAAATCCGGGACGAGGGCCTGCGGATTGTCCCCGACCAGATTGATGGCCTTTCCAGGCGCGGCGCCATTCAAATCCACGAGCGTATCGTTCGTCACGTCCACGGCGACGATCTGGCCGCGCACCTCCACGCAGGGCGCGAGACCGTCCTCGGGCGTGAAGGGGCCCGAGGGATTCTGATTGATTCGCTGCAGCAGGAAGTACGCCCGCTTGGTCGCCGGATCGTACACGGCGGATTGCGCATCGACGAGCGAATCCGGGTCGAGAGGATCCACGAACTCCGAGAGGTCGAGGCTTCCGGTCACCGAGGCCGCCGCCGCATCGATGATCGTGACCGTATTGCGCGCATAGCGGGTGACATAGGCCTTTGCGCCTGCCGTGACGACGACGTCGTGCGGATTGACGGGGGTGGGGCCCGAGTCGACGGTGTCGTTGATGCCGATGGTGGCGCGGATCTTCCAAGGCTGCGCCGGGTCCAGCGCAAACAATTTGCCGGTGGCCCGCTGCAAAACGAAGCCATGACCGCCGCTCGCGGCGAGCGCGACATTCGTGTTCCCGGCGATGGTCAAACGGCCCGCGACCGCCTTCGATCCCAGCGAGACGGCGGCGAGCTGGGGAGAGGGCGCGGAGAAGTCCACCCCCAGAAACAGCGCGTACTCCGGACCGCCCGCGTCCTGCCCCGAATCGGCGCTGTCGCGCCCCGCGTCGGTCGTGACCGAAGCGTCAGTTCGGTTGTCTGGGAGTTGAAAGAGCGTTTTGTCGTCACTGCACGAGGCCACGGTGAGCGGTCCGAGGACCAACGCTCCACCTAGAACCGCACTACCCAAGATCGAGAGTCGCCGCATGATGAGCTCCAGCTCCCCGCCACCTGTCGGCTCCTACTTCGCTCGGCCCGAATGCGTCAAGTCTCCCCTTCATGCATTCGCCTTCAGCTACGACGGCCCCCTTCGCGACCCCCCGGCGCGCCGGACGCCGAACGACGCATCCTCCGCCGCCGTTGCATCATGGCCAAGCCAAATACGGACATCGCGCCCATGACCACACCCTCCGTCAACGGGGCCCCTTCGATCGCACAACCCCCGGCGACCCCGCCCGCCTCCCGGTAGCGGTAAAAGAAGTCGCCCACCGGGCCCGGGGTCGCGCACACCGAGCTCGAAAGCTTCCCCATGGTGCTCGTTTTGTCGGTGGCGGCCACCGCGCACGCATACTCCACCCCATTGACGAGGTTGCGCACGGTCCCCTTGGTGGACGCGGCGCCCGGTACGTACTGGCGCTCCGTGGAGGGCGTATACGGGCACACGCCGGCGTCGTTTCCGTTCTTTCCACCATCCCCGCCATCCCCGCCATCGACCGCGTTTCCGGAAGCTTCATCGTCCGCGCCGCTCCCGTCGGCGTACTCGCCCGCGGTGTCCACGTCGTGCGCCGACGATACATCCCTCCGTGCGAGCTGATCGACGGGGTCGCAAAAAACCTTGTATCCTACAATCGAGGTGCTGGCGCCGGTGGGAGCCTTCCAACCAATGACGAGCACGCGATCGCCTTCTCCTGCCGTCACGGTCGCGGGTGAATCGGGGCCCCGTGTGGACAGCGTCACTTGGCTGGTCTGGCTACCCTCCGGCTCGGCAGAAGGATTGGCGAGCCACAAGAAGTAAATCGTGACATTCTGCGCACCCGAAGTCGGTTGCAAACTGCATGCACTTTTCGTGGCCGCGGTGTAAGCGAGGTTCTTCGTATCCGCAAACCGTTGTTGCGCCAAATCCCGAACCCGAATCTCCACCTCCGTGGCGACCTGCAAGGTCGCGTCCAGCGGCGCCGCGACCTGGCCGCAGATGGCGGCGTTGCCCGTGCGCGAGGCGGTTGGACTGCAACTGCCACCTCCTGCCCACATTTGCAATTGATGCCCATTGTCGATACCCGATAGCGAAAGCGCGAATCGAAGGCGCACGTCGTCTTCGCAGTCCTGCTTGGTCAACGTCGTATCGGGAACGCCCGCTGGGTGCGCGGGAGCGCCGGATCCATCTGCAGCTACCCGCGTGATCGTGCGAATATCGATGGACAGCTCCGCATCGGCCCGCCGTTCGTATGAAAGGAGCGCGATCATGGCCGCCCATACGGCCAACGTCACGCGCCATATCCTATGGAAACGAGAAAAGGAACAATCGGTGCGCATTAAGAGAGTTTCCTCGCGGTAAGAAACGCGCCCACCGAATAGGCAGGGTATGTGCCACCCCAATTATCCGAGCAAATTGGAGGAACACAATTCGAGCTCGGTCAAGCTGGCACGTATTCCGTCATGCCATTCCCGGGTGTCCGACAACTTGACAATGACGTGGAGCGCAATGGTCTTTCGAAGGGCGACCACCGTCACACGCGCCGACGAAGGCGACGGGCTCTCGGCCATCTCGGTCGTGCGACCACGCGTCGAACCCGCGGCGCGAGATGCTCCGCAGCGATTCGTCACCCACGCGGGGAGCCGCGTGTCGTAGCCCCAAAGGCGAAGCTGTTTACTTAGGATTTCTCCCGTACCCGTACACGTTCCCCTTCCCGATCTTCTCTCCCCCGAACTCTCGGGAACGGGAACGTGTACGGGGTCGGTGAACGGTTGGCGCAAAAGGGCGGTCACGAACGCCTGGCGCAGGTACCGAGGGCTCCTCGAACCATGAGTTGTCGTCCGAAATAGGGCTCGGTGTCCGTTGGAGCTCAGTGTCCCGGCGCGGCCGGCGCTTCGGCCGCCACGATGGAACCGCGCCCGACGTGGCGCGTGGGTGGCCGCGTGGCGCGTGGTGGCCGCGAGAGACGGCATCGCCCCGATCGATGCCGTCGCAGCGGTTTCGAAATCGTGGCAACCTTCGGACACGAACACCATGAGCCATTCAACCGCGGCCGATGGCGCCGTTCGTCCCTTCCGGCGTTGATCCCATGCGCATGCCCGTCCTCGAGACACCCCGCCTCGCCATTCGGCCGTTCCACCTCGACGACCTTGCGGCATGCCACGCGCTCTTGGATGCCAACGGTGGCGAAGAGAGTGGATCGCTCGAAGAGCGGGAACGCTGGCTGCGCTGGACCCTCCTCAATTACGGGGAGCTCGAACGTCTTCATCAACCGCCATACGGCGATCGGGCCGTGATTCACCGAGCGAGCGGGCTCCTCATCGGTTCGTGCGGGCTCGTGCCGTGCCTTCTTCCAAGGGTTCCTGCGCCCCACGCGCGCGCCCGGGCGCACGCGAAGCGGTTCGTTCCGGAGGTTGGCCTCTATTACGCATTTTCGCGCGGCGAGCGCGGAAAGGGCTACGCGACCGAAGCGGCCGGAGCCCTGATCGACTGGGCGATGCGCGAGCTTCATCTGCAGCGCATCCTCGCGATGACGACCTATGAAAATGCCCGTTCGCGGCGGGTGATGGAACGGCTCGGGATGCGGATCTACGAAAATCCCGATCCGGATCCGCCGTGGCTCCAGATCGTGGGGATCTTGGAGAGCGACGCGGATTCGTCCGAGCTCGACGTCTAGCCGGGGGCGAATCCGACGTCCGCGTCCACGACGGACACCGTGGTCGTTACCGAACCTTTGGAAGAAAATCGAGCACGGTGGCCACGATGGCCTCCGGGGCGTCCTCTTGCACGAGGTGGCCGGCATCGGGGACCACACGGAGCGTGGAGTTGGGAATCCGCTGGGCGAGGGCGCGCCCTCGTTCGGTGGGGATCCATGCGTCGCGCGCGCCCCATAGGATGGCAACGGGGCAGCGGATTTCGTTGTAGCGATGTTCGATTTCGTCCGTGTAGCGATCGCTCATTTGGGCGATTTGCCGGTAGAAGGCGGGTTGGCCTTCGGCGCCCAGCCAGGGAGCCATGTACAGCTGCAGGACGTCTTCCGACAGCGGACGGTATGCAGCGCCTCCGATGTAGGCGCGCAAAATGGCGCTATGAATGTACGCCGGAACGCCGGCGAAGACCGCTTCGTGCTGCCTGGCGTGTTGGACGAGCGCCGAGCCCGAGGGGCCGATGGCGACCGGATCGATCAGGGTCAGCGAGCGATAATTTCGGCCATTCAAAAGGTGGGTGCGGAGCGCCGTCGTTCCCCCGAAGTCATGGGCGATGACGTCCGGGCGGTCCAGGCCCCAGTGATCGAGGAGGGCCGCGAAGAGTCGATTCTGGACGCCCAAGGAGACGTCTTGGCCGGCGCGCATCTCCGAGCGCCCATATCCAAGCAAGTCGAAATAGAATACCCGCCGATGCACGGCGAGGTAGGGGGCAATTCGCCGCCAGACGATGGACGAAAACGGCGTGCCATGAAGGAGAACGAGCGGACTCCCATCTCCGAGTGAACCGTAGCGGATCGGCTGTCCTTCGAAGTGGAAGACGCCCGGCAGCTCCCAGGCAGGTGTGCCCGCTTCATTGGAGTCACGCATATCGACCTCGTAGCTCGGAGGGTATTGGGTTCGATGGTTTGCTTCTCGTCGCGCTATCGAACGTAGCACCCGTACCGTGCACGGAAAGCTGGGCCGCCGCGGAAAACGTGACGAATGTCCCTCGTGGCACGATAGGCCGCACGGGCGGCGTGATCCCAAGTGAGCTCTTCGAAGAAAGATATCGATAATGGGCTATCTGCGGTCGCGGTGAACGATCTTCGCCCTGCGAAGGGGAAGAGCACACCTTATCGAAACGTCTGGCGTGTGACCGCGAGCATCGATGCTCGCGATACGGAGGCCTCGGCTCTTCAGCTCGCGGTCTTTTGAAGATCGATGACGACGTCTTCCGTCGCGCCGGGGGAGATGAAGCGGCGGAAGATGCCGTGGGTGCCGTCGGCGCTGACGCTCACCAATTCGCCCGGTTGCGCATCGACATAGACGACGCGGGGCGCGTCGCCGGGGTGGCGGCGGACGAATACGCGCGTTTGCTCTTCGCCTTGGGTGCGCGCGGAGTAATACGCGAGATCGCGATGGCCCTCGGGGACGATGGGCGCGTCGCGATCCACGGCGGGGGTGAGCGCGACCACGGTGCCATCGGCGTTGCTTCCGTGATGGCACCCGACGGCGCCCGCAACGAGCACGAGGGGGAGAAGAACGGAGGGCAGCCAACGCGCGATGGTCGTGTTCATGATGCTGTTCTTTCGTAGATGGGGCCGAGGAAATTTCAGCGAGCGCCGGAGGCGCCGTTCGCCGATGCTATCCACCGTCTTCGCAACGGACGTGCCACGAGGGAGATGCCCGGCGCGAGCGCGCTTCTTCGATTCATTTTGCGCAGGAAACCGGCTTGGCGGACAGGTGTCCGGCCATGCGTCCGCGAACAGGCGCAACGGTGGGCGCGGCGTTCGTCCACGCTCATGGGACGAGCTCGTCCCAAATTCGGGAATCGTGCACCCTGCGTAGGCGATAAACTGCGACCCGCGATGCGCGCGCTCAGCGCTCGAGCGACTTGGCCGCACGCCACGCCGACGGCGTGGTGCCGTGCGCGCGTCGGAACATGCGAATGAAGTGCGTTGGATCGACGTATCCCACGCGCTCGGCGATCCCATCGACCCGTTCGTCGGAGTGGAGGAGCAGTCGGCGGGCCTCGGCCATGCGTCCGGCGATGATCCACTCCACCGCGCTGCGGCCCGTCGCCCGCGTAAGGGCGGTGGTGACATAGGCCGGGCTGCGGCAGACGGCCTTGGCGACGTCTTTCAAGGTCAGCGGGCGAAGGCAGTTGCGCTCGATGAAGGTCAGGCTCTCCGCGACCACGCCCTTCGTGCCCATCGCGCCCACGGTGCCCGCGGCGCCATTGGCGCGCACCGAGCCCTCGACATCCCACCGCGCGGCCCGCCGCACCTCGTTCAAGACCAGGGTGAGCAAGCTGCGCTGCACCGCCGGCGTTTCGCCGCGCCGCGATGGCGCGCTCGTCTCCGAGAGCTCGCGAAAGAGCCCCTCCAGAAAAGCGTGACGCGCGGAGGGGATGCGCACGACCACCGATGCGCCCTCCCGAACGCGCTCGAACGGCTCGACGAAGCCGACCGCTTCGCCCGCCGCAAAGCACGGCACGCAAAAGCCCACACTCCAAAACTCCGCGCGCCGCGCCTCGAGAAAGCGATGCGGCTCGCCGGCCGGCACCAGCAGAACGTCGCCCGCCTCGAGCATCCACCGCCCGCGCTGCTCGAACCGCAAGCTCCCCTCCGTATAAAAGGAGAGCGCCGCGTACGTGTGCGTGGCCAGCGCGCGGGCGACGCGCGTGCCATCTTTCGCGTACCGCGCCGCGAACATGGGCGCGCCCGCGCCGAGGAGCCCTTCGTCGAGCGGCGAGGAGGTCATGGATGAAACGGCGGTCACCCGCTCATGATGCCCCGGTCCACCTGCGGATGCGAGGGCTTCGCGCGGCCGGGACCGTCACCCGCGCGCTTCGGCGGCCCGTATGCGGGCGCGCGCGTCACGTCCACGTCGCGCACCGCGATGGCGCCAGGGCCGGACGCCGCCGGCCCCGATTTCGAACCGAAGCGCACCCGAAGCCACGATCCGCGGTGCAACGTTCGACCCCGATTCCGGCGCGCGGTTCGCGGCCGGCCTGGACTTGTTTCTCGCAGGCCTCAAAGTACGGATCGACGCGGCGAAGTGAGCCGCGAAGAACCTCGATGGCCACCAAGATCGAAGAGCTCGACATCAACTTGCTTTTGGCGTTCGACGCCTTGCTCGACAGCCACAACGTGACCCAGGCCGCCCGAAAGCTCGGCATCACCCAGCCTGCGCTCTCCGCCCGGCTCGGGAGGCTGCGCGCGCTGTTCGACGATCGCTTGTTCATCCCCGGCGCCTCGGGGCGAGGGGTCGTCCCGACGTTTCGTGCGCTCGAGTTGAAGCCCCTCGTCCACGACGTGGTCGAACACCTTCGCGCGCTGACCACGCCGATGGTGGCGTTCGATCCTGCACGGAGCGCGCGGACGTTCGTCCTCGCCGCCTACGAGAACCCCGGCACCGTGCTGGCGACCCGCCTGGTGCCGCGCGTGCGTGCGCGGGCCCCGGCCATCCGGCTCGCGTTCGTGCTGCCGCAACCTGGGGCCATGGCCGCCGAGCTGGAGTCGGGGAAGGTGGACCTCTTCATCGGCGGGACCGGCCGCGCGGACAGCACCTTGATGAGCCGCACCTTGTTCAAAGAGGACTTCGTCACCGCCCAGCGAAAAGGGCACCCGCGGGGCACCGGCCCATTGACCTTGCAGGAGTTCTGCACCTTGGAGCACCTGCTCGTCTCGTCGAGGGGCGGCGGCTTTTCGGGCCTGGTGGACGAGGCGCTGGAGCGGCGCGGGTGCGAGCGCCGGGTCACCGTATCGGTCCAGAGTTATGCCATGGCGCCGCTCATCGTGGCCAACAGCGATCTGGTGTGCACCCTGCCGCGCCGCTTCCTCCAGCGGTTCGCGAGCTCCATCGATGCCGTGTCGCCGCCGGTGGAGCTCGAGCACTTCGAGTTCGTGGCCTATTGGCACGAGCGCAGCCATCACGATCCCGGGCACCGCTGGCTGCGCCAACTGGTGTTCGCCGTGGCGGAAGAAACCGGCGCGCCCACCGCTCCTGCCCGCTGACGAGCGGCGTCTTCGCGCTACTTCACCTGGCGGTTGGTGTAATCGACCGGCACCCATGAATAGCCGCCGTCGCCCTCGCCGCGGATATGCCCGACGCCGGGAAATGACAAATGGGGCGCGCCGATGAGCACGCGCTCGCGCGCGAAGATCGGGAAATTCTGCGCGCGCACCCAGGCGGCGTTTCGCGGATCGAGATCGTAGGTGATGGTGATGTTGGGCCGCGGGAACTGGACGGCGGCGACGTGAATGATATCCCCGATGAAGCAGATCTTCTCGCCCCGGCTCTCGGCGACGAAGAAGGCCGTCCCGGGGGTGTGGCCGGGGTGGAGGCTCGCGGTGATGCCGGGGAGCACCTCGGTGGTCCAGCGGAACGTGCGGACCTTTCCGAGATCGACATAGGGTTTGAGGATCTTGATCGCTTGATCGAAATACTTGATGTCGTATCCCGTTCGCGCGGCGTTGGAGCGGTCCAGGAAGAAGTCGACGTCGGCCTTGGCGACGTGCACGGTGGCATTTGGAAAGACGAGGTTGCCGTCGGCCATCAGTCCGCCGATGTGATCGGAGTGCACGTGCGTGATGAGAATGTCCGTGATCTGTTGCGGGCGAAACCCGGCCGCGGCGAGGCTGGAGACGAGCTTGCCGCCATTGCCGGGGCCGAACAACTCACCCGCGCCGGTGTCGACGAGCACCAGCCGGGGCCCTGATTCGATGACATAGACGTTGATGGATGCCTCGACCGGGTTGGTGAGGTACGAGCGATGCAACCATCGATCGACCTCGCCAGGTGTCGTATTCGTCAGGAGCTGGTGCAGATCTTGAGCTACGCTCCCATCCGACAGCGCGGTCAGGTGCAAATCGCCGACATCGAATCGATAAACGCCCGGCACTTGCAACCGCGGCTTGTTGTACGACGGCGTCGCCGGCGCCGACGCGGTCGATTGCGCTTCGACCTTCGCCGGGTGCGCCGCCAACGCGAACGCGAGCGCCAACCCAAAAAGTCCGATACGTGATTTGGTCATCATTTTCGTCGTCACCTCCATCGCTTCGACACCGTGGTTGTAACGACAGGCGGTCCGAAGAGAAGGCGAGCGGGCTCGATGGCACCCATAGGCGCGCGTGATACGTCGGTTTTGCGCGGCAGAGGTTGGCAGTGCCCGCGAACCATGAAAATTTCCATGCGCCAACCGCGCCCGGGCCGCGTCCTCTATTTCGAAACGAGAATACGGGAGACGATGGGGATGAACGAACGACCTTATCTCGATCTTGCGTCGCCGCCGCGGATGGCCTTCGCCGCCTTGACGAGCTTGTTCCTGGCCTGTGGCGTGGACCACCCTTCGGGGAAGCCCTCCGATCCGACCTTGGGGGCCGATGGCCGGCCTTCGCCCGCGGCCCGTCCGAGCGACGGCGGAGCCAAAGGCGATGGGCGCGCGCCCGCGCAGTGGGTGCTGCGCCACGGGCGCATCCGCACGATGCGCGAGGCGCAGCCCTTTGCCGAAGCGGTGGCCGTGCGCGATGGCGCCATCGTGTTCGTCGGCGCGAACGATCGCGCGGGCGAATACATCGGGTCCGGGACCCGCGTGGTCGATCTTCGGGGGCGCTATGTGCTCCCGGGCCTTCACGACGTGCACCAGCACACCATCGAAGCGCACGTGCCCGTCGTGTCGTGCCGCCTCGATCCCGAGGTCACCAACCCGGAAGATTACGTCCGCGCGGTGAAGCGGTGCCAGACCGCGGAGGGCACCTCGTGGGTGCTGGGCAACGGTCACGAAATCGAGACGATCCTCGCCGCCAAGCGCCCGCCGCGTGCGATCCTCGACGATGCCATCCCGGACCGGCCGGTGGCCATCCTCGACTCCACCTCGCACAGCACGTGGGTCAACACGCGCGCCCTCGAGGTGCTCGGAATCACCGCCAGCACGCGCGATCCGCAGGGCGGCTTGATCCTCCGCGAGCCCTCCGGAAAGCCCAATGGGCTCTTGATCGACGCGGCCGGCGAGTGGCCGTGGGACCGCGCGCTGGCCGTCAACCCCACCTTGGCGCGCATCAACGATCGCGCCCTTTTGGATGCCATGGCCCATGACAACTCGGTCGGCATCACCTCGGCGTGCGATGCGCGTGTGTATTGGGAGCGCGGCTACTTGGATGCGTACCGGCGCGCCGAGGCCAAGGGCGAAATGTCCGTGCGCATGGTGCTCGGGCTGTGGGCGTATCCGTTGAAGGACGACGATACGCAAATTGGAATGCTCAAAGGCATGTACCGCGACCAAGGCGGAATGGTCCGGGTGAGCCAGATCAAGATCTACGCGGATGGCTTGACCCAGAACACCACCGCGGCCCTGCTGGAGCCGTACCTGGCCAAGACCTTGGGCCCCGATCGCGGCCTCGAGTACTTCCCGCCGGCGCGCCTCGTTCGCTATGTGCGCGAGCTGCAAGGGACGGGCTTCGATATGCATATTCACACCATCGGCGACCGGGGCGTGCGGCAAGCGCTGGACGCCATCGAGTCGGTGCGCGGGGAGCCCGGCGGTGCGGCCGCGCGGCATCGGCTCACGCACGTGGAGCTGGTGCACCCGCGCGATGTGCCGCGCTTTCGCGCGCTGGGCGTCTTCGCCGATATGCAGCTGGGCGCGCACAACGATCCGGGGCACCTGAACGAGCTCGAGCCCTATGTCGGCGCGCGGCGGGTGCGCGAGCGCGCGTGGCCGCTGCGCGATCTCCATGCGGCCGGCGCGCCGGTGGTCCTCAGCTCCGACTACGACGTGGGCGATCTCGACCCGTTCATGGGCATTCAGCGCGCGCTCACCCGCGGCGCCCAGAGCCTCCCCAACTTGGACGCGGCGCTTCGCGCTTACACCGTGAACGCGGCGCGCGCGATGCGCTCGGAGACGCGCACCGGATCGATCGAGCCCGGCAAGCGCGCCGATCTCATCGTGATCGATCGCGATCTCGACGCGACGCCGGCCGACCAGATCGGCGCCACCAAGGTGCTCTGGACCTTGGTGGACGGCCGCGAAGTCTACCGGCGCCGCGCCTTCGATCTCTAGGCGCTCGCCGTCGACGTTCTCGCCGCTAGCCCAAGTCGTAGAGGTTCGGCAGGCCCAGGCGGTAGCGCAGCTGATCGTGCGCCTTGGAGGCTTCGAGCTCGGGTGCGCGATACAAGGTGTGCAGGGTCACCTTGGGCGCGGTCGAGCCCGAGGCCTCGAGCACGCCGTTGGCGGCCATGCGGCCTGCTTCGTTGGCGCCCTCCATGGTGGCCAGATCGATGTCGTTGCGCACGTAGTCGGCGCCGAGGAACAAGTTTGGAATCTTGGTGACGGCGTTGGGCCTCTTCCCCAAGGTGCCCACGGGGTGGATGAGGAGCTGCTCCGAGTTGGCCGCGCCCGGGGTGCCCAGATCGGTGACGGCGGGATCGAGGTGCCACGAGTGCCAGCCCTCTTCGGGGAGCACCTCGTCCCCCGTGTCCTCCAGGTGCGCCCGCAGCTGCGCCCACACCTCCTCGGCGACCTGCTGCCGTGTGCACTCTTTGGCGGTCTTGCCATAGAGGATGCCCTTTTTGTTCCATTCGGAGATATCGACCGAGAGGCAATCGACCACCGTGCCATCGCCGAAGCTCTTGGCGAAGTCCTGCGGCCAGAACTGCGCCTGGCAAATGGAGGTGAGCGCCCACGGCGAGTCCATGTAGTTGACGTGGCCTTTGACGATGGGCGGCCGGCGCCGAAGGAAGTATTGCAGTCCGACCATCCAATCCGTGTCGAGGGTGACGGCCTTTCGCAGCGCGGGATCGGCGGCCAAAATGTCCGGGCCCCAGATCGTCCGACAGTGCTCGATGGGGATGGCGCACACGTACCAATCGGCCTTGATCTCCCGGGTGGCGCCCGCTTTGTTCGTCACGGTCGCCCCCGCGATCGCGCCGCCGTCGAGCGCCATGCCGGTGACCTTCCAGCCCAGCTCGAGCTGCACGCCCAAGCTCGCCAGGTGCGCGAGCCATGGATGGATCCAGGCTTCATTGGTGGGCGCGTCGAGGAGCCTGTCCGGTGATTGGTAGTTCCCGCGGCGCAGCGCGGACCAGAGGAAGGCCTCGACCATATGGGCGACCGTCCACGTGCTCGCCACCTCCGCCTTGGTGGCGACGACATTGCGCGTGACGCCGAGCGCCAACATCCGCTGATACTCCGGCGACATTTTGGCGGCGCGCACGAAATCCCACCAGGGCGTGTGCTCCCATTGCCCGAAGCGGCGCTCGTCGCAGCTGGTGAGAAAGACCAAAATGCGATTGGCAAAATAGGCCAGCTCGTTCGGCGGTAGATGCATATTGGTCTCGAGCCAGCCGGCCAAGAGCTGCCGGAGCGCTTCGGGGGTGAGCCAGGAGGGCGCGTCCGCCGCGTCGAGCGGGATGAAGATGTCGTGCCGCCCGCCCGCGCGCGACATGCGGATGGTGCTGCCGTCGATCAAGTTGCCGAGGCAACCATTTCGGTTGCCGGGGAAGGGAATACGGCTCATCGTATCCGGCAAGTTTTGATAGAAGCCCGGAAAGAACCGAAATCCGTGCTCGCCCGGGAGATCTTTGCGACCATTTCGTCCGGTCCCAGGCACGGGGATGCTGCGCGCTTTGCCACCGAACCCCACCGGCTCGTACACCACGACCGAGAAACCCCGCTCCGCGAGCTCGTGGGCGGCCGTCAATCCGCCCACGCCACCCCCGAGCACCGCCACGTTCTTGCCCGGCGCTCCCGAGCTCGCCCATGCCGTGGAACGTCCACCGAGCCCCAACGTGCCAGCCACTCCCACCGCGCCGGCAAGAACCTGTCGCCTCGTCGTACCTGACATGTGTTTTCTCCCTGTGCCGCAAGCTACGTTTGCCAAACAGTAGAGAGCAGGAGAGGCGCTCTGACAAGGATAGTTGGTAATCGCAGACTGCGCGCCCGAATCATTTCGGTGCCGCAGGACGATTTAACGTCATGCGCTTTTCCATCGCGCGTGTCCCGTTTTGAATGGTCGGGAACGACCGAATTCGCATTTCCGTCGTGAGCCGCGCAGGTGCTTTCCTTCGAGTCGCTTCTCGCGGGTCGGCGTGCATGGCCAGGAGCCACGTCGCCCGCGCCTCGCGACGCACGAAGATCGTGCTTCCAGCCCGGCTGGAGCGGCCGCGATTCGGAGGTCCATGCCATCGGACGGGAAGAACCGCGCGCGCTCGTCTGTCATGGGCCCGATGGCACGGATCGATAGCATTCTGGCGATGGTCGTTCAGCAGGGCGCCAATGAGCTTCGCGTCGGCATCGATCGCGAGCCCAAGATCTTGGCGTACGGTGCGGCCAAGCGCTTCCACATGATGCCGACGTCGGAAGAGACGCTCCGCGAGCTCCTCGGTGAAATCCTCACGCAGGAGCGCGACGAGGCGCTGCGCTCGGCCCGAAAGCTCGAGGTCGCGTACGACGCGGGTGAGCTCGGGCCCTTTCGCGTGACCTTCGTCCTGCGCGCCGACGAGGGCTTCGACGCCGTCTTTCTTCGCGCGCGCGGCCGTCCCGAGGCTGCTCCGACGAGGCTCGCGCCCGTTCCTTCACCGCAGCCGCAGCCGCAGATGCAGCCGCAGCCGCTTCCCGCACGGGAGGTGCGCGACGTGCACGGTGGACGCGAGCTGCGCGACAGCGGTGAGGCGAAAGCGGTGCCCGCGGTCGATTCGGCGCCGGTGTCCGCGCCCGCCGCCGTGTCCGTCGATGGAGCGGCGGCGGCCGTGCCTTGCGAGACCCTGGTGGCGCACGCGGTGGCCATGCGCGCGAGCGATTTGCACCTCCTCGATGGCGACGTTCCGGTGGTGCGCGTCGATGGGGAGCTCCATCGCCTCGAGCACGAAGGCGCCGAGGACGTGGCGGCGCGCCTCGGCTTGGATCCGTCGGCCGTTGCGGCCGTTTCATCGGGCCGGGCGCTCGATTTCACCCTCGAGTCGGCAGACGGTACGCGGGCGCGCGTCAATGTGTATCGCACCTCGCGCGGCATCGCGGCCGCGCTTCGCTTCGTCTCGCGCGGGGCGCCGGCGCTCTCGTCCTTGGGGCTCCCGCTGCCCATCGACGATCTGGTCGACTTGCCGCACGGCCTCGTCATCGTGTGCGGCGCCACCGGCTCGGGTAAGTCGACCACCTTGGCCGCGCTCGCTCAAGCCGCGCTCGCGCGCCGATCCATCGTCTTGCTGACCCTGGAGGATCCCATCGAGTTCACCTTGGCGAGCGGACCGCGCTCGCTCGTCCGCCAGCGCCAGATTGGCCGCGATGTCCGCGATTTCCCGAGCGGCCTTCGCGACGCGCTCCGCGAGGATCCCGACGTGCTCGTCCTCGGCGAGATGCGCGATCCGGAGACGATCTCGCTCGCGATCACGGCCGCCGAGACCGGGCACCTGGTGCTGACCAGCCTTCACTGCGGCGGCGTCGCATCGGCCATCGAGCGCATCGTCGATGCGTACCCGCCCGAGCGGCAGCAGCAAGTGCGCATTCAGCTCGCCGACACCCTGCGCGCCGCCGTCGCCCAAAGGCTCGTTCCGCGCGCCCGTGGCGTGGGCCGCGTGCTCGCCGCCGAGGTGCTGCGCACCAACCACGCCGTCGCCAATATGATCCGCGAGGGGAAGACGGCCCAAGTCGCCAGCGTGCTCCACTCCGGAAAGCGCGAGGGCATGATCGCGCTGGAGCGCCACCTGGCCGACCGCATCCGCAGCGGCGAGGTTCGTCCCGAGGATGGCCGCGCCGTGGCCAACGATCCGGACTCGCTCGCCATGTTCCTTTCGCGCTGAGCGGCATCCCCCGGTCCGCCATGGAAGCTGCAACCGCGTGCAGCTCGGCACCCGCGCGCACGCGCCGAGCCGCACGCCGCATGTTGCAGCTTCCATATCCCCCTTTGTCGTTTTTATCCCCTCTATGAGCCTATTGTGCGCAACCGCGATGGTCGAGTTGCGGCACGAACCGTGTGGCACGCGCGGCGATGCTCGGTTTTGCATCCTCGCGGCCGCGGCCTGCGAGCTCGCCTCGATCCATGGCGCGCGCCGCGCGGCCCGGACGATGGCTCGGCGCTGGCCAAGATGATCGAGGCCGAGCGCGGCGCGCGCATCGGCCGCGGCTCGATCGAGGTCGTGCGCGCGCGCCATGAGCGCCGCACGCCGATGCGCTGACAATTCGCGCCACCATTGTCACATGGGAGAGGGGATTGGACGGCTGCTTCCACTTGCGCAGTATTTCTCTGCGAGGGCGGTTGCGCGTCGCCGAGAAGGGGGAGCGCTATCCCACACACCGGTTATCGATTTCATGAGCGGGGATGGACTTTCCGACCATTTCCTGAGATCGATGTATCCGCATTGGATGCAGCGAATCGACAGGGATATCGCTGCGCGTCACGCACAAACGACCGGAGGGAGCGGATATGAAGAGCATCGCGTTTTTGCCATTGGCATTGATGGTGGTGGGATGCGCAGCCGAGTACGGTGAGAATGTTGGGGAATCGGAGAGCGAGCTCGCCCCGGGAGTGTACGCGGCCCTCGGTGATTCGTATTCGTCCGGTCTCGGCACCCGCCAGTACGTCGACGAGGGGTGCAAGCGCTCGGTCCAAGCCTTCGGCCCCCAAATCGCGGCGGCTCGAGGCTACGAGCTAAAACACGTGGCGTGTTCGGGGGCGCGCGTTCACGATGTGCGCAACAATCAGCTGAGCGCCCTCTCGAGCGCCACCACCTTGGTGACCATTTCGGTCGGCGGCAACGACGCGGGCTTCGCCGACGTCATCACCGCGTGCGCAAAGCCCTGGCCGACCACGTGCTGGGGCAATATCGATAATTCCAAAAACTTCATCCGCAACCAGCTACCGGGTCTGCTCGACAGCCTCTACGCGGACATTCGCGCGCGCGCGCCCAAGGCCAAGGTGGTGGTCGTCGGCTATCCCCGGATCTTCAATGGCGAGGAGTGCAACCTGTTCGCGCGCATCAGCCCAGGCGAGCAGGCAGAGCTGAACAACACCGCCAACCTCCTCTCGGACGCCATCGGCAGCGTCGCGCGCGCGCACGGCTTCACCTACGCCGATCCCCGCGCGATCTTCACCGGCCACGCCGTCTGCGACGACGTGGAATGGGTCAATGGCCTCTCCAATCCCATCTCCGAATCCTACCACCCCAATCGCTCCGGCCACGACAACTACGCCTCGTTGATCCTGTCGCTCCTCTGACCTCGTCGCGCAGCCGGGCGGGAACCCGCTCTTCACATCATGACCCCCCTGGACCTCGGTGACCGTCGTGGCGGTCACCGCGGCCGGGAGGTGCTGGAGAAGCCCGCCCAGGAGCGCGCGAGCGCCTCGCGCAACGGTCCCATCGCGGCCCACCTGGGATAGTCTGCTTACCACCGTGCGCCCCAACCGACTCGAGCGACTTCGATCCATCTGCCTGGCCCTCCCCGAGGCCACCGAAAAAGAAGCGTGGGGCGATCCCACCTGGCGCGTGCGCGATCGCATCTTTGCCATGCAAAAGGGGAACTTCGAGGGCGGCCGACCTTCCGTATGGCTCAAAGCGCCCGACGGCGCGCAACGCATGCTGGTGTCGGCTCGGCCGGAGGTGATCTTCATCCCGCCCTATGTGGGGCACAAAGGGTGGATCGGCGTTTACCTGGACGGAAAGAGCATCGATTGGGGGGAGCTCGCGGCGCTGATCGAAGATAGCTATCGGCTCATCGCCCCCAAACGGATCGCGGCCAGCCTCGATGCTCCCCCGAAGCGCCGCACGTGACATGATGGGCGACGGGCGCGCTGTTCTTGAGCTGCGCGAGTTGGGATTCGCGCGTACGGGAAGATAATACCACTATCTGAGGATTCCTTTACGTATTTCCGAAGTTTCATTTTGGTTGCGCATTTCCGCCGCGCACGTCAGAAAGGCGTACGTTCCTCTGCGGCGGTCGTGCCTTTCGGACGTGTTTCGGCCGCGAGGCGGAGGGCACGAGCTCTACGAACCAGGAGGTGCTTCGATGGTGACGGGCAAGCTTCTCGCGCGCGGACTCCGGCCTCTCGGCTTGGTCCTGGGTTTGGCGGCGGCCGCGATGGCCGGCACGGTCATCTTGCCGGTGCGGGCCACGGCTGCGACGGCGGCCAATCATGGCTACGATATCGTATCGGCCAGCAGCGTTCAATTCTACGTCCAGGGGGCCCCGTGGGCGGATCTGCATTATCAAATCAACGGCGACGTGCAGCAAAACGTCCGAATGGCCCCCAGCGGCGGCAACAACACGTACACGGTCTCCAATGTGCCGTCGGGCGCCGTGGTGCGCTATTTCTTCACCATCGGCCTGGACGCAGGCGGCGCCACCGACACCGCCTGGTCGCAGTTCACCATGGGCTCGGCCCCGCCGGCGGGCAACTGGAAGGTCGTATGGGAGGACACCTTCGACGGGAGCGGTCAGCCCAATCCCTCCAACTGGAACTACCATGTCGGCAACGGGCTCAATCCCGGCGCCAATACCTTCGATGGCTGGGGGAACGGCGAGTGGGAGTGGTACCGTCCCGAAAATGCCTATTTGGAGGGCGGTAACCTGGTCATTCGGGCCGACTACCACGATACCCCTACCACCATCGCCGGCCGGCAGTGGTACCAGCGCTCGGCGCGCATCACCACGCAAGGAAAGCGCTCGTGGACGTATGGCCGCATCGAGGCTCGCATCGCGCTCCCCACCGCGGTGGCCACCTGGCCCGCCTTGTGGATGATGGGGACGTCGTCCGACAACACCTATACGAGCAATTATTCCGCGCCCATCGGCTACTACGACCGTATGGCGTCCAATTGGTCGAGCTGTGGCGAAATCGATATCATGGAGCACCGCAACGCCGAGACGGTGACCTTCCAGAACCTGTTCTGGGATACCCGCACCGGCGTGTTCCCCTGGGGCAATGGGCTCAACGCCGATCGCTCCCACACCTACGGCACCGGAAACGTCGCGCCGTTTCATCTGTACTCGATCGAGTGGGAGCCCAACGAGATCCGCTGGTACGTGGATCGGGAGACCAACCCGAACCCCGTGCACGTGGTGGGCATCACGGCCGCGAACCAAGAGGAGTTCCACAAGCCGTTTTACATCATTCTCAACTTGGCCATCGCGGGGCAGTTCCCGGGAACCACCCCGAACAAGGCCGATTTCCCGCTCTACATGCGGGTCGATCACGTGAGGGTCTGGCAGCGCCAGTAGCGCGTCATCTCCACCCGAGGAAGATCGGGTTGGAGAGCGCAACGAGCGTATCGGGGGTGCTCTCGGTCGGGACCGGCCGCCGCACCTCCGCGCGCACATAGGCCGCTTCGCGCGCGACCGTGCGCCACGTGAACGAGGCGGTGCCGGAGGCAGGGACGGGGACCGCGTGGACCTCGCCGCGATCGGTGATCAGGCGAACGGTGGTGCCGGGGACCCCCGCCACCTTCACCTCGACACCGATGTTCGTATGCGGGAAGGCCAGCAGGCGCTCGCCGATGCCGGCCTCGAAGATCCCGGCGCGGGCGCTCATCTCGAGCGCGACGTCGGCCGACTCGGCGAGCCAGCTCGTTCCGGCCCCGACCCCGTCGAGGATGCCTTGGCGGCTCAGGCTGCGGGCCTGCACCACCGTCTGCGGGAGCCCGATGATCTGCGGCTCGCGGTGCGCATCGCTGCTGCCGACCGCGGGCATCCAGCGGCGCGGGCCTTTGCGCTGCACGTAGTCGCGCAGCATCCCGTCCCAGAGCGCGACGGCCAGGGCGTCGTCGCCCGTCCAAGGGCCATTCCAGAGTTCGATCGCGTCCACGTCGGCATATCCGAACTTCCAGTCGCAGCCCACGAACGGACAGTACGGGTGCGCCGCGATGGCGAGCCCGCCGCCCCGGTGGATTTTGCCCACGAACCGCGCGAGCTGCGCGTCCTCGGCGCGGTAGCGCCAATCGATCCATTGATTGGGCCCGATCCCGGCGGCCACGAGGTGGCCGTTGCGCGTGGTCACCTCTTCACCGCTCACGATGAGGAGATCCGAGCCCGCGACATCGCCCCAAACGGCGTTGGCGCTGGTGGTGTTGTGCTCGGTGGAGACGAAGAAGTCGAGCTTGCGCTCCCGCGCGCCGGCCGCCACCTCCGCGGGGAGCCGCTTGCCGTCGGAGTGCACGGTGTGCAAATGCAGATCGCCGCGGTACCAGCCGAAGCCGCGGCCGGGGACGCGCGAGGGGCTGTAGCGAGGAACGAACGCCGGCCCCGGATCGCCGAAGCGCAACGTGATCTCCACGCGCCAGTTCATGCCTTGCGGGGCCACGGTGTAAGGGCCCAAAATGACGTGCCAGCGCCCGGGGCGAATGGGGCCCGGCAAATAGCCGGGGGTGGCGCTGCCGCGGCTGATCGTAAAGCTGTCGCGCGCGCCGCCCGACCAGCCGCGGAAGCCGGCCGCGTCGTCGAGATCGTGGCCATCCGCATCGAAGATGCCGATGTCGAGCGCATTGCCCGCCGCGCCGGGCGGCGGGGCCGGCTTATCGTACGTATAGCGAACTGCGATTTCACGCACCCCCGCCGGGACGTCGACCGGCACATAGGCCCAATCCGGCGCGCCCGGCTCGAAGCGGCCCGTCTCCACCCGAACCTCCTCGGGCACCACGCCCTGGTTCGATGGGTTCGATGAGCTCGAATCGTTCGAAAAGGCCGAATCGCCCGAATCGGGAGACGCCGCCGCGCGATCGGTCGTCACCAAGATCGCCGCAACCATCCCCAACGAAGCGACGGCGACGAGCGGTCCCGTGGCCCGTGAGCGTCCATTCATGGTCATCTCCTCTCCAACTCCAAGAACAACGAGGACGCGAGGATACCCGACGGCGCGCGGCCGGGATCGGATCCTCGCGCGCGTCACCGATATGTTGCGGCGGCGCCCTGCTTCGCGCGCGGATCGCGGCCCAGGGAAGCCAACTCATCTCGCAGAATGTCCAAAAATTCGGAGGTCAGCGGACTTCCTTCGCTCTTTCGCCAGGCCGCGCCCACCTTCCAGCGCGCCATTTCGTCGTCGAGCGCATGGACCACGATGCCCTCGATGCGCGTTCGAAGTTGGGATTCGGCGACCAGGGCCACCCCCAAGCCGGCGGCCACCAAGGCCGGGATGGTGCTGCTCTCGTGCGATTCTTGGATGACCCGGGGGTGAAAGCCATGATGGCTGCACATGCGAAGAATGTGGTCGTGGTAGCTCACCGAGAGGCTCCTCTGCGGCAAGATGAAGGGCGAGCCGCGGAAGTCGCCGAGGTCGATGCGCCGCTGCTCCTTGCGCTGGCTCTTCGGGACCACGAGCATCAGCCGATCTTCGAGGACCAAGAGCTGCCGGAACTCCTTGCCCGCCGGCACGCGGACGAACCCCACGTGGATGCGCCCCTCCCGCAGGGCGTCGAGCTGCGAGTGCGTCGCCATCTCGCGGAGATCGATCCGCACCTCCGGCCGGCGCTTGCGAAACTTGGCGAGGAGGCGCGGCACCAAGGTGAGGGTGGAGAACCCGAAGCCGATGGACAAGCGGCCGGTCTCGCCGCGCCCCGCGCGCCGGCCGATCTCGAGGACCCGGTCGGCGTGCAAAATCAGCCCGCGCGCCTCCTCCAAGAAGATCTTTCCCACCTCGGTGAGCGCGGCGCCGTGCCTGCCCCGATCGAACAGCGGCGCGCCGAGCTCCTCCTCCAGGAGCCGGATCTGGTTGCTCAACGCCGGTTGACTGAGGTTCAAGAGCCGCGCCGCCGCCCCGAAGTGAAGGCGCTCGGCCAAGACGACGAAGGAGCGCAGTCGATCGAAGTTCATAACCCATACTTATCACCATCGCCAAATCGTTGCATTGGACAGATGACCGGCCCGCGGGCTATCCCCATGAGCAGGCAGCGACGAGAGGAGAGAATTGGTTTCATGCGAATCGCAGTCGACATGGACGACGTGCTCGCCGATACGTTCGGCGTGCAGCTCGATTGGCTCAATCGCGAATACGGTCATGCGCTCACCCCCGAGAACATGACGGGGCTCGATCTTCTGGAGTGGCTCCCCCCCGCGCAGGTGGAGCACCTGGTCACCATGATGCAACAGGGCGATATCTTCGCGGACCTCCCGGTCATGGATCACAGTCAGGAGGTGCTGCGGAAGCTCGCCGACGCGAACGAGATCTTCATCGTCACCGCGGCCATGGAGTTCCCTGGCTCGTTCGGCCCCAAGTTTCGATGGCTGGCGCGCCACTTCCCGTTCATCCCCCCGAGCCGAATCGTGTTTTGCGGCGATAAGAGCATCGTCTCGGTCGATACCTTGATCGACGATATGCCGCGCAACCTGGCACACCTCGATGGACGCGGAATACTCTTTACGGCGCCGCACAATGCCCATCTCACCGGATATCGGCGCGCCACCGGCTGGCGGGAGGTCGAGCGCTTGCTCGTGCCCGAGTCGTCCGCGTTGGATGCGCCGCCCGCGGCGCCCGCCTTGCCCGCGTTGCAGGAGCTGCCGGAGCTGGCTCGAACGGCGTAAGTTGCTCCGAAAAACGCGGAGTGGTGCCAAAGACGACAAAGGCAGAGTCGCCGAGACGCGGAAATTTCTGGCTCTTGACTCAGGGCAGCCTCGTCCTCAATGTGGACATTGGGAGCACCCTCCATGCTTATGTCGCCTTCGCGTCGCCTTTGGGCCCCGCGCAGCGTTTCCACGCCGATTCAACCCACCATGGCGTACGAGTACGTGGGACAGGTTTGCGTTTTGGTGCACAGCGTCGATTGCCCCTCCGACCTCGAATGGGAGCGCGATCTGCCCGGGTACATCGAACGCTCGCGGACCGGCGCCACCACCTGCATGCTGGTTTACAGCGACGGGGGCGGGCCCACGTTGATGCAGCGCAATCGCATGCGCGTATCCCGCGAGCCGGCCTTCCACTGTCCGATTGCCATCGTCACCCGCTCGCGCATCGGGCGGGGGATCGCCACCGCCGTGCGCTGGTTCCGGCCCAACCTCGGCGTCTTTTCGCCCGACCAGCTCCGCGCCGCGTTCGAGCATTTGAACCTTCCGGCGTCGACCCACGACCACCTTGCGCAGCGCATCTTCGCGCTTCGCTCCGAGCTCTCCGCCCTTCGGGGCACCGGGATCCCGCCTCGCTTCACCAGCGGAAAGTTCCCCGGTTACGTCGCCGGGGAACCCTCCGAGGTGTGATGCGTGATGCACGAATGACGCGCGCGGCGAATCCCGCGCGCTACCGGCGGTAGCCGACCTTGAAGATGCGCCCTCCCGCGTCATCCGAATAATACAGTGCGCCATCGCGCCCCTGTCGAACATCGACCGGGCGCGGTGCCCCCGCCGCGCCTTGTTCGAGGCCGCCGGATGCATTTTTGGCGCCCACGATGGGCTCCACCGACACGATGTCTCCGTTCCGGTAGCGCGCTACGGCGAGCAGCTTCCCCACCGCCGGCAGACGGTTCCACGAGCCATGCACGGCGATGATGAAATCGTCGCGGTACGGCAGCGACCGTTCCGTGTACTGGACGATGCCGAGCGGCGCCCAGTGCGCTTGCATCACGAACTTGGGCGGGCGCACCTCCCGCGGATCGCGGCACCACGCGTCGGTCTTTCGGATCTCGGGGGCCAAGGTTCGATCGGACCACTGCGTCCCCAACCCTGCGCCGCCCGTCAGTTTGTATTCGCTGTAACAGAACGGATATCCATGAAACTTGGTGCGCGCGCGCTCGTCGTCGCCGGTGGCGACCACGTTGATCTCCTCGCCCGGATTGTCGGTGTGGATATCGCCGCCAAAGCGATCGTCGATCAGCTCGTCGCGCTCATTTTCGACGCCCCAGAGCCGATTGCGGCGGTCGATGAAGAGCCCCACCTCGTTGCGCATCCCCGAGGCGACGATGTCGCCCTTCGCATAGTCGATCCCGCCCGCAGGGATGTTCTCCGGAAGATCGAACCGGCGAACTTGGGATCGCGTGGCCCAGAGCTCCGGGGTGGCGTCGGTGTTGGTGGCGGAGCCCACGTTCACATAGAGACGGCCCTCGGAGTCGAAGACGAGGGTGCGCGAGTTGTGACGGCCCGCCGCGGGCATGTTCTTCACCACGATCTCCGCCGGGCCCTTGGCCGCGCGGTCGCCGCGCTCGTAGGTCCATCGGTAGATGGTGGTATCGCTCGATGCGTACACGAAGTCGCCATCGGGCCCGAAGACGAGACCGTGGTTGAGCCCCGCCGCCGTCGCGAAGGTGGCTCGTTCGTTGGTGTCGCTCGCACCATTGCGATCGGCATCCCATAAAACCGTGACCTTGTCGCGGTTGTTCACGAACAGATCGCCATTGGGCGCAAAGGCGAATTGCCGTGCGCGCCCCAGATTGGTCGCAAAGACATAGACGCAGAGGTTGGGATCGGCGACCCACGCATCATAGGGTGTCGTTCCGACGCAGTTGCCTCGCGGGCCCTGCGTTCCGTCGCTCGATGTGAGCGCTACGTCCTCGCCTGAAAAACCAGAAGAACCCGAGTCCGAAGAGGTGCTGCACCCGAAGAGCGCCAGAAGTCCCGTTGCTGCGGAAAAGACAAACCATCGCATTGGCTTTCTCCCTTGGTTGGATGTGCCACGCCGGTCGATACGCTTCGGCTAATTCATGAAAGCTGCTGGCGTTATTCAGCACACGTTTCCATGTTGCGCAAACTCAACGCGGTTCGTCTTCGCCGTCGAGATGGCGCGCGAGCAACGTCGCGAACCATTTGCGAAAGGTTCGCCCCGTCCGCGCGTTGGCCTCGAAGCCGGCCATGCCGAAGGTCGAGTCCCCTGCGATGGCCTCGCCGAAGAGCGCCAGCGCCGAGAGCACGATGGTGAAGCGGGTGTCCTTGTAGCTCGGCTTCTCGCCGCCCGCGCGCCTCCGAACGCGGAGCGCGTGCGTGGTCTCCGCGATCTTCGCCCACCCTTCGCGCGCGAGGTCGGAGTCGAACGGATCGTAGCCCGACAGCAGCAACCACGCGACCAGCCGCCCGTGCCCGCGCTCCTCGAACGTCTCGAACACGCGCTCGAACAGCGCCGCGCCATCGAGCGGTCGCCCCTCGGCCGCCGCCGCGAGATCGGCTACCAGATCCGCCTGCAGCCGCTCGAGAGCGCGCTCGACCACCGCGCGCACCAGGCCCTCGCGGCTGCCGAAGTGATGCAGGACGGCGGGGTGGGAAATGCCGACATCGGACGCGACCTCCTGCAGGCGAATGCTCCCCGGTCCCGTCTCGCGCAAGCGCCGCTCGGCGGCGTCGAGGATTCGTTGACGCGCCTCGTCGGCGCTTCGGCGGTGTCGCGGCATTTCGGCGGTCTTTCGCTTGGTCATTGACAAGGTTGTAAGTAGCGCTACCTACAAGATTGTAAGTATCTGCCGTTTACAGGATTGTAACAGGAGGAACCTCGCCATGTTCGACTCCCTGGGATCGCTCTACCTTCCGTGCTTGATGCGCTCGCCGCGAGGGCGCGCGTTCATGCTTCATTTCATGGCCCGCGCCGAGGAGGCCGACGAGGCGGGGGTGTTCGACACCTTGCTCGCGCGCGTGGACGATCCGGCGCTCAACAAGATGGTGCGCGTGCACCGCGACGATGAGACGCGCCACGCCGCGTTGCTGAGGGGCTGCCTCGAGCGCCTCGGGATCGAGCCGGAGCCGGTGCCGCCGGAGCTCGACGTGGTGGCCGGCATCGATCGTCACGCTGGCGGGCTCACCACCGCGTTCGTGGACGGGCGGCTCGGGGTGATGGAGGCGTATTTGCTCTTGCAAGTCATCGAAGAGCGCGGCGTGAAGCAATTCCCGCGCATCGCCCAGGCGATGCGGCCGTTCGATCCCGAGAGCGCCCGGATCATCGACGGCATCACGCGCGACGAGGAGCGCCACGTCAAGTACGCAAAGGCCATCAGCCGCCGTTACGCGCCGGACGAGGCCACGTTGAACCGGGTGCTCGACCGGTACCGGGCGGCCGAGGCGCGGGCCGTCGTCGAGAACGGCCGCGCGCTGCTCTCCTTTGCCACGCGCCGGGGGCTCGACGGCAGCCGCGGCCTCGAGCGGATTTTCTGGGGCGCCGTCGCGTCGCTCGGGCAGGTGAGGGGAGGTTTGGTCCGCGCCCACGCGTAGGTCCACGTCGGTTCGAGGCTTCGGCCCGTTGCTCTGGAGAGCTTCGGGTCTATAACCTCGGGCGACAAGGGCCAATGCCAATGATGGGACGCTCGACCGACTGGCTCCTCGCGCTCGCGGGGGGTGCGCTGCTTGCGGTGATGATTGATTTCAACAGCCTCATGGCCAAGCACAGCACCCCCGTGCTCGCCTCGTGGATCGCGCACGGCATTGGCTCGGTGGCCGCGCTCGCGCTGGTCCTTTTAGGGTCGCAATTCTTTCGCCGGGCGAAGGACGGGGCCGCGCGCACCAAGGGACCTCCGTGGGCCTACTTGGGGGGTGTGCCGGGGGCCTTGACGGTGGTGCTGGCGGCGATCGCGGTGAACAGCCGTCTGGCGCTCTCCGGCACCCTGGCGCTCATGCTGGTGGGCCAAGTGCTCTTCGGGATCGTCTGCGACCGCTTCGGGCTCTTTGGGATCGCGAAACGAAAGCTCGTCCTCACGGATTTCTATGTGGTGGTCTCCATCCTCGCGGGCAGCGCACTTTTGATCTTCTTCCGGTCCTGATCGATGATGGGATATGCCTTCCTTGCCATTCTCAATGGCGTGATCATCGGCACCAGCCGCGCCCTGAACGGTCAACTGAGCATCGAGCTCGGTCCGTTCAAAGCTTCGTTTTGGAACCACGCCATCGGCTTTGCGTTCCTGACGATCATCCTCTTCGCCATGGGCGGTCCCGTGTTCGAGGGGGCTTCGGGCGGTTCGTGGGCCGTCTCCGGCGCACCCGGTTTTACCTACCTCGGCGGGTTGTTTGGCGCGCTCTTCGTGGCCGTGAACAGCTATGTCCTACCGAGGATCGGGGCCATCAAGACCGTGCTCTTGGTGATCAGCGGGCAGATGATCACGGGCGTGTTGATCGATGCAAAGGGCGGCGCGGGCTTGTCCACCTTGGCCCAGCTCGCCGGGGTCGCGCTGATCCTCTTGGGCGTTTATCTGGCCAAGCGATCGAGCGCGCCGCCCTCCAAATGACGTATCGTGATGGAGGTCCATCGCCATGCAAGCCATCGTCGATTTCGTCCTGGAGCTGGACAAGCTCAAAGGCGTCACCCGCAAAACCCGCCCGCTCGGCCTGACTCGTCCGGAGAACTCGGCCGAGCATAGCTGGCAAATTGCGCTCTTGGCCGCGTCGCTCGAGCCCTATGCCGAAGCGCCGGTGGACATGCCCCGCGTGATCGCGATGCTGCTCGTCCACGACATCGGGGAGATCGATACGGGTGACACCATCGTGTACGCCGAGGGCGGCTGGGAGGAGCGCAAGGCCGCCGAGCTTCGCGCGGTCACGCGCATCTTCGGCCTGCTCCCCGAGGCGCAAGGCGCCCGCTTCTTGGCCCTCTGGCAAGAGTTCGAGCGCGGCGAAACGCCCGAAGCGCGCTTTGCCCACGCGGCCGATCGCGCGATGCCCGTCTTGCTCAACCTGGCCAACCACGGCCAGAGCTGGCGCGAAAACGGGATCAGTTACGAGCGCGTGGTGCGCCGCATCCAGCCTCCCATTCAAGCGGGCTGCCCCGCCTTATGGGCCTATCTCGAGCCCAAGCTGGAAGAGGCGCGGCAAAAGGGCCTCTTCGGCGCGTGACCGTCGCGAGACGGCCCGCGCGCCCGTCAGCCCTCGCGGCTGGGTCGATAGGTGTTCACCACCACGCCGGAGGTGAACGCCAAGGTGCTCGCCAGCCGCAGCGTGGCCTTCTTCGCGCGCAGCGCGTCGGGGAACAAGCGCCGGCCGGATCCCACGAAGACCGGGAAGATCGTCAGGCGGTACTCGTCGACGAGATCGTGCTCCATGAGCGTGTGCACCAGGGTGCGGCTGCCGGCGACCAAAATGGGGCCGCCGTCTTCCGATTTCAACCGGGTCACCGCGGAAGCGACATTGCCTCGGATGACGGTGGTCGGGCTCCACTCCGGGTTCTCCAAGGTGGTGGAGACCACGTGCTTGGGCATCGCGTTCATCTTGTCGGCAAATACACCCGAGCGCGCCGACCAGCCTTCGGCGAAGGACTCGTACGTGATGCGGCCGAGGAGCAAGGATCCGGCCTCGAGCGCCTCGGCGCACTTATGGGCGACTTCGTCGGTGCCCATGAATGGGTGCGCCCAACCGGTGTGCGGATGGCCGGGCTCACCGCCGGGCGCCTCCATCACGCCGTCCAAGGTGAGCAAGGTGGCGACGACCAGCTTTCTCACGATGCACCTTCGGCGGACGCGCCCGCGCGCAGGCTGGGGAGGAGCTCGGCGAGCTGGTCGAGGATCTCGTTCGTGCCTTGGACGTAGCCGCCGCCCACGTGCTCGTTCTTCATGGCCACCGACGCAAACAGCGTATGGATGGTCAGGATCGTCCCTCCGTCCTTTTCCGTGTAGGTGACGGTGACGATCATCTTCTCGGCGCCCGGGAGCTCGAACGCATTGTCGTAAACGATCTTTCGATTCGGAACGATCTCCAAATACTCACCTCCGAACGGTGTCTCGGGGTTGCCGTCGGGCCCCGTCATGCCAAAGCGAAAACGGCCGCCTACTCGAAAATCGATCTCGCACAAGGTGATGGGCCAGCCTTTGGGGCCGAACCATCGTTTGACGTGCTCCGGCTTGCTGTAGGCCTCGAAGAGCAGGCGGGCGGGGGCGTCGAACACGCGCGTGATGACGACCTCGCGGGCGGCTGCGGGCTCATTTTCGTTTTCGTTTGCTCTCATGGGTTTTCTCCTTTTGTTGTTGTTGCAGTTCCTTGACGTACACCGCGAGCTGGTCGAGGCTCTCTTCCCAGCACCGGCGGTAATCACCGATCCAGCGCGCAGCCCCTTCGAGCGGCGCCGCGTTCAAGCGCACGGGCCGAAACTGCGCGTCGCGACCGCGTGAGACGAGGCCGGCGCGCTCGAGCACCTTCAAATGCTTCGAAATGGTGGGTTGGCTGAGCTCGAAGGGAGCCACCAATTCGTTCACCGTGGCCTCGCCGGTGGCGAGGCGCGCCAGAATCGCGCGCCGCGTCGGATCGGCGAGGGCGGCGAAGACACGATCCAGCTCCGAGGTCGCGGGTACCATGTATAGCCCCTTGTCTATATAGACACGTATCTATATGCGAGGCGGGGCTTCGTCAAGCCCGTTCGTGAAGATGGCGGGTGGCGCAGCAATGGACTGCGCGCGGCCCGCTCGCGACGGCGCGAGCTACCGTGCGCGGCGGGCGAGCCAGGGGGCGATCATCACGAACGGCAGGGTCCAGACGTCGGTGGGATCGGTGACGGCGACTACGCGGCGCAGTGCGGGCAGCCCTTGGCCGTGTCCGAGGCGCAGGGCGGCTCGAAGTGGCCACTGAAGCGCGCCCAGCGCGTGGCGGTACCACGCGGTGCCCGCGGGATCGAGCTTGACCCATGCGAACACGGCGCCCGTCACGAGGGCGCAGAGGAGCAAGGATCGAAAGCCGATGGCGGCGGGCGGGCGGCGCGCGGCCCTGGCGGCAAGCGAGAGGAGCGCCAGGAGCACCACCGGAAAGAAGACCAGCCCGGCCGCGTCCGAGAGCTTGCCGGTGAGCGCCGAGGGCCAATGCACCTTCAGCACATGGTCGTTGATCCAAAGGAGCGCGATGGACCCCACGATCCACGGATGGGCGAGGAGCGTCGCGTGCAGCGGCGTCGCGTGCAGCGGCGTGGCGTGCGGCGGCGTCGCGTGCGGTGGTGTGGCACGCAGCGGCGCGGTGGGCTGCGGCGCAGCGGGCTGTGTGGCATGCAACTCGGCGCTCGGGGGCGGGGACGGCATGCGCGCCTAGGGGTTGCCCTCGAGGGCGTAGATGATGGACGTGATCGCGAGCGGAAGCTTCGGGGCTGCACACGGCTCGTGCTCGCGCTCGCAGAGCCCCTCGAGGGTGGCGACGATGCGCCAGCGCGTGCTCCGCCCGAGGCGATCGCCGTCGTTCGTTGCGCCTGCGTCGGTCCCGGCATCCGCGCCTGCATCGCCGAGGGCGCCCGCATCCGTGCCCGCGTCCGCGCCTCCACCGGCATCGACCCCCGCGCCTGAATCGACGTCTGCGCCTGAATCGTCACCACCCTCGTCGCGCGCCGAGAGGAGGTAGTCCGTCCCCGACTCGAGCCGGACGGACACACGCGCCGCGCGGCCACCACGCGCAGCGACGGGAAAGGCCTCGAAGCGCAAGGCGGGCGGCCCGCCGGGGACCAGCTCCGTGGGAGGGACCCAGCGCGCGACCTGCATACGAAAACCGACGTCGATGGTGCGCAATCGGCTTCCGTAGTGCCCGATGGTGACCTCGTGCTCGTGGCGCAGCGACCACGCGGGCCAAGGGGTGGGCTCGCTCACGCGAACGAAGGCGCCATCCGGGGGATCGCAGTCCCCGCCGCACCCTCCGCCGCATTCGCTCCCACTGGTGAAGACGCGGGTCAGGCGCTCGCCCGGAAACAGCGAAAGCTCGACCCGCGTTGGATGGGGAGGCACCTGCCGCCAATCCCCGATGCGCGCCGACGTGGGCCGCTCCACGTCGATCGCGACCCGTTCACTCGCCTCCGCCAGGTAGCGGTAGGCCATTCCCGGCGGCGGCGACGAGGTCTCCGCCGGGAGCTTGGCGTCCATCACCCAGCTCGGAGGCGACGTGGCGATCGACGCCACAGCCGCGGCGACGAGCGTCCCATAGGTCCGCCAGGACGAGGCGCGCCAAGCTGTGTTTCGAGGTCGATTCCGCATGGGATGGTGCCAACAGCACGAAGCGAGCCGATTCGTGGGCGCAGCACGGCTCGCTTCGACGCAAGACGGAACGCGCGTCCTCGCGCGGCGGCGTGAAACCTCGTTGCCGCCGAGGAGGACCGTGCGATCACACCCGGGTACGTCGCCCGCTACTTGCCCGCTTCCAGGTTCGCCAGGAGCTGCTCGCGGAAATAGCCCGGCGGGATGGTGCCCTGCTTCATGAACTGGATATGGAAGGCCTTGGCCGAGAACTTCGTGCCCAGCTTCTTTTCGGCGTCGGAGCGCAGCTCGAGGATGGCCTCCTTGCCGAGCCGGTAGGTAATGGCTTGGGTGGGCCACTTCGAGTAGCGGAACATGTTGCTCACGGAGACCGCGCAGCTCTGAACCTTGGCCGCATCCGTCGCGCCTTTGCAAGCGCCCGGCAGGAAATGCACGGCCTGCGAGAAGACGTCGACGGCTTCATCGAAGGTGAGGCGCCCGATGTGGATGCCGGTGTCGACGCGAACGCGAACATCGCGGAGCAGCTTGCCTTGCAGCTGGTACAAGCGCTCATCGGATTTGTAGAAGCCCTTGGGCGCGCTCGATTGCGGCTCCGCCATCAGCGCCTCGGCGTAGAGGCCCCAGCCCTCGGCGGCCGCCGAGTCCTCCCACATCGACGACGAGTCCTCCACCGCGCCGGGGGTGAGCCAGCGCACGCGGGTGATCTGATCGCGGTACTGCGTCATGATCTTGTAGTGCCAATCGTGCCCGGGGAACCCCTCGTGGGCGGCCAAGTAGGCGAGCGACGAGCGATTGTTCTCCGCCAAGGACGCGGGATCGTTGTTGGTCGGGGTCACGTAGAAGCGGCCCACGCCCGAGTCCTTGAAGGGCGGCGCCGGGTAGTACGCCGCGCCGCTGATGGAGCCCTGGAGCGGGGGAGGGGTGATGGTGACCTCCAGCTTGTACTCGGCCGGCATGTCGAAGAGGCCGGTGTCGCGCGCGTACTTGACCAGCCGCTCGCCGGCGTCGCGGTACCACCCGATCATCTCGTCGTCGCTCTTGGGCGCGTTCTTCGAGAGCTCGTCGAAGACGGCGCGCACGGCGGCCATGCCATCGGCGGGGAGCGTGAGACCGCGCTCTTGGCCGATGGTGCGGGCCACCGCGATCATCTCCTCTTGGGTGGCCTGAACGACGGCCCAGGACTCGTCGTACAGCTGCGCGGCCGTCTTCGTGAGGCGCAGGTTGTTCTGGAGCGCCCAGTTGTACTCCGCTTCACCCATCGCAAAGTGGTCGTCCCGGAACGCGGGCTTCAGACCGCTCCGATCGACCTCGGGCTTGGTCGCGTCGTCGAAGAAGGTCTCGGCGATGAACTGGTGCAAGGCGCGGTAGGCGGCGCTGGCCGAGGCCGACGCCTTGCGTACGCCGTCGAGGAGCGCCTCGCGCTGCGGCCCGCCGAGCCGCTCGTCGGCGATCTTCGGGAGCTCTTTGTCGAAGTAGTCGGCGTCGGCCTTGGCCGTGTTGATCCCGTTTCGGCGCAGCATGCGCCAGTCGGGCGTGTTGCCGTTCGCCACGCCGGCGCGGAGCTGCTCGCGGGCGGCCCCCAGGTACGGGCCCACGGCGTCGAGGCGCTCGATGATCCGCTGCCACTCGGCCTCGGTTCCATATTTGCCACCGCCGGCCTCGCTCATCCCTTGAAGTTGCCAATCGACGCCGCGAAAGGGCTCGTCGAGGTAGCTGTCCAGCGCGCGCTGTTGGTATTTGCGCACTTGGTGCAAATGCAATTGAAACTCGATTTGAGCCAGCGCCACGTCGCGATCCGTCTGGCGCGCGGGGCTGAGCTTCTCGCGCGGGAGCGCTTGGATTTGCCTCTTGAACTCCGCGAGCTTCCCGTCCTCCTCGGCGATCGCCGCGGCCGAATGATCGCGGAGCCGGCCATCGATTTTGGCCAAGCTCGAGTCGAGCGCGCTGCCGCCCAAGTAGGTGGCGACGACGGGGTTGCGCGACAGAAAATAAACGACGTAGTCCTGCTCGATCTTCCCGAATTGGGTATCGGTCGAGGGCGGCGGCGTGTCGGTTTTGTCGGACGAAGAGCAAGCTGCGCATAGGAGCGCAGCCGCAAGCACATGCGAAAAGGATTTCATCCTATCGTACTTAGCCGGTCCCCCTCGAAAGGCCATCCGCAAAGGATCGATCGCGCGGTGAGCGATGGCGCGATCGGCGCCTTCCCATGCGCTCGATCTGGCGCGCTCAGCGGATGTCCCATGCTATGTCCTCCCCCATATCGGGATATGCGAACGCGTTCTTCTCGCCCTTCTCTTTCTTGGTTCCGGCACCGACTTTCGTGTCGCGGTACGGCACCGTGGCTGGACATGATCGTGCCCCTGTGTGCCATGGCGCTCGTGGCCCTGCAGGTGCTTCGCTTTCACGCGTGGCTCTTTTCGCAGCCGGTGCTGGTGCATGCGCGGGACGAGGGCTACATCGCGGCATTTGCGCTTCGCATGTTGGAAGGGCGCATGCTGCCGTACGTCGATGCGGTCAGCCAGCGCGGTCCGCTCCTCTATTACGGCGTCGCCTGGATGGGGCACCTGTTCGATCCGCTCACCTGGATGCCCGTGCGCGCGATGAGCGTTCTCGCCATCGGCGGCTCGCTCACCGCCACGTCCCTCGCCGCCTGGCTCGCGCGCCGCCCGCTGACCGCCGCGGTGGCCGCCCTCGCGGGGGCGTGCGTGTACTTCATTTCCATGGAGGCCTACGATGCGCTGGGCCTCAGCGGCGAGCATTTGCTGAACGCCTTCTTGCTCGCGGCGTTTTGCTGCCTGGTGGTGGCGCTGCGGCGCGAGCGCCACGTGCCTTCGCCGGGGTGGCTCTTCGCGGCCGGCGCGCTGACATCGTGCGCCGCGCTGAGCAAGCACTTCGGGCTCGTGGGGCACCTCCCGTTCGGGCTATGGGTCCTCGCGGCGGCATGGCGCGAAGGGGCCCCGCCTCGGGCTCGGCGGGTGGCGGTCGGTGCCTATGCGGCGGGTGCGGTGATCCCCATCGCCGCGCTGCTGGTGCGGTATGCGGCGGCGTCCGAGCTCGGCGCGCTCCACTATTGGCTCATCGTGTACACGCGCGACATCTACATGGCGCCGCTCGATTACCCCGGCTACCGCGCCGAGGTGTACCGTCAGTGGCTCGTCCACAACATTCTAGCGATCGGCGCGGGGCTCACCTTGGCCGCCTCGGGGTTCACCCGGCTCTTGACCGCCGCGCCATTGGCGACGCCCGAGCCGCGCTCTCTTCGCGATCGGGTTCGCGATCGCGTTCGCGCTTCGATACGCGCCTACGACGAGCACGGCTTCGTGCTGTGCGCCAGCGTCATGGCCGTCATCGGCATTCTGGTCTGCAACGCGACCCTGCGCGGCTTTCCCCACTACGCGATCGTGGTCGTGCCCTGGTGCGGCTTGCTCCTGGGCGAGGTGGTGACGGCGCACCTCGGTGAGTCGCCTCGCGGTGGGGTGCGGGTGCTCGCCCAGGTGCTCGTCCTCGTGCCCGGCGCGGCGCTCTTCCTCCTTGGTTCGAGCCAGCTCCTCGCGCGCTATCGAGCCGATCAGCGCGCCGATCGCCTCTGGCTCGACGATCGGTATTGGACCGACGCGCAGCTCCGCCAGATGTGCGCCGAGATGGATCCCTACGCGCGGCGCGGCGAGCGGATCTTCGTCTGGGGCTTCGCGCCCGTTTTCTATGTCGGCTGCGGGCGGCGCCCGGCCACGCGCTACCTCATGACCACATACCCGTCGGGCTTCGTCCCTTGGTTCCGCGCCACCAAGGCGGAGGACGATGCGCGCGCGGTCCCCGGCTCGCGCGCGCAGCTCCTGGCCGATCTGGAGACCACCAAGCCGCGCGTGATCCTGGACGTTCCCTCGTCGATGGATAACCGCTCGATGGACCACTACGAGACGTTGGGCGCCTACCTTCACGAGCACTACTGCCGCGGAAAAACCGTGCTGGCGTCCACCTTGTACGCACGGCGCACCGACGAGGGTGCCTGTCCGCCGGGCACCGAGCCCTGAAGGGCCCCGAAGGTCAGCCCGCCGCGGGCGCTTGGGCGGTGCCCTTCGGGGCTGCGTCGTGCGCGAGGTCACCGTCGAGTTGAACCATGCCGGCGCGCGCGTACGCCTCGCGGTCGAGGATCTTCTCCTTGGCGGCCACCAGGATGGGCACCACCACCTGACCGGCCACATTGGTGGCGGTGCGCATCATATCGGCGATGGGGTCGATGGCCATGAGCAGACCCACGCCCGCCAGCGGCAGGTGCAAGGTCGACAGGGTCAGGGTCAGCATCACCGTGGCGCCCGTGAGCCCGGCGGTGGCGGCGGAGCCGATGACCGACACGAACACGATGAGCACGTACTCCTTGATCCCCAGCGGCACATCGAAGATCTGCGCCACGAAGATGGCGGCGAGCGCGGGGTAAATCGAGGCGCACCCGTCCATCTTGGTGGTCGCGCCGAACGGCACCGCAAAGGACGCATACTCCTTGGGCACCCCGAGCTGCTCGGTGACCTTCTGCGTGACGGGCATGGTGCCCACCGAGGAGCGTGAGACGAAGGCCAATTGAATGGCGGGCCAGGCACCTTTGAAGAAGGGGAGCGGGTGGACCTTGGCCACCGTCCAAAGCAGCAGCGGGTAGACGCCGAACATCACCAGCGCGCACCCCACATAGATATCCGCCGTGAAGGTCGCGTACTTGCCGATCAGGTTCCAGCCGTAGGTGGCGATGGCCTTGCCAATGAGCCCCATGGTGCCGATGGGCGCCAGGCGGATCACCCACCAGAGCGCCTTTTGCAAAAGCTGCAGCACCGAGCGACTCACCGCGAGCACCGGCTCCGCCTTGTCCCCCAACTTCAGCGCGGCCGCGCCGGTCACGGCCGCCATGAACACGATTTGAAGCACGTTGAGCTTGGTGAACGGCGTGACGATGTCCGTGGGGATGATGCCGGTCAAAAAGTCGAGCCAGGATCCGGTGTGCGAGGGCTGCTTGCCGTCGGCCGGGGTGAGGCCCGTGCCCGCGCCGGGGTTGGTGAGCCATCCAATCGCCAGGCCGATGACCACCGCGATCAGCGAGGTCATCATGAACCAGAGCAGGGTGCGGGTGGCCAAGCGCGCCGCGTTCTTGACCTGGCGCAGGTTGGTGATGGACACGAGGATCGCAAAAAACACCAGCGGCGCGACCGCCAGCTTGAGCAGCTGCACGAACACCGAGCCGATCTTCTCCAGGGCCGTTACCAGCCATGGGATCTCGGCGGTCTTGCCGATCCAGCCGAGCAAGGCACCCAAGACGAAACCGAGCAAGATCTGGATCCAGAATGGGACCCTGGGGGCACGGGAGCTTCGCACGGACGTGGACGCATCGGCGGTCGTAGGCATGGACACACTCCGGAACGTTCGAGATTAACATCCGAACATTGGGGAACCCAGCGCAGATTGGAAGCCCCTTGCGAAGGCTCCGCGTCGAATGCGCGCCGCCTGCGTGGCCGGCGGTCGGCGTCCGAAGGTTCGAGGAGCGAAGCCGAGCCATTGCCGAGGCCAGGCGCGGGTCTTACGACGTGCCCGCTCGTCCGGGCCGAGGGCTCGAGCCCGGAGTCGAAGCCTGGAGCTCGAAGCCCGCGCCCAAAAGCTCGAAGGCCCACCGACGCTCGAAACCCAATCCCGAAGGGAGACTGACCATGACGTCTCGATCGCGATCGCGGATTCTCCTTCCGCTGGTCCTTCTATTTCCTCTTTTGACGAGCAGCGCCCTGACCGCGGGTTGCGGCGCCGCCGATCCCGAGGGCGGCTCGATGTCGCTCGAACAAAACGCCGGAGCGCGCGGCGATGTCACCTCGGCGAGCTTCGCGCGCGCGAGCACGTCCGACATCTTTGCGGAGACGTTCGAAGGCGCGCCCGTCGGGGCGCTCGGCTCGGAGTGGACGCTCGCGGGCGGTGCACCGAGCTCGCTCACCGTGGACAACGGTGCATCGGGGCACCTTCTCCGGCTCCATGGCGACAAGGGCTCGGGGTTCGTGGTGGGCTCGCGCGCGTTTCCCAACACCACCCGGGACCTCACCGTCACGTACGACATTTGGGCGGAGGAGGGCTCCTCTCAGCAATTCAGCCTTGGCGGCTACCGAAAGGGCCAGATTCGCCTATTTCGCACCGATGGCATCTTCACGGCCGGTGTCCCCGGCGCCATGCGCGGCGATCTGCTGGCGAACACGCCCCGCGGCAATGTCGACTGCGGCCCGCTGCCGAGCAACACGTGGGTTCGCGTAACCCTCCGCTTACGATTCTCTACGCACTCCTACGACGTCCTCTTCAATGACGCACCGACCGCTTGCATGAACCTTCCAAACGAGGCCACCGCAGCCGACAAGCTCACCATCCAAGATCCCGCCAACGACGGCCTCGGCGGTGAGAGCCTCTGGGACAATTTCCGAGTCTTTTAGACACCCGCCCCGTCTTTCCCGTACACGTTTCCCGTGCCCGATCTCTCGAAGATTGCGCTTCGGGCGCCCCAGAGACGAACGTGTACGGGCAGAGGGGCGCGGAGGAGCTGCGGCTACGACGCACAACGACAAGAAATAATCCCACTCTGACGCATTCGGCACTAAGGTCCTGCTGAAGCGGAAGAACTGAAAGCGATTTTGACTTTCGTTTTCAATTGTGTCACGCTGGGAGCCCTGGGTTCGCTCCTCCAACCACGAATCGCGGATCCGCTTCCACCACCGACATGCAAGTCTCCACTCCCACTACTTCCACCTCCCCCGTCGATAGCGTCCCCCCGAATTACTACTTGGAGCACGTCGAATCCGTACACCATTGGACGGATTCGTTATTCAGCTTTCGGTGCACGCGAAACGCGGCATTTCGATTCGAAGCGGGCCAATTCACCATGATTGGCCTGATGGCGAATGGAAAGCCCCTGGTGCGCGCGTACTCCTTGGTGAACGCGCCCTGGGAGGAGTCGCTCGAGTTTCTGTCGATCAAGGTGGAGAACGGCCCTCTCACGAGCCGGCTCCAGCACATCGCGCCGGGCGATCCGGTGGTCATCGGCAAGCGGCCCGTCGGCACCTTGGTGATTGGCAATCTCGAACAGGGCGGGACGCTCTGGCTCCTGGCCACCGGCACCGGCCTCGCGCCCTTCATGAGCATCTTGCGCACGCCCGACGTCTACGAGCGCTTCGATCGCATCGTGGTGAGCCACACCGTGCGCACGGTGGCCGAGCTGGCGTACCGGGACGAGATCCTGGCCCTGCCGAAGAACGAGCTCCTCGGTGAGCTCATCGGCGACAAGCTGATTTATTATCCGGCCGTCACCCGCGAGCCGTTCCCCGTGAACGATCGCATCACGACCCTCATCACGAACGGCCGCATCTTCCGCGACCTGGGCCTCCCGGCGCTCGACCCCGTGCGCGACCGGGTCATGCTGTGCGGCAGCGAGGCCATGAACGCCGATTGCCAAAAGCTCCTCGAGGAGCGCGGCTTCACCGAGGGCTCCAGCGGCGAGCGCGGCACCTACCTGCTCGAGAAGGCCTTCGTCACCAAGTAGACGTCGCCGAATCGGGCGTATCCCACGTATCGGCCGACGCGGATCCACGCTCCTCGCTGCAGGCGTTCGACTGCACGAGGGGCAGGATCATGCGCCCGATGTCCTTCTCTTGTTTCTTGGGCCACGGCGCGGTCTCGAGCGTCTTGAGCGCGCGAATCAATCGCGGAAACGAGCCCCCGCACGACGCGAGCAGCGCGCCCAGCTCCTCCTGGCCCGAGTTGTACGTCTTGTATTGAATCAATGTCGCGTTGTTGATGGGCCGCTTGAAGCCGGTGGTCGCCCGCAGGCGCGCCAGGAGCTCGGCCTTTTCGGCCAGCTTCTCTTCGTCGGGCTTCGGCGAGGCATACAGCGCCTCGAGCGCCCGGTACGCTTCGCGCATCGATTGGCCGCGCCTTCGCAGCTGCTCCTCCGAGACCAAGTAGGCCGTGGTCTCTTTGGAGTCGTGGCCCACCGTCTCGTCGAGGTAGAGGGCCGCGAGCCCGTTGCCGACGAAGTTGGCCACGCTCTCGTTGAGCGTCGATTGATGGTGCACGAAGAAGGTGGCGTGCGTCATCTCGTGCAGGATGACGTTGGTGAGCGCGCCCAGCGCGTCGTCGCCCCGGTGGATCATGGTGGAGAGCACCGAGTCCTCGAAGTAGCCGGTGGTGGAGTAGGCTTGCGAGCCCCTCACGTCCACGTCCCACCCCTGGCTGCGGATCTCGCGGGCGAAGCGCTGGGCGTCTTTCTTCGCGAACCAGCCGAGGTAGGTGAAGCTGCCCACGACCGGAAATGTCCACGATCGGGAGCGAAAATGGAGCGGGTCGGCCGCGCTCGTGACCCATACCACGGCATCGCGGTCGACCCGCACGTACTTCCTGTAATTCTTGGTGGCTGCCAAGCCATGGCGCTCGCCGAACTGCTTTATCGGAGCGACGTGGGAGAGCAGCCGGCGCGTACGCGCATCGACGCGCTGTTCACGAACCAGCTCCCCGATGTCTCGCGCCCGCACCTGGAGATCGTATTGTCCGACGGCGGCTTGCCGTACGTATGCGAGCTTGGTGCACGAGGTTTGGAAAACAAGGAAAAGCAAGAGCCCGAGCACCCCCAGGTTTTTCGCACGGTGTGCGAATCGAGTGCTTCCGACTTCACGTATGGCAAAAGTCGGATTGGGGGTTCGATGGGCGCTCACGTCAATGGTCGGTTTTACGTCGCTCGCCCGGCCGCCGGCAAGTGCCGAACGGCAGGCATCCACGGTGTGACCTCCCGCTGTGCGGCGACACGGGCCCGGCGCGGGTAAGGGGAAAGGCGCCTTGCTTGCGTGCATCGTGGGGCCGGCGACGTGCGCGGCCCCCGAGGTCAGTAGCGTGTCCCTAAAGCCCCGCCGGCTCCAAGGAGGGGCCCGTGCATCGAGCGCGGGCCCACCCCTCGCCTATGAGCTCTGGAGGGTCAGCGGGGCTTTTGGCGTTCGTGATCCGAGCTCGATCAGAAGTCGCCGCAGCCGTGCGAGCATCCGCACGTCACGCCGGCGGCCGCGCGCGCAACCTTCACGTCCACCACGTCGAGGACGGTGACCTCGATCGCGGCCGCGTCGATGGCGGCGCCGCGGTTGCTCTTGTCTTGCGCGTTGATGATGATCTTCGCGATGCCCAGGTCGATCGTCTGGTTGGGCTCCTGGGTGACCAGGATGGGCCGGCCGTTGACGCTCAGGTTCAGGATTTTCACGCCAGCGGCCGAGTGACCGCGGCCCTTGCTGTCGCACCATGCACGGGCGTCTTCCTCGACCACGTCGGCGCGGATGCCCAATTCGAGCGCGCCACCCTTGCCGAAGAGATCCTTGACGAGGTTGTCCAGGCCGAGATCGCTGAGGATCTGCCGCAGATCGACGGCGAGATCGCCGCCGTGTCCGCTGTCACCGAGCACGTCGCCGAGCAGACCGCCCGCGTAGCCGCCGAAGAGGGCCGCGTTGGCGACCGAAGCGCGGGAGAGCGTCCCCCACTTGGTGCTCTTGGTCGACGCATTGGCCACGCCCGCCTTGAGCAAGGTACCCAAGTTGACCGTCACCAGGCTCTCGGCCAGCTCACCGCCCTTGGACGCGAGCGGCGTGGTGTCGGACAAGAAGACGTTGTCCGAGTAATCGGCGATACCATTCGGCTTGCCAACCTTGACCGTCGCGGCGATGGCGCGACCCGAATAAGACCGAGCCGGAGAGAAATCCCCGTCCGCTGCGCCCGGATCCTGCTGGGCGACCTGGTCACCCAACAGTTCATCGCTCGACGAGCCCCCGGTGTCTCCCGAGGCGCAACCTACGACCCCAAACGACGCCGCAAAGAGTCCGAGAATGCCCGCGCGAACTAGATTCGATTTGATCATTGTTACCCCCCTCAACGTTCAACGTGCGTTTCTTGTCAGTCGCACGTCTCGGACACTCTGATGTAGGGGGGATTGGTATCGCGTCGTCCGATGCATTCATAATCGTGCGTCAGCTGCTATCATTTACGTCAAGCGACTAGGCACGATGTCAGAACGCCATCAAACGCTCGCTCAGGGCTTGTTTTCCCGTACCAAGATGTTCGATGACCACCGGTCTCGGTGGTGTTGCATACACACACACGCACGAACTTACTCGCGTAAACTGCGCGATTTTCGAGTGTAGGCGATCGTGCGCTACGGCTGCTTCGAGCTCGCAAGCTTGACCGCCAGCCCTGCCAAAACGGCCCCCATGAACCATTTCTGCACGCGGATCCAGAGGGGATGGCGCGTGAACCAGGAGCTCACGGCGCCCGCCGTAAGGATGATGACGAAGTTCACGGCAAAGCTGATGGCGATTTGCGTGCTCCCTAGAATGATGGATTGCGTCAGGACCGATCCACGCTCCGGGTGCAGAAATTGAGTGAAGATCGAGATGTAGAAGACCGCGATCTTCGGGTTCAGCATGTTGGTGAACAGGCCCATGAAAAAAAGCTTGAACTTCGAGTCGGGCGGAAGATTCTTCGCCTCGAACATGGCGGGGGCGTTCGGCCTGACGGCCTGCCACGCGAGCCATAGAAGGTAGGCGGCGCCGGCGAGCTTGAGGGCGTTGTAGGCGATCGGGATCGTGACGAAGACCACCGTGAGCCCCAACGCGGCCAGCAGCATGTGAAAGAGGAACCCGACGGCCACGCCGAAGAGCGAGAGGATCGCGGCGTTTCGCCCTTGGCAAATCGAGCGCGACACCAGGTACACCATGTTGGGGCCCGGCGAGAGCACCATCACGAACGCGGCCAAACCAAACAGCAGGAGATCCCTCGCGTCGACCATTCCGCGCGATCTAGGGCGGGCGCAAAGGCGGGTCAAGTTGCACGGGGCGCCTCGGTCTTGTGCCAATTCGCTGCACTTCCGTGTGCAATGCGCGAGGCCGCGCGTGCCATAATGAAAGGTCTGATGAACAAAGACCGCGCCACCGCCGAGCGCATGATCTCCCTTCACTTGGCCGTCCAAAATGCCGCGACATTCTGGTCGGCCCTCGCCGCCGCGCGCGGACACGAGACCATCCGCCGTCCCGGTTTTCTGAGCGTGGATGGCCGCCATCATGGCATGCGCATCCTCGTGCTCTCGCCGACCCCGCACCCCGACGAGGTGGCCGAGCTCACCGAGCTGGCCCGCCACCGGCACCCCGGCAAGGTGCTGGTCGAAGACGCCTTCAACGTGGTGGACATGCGCGGGCTGGGGCTCACCGCGCGCAAGCTCCCCGTGATGATCCGCCACCCCGCGCCGGCCCCCACCACGTCGACCATGGTGATCACCAAGGTGGAGCAGCCCGAGCAGCTCGAGATCGCGGAGCGCATCGTCGTCCAAGGCTTCCCGGTGCCCGACTTTCAGCCGTATCAACCGGGGCAGCTGTTTCCCCGCGCGCTCATGGAGACCCCGGGGATCTCGCTCTTCCTCGTTTCGCGCGACGGCGCAACGGCGGGCGCGTGCGTCACGGTGGTCGATGGTACGGTGGGCGGGCTCTACTGGGTCACCACGCTCCCCGAGCACCGCTCCTATGGAGTGGGCCGCGCGCTGATGCACTCCGTCTTGAACTTCTTGAACGATCGCCCCGTCACCCTCACGGCGGCCAAGCCGGGCAAGCCGCTCTATGACTCGCTCGGCTTCGAGACGATCACCGAGGCGGCTTGGTGGGGGTGAGCGGGGCGCTCCGATACGAATCCGAAGTTCGACGAGCGAACGCGGACCGCTACTGAATGTCGTCGGCCCCGAGGGGCGTCGCCTTTCCGCTATCGAAGTCGACCTTCTTGCCGATGGCATCTTTGCAGATGGGGCAGAAGCTGCGGCCCGATTCCATGGTGCAATCGAAGCCGGGTTTGTGGCTGCGGTTGCGCGGCGTGGAGTCGGCATACCCGCCGAGGTACGCGCCGTAGTTGCTGCCGTTCCACTGGGATTCGGGGGTGGGGATGGGGGTGCTGGCCGAGACGAAATTGCGCCACTTCAAGTTGGCGCGGGTGGTGGTGAAGGTGATGTTCTGCGACCAAGGCTCGGAGATGCCGGGCGCGAACTCCAGCTCCGTGGGGCCTCCCCCCTCGTACTCTTCGTTCAGCCCGAAGTAGTGCCCGAACTCGTGCAAGAGCAGGTACGCGAACGACGGATGGCTCCCCGGAATGGCGGTGAGCTCGTTGAAGTTGCCGACGCCCCAGTACCGGTTGCTGTCGACGAGCGCGATCGGGTAATCGTACGGCACGCTGCCGATGCCCCTGCGGTAGCGCGACTCGCGCGTGGGGTACACCACGTTGTACCAGCGGCCGAAGTTCCTCCAATAAGGATAATAGAGCCCCAAAAACGAGTCCCGCTCCTGGACGGGCGAGCCCAGATCCGTCGCGGCGCCGAGCGCCTTGTTCGACGGGGAGAAGACCGCGCGGATGGTGAAGCGCGCGACCCCCGGGAAGTTGTTGTTCACCAGGGTGCTCACGGCCTTGTTGGCGTCGGTCCAGAACTGCGCTTTGCGGCTGGCCAGGTAGCCCTCGGCGTAGAGGTTCACCGCGATCTCGGGCTGCGCGGTGGCCTGCTTCAACACCCGCACCTCGATGGTGCTGGGATCGACCTGCACGCGGGGCAGGGTCGCGGGATCGATGGTGGCCGTGAACACGGGCTGCACGACGCCCGTCGACGGGTTCTCGGCCGAGAAGGTCAGCTGCGACACCTTGGTGGGGAGGGGGAACCGGAGGGTGATGGCGCGCGTCAGCCGGCGAAACTCCTGGCCGGTGCCGATCGAGTCGTATCCAATCAGCTTTCCATCGTTGTCCTTCAAAACGCCTTGGTAGCTCCCGAAGGGATCCTTCTTTTGGCTGCGCGCGAGCAGCGCCGGCGTCCCCGATGCTTCGATGACGGCCGAGGCCAGCCGGAACGTATCGTTCGAGGACACCCACTCCACCTCGGCGCGAACGATATCCACGCCGGCGGCGGCGACGGACGCGTTGGCGACTTGGAGCTTCTCCGACATCAAGGGTTGGTCGGAGACGGGATCGCGCGGCACGCGATTGGGATCGGGAAACGGATTGGCCCACGCCGTGGTGGGAATAAGACAAACCAATGCGGCAAGATAATATCGATTCGCCATAGGTCGCCCCTTTCGGCCCGCGATGGAATCATCCCGTGCGCGCTCCTGTCAAAGGCATGTATCCGCACCGATGTCGTCTTTTTCCTGACGCAGCTGCGTCATGTCGAGGAGTCGGGCGGAGGCCCGTGCAACATCACGGCGTCCATGCGCGCGCAAGTAGCCGAGAACGGCCGCCGTGGCCTCCTCACGGGCGGCGGCGAGGGACAATCGCGCGTCCGCCGCAGCACGGCGCCGCGGGAGAGCGACTCGATCCTGTTGGTGAGGACGAACGACATCCGGTCGAAATCGCGCAGTGTCCGAGCTCGTGCGACCGCGACGCGATGGCCCGCCGCAAGGTGGCACGCAGGCGCGCCTCGAATGTTGGACCGGCGCACTCTCGACCACTCGGCCTGTCTCCTCGATAGGGCGATCCAACAACGCGGTGAAGATGGCGCGCTTGTCTGGAAAGTACGGATAAACGGATCCGATGCGGACCCATGCCGCCGCAATGCGGTTGGTGGTCACGGCAGATGGGCGCCGTCATCGGCCGCGCCCGATGTGTTCGTAGATTTGCCAATTTCCTAAATACGTTTGGACCATTCCGTTCAAAAGAGTTTGCCGCCCTCTCGAACGAGGCGGGGTTCGAGCCTTTGCGGGTGGTGCCGGCGAAGCCGCCGGCGTGCGTCATCGCGTCGGTTCGGCGGTGAGCGCGGCCACCAGCGCCTGGCCCGCGGCGAGCACGTGATGGGTCGTGCGCGACTGGCACGCCCCCACGTCCCGCGCGCTGGCCGCCTCCAGGATGCTGCGATGCTCGCCATCGGAGCGCGAGCGCCAATCGAGATCGCGCCAGGCGGCGAATAGAAAACGGGCGCTCGCCTTGTGCAGATCGTCGATGGTGGCGAGCAGGCGCGGCATCCGGCACGGCTCCATGAGCGCCCGGTGGAAGGTCCGATTCGTCTCCTCCCACGTGAGAATGTCGTTCGAGCGCTCGCTCGCGCGCAGCGCCTTGCGCGCCCGCGCCAGATCGCCCTCGGTGAGGTTGGGGAGCGCATAGCGCAGGGCGAGCGCCTCGAGCGCCGCGCGCATTTCGGCCGACTCGATGATGCGCGGCGGATCGATGGGCGAGACGCGCACCCCGCGCCGGGGCTCGCTCACCACCAGGCCCTGCGCCTCCAGCCGCCGAAAGGCTTCGCGCACCGGAACATGGCTGGCGTGGAACTCGGCGGCAAAATGATCCTGCCGCAGCCGCATGCCGGGGGCGAGCGCGCCGGAGACGATGCGCGCGGCCAGGGCTTCGGTGATGCGGCCCACCACCGTGAGATCGGGGCGATCGGGCAAATCAGGGCTTGGCTCGGGTTTCTTCACGGTTCACCGGTGCCCCAAGGTTCTAGCCGTTCTGCGGCGCGCGCCGCGCTTGCGATCCTACGTTCCGTCGTTTTATAGATAATCTATAAAACAGGAGCCGACGATGACGAACCGAAAGCGACCGCAGCGTTTGAACGAAGTGGCAGGAATTGGCGTCGATCGCATGGGTGCGCTGGCCGATGCGTCCGGCGGCGAGCTTTTGCGCCTCGAGAACCTGGACGTGGACATCCCGCCCGATCCCGCGGCCGTCGAGCGAACCCGGCGCGCGGTCTCCGAGGACGGCGCCAACTCGTATTTGCCCTTCATCGGCCAAATCGGCCTGCGCCAGGCGGCCGCGCGGCACGTCTCGCGTTCGTCGGGGGTCGACTACGCGGGGGAGCGCCAGTGCATCATCAGCGCGGGCGGCCTCGCCGGCATTCTCAATGTGCTGCTCGCCACCGTGGACGTGGGGGACGAGGTCATCGTCACCGATCCCACCTACGCGGGGCTCCTCAATCGCATCCGGCTCGCCGGCGGCGTTCCCAAGCTCGTGCCCTTCGTCTTCACCCCAGGGGCGGAGTGGCGCCTCGATCGCGAGGCCATGCGCGCGCAAATCGGGCCCAAGACGCGCGCGATGCTGCTGATGTCGCCCTCGATGCCGTCGGGCGGCTACTTCGATCGCGATGATTGGGCGTGGATCGCCGGGCTCTGCGTCGCCCACGATCTGACCTTGATCCTCGACGCCGCGATGGAGCGCCTTCTGTTCGACGGGCGCTCGGTCGTGCACCCCGCCTCCTTTCCGGGCATGGCCGAGCGCACCATCACCGTGGGCTCGTCGGCCAAAGAGCTGCGGATGATCGGCTGGCGCGTGGGCTGGATCGTCGCACCCGAGAGCTACATGCCGGATCTGGTGGCCGTCTCCATCGCCAACTGCGTGGTGCCCGTGGGCATCGCGCAAGAAGCGGTGGCCATCGCGCTGGATCGCAGCCACACGAGCCTCCCCGATTATGCGGGCGAGCTCGAACGGCGCCGCGACGTGCTGCTGCGCGAGCTCGATGGGCTACCCGTGGGGGTTCCGGCGGGCGGCTGGTCGCTCTTGCTCCGCGTCTCCGATTTCGGCATCGACGGCGCGAAGATGTCGGATCGTTTGCTCGCGGAGAAGGTGGCGGCGACGGGTATGGCGGGCTGGGGTGAGCGTCATGGGAAGGAGTTCATCCGCTTCGTCTTCTCGAACGAACCGGTGGAGCGGCTGCGCGGCGTCGGTGCCAAAATCCGCGCAGCCGCTCGTATTTAGAGCCAGAGCCCGTGGTGGCTCAATCGCGGCGAAATCGCTTTAGCGACCGTACTCGGTCTTGGCGAGGATATCGTGCGTTCGCTGGATTTCCGTGAACGACGGGGGCTCGGTCCACGAGGCGAGGTCGGTGTCCTCGGCGGCGCCGGGAGGTGCCGGGGGGCGGCCCTTCGTAAAGAGCCAGAGGTTGAAAATGTCCTTGAGCGGCTTGCGCGCGAGCCGCTCGGAGAGCGCGATGAACTGCTCGATGGTGCCCGTTCGGTTCGCGCGATCGAACTGCCACGCCTTGAGGATGCGGAAGAAGGTCGCATCGCCGACCGCGACCCGCAGCGCGTGAATGCCGAGCGCGCCGCGATCGTAGACGGCGCGATTGAACTCGTTGCCCGCGCCGGGGTCGGCGACCACCACCTGCCAGAAGGGGTGATTCTCCGGCCGCGCATTGTACACGGACACCGCGAGCTGCTGCGCCGTGCCGCGCCCCTTGTGCTCGGACCATAGCCACGAGGCGTAGGTCGCGAAGCCTTCGTTCAGCCAGATGTTCCGCCACGTGTCCACCGATACGTGATCGCCGAACCACTGGTGGGCGCTCTCGTGCGCGACCACGCTCTCGTTGGTGCTGTTCAAGAAGAAGCTCACGCCGTAGACGGGGCGGGTCTGCGTTTCGAGCGCGAAGGTGAGCCCCGACACCACCACGCCGCCCTCGGCGTGAAACGGGTAGGGGCCGAACTGCGTGCCCAGAAAGTCGATGATCTCGGGCGTCTTGCCGATGCTCTCTTTGGCGAACCCGAGGCTCGGCTCCGCCAGATCGGTCGCGAACGCGGTGATGAAGGGGCGCCCGCGCGTGGCGTGCGCCGTCTCCACGTTGAACTTGCCAATGGTGAGGAAGGACAGATACGTGGCTGTGTACGAGCCGTTGTGCCAGATCCATCGTTTGAGGCCGCCGCGCTCGGGCACGGAGCCGAGGAGGATCCCATTCGATACGACCGCCGTCCCATCGTCGGGGACGGCCACCGAAATATCGTACGTGGCTTTGTCGCGCGGGTGATCGCTGCTCGGGAACCAATAGCGCGCGATATGAGGCTCGTTGACCGCCAGCGCCCCGGTGGGGGTCTTCTTCCAGAGGCTCCCCGGCACCTTCGAGGGCGTATCGGAGTACGTCACCTCGATGACGAAGGGGAGGGCGGGCAAGAGGGGCAGCACGGGGGTGATCGTGTATTCGTCGCCGTTGCGCGTGAAGGTGGCATTCAAGCCATTGACCTTCACCCGGCTCGCAGCCAGCGCGAAATCCACGTTGAAGGCCGTCAGGTTCTGGACGGCCACCGCGGTGATGGTGGCGGTGCCGGAGAGCAAGTCGGTGCTCGGCTGATACGTCAAACGCAAATCGTAATGCTCGACGTCGTATCCACCGTTTCCGTCAGTTGGATAATAGGGATCGCCGAGGCCCGGCGATCCGGAAGATCCTGCGAGGGCCGACCCGCTGAGCATGGCTGCCAAGGCGCCGATGGTGATCGCAGGGATGAGGCGAGAACGAGAGCGCATGACCGATATCTCCTGGTAAGAGAATGCGCCCCATATAGGGGATCCCTGCCCCAGGATTAAGCCAATAATACGTATGACACGCAGACGGCACACGTCATCATGTCGAGCACGCATCCGCTCGATGTCCGCTGCACGCAAATGGCGGTCGCGCTGATGTGCATAAAGATGAATTTCGTCTAGCTCGGATGTGCGACGGACTATCTTGTCCCGCAATCACCGCGCCGACCGCTCGATCCGCCGGCCGTCCCGCGGTGCGTGCCACCCGTCCCACGGAGCCGCGCAGACGGCGTGCGCCGAGGGGCTCGAGGGTGCGCGGACGGCGTGCGCCGAGGGTGCGCAGGTTCGGTCATAAGTTCCGTCAATGCCCGTCATAAATACAAATTCATTTCGCGCGTGATATGGCTCTTCATCGAAGGACGCGCGGCGAGCGCGGTGCGTCCATCGAGACGGAGCGCGCATGAACGTCGCAGACGATCCCGCCCGCGCGAGCGCGGCGCACCCTCGTATTTCGCAATCGACGGCGTTTGCCGTCCTGGCAGGCGCCCTCGCCGTGGGCGTCTTCGCGCTGATCATGGGGGGCGTGGATCGCGCGGAGCCGCATTATTACTATGCACCCGCGGTGCGCAGCATGAGCGACAGCTGGCGCGCCTTCGCGCAAGGCTCGCTGGATCCCGCGGGCAGCATCACCCTCGACAAAATGCCCGGCGCGTTCTGGCTTCAAGCCATCAGCGCCCGATGCTTCGGTTATTCCCATGCCTCCCTGGCGCTCCCGCAGGCGCTGCTCGCGGCGGCGACCGTCTTCGTCCTCTTCGACACGGTCCGGCGCTGGGCCGGCGCCGCCGCGGGCCTCGGCGCGGCGCTCGCCTTTGCGTTCACGCCCATCACCATCGCGCTCGCGCGCATCGACATCCCCGACACGGCCTTGATCTTCTGCCAAGTGTGCGCCGCCCACGCCACCGTGCGCGCTGTCCAAACCGGCTTTTGGCGACCGCTCTTGGCGGCCGCCGTCTGGCTCGGATTGGCGTTCCAAGTCAAAATGATCCAAGCCTTCGCCGTCCTCCCCGCCATGGCGCTGGCGTACCTGCTCGCGGCGCCCGGCCCGCTCCGCGCGCGCATCGCCAAAGGCGCGGGCGCGCTCGCCGTCACCGCGGCGATATCCATGAGTTGGCCCCTCGCGATGGCCCTCACCCCAAAGGGCGCCCGCCCGTACATCGATGGGTCGATCCACGACTCGGTGTGGGAGATGATCTTCGGCTACAACGGTTTGGGCCGTTGGATCGCGCTCCACGGCATCGGGCGCGCCCAGATTTCGGCCTCGCTGGGCGGCGAGCCGGGCGCGCTCCGCCTCTTTGGGAGCACCTTGGCCCCGCAAATCGGCTGGCTCCTCCCATTTTCGCTGCTCGCGCTGGCGACGGGCATCGCGCTCCGGCGCGGCGCGCCGCGGACCTGTTCCATCCGCGCCGGGTGGCTCCTCTGGGGAGGCTGGCTGCTGGTGCACGCCGTGGAGTTCTCCACGACCTCCGAGGTTCATCCCTATTACACGGCCGCCTTGGCGCCGGCCGTCGGTGCCCTCGCAGGCGCCGGCTTTGCGGCCATGGTTCGAGAGTGGAAGGCCGGCCGCCGCACGCGCTGGCTGCTCCCCGCGTCGGTCCTCGGGACGGCCGGGTGGTCGGCCTTCGTCACCTCGTCGGAGGGCGATTATCTCCCCTGGGTGCGCCCCCTCGCCATCGGCCTCGCCGTGCTTGGCTGCGGCGCGCTCGCATACCGCTTGGCCCTGGGCCTCGCCGTCGCCGCCGCGGCCATGCTGCTGGGGCCCGCCGCGTGGGCCCTGGCTGCGGCGGGAAATCCCATGAAGGGGCTCTCCGTCATCAGCCCCATGGCCGGGCCCGCGCGCCCTCTCTCCTCGAGCACCTTGGCGGCCCTGCACGGTTTTCCTCCGCACGTTCGAATCCCCGCCAGCGCCGGCGATATGCATATGAGCACCCCGAACGCACCCTTGCTCGCGTATGTCACCGCGCACCACCGCGGCGAGCGGTACCTCTTCGCCGTCCCCACCGCCAACACGGCCGCCCCCTATTTGCGCGCCGGCTACAGCGTGCTCCCCATGGGCGGTTTCACCGGCTCGGCGCCCATGCCCACCCTGGGCGAGCTGTCTCGGGCCATCGAGGCCGGTCATTTGCGCTACGCCGTGACGGGCGGCTTTCACGCCACCATGGGCGGCGCCATTTCGCGCGAGCGCCAGGATTGGATCAAGGCGCACTGCCAGCCGGTTCCACCCGCCGATTACGAAAATACCGCCGAGTCCACGGGCCCCCCGGGCAATCCGGAGGTTTTGTTCGACTGCCGTCCCCCCGTGAGCCCCGAAGGAACATGACCATGCGCGAGCTCGAATCCCATTTGCCCGCCCCACTCGCCCTCTTCGAGCGCCATGCCCGGGCGCTCGCGCTGGGATCCGCCGCGCTCTTGGCGGTGCTCATCGTGCTCCACCCGTACACGATGCCCATGCGCTATCCGCTCTTCAACTTGGTCGATTTGCAAACGTACCGGGACGGCGGGCGCGCCATTCTGGCGGGAGAGCCGCTCTACGATTCCACCTCCGGCATCTACCATCTCAACTTCGTCTACACGCCCTTTGCCGCGCTCGCGTTCGTGCCGCTGGCCTGGTTCCCAGCGTGGCTCACCGATGCCCTGGCGCCGTACGCGCAGCTCGCCGTTCTCGTTTGGATCGTCTGGATGGGCCTTCGCAGCTTGGGGCACCCCGATACGGGTGCCCTCCGGCGTGCCACCTTGGGCATCACCAGTGTGCTCCTCTGGTTGGAGCCGGTCTTTCAAACGATCTGCCTGGGGCAAATCAACTTGGTCCTTCTCCTCCTCCTCGTCTGGGACACGTGCGCCCCGCGCCCCGCGCGCTCCCTCCGATGGCAAGGTATCGCCGTCGGCGTGGCCGCCGGCATCAAGCTGACCCCCGGCATCTTCATCGTATACTTGGCCGCCACCCGACGGCTCCGCGCCGCGGCCCTCGCGTGCGCGGCGTTCGCCGGCACCGCCGTCCTCGGGTTTTTGGCGGCCCCCCACGACTCGTGGACATGGTGGGGCGGCACCTTTGCGCGCGGAACGCGGATCGGCGAATATGCCATTTGCGTCAATCAATCGTGGAGCGGCCTCGTCGCCCGCCTTCTGCACGCGGAGCACCTGCTCCAATGGACGTGGGTGCTCGGCGCCGCCGCCATCGCGAGCCTGGGGTTGTGGATGGCCGTCATGGCCCATCGCGACGGGCACACCTTGCTCGGCGCCACGCTCTGCGGCATGACGGGGACCATGGTGTCGCCGTTCTCATGGTCGCACCATTGGGTGTGGTTCGCGCCGCTCGCCCTCGTCGCCTTGCACCACGCGCGCGCGTTCTCGGCGCGCGCCCGAACGCTCGCGGTGGCCGCCTTTGCCGTGTGCCTGCTCGCGTGGCCGGTCGGCTTCGTGACCGGCCGGCACGAGCCCGATATGTTCGGGCTCTTCGCCATTGCGCCGTGGCACGGGCTCGACGTCGTCTACCACAACGTCTTCATCCTCGTGTACGCGGCGGTCGCCGTCGCTGCGATTCGCTTCTTACGTCGGACCGACGTTGGTCTTGTCGAGTGCCGCACGTAGGGCCCGCGCGAGCTTCTCCGCGTCGTCGTGCGCCCAGAAGTGCAAATAGAACAGGCGCGGCTCGTCCCACAAATCGTGGTGGTGCAGCTCCGCGATTTCGATTCCATGCTGGCGCAGGGTATCGACCACGCCTTGCACCTCGTCGGCGAGCATCGAAAAATCGCCGTTGATGGCCGCCTTGCCCCCGCCGGTCGGCTGAAAGCGCAGCGAGGCCATGGCGCCGAAGGTGGACGGTACGGCCATGCCCCGCATCTTGATGGCCTCCTTGCGCGGAAAGAGATAATGCCGCACGCCCGCGTCGACCACCCCGGCGCCGCCCAAAATCCGATCGAGCTTGCCGCCGTCCACCGTATGCTCGATGGGCTTTGGCGCCGGCGCGCCCAACGCCCCCGTTTGCCCCAGCGCGCCGTGCACCATCCGCGCAATTTCGACTTGGTCGCCCTCGGCCATCAGGTGAATCCAGAGCAGGCGCGGCTCCTCGCTGAGCAGGTGTTTGTGCATCGCGCTCATGCGGACGGGGGAGCCCACGAGCTTGCTCATCACGGCCTGCGCCTCGCTCTCGGTGGTGACGAAGTCCGACATCACCATGACCTTTCCATCGCTCATGGGATAAAAGATGAACGACGTCGTGTGCGTGAGCGACGTCGAGAGATTCAGCCCCCGCACCGTCAATTTCAAATCGGTCCGCGGGAACTCGAATTTGTACAATCCACCCGGAAACGGCTTGCCCTGCTTTCCGAAGACGCGCGCCACCGGCGCATAATCGTGCGTCGTGGCCGCCGTCGTCTGCGTCGCGGCCGGATGCGAGCCGGTCGTATGCGTGGCCGCCGCATGCGCGGCCGGCGAATCGGCCGTATTCGGTGCGTTCGCCGCATCGTTCGCGTTCGCGGCGTTGCTCGGGTGTGCCGCGTCCGGCGCGTTGTTCGCGCCCGCGCACCCGGCCAACGCGAGCAAAAACGCGGCGGCGAGGTCGCATGTTGTTCGCGTCTTCGCTCGCGTCTTCGTCCGCGGTCCCATCCACCCACGGGTCGTCATCATCTTATTTTCTCCGGTTCTTTGGCGATTGACGCGGGCTCACGTGACCCACGGACCGCGCGTCCAACCCTGGACGTCGTAGTCGTCCAGGCACTCTTGCACGAACGCCTCGCAGCGCTGCAACGACCCGCGCCGCGTGGCCCACTTCAGCGCATCCAGGCGAATTTGCTCCCCGTTGCCCGAATAATTGCGCTCGTAGAGCTCGTGCCTCCCGCCGAACTCGGTGCCGATGGCATCCCAAACGAGCTTGAACAGCTTGATGCGATCGAGCGCGCTCGCGTCCGCGCCGCGGTAGTAGCGGTCGATGAGCGGACGAAGCTCGGGGTTCTGCAGATCGCGGTGGCTGGAAGGGACCACCAGCGGCGCGCCGCCCAAGTGCACCTCGAAGAGCTCGTGGACGCGATCCCAGATCTGTGCATTGTACATGCGCATGGCCGACGCATATTCGAGCTTCGGAACCACGGTGCCCCCGGCGCTGGGCTCGGGATCGTAGGCCATGGCGGTCGTCAGCCCCCAGACCATGTCGCGCATGGTCACCACCTCGCCGATGGCCGCCTGCACCCCGCGGAACACGTCGGTCCCGTTCACCTTGGCGCCGCGGGAGAGGAGCCCCGCCATGAGCTCCAGCTTGATGGCGAGCCGCACCCCGGATTGAAAATTGTAGAGGTTCGCAAAACCCGATTTGGCGTAGAACCCCGTCGAGCGCTCGATGTCGCGATGAACGAGCACGTCCTCCCAAGGAATGAACGCCTCGTCGAGCACCAGCACCGCGTCGTTCTCGTCGAACCGGCTCGCCAGCGGCTGATCGAACGGCGCGCTGCGCGCGTACGGGGTGCGGCAAATGAGGTGCGCCCGCGGGTTATCCATGCGCACGAAGAACACCAGCGCAAAGTCCTCGGCCTTCCCCGACTCGAGCACCGCCGAGGCGACGGGCGCCACGAAGCTGGCGTGGGTGATGGCGGAGCCGGTGGCGAGCATCTTGGCCCCGCTCACCACGATGCCGGCGTCGGTCTCCCGCACCGTTCGAATGAACACGTCCTCCATATCGTGGATGGCGCGCTTTCGGTCGATGGGCGGGTTGATGATCACGTGATTGAGGTACAGCGCCTTCTGCGTGAACTCCCGATACCAGGCGATGGCGTTCGACGCGAATGGCCCATAATAGTCGGCGTTGACCTGGAGGCCGGCCATGAAGGCCGCCTTGTAGTCGGGCGTGCGGCCGAGAAAGCCGTAACCCATGCGCGACCAGAGCGCGATGGCCTCCCTCGCGTCGATCAAATCCTGGCTGCTGCGACTGGGCTTGAAAAATTTGTGGGTCCGCGTCCCGAACGAGTCGGTGCCCGTGAGCACCTCGGCGGTCTCGGGAGCGTGCAGCGCGTCGTACATGCGGCTGACCGAGAGCGCCGCGTTTCGAAAGGCCGGGTGCTTGGTGACGTCCGACACCTTCTCGCCGTTCACGTACACGTTGCGCGCGTCGCGGAGGCTCTCCAGATACTCGGCGCCCGTCATCATGCGCGATCGCGCCCCGCTCATTGGTAGGCCACCAGCCCGGGGTTGTCGAGCGGCGGATCCCCGAGCACGTGCACCCGCTGCAGATGGCGCGGCGCCCGGCTCACGAATGCCTCGCGGCCATGGAGCAAGGTGTAGTTGTCGGAGATCACCAGATCGCCTTCTCGCCAAGGGTGCGCATAGAAATTTGCCTTTGCGTACAGCGCCTCGCGCAGGCTGCGATGAAACTCGGCGAGCTCCTCGTCGGATACCCCGGTGAACGCCAGGGTCGGACGGTTGACGAACGTCGAGTCGCCTTCGCGCGGCGGCTCGTTGTAGCGAATGACCGGGAAGCCGCGATCGGGGTGGCGGGTGACGATCGGCGAGATGGTCTTGCTATCGTAATATTCCATCTTGCGGTGGTAGACGCCCGTTACCTTTTCCCAGAGCTCGCGCGCAGCCCGCGGCGCGTTCTCGAGGGCGAGCACGGTGTTGGAGAACGTCGTCCGCCCGCCCTGGCCCGCGAGCGGCGCGCTCGCGCAGTGGAAGATTTGAAGCTCGGGGACCTGCGGCCGATACATCCCGTCCCAGTGGAGCGGAACGTAGTTGTTGTCGAAGATATGATCCTGCGGCGCCTCTTGCTCGATGAGCTCCAGCACCTTTCCGAACGGCCACACGCTCACCGCACCCCAGCGCCCGCAGTAATCGGCGAACGCGTCGCTGCTCGCGAACGGCGCAAATCCGCGCACGACGAGCAGGTGGTGGCGCCGCACCAGCTCGCGCAGCGCGGCGATGGGGAGCTCCGCGGCGTCGCGCATCGCTCCGGTGGCGCACACCATGATACCGAACGGCGCGACGGGGACGGTCTCGTAGTTCATCGGGGTCCCCCAACTTAACGTCCCGATTTCCTGGAGACGAATGAAACCGAGCGTTGACTGCTATAAGCAGTAATTATATCGACGTGTGTGCCGGTGCGCGCCTTCGCCCAGCGCTCCTCACCCGACCAACGCCGCCAGCGCGATGCTCACCAGCGCCTTTCCGGCCCGCGACGCCAGCGCGTCCGCGCGGTAAATGAGGTAAATCTCGTCATGAAAGCTCGGCATGCCCCCGACGGGGTGCAAGCGCGGCCCCGACCCACATCGCGCGACGCGCGACGGCAAAATGCCGAAGCCCGCGCCGGACGTCACCAGCGCACGAATGACCTCCAGGTTGGGACACCCCACGAAACGGCGGACGGGCAGGGAGCGCGAGCCGAGCTTCTTCAGCACGTACTGCGTTTGCAAAAGCTCCGGATCGCCGAACAGATCGGACTCGTAGCGCCCGCGCTCGGCCTCGAACACGGTGACCACGTCGGTGCCCAGCTTCTTGAGCACCAGATCCGGGTGCGCCACCGGATTGACCACGAAGGCCAAATCGATTCGAAAATCGATGACCGCCTCCGTGATGCGCCGCGACAGATCGTGGGTCAGCTGAATTTCCACGCTGGGGGCCTGGGTGGCGAGATCGTTGAAAAATTTTGGAAGGATGTACGAGCCCACCGAGGGATGGCACCCGAGTCGATACCGTCCTTTGATCTCGGTATCGTCGGCTTGCGCCGCCGCCTGCACCGACTCCCACATCTCGAGCAAGTGCCCCGCCTGCCCGGCGATGCGTTCGCCGGCCTTGGTGAGCTGCACCCCCGTGCGCGTGCGGAGCAGGAGCTTCGATCCCACCGACGCCTCCAGCTTCTTCATCGCCTGCGTGAGCGCGGGCTGCGTAATGCCCAGGCGCACGGCCGCACGCGATAGATTCGACGTCTTGGCGATTTCGACGAAATATCGCAGCTCGGTTGCGCTAGGGAGCATCGGCTGCGCAATCTGCATGATCGCGGGTGCGCGAACAAGGTGACCAGAATGCGCTTCTGTGTTCCATTGTATGTGACAACCCGTTAGGATCATGGGATGGCGAAACCGTTGGCAGGCAAGGTCGCATTGGTCACGGGGGGCTCCCGGGGAGCAGGTCGTGGAATTGCCGTGCAGTTGGGGGCGGCCGGGGCCACCGTTTATGTCACCGGCCGGACGAGCGGGACCCAGCGCTCGGAGATGGATCGTCCGGAAACGATCGAACAGACGGCGGTGCTCGTGGATGAGGCGGGAGGCCGCGGCATCGCCATCCGTGTCGACCACCTGGTGCCCGAGGAGGTGCGCACCTTGGTCGAGCGCATCGAAAACGAGCAGGGCGCGCTGCACATCCTAGTGAACGATATTTGGGGTATCGGGGGGCCCAAGATGGAGTGGAACAAATCCGTCTGGGAATCCACCTTGGACATTGGGCTGCACACCCTGCGCTTGGGGGTGGACACGCACGCCATCACCAGCCATTTCGCCATCCCGCTGCTCATCAAAACGCCGGGCGGCCTGGTGGTCGAAATGACGGACGGCACCGACGAATACAACGCGAAGAACTACCGCGTATCCTTCTTTTACGATCTGGCCAAAGCCGCCGTGAACCGCATGGCCTTCGCGCTGGCCCACGAGCTCAAACCGCACCAGGCGACCGCCGTCTCCCTCACACCCGGCTGGTTGCGCTCCGAGGCCATGCTCGACGCCTACAAGGTCACGGAAGCGAACTGGCGCGACGCCACCAAGCAATCGCCCCATTTTGCCATCTCGGAGAGCCCGGCCTTCGTGGGCCGCGCGGTCGCGGCGCTCGCCGCCGATCCCGACGTGGCGCGCTGGAACGGACAATCGCTCTCCAGCGGGCAGCTGGCCAAGGTCTACGGCTTTACGGATCTCGATGGCAGCCAGCCCGATTGCTGGCGCTACGTGGTCGAGGTGCAAGACCTCGGCAAGCCCGCCGACGTCACCGGTTACCGGTGATGCTGGCGGCATCGTGCGCCGGGAGCTAGGGGATAGCCCGCGCGGCGCGCGCAACATCACCGCACCTTCACCGCAAATCACCAGAACAGCATCGGAACGCACGCCAGGAGCAAGAGCGCCATCACGATGTTGAAGATCCGCCAGGCGCGCTCCGTTCGAAATCGGTGATGGATGGCCACGCCGAAACCCGCCCAGAGCGACATCGAGAAAAATGATACGAGCAATACGATGGTGCACACCGCCGCCATCGACGGGATGAACGCGGCCCCCGGCAGCGAGAACAACACCACGATGTTGATCCCCATCAACCAGGTCTTCGGATTGGCGAACTGGAATACGGCCCCTTGGAGGAACGAGAGCGGCTTGCGCGCGGGGGCCCGCGCGTTCGCCTCCACCCCCGCCGGTGCGCCCGAGCTCCCGATCTGCCACGCCAGCCAGCAAAGATAGGCCGCGCCGACGAAGAACAGGACCGTCCGCAGCCGGGGCTCGCGGTTGAACACGACCCCCAGCCCCGCGGCCGAAAGAGCCACGATGAAGGTGCAGCCCACGCTCATGCCGAGCAGGCAAGGCACCGTTCTTCGATATCGATGATTCGCGCCCGACGACATGACCATCACGTTGTTGGGCCCAGGTGTCGCCGTCAGCGTAAATGCGTAAGCAATGGCGGCCGGGAGATTGAATCCATTGAAGAGATCGAGAGCGCTCGACATCGTTCCTCCGTAGTGTAGCAGCGATGAGCCAATTTTCGTGTGCTCGGTACATCCGGTGAACTGAGGCGAAGAAAAAGTTCATTCCTCAGTTGTTCGTACTTCATAAATGGTGTGGCGGGAATCGAACTATTAATGTTGTCGTGACATCGCTTCGAGCTCCAGCGCGTCGATTGTTACTTTTTTGCATATGGTGTCCCGTTTATGCGCTCATTTATCACAATCGGAAATGGGTCCTTGTCAGTGCCTTCGCCGTGCCTTATGGAGTCGATTCCAACAACGTCTTCGAAGGTTGAAGCTTATGAAAACAGAATTCAATGCGAAGGTATTGAGCTTTCATGGCGATCATCGTCGCACGCGGATGACCTTCCGCGAAGTGGCCGAAACCGTGCGCGATTTGCGCGCGCCGGCCATGCTCGTCGACGTCATTCCCGAGGATGAGATCGATGCATGGTGGAACGATCCCGGATTTCCACCCATCGGCGGCCACGAGCACCACAAAGGGCTCATGTCGTCGGGCCTCAAATTGACCATGGGGCAGCTCCAGCGCATCGATGGCGACGGCCTGATGCAGGGTATCGCGGATTATTTCGCGTTCGCGGCCACCATCAACGGTCCCATGAAGCAAACGCGATTCGTTCGCTTCTTCGAGCGGGAGCTGGGCGCGAGCCCCATGAAATTCGGACCATGCAGCGAATTGATGTTGGCGACCAAGAGGGAATATCCCCCCTATGACGCGGCGCCGCACAGTTTCGCGCCACACTGCGATTCGCTCGATTTCGGGCGCGATCCACGGTGGCCGATGAAGCACAACGGCGAGCAGCTGGGTGCGTTCGTGCTCATCCAGCGCGCCAGCAATCAGGCCGGCTTCGTCCTATGGGATCTGCGGGCCGGATCGCGCGCGGATCTCGATGGCTGGGCCAACGAGTACGCCGAGACGAGCTCGATCGCGGCGGCCAAATCGGCGCGTTCGATCGCGGTGAATCCCACCAATGGCCAGATGGTCGTATTCAACAGCCGATACCTCCATGGGATCGAGCGGTGCGACTCCACCCGGTACACCATTGGCACGTTTCTCATCGAGCACGGCGGCGGCTGGCGGCTCTTTGACTGATCCGAAATCGGCATGGACGAGACCCTCGTAACCAGCGTCGACGGTCATCCGCTGCGCGCTTTCTCGCGCCCGTGGGACGCGCAGAAGCCCGCGCTCACCTTCGTGCTGCCGTTTGGCACGAAATACGACATTGCGCAGCCGCTCTTCGAGCAGCTCGGGGCGCGCTTCAACGTCCTGACGTGGGAGGCTCGCATGATCCTCGACGATCCGCGCGCCGACGTCGACGTCGCGCGAATCACCCCGGCCATGCACGTCGCCGATATGATGAGCGTGCTCGCGCGGTTCGGGGTGGCGCGATCGGACGTCATCGGTTATTGCTCCGGCGCGGGCATTGCGTTGCTGGCGGCGCAGCAATATCCCTCCAGCTTCTCGAGGCTTTTGCTCGTCGCCGGCGAATACGTCCTCCCGCGGCACACCTGCGCGCGTACCCGCTTTCAGGAAGACGTGGACGCGCTGCTCCCCCTGGCCGCGAAAAGCAAAGCGCATGCGAGCGCGGTGTTTTCACGCATCCCGCAGCGGGAGGGCGTCGCCTCGGACCCCGTTCGTCGCGCCGCCGCCTTACCGTTCTCTCGGCCCGAGTACCTGCATCGCTTCGGCGCGAACTACGTCCAATACCGTCACGTTCGTTTTCTCGAGGTGGCCCGATCGATCGCGCACACCGCCCTGGTCCTCGTCGGCCGGCGGGACGAGCAGGTCACCGTCGAGAGCTCCGCGCTCATCCACGAGAAGCTCGCACATAGCCGCTTTCACGTCGACCCGGCGGCGGATCACTACGATGTGTGCCGAGGAAACACGACCATCGAACGGAGGGTGCTGGAGTTTCTCTCGCCTCCGTCCCACCCGCCGGCCGATGACCGGCATTTCGATGCGGCATCGCCGCTGCGAACGACGGCTCCGACCATGGGTCTGAAATGAAGTCACTCGTCATCCACGAGGTATTTCGCGCCATTGCAAGGTCACGGGGTGACCGGATCGCCGTCGAGTGCCGAGGTCGCACGCTCACGTACCGCGAGCTCGACGCGCGATCGGACGCGCTCTCGGTCGACATTCGTAGAAATCACATCGAGCGCGGCGCGCACATCGCCATCCTGACGCCGCGCTCGATCGACGCCATCGTGGCCATGCTCGCCATTCTCAAGGCGGGGTGCGCCTATGTGCCCATCGATGGCACCTATCCCGAGGCCGTCCTTCGCGATGCCATGATGCGCAGCCGGGCGGCCGCCGTCATGACGGGCGGCGAAATGACGCGGCTGTCCCGCGACCGCTCTCCTCGGCCCGCCCCGACGAGCGACGGGCCGGAGACGGCCGCGTACGTGATGTTCACCTCGGGGACCACGGGCGAGCCAAAGGGGGTCGTCGTGCCCCATCGTGGGGTGGTGCGACTGGTTCGCGATACGAATTACATCCGTATCCGTGAGGAGGACACGTTTCTGCTGCACTCGCCGTTGACCTTCGATGCGTCCACCTTCGAGATCTGGGGCGCGCTGCTGAACGGTGCCACCTTGGTCGTCTATCCGGAGCCGGCCTTCGATCCGAACGTGCTCGCGGACACGATACGAAGCCGCGAGGTGACCATTCTCTGGCTCACCGCGGGGCTCTTCCACGCGCTGGCGCGCCGCGCGGTGGAGTCGCTCGACGGCCTCACGACCTTGCTGGCGGGGGGCGATGTCATCCACCCGGACGCCGTCGAGCGCATCTTCGCGCGATATCCATCGATCACGCTCATCAATGGATACGGGCCCACGGAGAATACCACCTTCACGTGCTGCCATCGTATGACCGCGGGCTCCCCTCGGGGGCCCAGCATCCCCATCGGGCGGCCCATCACCGGAACATCGGTGCACGTATGGGGACCGAACCGTGAGCCGGTGGCGCGGGGCGAGGTGGGGGAGCTCTATACGGGCGGGCTCGGCGTGGCGCTCGGCTACCTCGACGCGCCCGAGGCCACGGCGGCGGCCTTCGTCCCCGATCCGGACCATCCGTCGCAAATGCTCTATCGCACCGGCGATCTCGTTCGCGAGCTGCCGGACGGCGCCCTCGACTTCGTGGGCCGCTCGGACAGCCTGGTCAAGGTGCGCGGCTACCGCGTCTCGACGACCGAGGTTCAGCAGCGGATCCATCGGATCGATGGCGTCGAAGGGGCCGTCGTTCGCGCGGAAGACGACGGTTCGGGCAGCCGATCCCTGATCGCATATGTGCAATCTGCACGCGATCCGCGGAGCATGAAGCAGCACATCAAGCGCGCGCTCGAGGCGGCGCTTCCGCCGTATATGGTTCCGAACGTCATTCACGTGCGCGCCACATTTCCGCTCAATGCAAATGGGAAGGTGGACGCGCGGGCGCTCGCGGGCGCCAACGAAACTTGAGCGAGGGTCCCGTGCATGCGGCGCGGGCCGCCCTCGCATACGAGCTCGGGAGGCTCAAAATGGCCAGTGAGAACGACATTTTGTCCGTGGTGAGGGAGATCGTTCGCGGCACGCTGAAAGGGGACATGCTCGAAGACGATGCCGATATTTTCGATGCCGGGGCGACGTCGCTGACGGTGGTGGATTTGCAGTTGCAATTGGAAGAGCGCCTGAATCGCCGGGCGCCGACCCACCGCTTGATGGCCTCACCCTCCATTCAGGGCTGGGCGACGATCTATTCGAGCGCGCAGGCCGGTCCAGCTACGTGAAAGGAGTCTCGGATCATGAACGACTTCAAATTGTCTCAGCAAGAGATCGCCCAATTTCGTCGTGACGGTTACATCGGCCCCTTCTCCTTGTACACCCCGGAGGACGCGGCGCAGCGCTACAAGGTGATTCGCGCCGAGCTGTTCGACCGCGAATTCGCCGTCTACGATTTGCCGCCGAACAGCATCATCGCCAACTACGATCGGCACCTCGACGTCGAGCTCCTGAGCGAGCACGTCGTACGGCCGGAGATCGTCCAGCGCGTCGCGTCGATCCTGGGGCCCGACGTGGTCTGCTGGCGCTCGGAGATGTTCCCCAAATATCCGGGCGACGAGGGCACCGATTGGCACCAGGCCGACACCTTCGCGCACGCCTCGGGCAAGCCTCAAATCATCTGGCCGGGCACGCAGCGGTTCGGAGGTTCCATCACCGTCTGGACGGCGCTGACCGACTCCACGGAGGAGACGGGGTGCCTGCGCTTCGTGCCGGGGACCCACGAGGAGATGTTTTACGACGAGTCGAAGAAGATGGAGTTTCGCCCCGAGCACATCAACGCGATGGACAAGGACGGCATCCGGCGCGGCTTCTACGGCTACGACTACCGCTCCCTGCAGAAGGATCCGAGCTGGAAACCCAATGAGTCGCAGGCCCGATCCATCACCATGAAGGCCGGACAGTTCGTGATCTTTTGGTCGACCTTGATGCACTCCTCGTACCCCAATGTCACCAAGAACAAGGTGCGCCTGGGGTACGCGACCCGCTATGTGCCGACCTCGGTCCGCGTCTACCCCGATACGGATCACGTCGACGAATATGGCAGCAAGATCGCGCTGGAAAAGTTCGGGGTGGTGGTGGTCGCAGGCGAGGATCGCTTTGGGCACAATCGAACGGTGAACCGCAGCACCCGCGGCTTCGACTTCCAACGTTACCGCTCGCCGGGGCGCGGCAGCCCCGTGCACACCGGCGCGGCACTCGGGGGCGAATGACATGCCGCGCGAGCTTCCGACGGTCGTCCGTGAAGCGTTCGCCCATTCTCTGGCGCTGGCGGCGGGCGACCTCTCGCCGGACGACGATTTCTTCGCGCGCGGGGGCACGTCGCTGACGGCGGCCTTGATGCTCACGGATCTCGAGAACGAGCTGAAGATCGAAATCCCCGTGACCGCGCTGATTGAAAATCCGACACCGAGCCGCCTCGCGAGCAAGCTGCGCGCGATGATGGCGCCCCGTCCGGGCGGCGGCCATTCTCCTACGAGCTCTCCCTCGAGCGCGAGCGACCGATGAGCCCTTTGCGCCTGTCCGACATGCGCCTGTCCGATATGTACCTGTCCGATATGTCCGATATGCACTTATCCGATATCGAGGCGGCGGATCTCGAGCCACCGGACATCGATTCGATTCTCGCCTATTGGTACGACTCGCCGGTGGACTACCTCCGCTCCATCGGCGTGGCACCGGAGAAGCTGCCGAGCAAGCGCAAGATGCGGGAGATGCTGGCGCTCAAGCTCGGGCAGCCCCATGTCCCGCCGACGATTTTGGTCGTCGCGGCGAAGGGTGAGCGCGTGGGGGTGCACGAGCTGACCCATATCGAGCCGGGGGTCAGCGCCGTGATGCACGCCCACATCTGGAAGGCGGAGCACCGCGGAAGGGGAATCGGGGCGGTGTCGTATGTCAAGGCCATGGAGCGGTTCTTCGACGCGCACGGTTTTTCGCGGATCCTGTTCGAGACGCCGACCGCGAACGCGGGCGCCAACCGCATCAAGCAGATATTGGGCATTGCCCCGCGGGGGGAGGGCTCCCTCTATCTTCCCATCATGGTGCGTCCGCTGGCCACCACACGCTACGCCGTCGAACGATCGGAGCTCCCGGCCATCGTGGGGCGTTTGGAGGCGAACGCGTGGAATCGAAGGCGGAGCTCATGATTCGTTTGTTTTGCTTTCCGTTCGCGGGGGGGAGCTCGGCCGCCTACGAGGGCTGGTCCGAGCGGCTCCCCGGAGTCGAGGTGTGCGCCATCGAATTGCCCGGCCGGCGAGCGCTGTTCGGGCAGCCTCCGCTGCGGCGCCTCGACGCCATCGTGGACCACGTCCTCGGCGCGGTCGCCGCGCGCATTCGAGGGCGGTTCGCCGTCTACGGGCATAGCATGGGCGCGGTCACGGCGCTGGAGGTGCTGCGCGCGCTGGCGCGGCGCGGAGAGCACGCCGAGTGCCTCGTGGTCTCGGGGTGCGCCGCGCCGCATGTGCCGTCGCGCAGGCCGCGGCCTCTACATACCTTGCCGGCGGACGAGCTGCTCGAGGAGCTGCGGGCCCTCGAGACCGTGCCCGAGCCGCTCTTGCGCAAGCGCGACGTGCTCGACGCATTTCTGCCGACCATCCGCGCCGATATGGAATCGCGCGAAACGTGGAGGGCGGAGGTGAGCGACATTCGAACACCGATCCACGCGGTGGGCGGACGAGACGACGCGCTGGTATCGCTGGCCGATCTCCGCGAGTGGGGTCGCTACACGTCGGCGGGCTTTCGCGCGACGCAGCTCGATGGCGGACACTTCTTCATCCGATCGAACCAACATGCTTTCTTGCGGCTCTTGCAGAGCACATTGCAAAATACGCAGCGCGAGCTGCACGATACGCCGAGCCCCCAGGGAGACCCATGACGAACATCGAAACGTGGGAGGTGCGCAAGCCGCCCATCGCGTCCAAAAATGGGATCGTCGTCACGCAGCATCATCGCGCATCGCAGATCGGCGCCGAGGTGCTCGCCGAGGGCGGAAATGCGGTGGACGCGGCCATCGCGGCCAGCTTCGCCATCGGCGTGCTCGAGCCGTGGCAGAGCGGTCTCGGCGCCATCGGCCACATGGTGGTGGCCTTCGCGAACGACACTCCGTACTCCATCGACTTCAGCGCGCGGACCCCGCTGCAATTGAACCCCGCCGATTACCCGCTGACGGGCGCGCCCGGGCCGAGCATCTTTTCGTGGCCCGGGGTGCAGGGCGATCGCAACATGGAGGGCCCTTACTCCTTTGGCGTGCCCGGTCAGGTGGCCGGCACATGGCTCGCGCACCGCAAATTCGGGCGAATGCCGTGGGCGCGGTTGGTGGCGCCGGCCGCGCAGTGCGCGGAGGAGGGGCTCGTGGTGGATTGGTATTGGACCTTCCGCATCGCCTCCGCGCTCCGCGGCCTTGCGCGCTACGAGCACACGGCGAGCGTCTACCTCCCCGATGGCCTGGTGCCGAGCGTGGACTGGCGCGGCGGCGCCGTGCGCCTCCGGCCGACGCGCCTCGCGCGGACCTTGCGCCACATCGCCGAAGCAGGCGGCGACGACTTTTATCGCGGCGATCTCGCCGCGGCCATCGCCGAGGACGCGAGATCGCTGGGGTCGAGCTTGACGCAGGCCGATCTGCGGCGCTACGAGCCATCGCTTCGCGCGATCGACGGCGTGCGGTACCGCGACAGCACCATCTTCGCCGCGTCGGGGCTCACGGCCGGGCCGTCTTTGGTGCAGGCCCTGGGCCGATTTGCCGCGCTCACCGGCCGCCCCGGCGATCTCCGATCCAATGCCCACGTGTTTCCCGCCATCGCCGAATCGCTCCTTCGCACGTACGAAGAGCGGCTCGCGAACGTGGAGAGCATGTCGGCCGATCCGGCCAAGGCCACCTGCACGACCCAGGTCAGCGTGATCGACCGCGAGGGCAACGCCGTTTCGCTGACGCAGACCTTGCTCCAGGCCTTTGGCTCGCGGGTCACCTTGCCGGAGACGGGGATCCTGATGAACAACGCGCTCATGTGGTTCGACCCCGTGCCCGGCAAGCTCAACTCGATCGGGCCCGGGCGCACCCCATTGTCGAACGTGTGCCCGGTGGTGGCGCGCACCGGCGATGGCGGCACCATCGCGCTGGGGGCATCGGGCGGGCGCCGCATTTTTCCCGCGGTCATGCAGCTGCTCGTCTTCCTCATCGACCGCGGCATGACCCTGGACGAAGCCGTTCACCATCCACGCATCGACGTGAGCGGCGATCCATGGGTCGTCGCCGACCGGTACCTCCCCGCCGATGCGCTCGAGGCCCTCGGGCGCAAATACGAAGTGCGCACGGAGCAAAACGCGGTCTTTCCGAACTACTTCGCGTGCGCCAACGCCGTCGTGCGCGATGGGCGCTCCGGCGTCAACCACGGCGCGGCCTATGTCGTCTCGCCGTGCGCGGGGGCCGCCTCGGGCTGAGAGAACGCGCAATACATGATGTGGAGCCCCACCCGCCCCAAGGTCTTGTGGGCAAAGGCGCCGGGGACCGTTCCGACGATGGCGAAGCCAAGTCGCTGGTAGAGCGCGATGGCCGCATGGTTCGTCGCCACCACGGCGTTGAATTGCATACCGGTGTACCCGTGCGTCCGCGCCCAATCGAGCGCGAACCGGCACAAGGCTTCGCCCACACCGCGCCCGCGCGCATCGGCGGCGACCATGAAGCTCGCCGTCGACACGTGCGCGCCGGGCCCCGGACGGTTCGGGCCGATTTTGGCGGTGCCGAGGATGCGCCCGCCATCGTCGGCGACCACCGTGATCCCCGGCGGCGCCTCGATCCACACGCCGTGCGCTTGCGCGGCGGTCATGTTCGGGTCGTAGACGAAGGTGTCCTCGGCTCGCACGACGTCGCGCACGATGGGCCATACCTGCTCCCAGTCGGCCTCGACGAACTCTCGGATCGGCATGCCCGCAGCTTACCGGATGCCCGGGGCGGCCACGCGCCGACTTGACGAGCGCGCCACCGCGAGCGCATACCCAGAGGTACGAAGGCTACGCATCTGCCGAAGGACGCCGTATGAGTGTTCGCCGTACCGTTGGTTTTCTCCTCTTGGATCGGGCGCCGGCGTTGAATGTCAACGGGCCAGCGGAGGTGTTCAGCGCGGCCAACCACGCGCTCGAAGACGAAGGAGGCGGCTACGATCTGGTCTTCCTGTCCGACACGGGCGGCCTGGTCCGGACGACCTCGGGCATCGCCATCGCGACCCAAGCTCTCGCGACCTTCGATCCCGCGCAGCTGGACACGCTGATCGTGGTGGGCGGCGCGGAGGCCGAGGCCTTCGTGCGCGACCTCGCGCTCATCGCGTGGATCAAGCGTGCATCCAAGACCGCGCGGCGTACGTGCAGTGTCTGCAAAGGCGCCTTCTTGCTGGCCGCCGCCGGATTGCTCGACGGGCGCCGCGCCGTGACCCATTGGTGCGAGGTGGCGGTGCTCCAGGGCATGTACCCGGACGTGCACGTCGAGCTCGATCCCATTTACCTCCAGGACGGTCGAATCTGGACCTCCGCGGGCATGACCGCGGGGATCGATCTGGCGTTGGCCCTGGTCGAAGACGACTACGGCCGCCGGACCAGCCTTCGGATCGCCAAAGATCTGGTGGTGTTTCTGAGGCGGCCGGGCGGCCAGGCGCAATTCAGCAGCGCGCTCGCCGCCCAGACGCGTTTGGTCGCCGGCTCCGAGGACGCGAAGCTCGGCGAGCTCCCCGCGTGGATCGCGGACAACCTGCACGCCGATCTCAGCGTGGAGGTCCTGGCGAAGGCCGTCGGCATGACCCCTCGCACCTTCGCCCGCAATTTTGCGCGATGGCACGGGGGCACGCCGGCCAAGCTGGTCGAAGATCTTCGGGTCGAGGCCGCGTGCCGGCACCTGGAGAACGGCGATCGCGCGATCAAACGCATCGCCGATCTCTGTGGTTTCGGCGACGAAGAGCGCATGCGAAGGGCCTTTTTACGCCGTTTGGGCGTTCCGCCGGCCATCTATCGGGAACGATTCGGCCGCGCGGAGATGCGTGAATAGGCCGGCCCTCGGTCTGCGGGCGCCGCAAAGTCTGCGGGCGCTGCGAACGCATCGATGGGCTCGATGGATGGTATGGCGACTATCCATGGGTCGCGCGGGTGGATGGACCTATCGTGAGTGCGTCAACCGAGAGAGGATCCATGATCGTCGAATACATTCGCTACACCATCGATGCGGGAAGGGCGACCGACTTCCTGATCGCCTACGAAACCGCCGCGAAGAGCCTCCGCGACTCGTCGCACTGCCTCGGCTACGAGCTCACCCGCTGCACCGAGGCCAGCGAGAGCTTCATCCTCCGCATCGAGTGGGACTCGGAGGAGGGGCACCTCAAGGGGTTTCGCACCAGCCCCGAGTTCAAGCCGTTCTTGCAGGCCATTCGGCCTTACGTGCAAGACATCGCGGAGATGCGGCATTACGAGCTGACCCCCATCCGGTGGACGCGCTGATTGGGGATCCGTAGGTTCGCGAGGTGCCGAGGTATCGGCGCGCCGACGAACGAAACGGATCACCTTTCGACGAAGAGCTTCGTCACGTGATCGGCGAAGGCCCGGACCTTGGGGACGTGCCGACGATCGGGCGGCCAGACCAGCCAGATATCGTCTTTGGGCTCGTCCGCGCGGGCGCCCTCGAGCACGACCGTCAAGCGGCGCTCGGCCACGAGGGACGCGACCATGGGCTGCGGAAGGAGGCCCACGCCCATTCCGGCTTGCACGGCGAAGAGAACGGCGCGCAGATCGTTGAAGAGGTGGGTCGTCGGAAGGAGCGCCGGCGCCGCGTCGGATGGGGCGGCGGAGAAGCCCCACGGCTCGATGCGCCCGTTGGTCGAGGTGCGGTGGCGGATGCAATCGTGCTTCGAAAGGTCGGAGATCGACTGGGGGGTGCCTCGCCGGGTGAGGTAGCTCGGCGCGGCGCAGAGGAGCGAGCCGGATCGGCCGATGCGCTTGGTCATGAGCGCGCTGTCGGCAAGGGGACCGCTGCGAAGGGCGATGTCGTAGCCTCCGCCGACGACATCGATGGGGCGATCGTCGAAGGTCATTTCCAAGTTGATCTCGGGATAGGACGCGGTGAAGGAAGGGAGGCTCGGGAGCACGACGGCGTCGCCCAGGCCGGGCGGAACGCTCACCCTCAAGCGGCCGTGCAGTCCGCCCCGCAAGGTGGTGATGGCGGATTCGGCGTCGGAGAGCGCGCCGAGCACATTTTTCGCTTGCTCTAGCACCAGCTCGCCGCAGTGGGTGAGGCTCAATGCGCGCGTGGTGCGCGCAAAGAGGGTGATGCCGAGGCGCTCCTCCAGGCGGCCCACCGCCTTGGCGATGCCCGATGGAGTTCGTCCGAGGGCGACGGCGGCGCGGGCGAAGCTGCCACTTTCGGCCGTGCGCACGAACGCCACCAGGTTGCCCACGCCCGCCGCGGTGCCTGCGCCGCCAGGAGAGGAGTCGAGGAGAAGGTTCAGCGGGGGGCTTGCTTCCTTCATTGAGGACATTCTGTCGTGAGTGTTCGGACGGCGGCACGCATTCTCGGCAAGACGGTAAGGGCCCTAGAAGATGCGGGCAAGCAACGGGGGTTCGAACTCGACATGGAGATCCGTATGAATATCAACGATGTAGGCCGCACATTCCTTCCGGCGTTCCTGGCGATCGCAGCCATGGGCGGTTGCTCGCCCGCCCAGGCGCAGCCGCCGGCGTCACCCTCGGCCACATCGGGCGCCACGGCGCCTGCCGCCGCCTCCGCCGCCAGCTCGGGTGGCGCAGCAGGCGCGGATGCCGCCGGTACCAGCCCGTGGGGCGCGAGCGACGAAATTGGGATGCTCAACATGATGACGGCGCCGTCGCGGCTGGCCATCCTGGCGCGCATCGACGGGAGCAAAGTGTACGATCTCGCGGTCGACTATTTTCAAGGGATGCCGAGCTTCGATGCGCTCGGCGATCCGCGCTATCAAATTTGGCTTACGCACACCCCGCGCGGCACGGGCGTGGATGATCCCGTCAAGGTCGGTCGCCCGCAGAACGACAAAGTCTCCTATACGGGTGATGCGATTTCCATGTACACGCATACGGGGACGCATATCGACTCACTCAATCACTTTGGATTGCACGGCCGCATCTACAATGGCTTCCGCGCCGACGAGCACCTCGGCGACCATGGGTGGCAGCGCAATGGCCCGGACAAGATGCCGCCCATCATCGCCCGCGGGGTGCTCCTGGACATCGCGGCCCTCAAAGGCGTCGCGATGCTCCCCAATGCGTATGCCATTACCTCGGCGGACTTGAAAGACGCGCTCGCGCGCCAGCATACGAACCTCGAGCCGGGCGATGTGGCGCTCATTCGCACGGGGCGCATGAGCGTATGGCCCGACCGCGACCGCTTCGTCGCCGACACCCCCGGATTGACCTTGGAGTCCGCGCGCTGGTTGGCCGAGGAGAAGCGCGTGATGGTCATCGGCAGCGATGCCCTGGCGCCGGATCAGCTGCCCTCGGGGCAAAAGGACAATTGGATCCCCGTGCACACGTATTTGCTCGCGCAGCGTGGCATTCCCCTCATCGAGGTCATCGACTTGGAGGCGCTCGCCCGCGATCGCGTTTACGAGTTTGCGTTCCTCGGTGCCCCGCTCCGCCTGCGCGGCGCATCGGGCGCGCCGTTTCGGCCGATCGCATTTCCGCTGCGCGCCGTGAAGCGCTGACCGCTGCGCGCCGTGAAGCGATGAGCCGCGCGGCGCGAAGCGCTGACCGCTGCGCGCTGCGAAGCGATGAGCCGCGCGGCGCGCGGGCGCGGTCATCGGTGGACGCATCGCAAATGGAATTGACCTCCGCCGATGTCGCGCGGGCGGCACACGAGATCGCCGCCGCAGTCGGGGTCGATGCAGCACGCATCGCTGCAGTATTTGGCGCCGGCCGGCGAGTCTTGAATGCACCGGTTGCCCGCGCACTCGGTCGCCTTTTCGCATGGCGCGCCGTTGGCTTTCGGGCCGCGCGGGCTCGCCACGTCGGTGCACGCGGTGACGATCTCGGAGTGGTCGCGCGCCCGCGTGTTGTCGCAGTAGGAGGTGCACGCCGCCGAGCCGCAGCAGGGCATCTCGCATCGGGTGGTGGTGGTGTCGCAGAGGCCTTCCTTGCAGCGGGGGCCGAAGATACCACCGCAAAGGGCTCCCGGGTCCGCGGTGCCATCGGACACGCCGCAGCCGAGCACGAACTTCTTCGCGTCGGCCTTGCCGCGCACGTCCATGGCGCGGCACACCGTGCCGTTCGTGCACTGCGTGGAGTTGCAGCACGTGTCCGCGCACTTGTTGGTGGCGGGGTCGCAGATGCCCGATCGGCAATCGGCTTGCACGGTGCACGCCTCGCCGCCTTTGCGCGCGCCGAGCGCGGGGCGCTGCAGGATCCCTTTGCTGACGCAGTAATTGCCGCCGGTGCCGGCGCCGTAGCAGACGAAATCGGCAGGACAGTCGTCCGACCTGCAACAAGGCTTGGTGCACAATCCATCGACCGTGACGACATCGGCCGTGAGGACCGGCGTGTAGCCGCAAAAGGCACCGCCGCTGCACTCCAAATCGCCTTTGCACGACTCACCGAGGCCCTTTTTGGCCGGCTCCAGACACTTCAAGGTGCCAAAGTCGCACGCCGTGCCCGCGGGGCAGTTGTCGCTGGTGCAGGCGGTGGCCGCGTCGACGCACTCGTTGTTCTTCGGCGCGCACCGCTGACCGGCCGCGCACTTGCGATCGCCGCAGTCGATGAGCGCGGGACCCGGGCCCGTGCCCTCCGGCACACAGGTCGAGCCCAGACAGTATTGTCCGGCGGGGCACACACCGGCCTCCAAGGTGGCGTCGCAACGGAAGGAGGGGACGTTGCCGTCGACGATGGCCTCGCACCCGCCCGCCGCGACCAGCACCATGCCCGCGAGCCCAAAGGCCACCGCCGCCACACCCTTTCGCCAGGACGTCATCGCGCCGTCACCCTCGCGGGGCGCCGCGCGATCTGCGGTGCGTCGTAGGGAATTGCGTCGATCCACCCCGCCTTGGAGTGGGGAAACGCGTCGGCGTAGGGGACATAGGGCTTGACGTCGAGGACGGGGGTGCCGTCGATGAGATCGACTCCGCGGATATGCAGGTTGCGATCCTCGATGCGAATCAAGGTGACCGCCGAGAGACCGATCGGATTGGGTCGATCGGGGGATCGTGTGGCGAAGAGTCCCCGCGGCGCCCCCGGGCTCCGAGGCGTTCGCACCATGGGCCCCCAACCCCCTCCGCGGTGCAGCCAGCTCAGGATCCAGATGCGCTCGATGCCCTCCAGGTCCGTGAGCGCCGAGGTGGGGATGCGCGAGCCGTCGAGCTCGAGAATGGCCTCGGCCTCCGAGCCTGCGGCCGCCGCCTGTTGCGGCGTTCCAAAGCGCCGTTGGTAGGGCGAACGCACCCATCCAATGGGTTCGATCGGAAAGGGGCCGCGCGGCCTCGGGGCATCTTCGGGGGTCGACATGGGTGGGCATTCTACCGGCGACCCTCGCCCTCGTCCTGGTGCGCGAAACCAAAACCGAAGCACGGAATCGCGCAGGCCGGTTGCATCCGATCGTGCTCGCGAATCGTCCGAACGTGTGCGACCGCCCCACACGCTGGTCGTACTCATGGGGCATGCCCGGCGCCGCTACCGCGTCGGGCGACACCTTCATCGTGCATGAATCGCGCGTGAACGGCGCCCAATCGCGCAGGGATCGCGCATCGCGGAGGATCTCGTGAGCAAAAACGAAAAGAGCAACCACGAAGCAGCACGCGCGGCCACCGAGGGCGGGCAAGCCCCCGTCACCGTGCTTGGCTTGGGCCTCATGGGCTCGGCCTTGGCGGCTGCATTTTTGAATCAAGGTCACCCGACCACCGTGTGGAATCGCTCGGCCCAAAAGGCCGACGCCCTGGTCGCGCGAGGCGCCCGGCGCGCCGATAGCGCCCGCGAGGCGGTGGCCGCGAGCCAGGTCATCGTCCTCTGCGTGCTGGATTACGAGGCGGCGCGTGACATCGTGGAGCCGTTGGGCGACGCGCTCGCGGGCCGGGTTTTGGTGAACCTCACCTCCGGCACCCCCGATCAAGTCCGACGAATGGCCGCATGGGCCGATGAACGCGGCGTTGGCTACCTCGATGGCGGCATCCTGTCGACCCCGTCCGGCATCGGCCGGCCCGAGACCCTGCTGCTCTACAGCGGCGCGCAGGCGCTGTTCGATGCGCACCGGCCGCTCTTGGCGAAGCTGGGCGGCGCCACCCTTCACGTGGGCGCCGATCCCGGGCTCGCGGTGCTCTACGACATGTCGCTGCTCGGCATCATGTATTCGACCATGATTGGCTTTCTCCATGCGCTCGCCGTCACCGGGAGGGAAAACGTCGATCCCGTGGTCTTCGCATCGTACGCCACCAAGTGGCTCACGGCCGTGACCGGTTTCCTGCCCGACATGGCACGCCAGGTGCGCGATCGCGACTACACGGGCCATGAGGCCACCTTGGACATGCAAGCCGCGGGGATCCCGCATTTCATTCGCTCCAGCGAAGACCGCGGTGTCGATCCGGCGCCCATGAAGTACGTCCTGACCCTCATGCATCGCGCCATCGCCAAAGGTCATGGCGGGCACGATGTTGCGAGCTTGATCGAGGTGATCTGATAGTAAAGCGGGGATGACGGATCGTCAGCTCATCGAAGTTCACGGTGCACGCGAGAACAATCTGAAGAACGTCTCGCTGAACATCCCCAAGCGAAAGATCACGGTGTTCACGGGGGTGTCGGGCTCCGGCAAATCCTCGCTGGTCTTCGACACCATCGCCGCCGAGGCCCAACGCCAATTGAACGAGACGTTCACGGCCTTCGTCCAGGGCTTCTTACCCCGCTACGGCCAGCCGGACGTCGATCACATCGAGCACTTGAACGCGCCGATCATCATCGATCAAAAGCGGGTCGGCGGCGGCTCGCGCTCCACCGTGGGCACCTATACGGATATCGCGGCCCTGTTGCGATTGCTCTTTTCGCGGGTGGGCCAGCCCTATGTCGGGCCGGCCTATGCCTTTTCGTTCAACACGCCGCAAGGCATGTGTCCGGAGTGCGAAGGTATCGGCAAGACCGTCCAAGTCGACTTGAGCAAGCTCCTCGATCGCAGCAAATCCCTGAATGGCGGCGCCATTTTGCATCCGGAGTTCAAGGTCGGTAAGTGGATGTGGAAGATGTACCCGCTATCGGGCCTCTTCGACAACGACAAGCCGATCGCGGACTATTCGAAGAAGGAGCTCGACGCCCTGCTTCATGGCGCCGAGGACGTCAAAGTGTCGTGGGGGGAGTTCGGCTCCAAGTACGAGGGCCTGGTCGAGCGCTTTACGCGCATGTACATCAAAAAGGACGCGGCCGCGATGTCCGAGCGCAATCGCGCCGTGTTCGAGCAGTTCACCACCTCGCAGACGTGCCCGAGCTGCAAAGGCGCGCGGCTGAATCCATCGGTCCTGGCGTGCACCATCCGCGGGCGCAACATCGCGCAATTTTCGGAGCTGGAGGCCACGGAGCTCCTGGCATTCCTGCAGGGCTTCACCGATCCGGTGGCCGCCCGGGTGGCCGCCAAGTTCACCGAGCGGCTCCGGCACCTGGTCGATATCGGCCTTGGTTATCTCAGCCTCGGACGGGAGACCGCCACCTTGTCGGGCGGCGAGTCGCAGCGGATCAAGATGGTTCGCCACCTCGGCAACAGCTTGACCGAGATGCTGTACATCCTCGACGAGCCCAGCGTGGGGCTGCACGCTCGCGACGTCGCCCGTTTGAACCAGCTCTTGAGAGAGCTTCGCGACAAGGGAAACACGGTGTTGGTGGTGGAGCACGATCCCGATGTGATCGCGGTGGCCGATCACGTGGTGGACATCGGCCCCAAGGCCGGCACCCACGGCGGGGAGGTGGTGTTCGAGGGCACCGTCGACGGGTTGAAACGGGCCGGCACATTGACGGGGACGTTCTTGAGCCATAGCCTGCCCGTCAAGACGAAGGTGCGCGCGCCGGCGGGGAAGCTCCGCATCCGAAACGCGGCTCTGCACAACCTCAAGGACGTGACGGTGGATATCCCCACTGGGGTGCTGACGGTGGTCACCGGGGTGGCCGGATCGGGCAAGAGCACCTTGATCAACGACGTCTTTCTCGAGCAGCACCCGGACGCGGTGGTCATCGACCAATCGCGGGTCACCGCCAACATCCGCTCCACGCCGAGCACGTACACCGGCATCATGGATGACGTGCGGCAGGCGTTCGCCAAGGCCAATGGGGTGAGCGCGTCGCTCTTCAGCTTCAACTCGGCGGGGAGCTGTCCAAATTGCAATGGATTGGGTGTGGTTTACACGGATTTGGCGTTCATGGAGGGCATCGCTTCGCCCTGCGAGGTGTGCGAGGGAAAGCGCTTCAAGGACGAGGTGCTGGCCTATTCGCTGCGCGGCAAGACCATCAGCGACGTCTTGAACCTGACGGTCGAGGACGCGCTGGCCTTCTTCACGGAGAAGAAGATCAAAGCGGTGCTGGCGGCCATGAACGACGTGGGGCTCGGCTACATGCGGCTCGGGCAGCCGCTCAGCACCATGTCGGGCGGGGAAGGGCAGCGCCTCAAGCTCGCCACGGAGCTTCACAAACAGGGCAGCGTTTACGTGATGGACGAGCCCACCACCGGGCTTCACCTCTCGGACATCGGGCGCTTGATGGCCATCATCGATCGTTTGGTGGACGCCAAGAACACGGTCATCCTGATCGAGCACCACCTGGACGTCATCCGGCAGGCGGATTGGATCATCGATCTCGGTCCGGAGGGGGGAAGCGGCGGCGGCGAGGTGTTGTTCGAAGGGCCGCCGGCGGAGTTGAAGGCGTGCAAACGGAGCATCACGGCGAGCTTCGTGTGACGCACTCGTCGGGCAAAAAGGTGAACTGCGCGGCCTCTGCGACCATCGGCGCCTCGTCGGCCCGATAGCGCAGGAGCCGCGCGCGGCGTTCGTCGGTCCAGCCGCGGCCGGGGCCCGCGTCCGTGCGGAGCGCTTCGAGGGCGATCCGGCGCAGGTCGGCGCTGGCCTCGCGCGCGAGCAGCGCCTCCAAGAGGTCCGGATCGCGGCACGCGCGCGCGGCCGATTGCGCGAGCACCAGGGCGTCGGCGTGCAATCCATCGCGCGCGCCGAGCGCGATCAGCGCCGCGGCGAGCTCCTGGTAGCCCAAGAGCGGCGTGGCCAGCCGTAGGTAAAGGCGCACGGCGCGGCCGTCGCGCGCGAGGTGCTCGAGCACGCCCTCGGCGACCTCTCGCGTCCGGGCCGGCGTGTGCGGATGGATCGCGTTGGCGATGGACTCGACCAGCGCGGACAGGATCGGGCGCCGCCCCGACTGCGCGGCCACGGCGGAGATCACCGCGTCGACTTCGTCCGGCAGCATGCGGACGAGCGCCGCGCGGCACGCGGCCGCGCCCTCGTCGGGGTGCGCGGCCGCGAAATGGCGAAGGCACTGGTGAAAGAGCACGCGATCGGGATCGCGCAAGGGCAAGCTGGTCATCCGCCGCAGAAGATCGAGGCGCGCCTCCGGCTCCGGGCGCCCGAGCACCAAGGCGAGCAGCGCGCAGATGCGCATCTCCGACGAGGCCGACAAGCGATCGAGCGGGATGTCGGCCAAGCGGGACGCGATGATCCAATCGGGATCGGTCGCCGCGGCCTCGAACAGGCGCCAGGTGTCGGGTCGCTCGAGGTGATCCCAGAGCGCGCGCAGGAGCGCGATGCGCACATCGCGGTGAACGCCCGGCCGGTCCATGGCGAGCAAGGCCCGATACGCGGGCTCGCCGCCCAGCTCGCCGAGCAGGCGCATGACCTCTTTGGCCACCGTGACCTTCGTCATCGGCGCATCGCGCAAGATGGCGAGGACGCGCTCCTCCGGCATGTCGCGAAGCGCCACGCGGAGCGCGTAGATGGCCCAGCGCGCCCGATCGTCGGCGAGGCACGCGAGCAGCTCCGGCACGCCTTGACCGCTATCGAGCCACGGCAGCCTGCGAACGGCGATTTCGCGCATGGGCGGGCTGGGATCGGACGCCAAGGCGATGAGGTGGTGCGCCGGCGCATAGGCCAGGCGCGCCAGCGCGTGCAGCGCGAAATATTGGGTGGAGACGTCTTGCTTGGGGACCTTGGCGAGCGCCGAGAGGGCCTCGGCGTAGCGCGCCTGCTGGCGCGAGGTCCACCTGCGGTGGGTGTTGCCAAAGTCGATCACCCAGTGCGTGCGGCCGCTGGCGAAGCGGCCCTTCATGCGCTCGTTCGAGAGAAATCGACCGAGCAAATCCTGCCGATGCCACCCCAGCCAATGCGCCACCGCCGGCACGGTCACGAAGCTCGGATCGCGCACGATCAACCGATCCATGAGCTCCCCGAAGTGCCGCGGCGCATGTTTGCGAAGGAGCTGGAGGGCGGTGGCCGCCACGTGGACGAAGGGGAGCTCGCGCGTCAAGCGAACCAGCGCCCCGATGAGCGGCCCGACGGATGACAGCTTGCGGCCGAAGCTCGAGGCCAGCCAGATGAGCGCCCCCGCGCGCTCTTGGGTCGCCCAGGCGGAGGCGAGCTCCCCGAGGGGCTCGACCATGGCCGCGATCTGCGCCTTGGTGAGCTGGTCGCCCAGCCCCGATCCCGACACGGAGCCGCGCGCCTCGAGGAGCTTCGTCAGCCATGCGCCGCCCCAGCGCGCGTCGAGGGGAAAGAGGCGCACCACCAATGTCTGCACGGCGGCGGCGGTGGCATACGACAGATCCGCGGCGTCGAGCGCATCTTGGAGGATGGCGCCGAGCATGGCGAGGTGCTCCGATCTCCACCTGGACACCGGTAGCTCCGCCAGGGCGCCCATCATCGCGCGCCGGACCGGATCCTGTTCGAACTTGCGCGCGTGGACGAGCTCCAGCGCGAGCGGCATCGCGTCCGGCTCGTGGCGCACGCACGCGATCAGCGCCGCCAGGGCGATCCCGCGCTCGTCGCCCTCGGGGTGCCCGAGCCAGGGGGCGAGCGCCGTCTTCGCGTCGGCGAAGGGAAGAAAGCGCGCGTAGCCGATGCGCTCGCGCGGCGCGGTCGCCAGCGCCGGCACGTCGGCCAGGTGCCTTTGCGCTTCGCGAACGCGAAGGTCCGTCGGAAGCGCGTCGATGCGCTCGCGGTCGATGACGCCGCGCGCATCGCGCGCCGCGTGCGACCAGCGGGTGAACGCGCGCTCGCGGAGCTCTCCTCGGGGGCCCGCCGCATCGATGCCGCGAAGCAAAAAGGCGCCCCACGCGCCGCGGCCCCGCTCGAGCCACGCATCCTGCACCGCCCGCCGCTCCTCGGGATTCAGCCGAAGGAACCAGCGCCGCGCGCGCGTGCCATCGGCGAGCGATGTCCACGCATGCTCGACCACGTACGCGAGGCGCTCGGCGCCGAGGCGATGGGCGCACGCGGTCAGCGAAAAGGGCGCGAGCTCGACATCGGGCGACCGCGGGCGCGCGCGTTCGTGCCGCGCGCGGAGCAAATCGAACGTCTCGGTGGGCCGTTCGATCGACAGCGCGCGCAAGGTGCTCCCCCCCAGGAGATAGTTCGCTTGCCCTTCGGGGATGTCGCCGGCGGCCAAGATGGCATTTGCGAGCCGCAGCGCCGCGTCGGGCGCGTACCGGGCGATTCGTTCGAGGGTGCCTCCAATCCTCCATTGAAGGCGCGGATCGACCGATCCTTGCGCGTGCAGCCGGGACGTGAGCTCGTCGGCCGTCAACGCGGGGTGCCAGCGGGCCATCCGCGACCAACCCAAGTACCCGGCCGCCTCCTGCAGGCGCGGGAGCTGCTCCCGAACGACGCGCTCCGAGGCGAAGGGGATCACGTCGATCAGGAGCTTGCCCGGCGCGCTGTCCTTGGCCAAGAGCCGCTCCATGCCGCCATCGATCGCCGCGTCCCGCCGTTTCTGTCGCAGCTTCGTGCAAAGGGAGACGAGCGCCCCGCGCGGGCCGACGAGCACCATGGCCTCCGCCACTTGCTCGTCGCTGCACGCGTAGGGGACGAGGTGCCGCGCGGCCCCGCGCACCGAGCGCGATGCATCCTGCAGCGCCAGGAGCACCGCCTGGCCATCGCGGCTGCCGAACGCGCTCTGCACGGCCAAGAACCGCGCATACGCATCGGTGCTTTGCTGGAGCTCCGCGATGGCGCGCTCGGCATCCGCCCGTCCCTCGGCGGCGAGGCGTCCAATCGCCACCATGCGCTGCATGCGCTCGTGGTGCGTCTTCGTTTCGAGCTCGGCGAGCAGCCCTTCGGCGGAGAGGGGCAGAGAGGGGATCATGCCGCAATGTTAGCGAAAATGTCCCTCCAAGCCCAATCCCGCGCCTCGGGGTGGGCCCGCCAAAGGCGGCTTTGGTCGGATTGTGCTATCCAACTTCGAATGAGCATGATCCGGCCGAGCGATCTCGAGCCCATTCTCGCAGGCGACGCGCGCGCGCGCCGCGCCTTCGTCCTGGAGTTGAGCCCCCTCGTTCGCGCGCACGTCACACGCGCGCTCCTGCGCCGCCGCGCGCGTGCCCGGCGCCATGACGTACGGCAGGAGGTGGCGGACATGGTGCAAGAGGTGTTCGCGGCGCTCTTCGAGGACGATGCCAAGAGCCTTCGCGCCTGGTCGCCCGAGCGCGGTCTCTCGTTTTCCAGCTTCGTGGGGCTGCTTTGCGAGCGCCAGGTGCACGCGATCCTGCGCAGCGGGCGACGAAGCCCGTGGAGAAACGAGGCCACCGAGCCGGCCCAGCTCGATGCGCACATGCAGCCAGGGCCAAACCTCGATCGGCGGATCGAGCAGGAGGACATGGCGCGCGCGGTGGTCCTGCGCACGGCGGGCGAGCTCTCGCCGCGGGGGCAGGAGTTCCTTCGCGTGCTTTTTCTCGAGGGGAAGGCGGTCGATGACGCGACCGCACAGCTGCAGGTATCGGCCGATGTCGTCTATGCGTGGCGGACGCGCATCATCAAGCGTGCTCGGCGCATCGGCGCGGGGCTCGAAACGAATTTCGTCCGCGCCGTCAGGTTTCGCGAGGTCGCGCACAAGAAAGGAAGAGCAGGAAAGGAAACCGCGATGATCGGACTCTCCCCGGAGCTCGAAGCCCAGCTTCGAACCTTGCCCGCGCTCTTGCGCGAGATGGCCTACAGCATCACCTCGGCACAATCGCGCTTATCAGGACCAGGACCAGCACCAAGCGACGGATTTTCCCTGCTGGAGCACGCGTGGCACCTGGCGGATCTGGAGCGCGAAGCCTTTGCCGTGCGCATTGCACGGGTGCTCGCGGAGGACACGCCCGAGCTGCCCGACTTCGACGGCGACCACGAGGCCAAGGTCCGCCGGTACCGCGAGCGCGATCTGGGCACCGCCATCGCCACCTTTGCCACCGTGCGCACGGCGAACCTCGAGCGCCTCGCCAAGGTGGCGCCCGACGCGTGGGCGCGCACGGCCATCCAAGCGGGGGTCGGTCCCATCACCCTCGCCGATTTGGTCTGCCGCATGCTCGATCACGATCGCGCGCACGCGGCCGAGCTTCTGGAGCTGCTCGTTGCCATCGGAGCATCGCACGCAAGGATCCCCGCCCTCGAGGAAATGGCGCACGCGGCCAAGCCGACCCCCTGCGCGGCCTAGCGACCGCGCATCGAGGACGCGACGGGCCGTGCGCGTCAAGCCTTGCCGTGCGGCAAGACGGGCCCAACACTCCACCGAGGCGGATATCCGCTTTCCGCATCGGAGGAACATCATGTCGGCCGCGCTCGAACCCCGTACGCCACCTACTCGACCGATTCTCTTTGGCCGTTCGAGCTCGCACTTTTCGCGGGTCGCGCGCATGCTCGCCGCGGAGCTGCAGGTCGCGTACGACTTTCGCGTGGTGCCGGATCTCCTATCGTCGAACGTCGACGACTACGGCGGCAACCCTGGGCTTCGGATGCCGACGCTCCAAACGCATCGAGGGCTCTTGTTTGGAGCCCTCAACATCGGCCGTGAGCTCGCGCGTCAATCGAGCCTGCGGCCGCGCGTCGTCTGGCCCGAAGATCTGCACGAGCCCGTGCTCGCCAATGCGCAAGAGCTCACCGTGCAGTCCATGGCGACCGAGGTCGCGCTCATCCTGGGCAAGATCTCGGGCATCGATCAGAGCAAGCACCACGCAAAAATGCGCACGAGCCTGTTGGGATCGATGGCCTGGCTGGAGGGCCATGCCCGCGATTTTTTGCGCGCGCTCCCCTCGGATCGCGATTTCAGCTTTCTCGAGATCACGCTCTTTTGCCTGATCACGCACCTGGAGTTTCGCGACGTTCTACCGCTTGGCCCCTATCCGGAGTTATCCAAGTTCAGCCGCGACTTTGCCGAGCGCCCCTCGGCGCGCGAGACCGTCTATCGTTTCGACGCGTAAAACGGAAATACGTACCTCGCGCGGCGCGCGCACCTAGATTATGTGCGCGCGCCTGCGCACCCCCAAGTTCAGCCGCGACTTTGCCGAGCGCCCCTCGGCGCGCGAGACCGTCTATCGTTTCGACGCGTAAAACGGAAATACGTACCTCGCGCGGCGCGCGCACCTAGATTATGTGCGCGCGCCTGCGCACCCCCAAGTTCAGCCGCGACTTTGCCGAGCGCCCTCGGCGCGCGAGACCGTCTATCGTATCGACGCGTAAAACGGAAATACGTACCTCGCGCGGCGCGCCTCTCGACTATGTGCGCGCGCGTGCGCGCTCGGCAAATTGGGCGAGCACGCCCTTCCATCCGTTCTCGCTCTCGAAGATGGCTCGGAGCTCGGCTTGCCGTGCGCCGTAGGCGTCGAAGTTGCGATGCTCGAGCTCGACCCTCGTGCGATCCGCCCCTTCGGCGATGAAGTGAACTTCCACCTCGGTGAGCACGTTGGGATCGGGCTGCCAGTCGGCGCTGACTTGCCACGTCAGCACCAGGCGCGCGTGCGGCTCCCAAGCGAGCACCTTGCCCCAGGTGCATGTGCTGCCATCGTCTCCGCGCTCGTACCAGCGGCCGCCTTGGCGGGGCTCGATCACGGCGTCCACCGCCTTGGTTTTCCCGATTTTGTGCGAGCCGAGCGGCCACCATGTCCCCAGTTTTTCGGTGAACACGCGGAAGGCGATCTCCTGCGGCGCTTGGACCATGACGGTCTTTCGCACGCTGTTCGCGCTCGCGTCGTCGTTCCCCTGGAGAATGGCTTGATTCGTCATCATGTTCGACCTCGTCGTTTGGTTTCTTGGTTATCCATGGCTTCACGCTCGGCCGCGCGTTTGAACGCGTCGAGCGCCTCGTCCCAGAACCCGTCCAGCCATTTGCGCAGCGCCTCGAGCCCCCGCGTATCCACCGCGTAGAGCCGCCGCGTGCCCTCGGCGCGATCCACCACGAGCTGCGCTTCCTTCAGCACCTTCAAATGCTGGGATACCGCCGGGCGGCTCACATCCATCCCCGCGGCAATTTCGCCGACCGAGCGCGCTCGCCCGCGAAGCCGTTGGAAGATCATGCGCCGGGTCGGATCGCCCAGCGCGTCGAGGGTTCGCTCTGCGTAAGTCATAGCTTACCGTTAGTTATAACTTACGGAAACTTCGTGTCAAGGCCAAGACAGTGGTCCCCACCAGGACCGCCGCCAGCGACAGATTGATGATGCGCGAGCTCACCGGATGCCGTAGCCACCGCGACAGCGAAGCCCCCAAGAGCAGCCAGCCCATGTGAATGAGCACGATCATCCCGGTCAGAAACGCCATTTTGACGATCGCGTCGAGCGCGGGATGCCCCGGCGCCACGGTGGTGCCCGCGAACACGGCGGCGATGGCCAAATACGCTTTGGGGTTGGCCACGGCCAATAAAAAACCGCCAGCCAAGCTGGGTGCGCTCGTGCGCGCAGTCTGCGCTTCGAGCGGCGGCGCCTTGGCGATGCTGTATGCCAAATAAAAGATGTATGCGGCGGAGAGGCCGCCGAGCACGCGCGGCGCGTAGGGGATCGAGGTCACCACCGCCACCACGCCAATCGCCACCATGAGCAGCACCGCCGTGGTGCCGGCGATGAGCCCGCCCGCATAGGGGAGCGATCGCCGCACGCCAAAGGACGCGCCCACGGCGGTGAGGCTGACGGTGGAGGGCCCCGGGCTCCCCATGAGGGCCGCGGACGCGAACATCAGCGCCACGAGCGGACGCGCGATCGTTTGAAAAAAAGCGAGCTGGCTTTCCATCGGACCTCCCGTAGATTTCGTCGGATGGGAAGGACCGTACGCGAGAGCGCGAGGGGCCATCTTGAACGATTGTGCAACCGGCCCACGGAAGCCCGCGGGAAGAGCCGCATGCGCATCGAGGGCGACGCGGAGGGGATCGAGCGCGCGGAGGCCTACTTTCCAGGCCAAGGGTTCTCACCACACCGCCACGACACCTACGCGATTGGCATCACCCGAAAGGGCGTGCAGACCTTCCGCTACCGCGGCGTGCAATGGCATTGCGTGCCCGGCCAGTGCCACATCCTCTATCCCGATGAAACGCACGATGGCAATCCGGCCACCGACGAGGGCTTCGGATACACCATCCTCCACATCGAGCCGCGCCTCGTCCAAGAGGCGCTCGAGGGAAAGCCGCTTCCTCGGGTTCGAAGCCCCGTGGTGGACGCGCGCGCCCTCCCCGAATCGTTCTCGTCCGAAATATGGGATCTCGACACGGAGCTCGACGATGTATCGCGCACCGAAATGGCCGTCGCCGTGGCCCATGGTTTGATGGCGGCATCGTCCCCTGCCGCCCTCTGCCTCACCTCACGGCGCGCGCCGCTCGATTTCGTCGCGCTGTCGCGCGTTCGCGAGGCCATCGCCGCGTGCCCGGCGGAGCGTCATGCGATGCGCGAGCTCGAACGGATCGCGGGGCTCGATCGTTGGACGATCGCCCGCCAATTCCGCGCGCTGTTCGGGACGAGCCCGAGTCGGTTTCGCACCTTGCGAAGGCTCGATCGGGTGCGTCGGCTCCTCGAGGGTGGCCTATCGCTCGCGGACGCCTCCATCGAGGCCGGCTTCGCCGATCAGAGTCATATGTCGCGGTGCTTCAAGAGCGCCTACGGCCTGACGCCGGCGCGGTGGGTCGCGGCGCGAGAGCTCCAGTGAACGCGGATCCTCCGCGGCGCCCGGGTGAAGCTCGAAAAGGGCGCGGAGCCATCGCAATCGCGCATGATCGAAAACACCTTTGCCAACGACACGGAGGCCCATCACGTTCTCGAGCGGATCATCATCGGCAGGGGCCGTCCGTGATCTCGCAGCCCATCTCCTCGTGGAACGGCAGCCACTGATCCTGGGGCCCTCCGCCGTTGGCCCACGCGGCCCACGTCCAAGGCCAGTGGCTCACGGCGATCTCCGCGTCGCACGCGCGGAGGGCGGCAAACATGGATACGCTCTCATGGTCGTTGAGGACCATCTTGTCGCGAATGCAATTGTCGTGTTGGAGACAGGCCGCGTGCGAGCCGCACTCCACGTGCCGAAACCGGCAACGTTTGCATTTGATGGCGTTCGACCCACACTGCGAAAAGATCTTTTGCTCGGTCGTCTCCGCCGGGGAGGCATCGCGGCAATTGGCTTGCTCCGATTTCCCGCACGCGCCAAACTCGCACCAGCGGCCGCGCGGATCGTCCTGGAGGACCTGCCCATTGACGCGAACGGGGTAATTCCGGCATCGGGGCGGATCGCGCGCCAGCAGCGCGGAGCTCGGCCCCGAGAGCAACTCCGTGCACCGGCCATCGAACGGCTGCCCGTCCACGGTGAACCGCGCGATGAGCGGCCCGCTGCCCCGCGTGAGCGATTCGCCGTCGCCGCCCACGAGCTGCGAGGGGTCGAGCGATTGCGGCGCGATTCGATTTGCGCGATCGGACACGTGAAAGGGGAGCGATGTAACGGCACCCGTCGTCGCTCGGGTCAAGGTGAGGGTCGTCAGCGCATCATCGAGCTTGTACGAGCCTTGCTCCCGGCATATCTCCTCCGCGCCACAGGGACTGCGCCATAAGAAATAGCGCCCTTCGTCGAAGGCGAGGGTGCGAATGGCGCCGGGGCCGGCTGCCTCGTAGACACCTTGAAACTTGGGATTCTCGGGAACGGCACCCTCGGGGCTGCTCGATGAACATCCGATCCCCACGGAGCCAAAGGCCGCAATCCCGGCGAAGCACGTACGCCAGAATGCCATGTGAACAACTCCTTTCACACGGCAACTTTGCAATGGCTGCACCACGTTGTGTGCGGGCGCGACCGTCCTGATCTCGGTCACCTACGGCGCAAGCGCAGCAATCTATGGCGGAAGGGATCGTTCCATCGATGGAAAGGATGCTTCCACGTGCTGGACCGCGCGTGGCGATGGCACAACGAGCCTGTTGTCGGAGCCTTCCGTTCTCAACCCATGGCGATGGACCCTCGTGGACGAATGGGATGCACGCATCTTTGTCCTGCAGCCCTCATGCCGAGGAAACGCGGTGTGGAATGGGGAAGCTGCAGGCGAATTGCGACGTAGGACGCGATCCGTGGACGCGAATGAACGGACACGCCCAGCCCAATGACTCGAAGAGGCGCTTGGCGGTGAGATCGTAGGACCAGAAGCGCCAAACGTCGCCGTACCGAACGTCCGCCTTTCGGGGCAAGACGGCGCCCGCGCCGGAACGCGGATCAGCGCACGCGAATGAACTGATACGCCCAGCCCAACGACTCGAAGAGCCGCTTGGCGGTGCCATCGGGCAGGAGCTCGTACGTCACGCTGGACGCATAGTCGGAGCGCGGAAGCAGAAGAAAGGTGCGTCCGTTGACGACGGTGGCGCGGTACCCACCGGCGAAGGTGTCGATGCCCTCGATGGGCTTGGCCTCCTTGGTCACGAGGTTGAAGGACCAGAAGCGCCAAACATTGCCATAAATGGCCGACTTCGGATCGGGGGCAGACGCCTTGTCGATCTTCTCGTCGTGGAGCACGGCAAAGAAGGCCTGCCCGCGGCCAATGACCTGAAAGGCCGCGGCCTGGCGTCCTTGCGTCACATCGGCAAAGTTGAATGTAAAGCTGGGATCGACGGTGTCCGTCCCGGCCTTGACCTTGACCACGCACGTCTTGGGCGCGCCCGCCGCGAACACGGGGGCGGCCGTGGCAAAGACCCAATTGCTGAAATAAAGATTCCCCTCGTCGTCCTTGCTCGCATAGTCGAGCCCGGGGCAGGGGGCGTCGATCAAGCGGCGGATCTGGTCGGTGCCGGTGTCGTAAACGGCAATCTGCGAGCCGCCGTCGAAGTGGTAGTAGTCACCGTCGGACCAATAGTAGGGCCAGTAGAGGCGGTCGCCCTGGGCGATCAACGCGCGGTCGTAGGACGCGCGCACCAACAGACCGTTGCGATCGCGCACCAAGTCCGCGCTGGCCGTGGTCCGGCCGTGGATGGTCAACGTGGCCGGATCCCACACCACGCGGTCGACGTTGTTGAAGGTCATGTAGCCCTTCGCGCTGCCGAACCCATTGCCCCACAGCCCCGCGCTGGAGCCGTAGTTGGCGAAGTTGACGTTCCCCTCGTCCTTCCACTTTTTGTCCTCGGTGATACCGAATCGCATGATCAACGGCGCCTCGCCGCTGGAGACGAAGAGCTTGCCGCCGACGGCGTCGATGCCGCTCGACCCCGGAAACTCGCGCGCGCCGTTGAAATTCACCGCCGTGATGTCCGGTGAATCGTAGAAGTTGACATAGGAGTGGCTGCTCTTTGTCGTGGAAACCAGGCTCAGGAACGCATAGAGCGGCTTGGTTCCATCGGGCTCCGTGGATACGGGATCGCCCGCGCCGCTGTTGCTGCTGCATGCGCCAAGCAACGCAAGGGATGACAGGACGGATGCGCGAAGAAAAGAACGGACCATGCGCCTAGTGTATTGAAAATGAGAGTCATTTGCTATAGCGAGGAACACCTCGTGAAGCCGATCCTCTTTGCACTTACATCGGTTCTTGGCTTGGCGTGGGCGGGGGGCGCGCTTGCGCAGGAAAAAACATCGGACGTCGTCGAGGTCAAGGTAAAGGGGGCGCCGACCACCGCGCAAAAAATGCAGCAATCGGCGCAGGCCGTGACCGTGGTCGATATGCGGCGTGCGCAACAGCAGAGCGCCGACTTGGGCGAGGTGCTGGCGCGCACGCAAGGCGTGGCCGTGCAGCGCCTGGGAGGGCTGGGCGCGAACACCGATGTCTCGCTCAATGGCTGCATCCAGGAGCAGCTGCGCTACTTCCTCGATGGCGTGCCCTTGGAATACGCCGGCTTCCCGTTCGGCATCGCCAATGTTCCCATCAACTTCGTCCGGCACCTGGAGATTTACCGCGGCGTGCTGCCCGCGCGCTTCGGCGCCGACGCGCTCTGCGGCGGGATCAACGCGGTCACCGACGAGCGGCGCGATACGCGCTTGCGCGCCTCTTACCAGGTCGGCTCGTTCGGCACCCAGCGCATCACCTTGGACGGGCGCTACCGCGACCGCGAATCGGGCTTCATCGCGGGCGCGTCCGTCTACTTCGATTACGCGAAGAACAATTACCCGGTGGACGTGACGGTGGCCGATCCCCGCGGGCGCACCCAAGACGTGAGCGTGCGCCGTTTTCACGATCGGTACCACTCCGTCGGCGGGTTCGCCGAGGTGGGGGTGATCGATCGGCCCTGGGCGCGCCTGCTTCTTTTGAAAGCCTTTGCGTCGACATACGACAAGGAGCTGCAGAACAACATCGTCATGACGGTGCCGTATGGCGAGACCCGCTACGGCGAGACGCTCTACGGCGCCACCGTGCGCTACGAGCAGCCGCTCGCGCGCAATCTGGAGCTAAAGGCCACGGCGAACGTCTCCCGCCGCACCATCGATTTCGTCGACGACTCGGGGTGGGTCTACGATTGGTATGGCCGCCGCACCACCCGGCGCTTCCCCGCCGGCGAGATCGAGAACGTCCCGCACGATCAGACGTTCTGGCAGAACAACGTCTACGGCAACGCCGTTCTCTCCTGGAAGGTCCATCCCTCCCATATCCTTCACCTCGCCGTCACGCCGCAGGCCACGTTCCGCACGGGCGAGGAGCGGGAACGCGACAAGGGATTGCCCATCGATCCCCAATCGGGCGATCAGCGCCTCGTTCGGATCGTCACCGGCGCGGAGTACGAGAGCCACTGGTTCGGCGATCGCGTCGAGAACATCGTGCTGGCGAAGGACTACGTCATGCAGGTCGACGGCGAGGTCGCTGCGACCACGGTCTTTCGCGACTTTTCGAAGGGCTACCACACCTTCGGCGCCGGAGACGCGCTCCGCGTTCGCTTTGCACCATGGCTCATCGCCAAGGCTTCGTACGAGTACGCGACCCGGCTGCCGAGCGCCTTCGAGGTGTTCGGCAATGGTGTGCTCGTTCGCCCGAACATGGAGCTCGAGCCCGAGCGAAGCCACAACTTCAACCTGGGCCCTCGGCTCGAGCTGCGGCGCACCCCCATCGGCGACATCACGACCGACGTGAATTTCTTCTTCCGCGAAGGCGAGAACCTCATCGCGCGGCTCATCACCGACAAATACATCACCTATCAAAACATCTACCGCGCGCGCACGATTGGCATCGAGAACGCGGCCTACTGGGAGCTCCCCGGTCGATGGCTGCGCCTCGACGGCAGCTTCACCCTCCAAGACAAACGAAACGTCTCCGACGACGGACCGTTCCGCGCGTTCAACGGCGATCGCATCCCCGATCTGCAGTGGATGTTCGGGAGCTGGGGCGCCGAGCTTCGATTTCGCAACATCGTGACCAACACGGACCGCATCGAGCCTTTTTATACCGGTCGGTACGTTCACGAGTTCTACCGCGGCTGGGAGAGCCAGGGCAATCCGGCGTACAAGCAATCGGTCCCCAAGCAGATCACGCACAACGTCGGCATCTCGTACATTCTCCGCGGCGGTCCCGCCACCGTCACCACGACCTTCGAAGTGCAGAACGTCGCCGACGAGCGCGTCTACGATGTGTTCGGGTTGCAGCGCCCCGGGCGCTCCTTCTACCTGAAGATGACGGGCGAGATTTGAGCCCCGCACGCGCGCATCACCGATCGCGCGCGCTCTACACGTGCGCGCGGCGCGACCACGGCGGATCGTCGGCAAACGCAGAGACGAGCCGGTCGATGAGCGCGCGCACGCTCGGGCTCGCGTGGCGTCCGCCGGGGTAGACGAGCTGCACGGCCCCGCGCCCGAGGCTCCACCCGGGCAGGATCCGCACCAAGCGGCCCGCGAGCAGATCGTCGGCCACGATGAATTCCGGGACGCTGGCGACGCCGAGCCCCGCCACCGCGGCGCGGCGCACGAGCGCCGCCGAGGAGACGCTGTAGCGGCCGCGCACGGGCACCGCGATCTTCTCGCCGTCGCGCTCGAACGTCCATGTGCGCTGCCCGCCCTTGCTCGAGAACGAAATGCAATCGTGCTCGCGCAGATCCAAGGGCTTCGTCACCGGGGGATGGCGCGCCAGGTAATCGGGGGCCGCGCTCACGCAGTGGGCGACGTCGCCGAGCCTGCGGGCGATCATCGAGCTGTCGGGCAGCACCCCCGGGCGGATGGCCAGATCGACGCCCTCCTCCACCAGATCGACGCGCCGGTTGGTGATCAACAGGTCCAGCGACACATGGACGTTCTCCGCCAAAAACCGCGTCATCACCGGCTCCACGATGGCCTCGAGTAGGCGCGGCGCGGTGACCCGCACGAGCCCGCGCAGCGCCCCGCTGCCCTCGGCGGCGATGCGGTCGGCCGCCTGCGCGTCCCCCACGATCTTCCGGCACTGCGCGTAGTAGGCGGCGCCGGCGGCGGTGGGCTTCACCCTTCGCGTGGTGCGGTTCAAGAGCCGCGTGCCCAGCCGGTCCTCGAGCTCCGCCACCCGCTTCGACACCGTCGATTTCGGGATGCCGAGCGCCTTGGCCGCCGCCGTGAAGCTGCCCGTGTCCAGTACGGCGGCGAAGATGACCATCTGATTCAAATCCGGGAGCATGTCCGTTTTTCCGTGTGATCTCCACGATTGTCCACCACTACGAACAGTGTGTCCATGGGCAAGCCGTTGTGGGCGAGCAGCGGGGAGCCCACCGTCGGCACATGGACAAGAAATTCGAGTTGGCGATCATCATCGGTAGCGTGAGGCAAAACCGTTTCGGCCCCGTGGTCGCGCGGTGGTTCCTCCAGCAGGTGGAAGCGTACGGCGGCTTCCATGCTTCGGTGATCGATCTGGCGGAGACACCGTTGCCGCTCGTGCTCCCGCCGGAGCCTCCGGCCATGGCTACCACCGACGCGCGCCCCGCCGAAATGGCAAGCGTGAGCAAGACCTTGGCCGCGGCCGACGCGTTCGTCATCGTGACACCGGAATACAACCGCAGCTTTCCAGCATCGCTCAAGAGCCTGATCGACTGGCACTATTCAGAGTGGAGGGCCAAGCCCATTGGTTTCGTATCGTATTCCGGCGGCTCGAGCGGTGGCCTGCGCGCCGTCGAGCAACTTCGGTTGATCTTCGCGGAGCTGCACGCGGTCACCGTACGCGACTCGGTGAGCTTCGCGCGCTATTGGAAGGAGTTCGACGAAGAAGGGCGCCTGATGGACCCCGACGATGCAAAGGAGACGGCGAGCGCGATGCTCGTGCAGCTCGGTTGGTGGGGCGACGCGCTCCGGGAGGCGCGCACCCACTGGGCGTACCCTTCACCGTAGTCCCCCGCGGGGCGCGCGCGCCGATTGGTCTCTTCGGCGGCACCAAGGGCGCCCGCTGGCACACGTTCCTGGAGTGTGCCGGCGGGCCTATGCCGTATTCGCGCGAAGACGTCGGGAGCGTGTGCCGCTTGCCTGTTCGTGCCATTCCTCGCCCGGCGAGGAACGGAGCGTTGATTCGTCGAGATTGCCGACATTCTCTCGTTCGTGCACCAAAAGAAGATCACGGGCTCGTATGGTTTTGGCGCGAGCGCCTCAGGGTTTGCAATAGCGATAAATTTTGTGGACCGTGTCGAGCCCCGTGCAGGCGGAGCCAGGGCCGCAGTCCGCGTCGCTCTGGCAGAGGTGAAACTGGCCCGTCGGGCATCGATTGAGCGCATCGCACGTGATCCGCGTAAAGCGATCTCCGTCGAGGGTGCCGCAGCAGCGTTGCGCGCCCGAGCAATCGCGATCCTCGTCGCACGCAACGCGAACATCGGTGCTCGAGCCCGGGCACTCGGTGGTCGCCGCGCACCGGTAGGTTCGAGGCCCGAGAAAGGGCGTGGTGATGCAACACACTTGCGCTCGGGGGGAGCACGATACGCCCGGCGGCGGGCCGTTGCCGTTGTCGCAACGAATGCCGGGGTTCACCCCGCTGTCGCCCGCGGAGGAGCCATCGGTCTGGGCCGCATCGGTCGGGCTTGCGTCGGTGAGCGTACCGACATCCGCTCCGACATCGAAGCCGGCGTCGTTTCCTCCATCGCCGGCAGGTGTATCGCCGCGGACATCACCGCCGACACCGCACGCGGCGCCCGAGCAAAGATCGTCGAAGGCCGGCGGACATCCGCCTACCAAAAGCAGGACCAACCCCAAACAAAAGACGGTGCTCACGCTGGCGGTGCGCATGGCTTTGCGATTCTATCACACCCTCGGGCGAGACCCGCGGGCTGGATGGGGCCCGCAGGAATCGCGAGAATCCCATTTTCGAGGAGCGCATGCGGCAGAAGGCCGACATTCTCAGCACCATGGCCGATCTCGCCCCCACCCCCGGAGATGAGCGCGAGCCCCTGCTCGATGTGCTGCGCGCGCTGGCGCTATGCGTCGTGTTGGTCGACAACACCATGGTGTCGTTCAGCGGCTCATCGTACTTGCCCGATGACTCGCCCGATTACTTCTTGAACGAATCGCTCACCGGCATGCTGTTTCGCCTTTTGGTGAACCTCCGCTCGATGACGGTCATGTCCATCTTGTTCGGCCTCGGCTTCTCCATGCAGCTGGCGCGAGCGCGCGCCCGCACCCACGAGCGCGGCGCGACGGCGACCTACCTGCGAAGGCTCGTCGTGATGTTCGGGTTTGGCATTGGCCATGTCGTTTTGCTGTGGTGGGGCGATATTCTTTGGCTCTATGCGCTCGCCGGGCTTTTGCTCCTTCCGTGCCGCAAGGCCGGCACGCGCACGCTCCTGGTCCTGGGGCTCTTGTTGGCCATTCTGCCGCGCGTGGTGGTGGCCATTCCCAGCATCGAAGCGGCGGTCCTGGCGAGCAAGGCCACGGTGCACCAAGCCAAGGCGGGCATGCTCGCCGCCATCTACGGCCAGGATTATGGCCGCGTCGTCGCGGCGCATCTGCGCATGGTCATCGCCGTTCATGTCGGCAGCGCCGCGTGGTTTCTGCCGTGGCTGGGCGGACGGTTCATCCTCGGCTTCGTGGCCGGGCGGCATCGCATCTTCGAGCGCCACGGTGAAGGGCATCTGCCGTTGTTTCGCAGGCTGGCCCTCGCCGGTCTGGCGGTCGCCGCGGTGGGCGCCGCCGTTCGCATGGCGGTCATGGGGCGCACGTTGGGGCTGCCGCTGATGGTGGCGGTGCGCTTCTTCGATCAAGCGGCGGTGTTGGCCTCGGTGGTCATGGGCATGTCGCTGGTGGTGCTGGTGATGCAACATGCCCGGTGTCGGCGCGGGCTGTCCGTGCTCGTTCCCATCGGGCGGATGCCGCTCACCACGTACCTGTCGCAAACGGTGATTTCGACGTTTCTCTTTTACGGCTGGGGGCTCGGCCTCGCGCATCATGTGCAAGGCGCCAAGACGGCGCTGATCGGGCTTTTGGTGTTCGCGTTTCAGCTGGCGATGGCCACGGCCTGGATTCGGCGGTATCGGCTGGGCCCCATGGAGTGGGTATGGCGCACCCTCACGTATGGCCGGCGGCAGCCGATGCGGCGGGATGCGGCTCCCTTTCGGAAGGAGCCGGATCCGGGGTTGAGCGCGTAGCCCGCGTCTGGGGGCCGTAAAGGCAGGGCGCCCGTCGTCACGCGCGTCGCCCTGCGATTTGGGCCAAGCTCACCACCCAGTCGACGAAGGCGCGCACGCGCGCCGGCGGCAGGTGGCGTGAGGGGTAATAGACGTACAACGGGAATCGCTCCTCGGCCCACTCGGGGAGCAGCTGCTCGACGGCGCCCTCGCGCACGAGCTTGCGCGCGCCAATTTCGAGCATTTGCGCGACGCCGTAACCAGCGATGCACGCGGCGATGGCGGTCGAGGGATGGCTGACCACGAGGCGCCCTTTGGCGTCGACGGGGACGATCTCCCGGCCGCGTTGAAAGACCCACTCGAAGGGCCGGCGCGTCGCGGGATCGCGAAAGAGGATGCACTCGTGCTCTCCGCCGCCGAGATCGCGCGGATGTTTGGGACGGCCGCGCCGCTCGATGTACGAGCGCGCCGCGCACGTGAGGACGCGGGTCTCGAGGAGACGCCGGTGCACCAGGGCCGAGGGGGCGGGCTCGCCGAAGAGGATGGCCGCGTCGAAGCCTCCGCCGACGAGATCTCCCATCTCGGCGTCCTCCACGATCTCCACGGCGAGCAGCGGGTGCATGCTCATGAAGCGATCGATGTGCGGGGCGAGCACGAGGTGCGCGGCGAGCGGGGCCACCTGCACGCGCAATCGGCCCGATACCCGCCCGCCGGCGCCGGCCGCATCGCTCGCCGCCTCCTCGATGCCCGCGAGCAAGGGGGCCACGCGCTCGTGAAACGTGCGCCCTTCGTCGGTCAAGGCGATGGTGCGCGACGTTCGATCGAAGAGCCGCACACCGAGGCGCTCCTCGAGCCGGGCGATGGCGCGGCTCACCCCCGATTGCGTCATCGCCAAGGGCTCGGCGGCCGCCATGAAGCTGCCGCACCGAACCACCGCGAGGAACGCGTCGATGCCGCTCAAGAGGCGGCCGTCCGCGGGCGACGACGAATGTTGATATTTCGTCATGGGTACTATGATTAATATGCGTTCGCGTCATATCCGATCAAGCGCCATCTTCTGCGCCGGGGAGGACACACGATGTCGAGAGGTGATGCGATGTTGAACGGAAAACGCGTGGTTCTTTTGGGCGGCACATCGGGCATTGGCTTTGCGGCGGCAGAGGCCGTGCAGCGGAGAGGCGCGCAGGTGGTGGTGGTCTCGCGCCGGAGGGAGAAGGTGGACGCGGCCGTGGCGCGACTCGGCCCTGGCGCCGAAGGGCATGCGGCGGATCTGGCGGTGGAGGATGACGTTCGCGACACCTTCGAGCGCATCGGCGCGTTCGATCACCTGGTGTACACGGCGGGCGAGCCGCTCCAGATCGGGCCGCTCGAAGCGCTGCGCTTGGCGGACGCGCGCCGCTTCTTCGAGATCCGCTTCTGGGGCGCGTACGCCGCGGCCAAGTATGGCGCGCGCGGCGTTCGCCCCGGCGGATCCATCGTCTTCACCAGCGGGATCGCGAGCCGCCGTCCTTGGCCGGGGTGGTCGACGGCCGCGAGCATCTGCGGGGCCATGGAGTCGCTGACGCGCGCCCTGGCCGTGGAGCTCGCCCCCGTTCGGGTCAACGCCATTTGCGCGGGGGTGGTGAACACGGAGCTTTGGAGCGGCGCGACCTCCGAGGCGCGCGCAGGGCTCGTGCGCATGGCGGCGTCGCTCCCCGCGCGTCGCATCGGGCAGCCCGCGGACCTGGGCGAGGCGTACGCGCATTTGATGGCGAACGGCTATGTCACGGGAGCGATCGTAACGATCGACGGCGGCGCCATGCTGGTGTGAGCGAGGTCCACCGTGGCGGAGCCTTCTACCGGGCTCCGCCACCGTCACGCCGCCGCAAGCGAGCAGCGCCCTGGGCGCGTCCCAGCGGAGTCAGCCAGCATTTGCAAGCATTTTCTCGAAAAATCGTACGTTGGAACGATGGCCCCGGTCACCCATCCGTGACCAAGGTGCTGCCTTCCTGACCCAAATCGCCCGCCAGGAACGCGATATTTCGTAACGCTCCGAGGCCGAGCTGCTTCGAACCGTCGAAGTAGAGGCTCGCAGTGCTCGCCAGATGCCCGGTGACGTGCTACCAGCGCGTAGCCGTTGGCTACCCCTAGCGAAGAGAGAGAGAGAGAAATTCCGTGGCAGCTCGCATCCCCCTAAACCGCATTCGTAACATTGGCATCTCGGCGCACATCGACTCCGGAAAGACGACTCTAACCGAGCGCGTCCTGTTCTACACGGGTCGGATTCACAAAATCCACGAGGTGCGCGGCAAGGACGGCGTCGGCGCCAAGATGGACTCGATGGATCTCGAGCGCGAAAAAGGCATCACGATCCAGTCCGCGGCGACGTACTGCGTTTGGAACGGCTCGCAGCAGCAGATCCAGCCGCACAACATCAACATCATCGACACCCCCGGCCACGTGGACTTCACCATCGAGGTGGAGCGCGCGCTGCGCGTGCTCGACGGCGCCATCCTGGTGCTCGACTCGGGCAAGGGCGTGCAGAGCCAGTCGATCACCGTCGACAAGCAGATGAAGCGCTACCGCGTTCCGCGCATCGCGTTCGTCAACAAGATGGACAACCCGGGCGCGAACTACGAGCGCGTGGCGGAGATGCTCAAGGAGAAGCTCGGCCACCACCCGGTCAAGCTCCAGGTGCCGATCGGCGCCGAGTCGGACTTCCGCGGCATCATCGACCCCATCGTGGGCAAGGCGTTCTTCTTCGACGGCCAGGACGGTGAGGTCATTCGCGAGGAGGACGTCCCCGCCGAGTTCGCGGAGGCCGCCAAGGCCGCGCGCGAAAAGATCATCCACGACGTGGCCGACGTCGACGACGAGCTCGCCGAGAAGTTCCTCGCCGAGGAGCCGATCTCGGTCGACGATCTGCGCGCCGCCATCCGCCGCGCGACCCTGGCCCTCAAGATGACCCCCGTCATGTGCGGCTCGGCCATCAAGAACAAGGGCGTGCAGCTCCTGCTCGACGGCGTCGTGCACTACCTCCCCAACCCGACCGAGGTCGTGAACGAAGGTCACGATCAGGAGAAGGGCGAGGAGAAGATCGTCATCGACTCCGATCCGACGAAGCCCTTCGTCGGCCTGGCGTTCAAGCTGCAGCAGGACAAGTACGGGCAGCTCACGTACTTCCGCGTCTACCAGGGCACGGTTACGTCCGGCGACACCATCTACAACGTGAGCAACGAGATGCGCAAAGTGCGCGTCCCCCGTATGTTCCGCATGCACTCCGACGACCGCGAGGAGATTACGTCCGCCGAAGCCGGCGACATCGTCGCGTTCTACGGCGTCGAGGCCAGCTCCGGCGAGACGTTCACCGACGGCAAACAGGCCGTGACCCTCACGTCCATGCACGTGCCGGCCGCCGTCATCTCGCTGGCGGTGGCGCCGAAGGATCGCTCCTCCGAGGCGAACTTCTCCAAGGCGCTCAACCGCTTCACGAAGGAAGACCCCACCTTCCGCGTGCACCAGGACGAGGAGTCGCAGCAGACCATCATCAGCGGCATGGGCGAGCTCCACCTGGACATCTACATGGAGCGCATGCGCCGCGAGTACAACTGCGACGTCGTTGCAGGCAAGCCGCAGGTGGCCTACCGCGAGGCGATCACCCGCCGGGCGGAGATCAACTACACGCACAAGAAGCAGACCGGCGGCTCCGGCCAGTACGCCAAGGTCATGGGCTACCTCGAGCCGCTGCCGGCCGACGCCGTCGAGACCTACGAGTTCGTCGACGACATCACCGGCGGCTCGATCCCGCGCGAGTTCATCGGGTCGTGTGACAAGGGCTTCCGCGAGGGCATCCGCAAGGGCACCACCATCGGCTTCCCCGTCGTCGGCGTCCGCGCGGTCATCAACGACGGCGCCTCGCACGCCGTCGACTCGTCCGAAATGGCGTTCAAGACCGCGGCGCTCATGGGCTTCCGCGAAGCCTATGCGAAGGCCGCGCCGACCATCCTCGAGCCCATCATGAAGGTCGAAATCGACGCCCCCACCGAGTTCCAGGGCGCCGTCGTGGGCCAAGTCAACCAGCGCCGCGGCGTCATTCTGGAGACCGTCTCCGGCGACAGCGTCAGCGTCACCTGCGAGGTGCCGCTCAACGCCATGTTCGGTTACTCGACCGATCTCCGCTCTGCCACGCAGGGCAAGGGCACCTTCACCATGGAGTTCTCCCGTTACGCGGTCGTCCCCAAGCAGGAGCAGGACGAGATGACCAAGAAGTACCGCGAGAAGCTCGCCGCCGACGCCAAGAAGTAACCGGCGCTCGCGCGCGAACGTACGAATCCCCGGAGGGAGTTCCTTCCGGGGATTTCGTGTTTTTGGATTGCCGTTTCAGGGGCGGGCAGCGGCTCGACGAGGACGACGGTCGTGTGGCGGCGCTGTGTTGAATCGGCGAGGTCGTGCGCGTTGAATCGGCGAGGTCGACGTTCATCCAGCGGGCGTTGATGCGGCGCGGTCGACGTTCGTCTGGCGTGCGCTTATTCGGCGAAGGTGTGCGCGTTGATGCGGCGAGGTCGACGTTCGTCCGGCGTGCGCGTTGAATCGGCGAAGGCGTGCGCGTTGAACCGGCGAAGGCGTGCGCGTTGAATCGGCGAAGGCGTGCGCGTTGAATCGGCGAAGGCGTGCGCGTTGAATCGGCGAAGGCGTGCGCGTTGAATCGGCGAAGGCGTGCGCGTTGAATCGGCGAAGGCGTGCGCGTTGAATCGGCGAAGGCGTGCGCGTTGAATCGGCGAAGGCGTGCGCGTTTATTCGGCGAAGGCGTGCGCGTTTATTCGGCCACGCCGTATACCTCGACGGAGCCGACTCCGTTTTCGCCCGTGGTTTGGGCCACGAGAGTCGCCGAGATGTCCCAATCGCCGACCTTGACGGCGCTTCGCGAGCGGGCGGTCATTCGGAAATAGATTTTTCCCGCCGGGATCTTGGAGAGGAGAGAGGCCGAGATGGTTCCCGCGCCGGCTTGGAGCGGGTGCTCGCAGGAGAGCGAGACCGCCGGGTCGCCATACTTCGCGTCGTTCGAAATGTACGTCAGCATGTGGCTTGGATCGGACCCCGCGGAGGTCCACGCCAGATGTAGCTCCTCGGAGCGTTTGAGCTCGGGGCGGGCATCGGGAAATGACCACTTCGGCGCCGACACCGCGACAATGGGAGGTGCGGTCAAGTTGATATCGAAGCCCGGTGCACCATTTGGATTGCCGGCTGCTTGGAATTGGACGTGCTCCCCGCCCGACCAAATCGACCCAGTTCGGCCACCCGAGTTGGCATAGGTGCCATCGGATGCGACCTTTAGATCGAGATCCGGATCCAAGGTTATGCCGCCTAGGGTGATGTCGCCCGCGTTCTTCTCCTCGAAGGATCCGTCGTCCGAGCCGGAACAAACGCGCACCTGGCAACGATCGTCGTGCGCGGTGATCGCACACGCCGATCGGCGCGTTTCGCGGATGCCAATGTGGACGGGCCACAGGAAATGAGATGCCTCTTCCTGGCCGGCCACGGTGTATTTCGCGTTCTCGAGGTAGATCCATCCCGACTTCGTCCGCATCGGGGTGGCCGCGTCCGAGGCGTCGGGGGAGGGGGGACTCCCCGAATCGGGAAGGCCTGCGTCTCCGTTCTTATCCTTCTCCTTATCTTTGTCGATGTTGTTGGGAGGAGCTCCTCCGTTTTTGTCGTCGCTGCACGCAGCGGCGCCGGAGGCGGCCACGGCGGTCAAAACGAGGGCAGCGAGTGTTTGCTTATAAAGGTTGGATCTTCGCACGCTGGAATATTCGGTCGGCGCTGGTTCGCCGTTGCGAAGAAAAGCGATTCCGCGACCCGTGATGTCAAAATATCATCTCTGGCTCGATACGGCGGGTCGATGTGCCGGATTCGCTCGCCACCGCCGTCGTCGTTTTTGCCTACGCCGCATCATGGGCACGATACGTCACAAGTCGGTCGAAGATGATTCGGGCGCGCGCCGTGTTTCTGGTGCCCCATCGAATCGATAGGTTCTTGGCGTTTCGAAATGGAACTTACATACGATTTGCGTACGTGAATGTATTTCATGAGACCCGGGTGTCCCTGATCGTGTGCGGCATGGCCGCGTGAAGTAGCAGCAGCAGATCGACGGAGCCCATCGCGAACGACCGCAAGCCATTGACGATGACGACCCGTACGCCATTGCATCGAGGGCACCTTCCTCGATTCAACCGCGTGCGCGCGCGCCGCCGTTCGATGACAGCGGACGACCGCCCCGCGCGCGCGAAGCCTCTCGATTAAGTCGCTTACAGGGCGGTCGACGCGCACGCTGCCTTGAGGGACGAAGGCCCACTTTTGGGAGCGACATCGATGAAGAAGAGCCTCTTGGCTCCCGGCCATCGCCGGGACACGGTGCAGCGCCGTACATCTTCACCCGCGTTCGGCCGCCCATTTGGTGGCGTGTTCGGGACCGCCTGCGCCCGACTGCTTCGCGATCGCCGCGGCGCTTCGGCCGTCGAGTACGTGCTCCTCCTCGTCGCCGTGTTGCTCCCGACGGTGGCCGCCTTTCGGGTCCTTGGCGAGAGGACCTCCGCGGCGGCCGATCTGTCCGGCGCTTACTTCCTGGTCGGAGGGGTCTTTCCGGCGCCTCCGATCCCGCCCACCGGACCAGGCGGCGCCGATCCCCGAGTGCCCGAGCCGGGCGGGATGAAGTGTTTCCACGAGGTTTGCGGCTCGCCTCCGAATAGCCCTCCCACGCGATCGCTGGATCCCGCGCCGGCTCCGGATCCGACGGAGGCGGACACGGTCCCGGCGACCCCGGAGATCCCCGCCGATCTTCAGAAGGTCGCAGATGACACCTTCAAGGCAGGCAGTGATAAGTATTGGCGCGAACAAGGGTACAAGTCGCGCCCGAACACCGTTTGCAAGCTGACGCTTCCGAACGGCGAGTCCTTCTTCGGTAAAGCGGGCCGAAAGCCCGAGCCGGGCCAGCCTTATCCGCCATGGCACAGCGATCTAAAGGCCAAGCTCGACGCCGCCGATAAAGGTCAGCGAGCGCCATGGCATGGAAACTGCGCAGAAAACGAAGCGATCACCGAAGCGCTCAATAAAGGTTACTCGGCCGATGATCTCAAGGGTGCAACCGCGGTATGTGTCTTGGTGCGAAAGGACGACAATCCGAAGTATGGGTCCCATCAGCCTGCCTGTGTTTCGTGCGAAGGAGTTCTTGGTGCGTATGGGATTACGCCGCCACCCTGTGCTAAATGATTCGAGGCGATGCCACCATGATTGACGATACCTTGGTTCGAGAAACATTGATGCGCGCAGGTTGGGTGCCCGGCCGGCGCGACGAGGCGCGCGCGAACGAATGGGCGCACCAATTGGACTCGCCCGGCGGTCTCCAGATCTTCGATGCCGCTCGCGCGGCCCTCGCGGAGTTCGGCGGCCTGAAGGTCGACGTGGTGGGCCCTGGTATCGATTTCGCGAAAACATCGTTCGAGCTCGATCCTCTTCTGGCGATCGGTGAAGAAGATCGTTTCGAAGATGCGGCTTCCCAGCTCGCGCGAAGAGTGTACCCGCTCGGCGACGTAGGCGGCGGCCATGCTTTTCTCGCCATCGACGATCGAGGCGCGGTTTACTTCATCAACGAGTCGGGTCCCACCCTACTTGGTCACACCATCGAGAATGCTCTGGCGGCGCTCATCCAAGGACGAAACAAGGTTTGACGTGGCCGGTGAGGATGTCCAAAAGTCATTGTTGACGGCATCGTTTATCGTATCGCGCCAAAACGTGTCTTGGCCGAGTGGAGCCCGCGGGATGCGCAACGACGAGCCCTAGGTCGTACGCCTCGGCCCGAGCCGGACCGCTCGAGCAACGAATCCAGATGTGGCGCGTCGAAGTTGCCCGCGTGCAATGTACCGTACCAAGGGTGGACCGTACCGCCGTATCAATCGGCTCGGCGGTTCTTCGGTACACCCGCGCGAACAAGGGCGGCATCACCGGCCGTTTCCTTCATGAAGGGGCAGCGCTGAAATGGCGCAGTCGTTGCTCATCCTGATGTTCGAAGGGGGAGTCAAATATGGAGTGCCCTTCGCGCGAAGAGCGCCTCGCGTTGGCCGGCGGAACGGCGGGCGAAGAAAGCGCTCCGAACGAAACGCTCACCTCCGAGTCACGACCTCGCGCGGAGCGCCCGTCGAGACATGGCCGCGCACCCGTCATCGACGTTGGTCCTGGGATGTACGTCGGCCGGTATTTCGTGCTCAATTTGATTGGCACAGGAGGGATGGGGAGCGTCTATCGTGCCTACGATCCCAAGCTCAATCGCAATGTTGCGGTAAAACTCATACGCGTCGAGCCGGGGGTCGCGGGCGAAGGGCCGTCGCGGCCGCGCCTTTTACGCGAGGCGCAGGCGCTGGCGCAGGTGGTTCACGCCAATGTCGTCAATGTATTCGACGTGGGTGAGTTTCGCGATCAGGTGTTCTTTGCCATGGAGTTGATCGAGGGCAGCACCTTGCGCGATATTTTGCGCCATACCAAGCATGACCGACGCAAGTTGTTGCGACTGCTCGATCAATCCGGCCGCGGTCTCGCCGCGGCGCATGGATCCGGCCTGGTGCACCGCGATTTCAAGCCTGAAAACGTGCTGATCGATGGAGAGCAGCGCGCCAAGGTCGTCGACTTCGGGCTGGCCCGCGCCGTCGAGGCGCACAAGGCAGAAGAGCGGCTGGCGATGCCCACCGGGGAGTCGTCGGTATTGGATCAGCGCATCACGGAGACCGGCGCGCGTCTCGGGACGCCCGCATACATGGCGCCGGAGCAGTACCTGGGCCTCCGCGCCGATGCGCGGAGCGATCAATTCAGCTTCTCCATCGTGGCCTACGAAGCGATCTTCGGGCGGCATCCGTTCGTCGACGAGAGCGGGAGGCTTTCCATGGTGGCGCTCTGCGCGGGGAAGCTCGAGGTGCCAGGCCGACGGCTCGACCCCGGGTATCTACGCGTGCTGCGTCGTGGCCTGTCTCCGGACCGCGAGAGTCGGTACCGGTCGCTGGAGCACCTGCTCGATGCATTGGCGGACGTCCCGCGCCGCCGCCGCCGGCATCGCGTGGCGATCGCTACCGCTGTATGCATCGTCACGGGGCTCATTGGGGGACAGGCGATCCAAAAGCATCGCGCGCAGCGCTGCGAAGTCGCCGCGACCCAGGCGCTCGCCGGGATCTGGGATGGTCCACGACGGGAGAAGGTCGAGGACGTGTTCGTCGGCGACGGAAGAGCATTCGGTCGCGACGTCTGGCAACGATCCGCGGCCACGCTCGACGCCTATGCCGACCAATGGAAGCGCGCGAGCGCGGAGATCTGCCGGAGCGAGGACTCGTGGCGCGCCGACGAGAAGGCGACGCGCTCGCGGGCATCCTCGTGCCTCGATGAACGGCGCCGGGAGCTTCACGCGGTGACCGACGTGCTCGCGGCCGGCGATCGGGACGTGCGCCTCCATGCGCCGGACATCCTCATCCAGCTCGACGCCCTATCGATTTGCACGAACCCGGCGGCGCTCGCGCTCACTCCATTGCCTACCTACGATCGCGCTACCGCGAGCACGGTGGAGCGTCTTCGTGATCTTCTTGCGCAGAGCCGGGCGCTCAAGGACGCGGGCAAGCTGGCCCCCAGCGAGGCGGCCGCACGGCAAGCGCTCGAGTTGGCGCGCAACCAGCGCGATCGGGCGCTCGCCGCCGAAGCGCTTTATCGACTCGGAGACGTGCAGGAGTCGAGCGGCGAGAATGACGCTTCGGAGAGGAGCCTCGTTCAGGCGCTCGCCGACGCCGAATCGAGCGGCCACGAACGGCTGCTGCCGCTCGTCTTGATCAAGATGATCTCCGTCGTGGGCGTCACCAAATCGCGTTGGGACGAGATCGAGCGTCTGATCCCGTTCACCGAGGCCATGGTCGAGCGATTCGATCCGCAAGGGCCGGCACATATCGAGCTTTTGCACACGGTCGGTCTGCTCGAGACGAGGCGCGGCCGATACGAGCGCGCCATCGGATATTTCAACGCGGCCTTGGACAAGTCGCCCGGCGTACTCCACGAGAAAGACATACGCCGTATCATCATCTATCGAAACCTCGCCAAAGCCGAGAGACCCATTCACCGGCTCGACGAGGCGACACGGCACGTGCATTTGGCTCTCGCGGAGACCGAAGCGCTGTTCGGCGACGAGCATCCGCTCGTCATGAATACGCTGTCGCTGCTCGCGCGCTTGCTGAGTGAACAAGGCGACAGCGCGGGCACGCAAAGGGCTGCGCAACGCGCCCTGCATCTCGTCGAGAAAGGGTCTTATGCCGAGGCCCCGGCTCTCGCGCACGCGCTCTTGGACCTCGGGGCGGCCTATTTGGAGGATGGTCAGCCGGCGGTCGCGCTACCGATCTTTCGCCGCTCGTATGCCATTTGGGGCACCCCCGTGACCGGGCAGGCTACCGCGCTCGCAGGTATCGCCCGTGCGGAGGAGGCACTCGGTCATTTGGAGACCGCGCGGACCACGTTCGAGCAGGCGTTGGCCATAGCTCGACAAATGAGGGGACCTGGCCATCCGGAAATGATCAAATCCGGCGTCCGGCTGGGGCGGCTCTTGCGCACCCTGCATCGCGAGCGCGAGGCGCTGCACCTCTGCACCCAGCTGCTCGAAGCCGGCGAGCGCACTCTCGGCCCACATGGTGCTTATATCGCATTGGCCCTCTCGTGCGTGGGGGAAGCCTACGAGCAACTCGGCCGGCTCCCCGAGGCGCTCGTGGCGCTCGAACGAGCCGAAATGCTCCTCGACGAGGAGACGACACCCCCTCGGGGCGAGTACCGCGCCACGACCCGCTTCGCCCTTGCGCGCGTTCTGTGGCGGACGGGCGGCGACCGAGCGCGCGCCCGACGCCTGGCCCACGAAGCACTGGACAGCTACCAGCACGAGAGCCGCGCCAACACCCCAAACGCGGTTGCCGTCCGAGCCTGGTTGACGAAGTTGCCTTTGCAGTAACCTCGGTAACCGCATGAAAGACAAATGACGAACGACGAACGACGGCGCGCGCGCCGCCGAGCGCTCAAACGAGCCCGAGCTTGACCCTCAAAGGCGGCCCCAAAATCGTAGCGCCGTATTTCTCGGCGAGCTCCTCGAAGGTGGCGGGATCGGCCGATTGCCGCCGAAGGCGGGCTTCTTCGGCGAGGAAGCCATCGAAGCCGCCGAAGGTCATCAAGTTGATGGCTTTGACGGGGGGTTGATCGTTTCGGATGTTGTCGAAGGTGTGGGCGACGCCGGGTGGGATGGTCGCGAAGTCGCCGGGCCCGAGGTCGAAGGTTTCGTCGTCGACTTGAAGGGTCAGAATGCCCTCGAGGACATAAAACGTGTCTTCTTGCTCGCGGTGGGAGTGGAGCGGCGGGCCCGTGAAGTAATCCACGGTGCCCACCAAAAAGTCGAACCGTCCTTGCGTATGGCGTGCGGTGGCCTTGAAGAGCCACGGCACGCCTTCGTGAGCTTCACCCTCGGAACTTCGGACGATATGCGCGTTGACCACGGTTCGTTCCCCTTGCACGCCGGGTATGGTGCCGAGGGCGTGATCCATCAACCCCCGAAGGTTATCGGGGGCTCAGCTCCCGCCGCGAACGACGACCTGCGCCAGCTCGGTGACGATCTTGGTGACCGCCGCGCGGTTGTTGGGCGCGGCGCTGGAGTTGATCTGCACGGCCACGGCGATGTGGGAGTCGGGGAAATACATCACCCGCGTGAGGTAGCCGGGATAGGTGCCGCCATGGCCATAGGTGATGCCCAGCGCGCCCGCCGGCTCGATCATCACACCGAGCCCATATTTCAGGTCCGCACCCAACGGAGGGGCGGGCACTCCGCGGACGAGCTCGGCCAGGCGCGATGGATCGAAGGCATGCCCTTCATAGAGCAACTTGGCCCAGCGCGCGAGATCGGTCGCCGTGGAGAGGAGGCCGCCACCGCACCACTCGAACTGCGGATTGAACGGCAGCTTGCCATCGACGAGCATGGCGTCGACCCCGCAGAAAATGTTCTCGGGCCCCGCGTAGCCCTGCACCAGGCCCGGCAGGACGGGCTTGTCGGCCAAAAACGTGCGATCCAGCTTGAGCGGCTCCAAAATCCGTTTCGTCAGCTCGTGGTTGAATGTGGAGCCGCTGACCCGCTCGAGGATCATCCCCAAGACGATGTAGTTGGTATCGGAGTACTCCCAACCTTGCCCCGCGGCAAAGGGTGCCTTGGTATCGAACAGGTAGGACACGAGCTCTTCCGGGCGCCAAACCCGATACGCGTCCTTGCAGAGATCGCGCGTGAACTCCCCCTTGTATTCATAACGCACGAGCCCGCTCGTATGCGTCATGAGCATTCGAATCGTGATGTCGCGGGCATTGGGCAGCCGTCCGAACCACGTCTCGTTCCCGAGGTACTTCTCGATCTTGTCATCCAGCGCGAATTTGCCCTCGTGCAGCAGCTGCATGGCGACCGCCGAGACATAGGTTTTGCCCACGCTGGCCTGCATCATCAAGTCGTCGGGCGACATGGGCCGTTGCGTGCTCTTGTCCGACACGCCCGCCGCGATTCCAAGCGGCGTACCGTCGGCCAACACGATGCCGGCGGTCACCCCTGGGTATTGGCCCGAGGCGTGGAGAGCTACCAGCTTTTCCTGCAGGGCTTGCCGCAGCCGCGCATTCGGATCGGGCGGCGAGTCGTTGTCGCTGCTGCACGCGAGGGGGGATAGAAAGAGCGCCAAAAGCGCCGATGCGAGAAGCCAAAAGCGTAAAGGTGTTCTCATAATGACGTGATTGTAGTCGATGCGTGCGCAAATGTCGGCTGGCTCGTCGTGCGTTCCATTCATGACTTCGAGAAATGGCGCGCCGGCAATCGTGACGCGATGCTCGAGTGGGAAGTCGCATTTCTCGGGCGAGCCGTCGCCGATGGGCGGCGACACGTTGGCGCGCGCGCGTCATCCTGGCGGAGCGAGCACATGGAGGAACACTTGGAGCACACCCTTTGGGAACGGTGATCGCTTCGAGCGGTAGTCGAGATTGACGAATCAACAGTAGCCGCGGCCCGCCAGCTGGCGGTGGAAGCCGTCTGGCGTGCATGGCGTGCACACATCGCATCTTCCCCGGGGCCGTGCGAGTCGCAACCGGCGGGCGTTATCCGCTGTCTTGTCCACGCATCTGGCCTGCGGTGTTTTGTGTCTGGATATGAGCTCGAGATGAGGTGCAATGGCTTGGCTGCGCCATTGCGCCAGCGACTCTTCGCACATGGCAGGATTGGTCCCGCGTTTCGGTGATACGCTCGATCGGTGAGCGTTTCTCCGGAGGTTGGGGTAATCCTCGCGGGCAAATACCGCGTCGAGCGGGTGCTTGGCGCAGGCGGAATGGGCGTGGTCGTAGCCGCGCGGCATCTGCAGTTGGAATCCCTGGTTGCGCTCAAACTCATGGTTCCGGCTGCCCTCGATGTCGAAGGCTCAGCCGAGCGCTTCCGTCGTGAGGCACAAGCGGTTGCGCGATTGCGTGGAGAGCACATCGCCCATGTCACGGATTTTGGCATCCTGGATACGGGGCGACCTTACATCGTCATGGAGTTCCTCGACGGCGCGGATCTCGATACGGTGCTGAACGCCCGCGGACGTCTCCCCGCGCGGGAGGCGATTGATTATGTGATCGACGTTTGCAAGGCGATGGTGGAGGCGCACGACGCCGGCATCGTTCACCGCGATCTCAAGCCACACAATCTCTTTCGAACGAATCGCCCGGACGGGACGACGCTCGTCAAAGTGCTCGATTTTGGCATATCCAAATTCATCGGCGTGGAAGGTTTCGACGCCGCATCCACGGAGACCGGTGCACTCCTGGGATCGCCTGCGTACATGTCACCCGAGCAGATTCGCAGCTCGAAACACGTCGATGCACGAACGGACATTTACGCGCTCGGGGCGATTCTCTTTCAGTTCGTCACCGGTGAGCGTGTCTTTCGCGCCGCCTCGTTGGGAGAGATGCTGGTTTCTGTCATTCACGACGCTCCGCGATCGATACGCCAGGTTCGTCCGGAGCTGCCCGCCGATCTCGATGCCGTCGTTGCGCGTTGCTTGCAGAAAGATCCAAGCAAACGTTTCGCGAGCGCTCGTGAGCTCTTGATCGCGCTCCAATCGGTGCGGAGCTCGAGGCGTAGCTCGCCTGCCGTCAGCTCCGAGATATTACCCCTGAACAGGTCGGTGGTTCTCGCGGTTGCAAGCGTGGTCATGGTGATTGCCGTCGCGAGCACTCTGCTGGTGGGAGCGGCTCGATCGAGGCGGGGGTCGTTGGCTACTCCTTCGAACGAACGTCCACCTCCCATGGCCTCGAGTCTCGCCGTGGCTTCTCGGTCGGAGATGCCCCCCACAGCGGAGGTTGATGCCAGTCCGGTCGGAGCCGGCATTCCCAAGTTGCCCACTCCCGTGTCCACGTCCTCGCCAGCCCGCTCGGCGACCCCGCTGCAGCCAGAAGGCGGGACCTCGGTCCGGTCGAAAGCCATCGCTCCCGTGCCCAGGGTGCAGGATCACGGAGCAAAAGAGGCGCCCAGGCCGACCGAAGCCCCCACTCCACGGTCAATGAAGTATCCCTCCACGGCCCCGCCATCCCCCTACACACTTCCGCCTCTTGGTTTGTGACGGGCGTCTGCCGGCTAAACGTTTCAAGCTTGGCTTTGCCGGGCCTGGCCCTCGTCACTCGCATGGGTTCGAAGATACATCGCCGTCGAGTGGACGTTCGTCTGGAAAGGTTCTTATGGCACACAGCGTCGTCGTTCTTGGACGCACCAGACGCAATCCATCGAAAGCCCTTTGGGGTGCTCCAAGGCGAGTTGTCCTCACGCGGTGCGGGGGAGTATCCAGAACGACACCGAATGGCGAGTAGACTGGTCTAAAGACTTACCAGGCACGATGTCCGTCCTTCATCATAGCGTTCGAACAGCACATTCATCGAGCCGCTCGGACAACTTTCACGATTTTGAACTGCTTAAGCGAAATTTAATCTTTGCAAAGCGCTCGCGCATGAGAAGAGTGTCAGCATCGAGCAGACTTATCGGTCACCTACGATCAAGATCTCGCTCCGTTACCATTCGTGCATTCATCGCAGAGGGGGGAGTCGATGTACGGGAGAGAGCACGGCCATGCGCGGGCCTTTGGGGTAAATGTCGTGGGGGTTGTTGCCAATACCGCCGCTTCGGGCGCGGGGTCGAGCCCGTCGAGCCTCCTTCTGTAGGTTCCGGAGCAGGCGCCAGCCGTTCGCACGTCCATGACCATCAGGCCATGGATGTTATGCCGACGCTAGCGTCGGTGCTCGCGCATCGCCATTGGTCTCGTGCCCGCGTCGAGCTCCATTGCGATATCCTCGGGGGACGGAGGCAATGACACTCCGCCGTCCCAGTTTGACCGGGCCCATCGCCATTCGGCGCTCTGTTAACGAAGTGCACGACGGTGAGTTGCACCTGGCGGGCGATCAAAGGCACGTGCAATTGAAGGTGTCGAGGCCCTCCGAGCTCCCGGCCGAAGACGGATGGTCGATGGCCAACGGCGATTGACAGGTCAGTACCTGGTGTTGGAATGCGCTGCGTCCGTGCCTACGGTGGACAGCGAGGGCAACACCGAGTAGCGAGTTTACGTATTTGATATGACAAATATCTTGATGGTGATTTCGTCACTTTGGCGCGAACATTGCACTTTTCTGAAGTCAGCCGATCAAGTAGATAGAGGCGAACTTAATCGTAAATTTGATCTCGACTTAAGTTTGCTCGAACCATAATATCGCAACGAGTGCATAACTGTTTCGCGTCGTGTTCGGCGGGGGACAAATTGTATTTGTCGTAGAGCGCTTCAGGAGCTCTAGAATTACGAGTGCGGCGGCGTGAGGTGTGGGCCGCTTCGCTACAGAAGTGTCGATCGCCTTCCATTGAACTATTTTTCGCCCACTTAACATATTTCAGTTGAAGCGTCGTGACGTTAATGGAGACGTGCGAATGAAACAAGGTCTGGAACTCGGGCCAAGTGGCCGCTTCCGGTTCTACGTTGTTGTCACCATCGTAACCGTGGCCCGTGCCGCAACACGCGTTCACGAAGACAATAGCCTGTTCTTCGCGAATTCGACGCCTGGGGAGGGAACGTGACGGCGCGCGTGCCTGGCTTTCGAGCGCGTGCGCGACGACTGGCGTTCGCGACCGGAGGGTGGCTTTTCGCCGCCTCCGCCGCGAGTTCCTCGTGCATCGGAACGCGTCCGACGACGTGTACGATGCACAGTGATTGCAATTCCGGCATCTGCAACGCGCAGGGTTTTTGCGAAACGGAGTGCACCACGCGTTCGGCGTCGAGAGATTGTCCTTGTGGGGCCATCTGCTTGCCATCGTGCGGCATCTGCATGCGTGTCGATCTCGCCGGACCCGCCACGTGCTTCGCGTTTCGGCGCGGTCTCGACACCGCGGAGGTGCGCGGGGCGTGCCGCGCCGACCTGGATGCGCTCGTCTCTGTCGATGGATCTCCCGCACCGTTGAGCGATGCGGGCACATGCGGACAGCCGGTGCCGGCGCTGCCCTCGTGCAAGCACTCCCCGCCCGCGAGCACTCCTTCGGACTCGGGGCCAGACGGCCTCCTCGAATCCGACTCCAAAGCGCCCGTCGGTGAGGACGCCCATAGCTTCGACGCGGGGGGTGACAAATGAGTCGCGTGAGGTTTCGCGCCGTGAAGATCGTGCTTGCCGTCCTCGGAGGAGTTGCTCCCCTCGTCGTCGCACGGGCCGCATCCATTCCGGCGTGGCTCCCTGGAGATGCTCCGCGAGCAGCAATTGCCGCCGCGAGCGCCGTTCCCGACGCCGCTGCAGATGCGGCGGATGCGGCGGATGCGGCAGCGGTTGCACCGGCTGCGGCGGCTGCGGCGGCTGCAGCGGTGAAGGACCCGAGCATCGACGATGCTTCGACGGGACACGACGCGCAGTCGGACGCCGAAAAGACATTGTCTCCCCCCAAGCAGGAAACGACACCGGAGCAACAGGCGGAAGTTGCGTTCAAGTCAGGCAGTACGATTCGCTATGGGTTGAGCGTTTCGCTGCTCGAGTTCAGCGTGTCGCGCGCGAGCGACGAGCCGGGACGATTGAGAAACTACGCTCCGAAGCTCGACGTGTTCCCGACCGAAGTCGGCTTCCAGTTCCTCTACCTTCACAATGGTTCGCCGTGGCGCCTACAAAGGGAGCGGGGAAAATCTTTTCAACTCATGAGCTGGGGCGGAATGCTTCTGGTTCGGATCGACAACCGAAGCCTCGCCCAAGGCGCGATTCGCCTTGGGACGACGTTGAACTTCTTCGAGAACGCCATAGGTCTGGGCATCGGATTCGATCTCTATCGCGGCATACCTATACGCGGCTCGGACGGCACGGCAGGAGGCGATACCGCGTATACTGGAATCCTATCGTGGGCATTCGCGCCGCATGGCGAGGTGACCCCCGAGAACGTTTTCATCGGAATTACATTCGGTCTCGAGCCTGTCGTGCGTCTGTTGACTGGCGAAATTGCGGAGGGCAAAAAATGAAGCTCGCATGCGTCGGATGCTTTGCCGCAATGCTTTGCTTCGGAGTCCATGCCGTCGCATCGGCCGACCCACCCGTTTCGCGAAATGAGTCGAGCCTTCGCTGCGCGGCTTCGACCGTCGAACTGGCCAAACGCGACCCGGCCGTCGACCTGGCGAACGGCGAAGCAGCCCTCACCCAAAGCGACCGTGCGCTCGCCGAAGCGCTCGAGGCACTCCGACTCGCTACGGCTAGATACGAGGCCGCGACCAAAAATGTCTCGGTGGATGGCGGCGCGGTGAGCGAGCGGGAGGCGGCTGCGGCGCACCTTCGCAAGAAAACCGATGCGGCGAACGCGGCGCAAACTGCGGCGGATTGTGCGAGGAAGGAGTTCGACTCTGCCTTGGAATCGTATCAGCTATCGATCACGTACAATCCGGCGGTCGCATTCACGGGCATGGCAGCCGGAGGTGTCGGCGGCGTGAGTCGGTACGGAGGCAGCGTTCTGCTCAATGTCCGAAATAGTCTCTATCGAGAGTACAATTTTGGTCTGCGTGCGGACAACCTGCGTGAGCTAGATCGCGAGGAGTCTTTCGCGTTCGGAGCACGCGCGCGTGTTCTCTTCGGTCGACGACCTGCCGCATTTCTGCTCGGCGTGAGCCCGCAGTTCATCTACCGCACGCCCACTCCGACGTTGAGTATGTCGTGGCAAATCGGAGTCCGCTTCGGCGTCGGACGCGCCTGCCCCGTGGGTGATATCGCTCTCTTTGCGGAGCCGCTCGTCGTCCTCGATGGCTCGTCGCCGGTCACGGTTCTATTCGGGGTCGAGCTGGGCCTCGGTTTCGGCTGGGCGACGGGTAATGCGTCGCGAATCGGTTGGCGCGTGGAGAAATGACGGTCGAGGCGGTCGATTCGACGCCGGCCGAGCGCGCCGAAGACCGAAGCATCTGCCGAACACGAGAGCGCCTGCGTTCGAGTCGCGCATAACGAGCTCTTGGAATGAGTCGGACATCATCAAAGTCGCCCGCGATATCGCTCGACCAGCTCGATGTGTCACCTCATGGCGCAACGCCGTTTCGTGCTACATCGAACGGCGTGAGCAACTATAATTCGCCCATAACGCTCCGTCCCGCAACCCCCGACGACACCAACGCCATCGCGGAGATTTGGTACCTCGGATGGCAAGACGGCCATTTGGGGCACGCGCCCGAGGCTTTGCGCGTGGCTCGGACGGAGGAGTCTTTCGGCGTGCGGGCGGCCGAGCGCGTCGGTGACACGGTGGTGGCGGTCGTGGATGGCGCCGTGGCGGGGTTTGTTATGGTCGTTGGGGACGAGGTGGAGCAGGTGTACGTGTCCGCGTTGCATCGGGGGACGCGGGTGGCGCCGGTTTTGCTCGCCGAGGCGGAGCGGCTCGTAGGGGCCAATGGCCATGAGCGCGCATGGCTCGCGGTGGCCACGGGGAATGCGCGTGCGCGCAGGTTTTACGAGCGGAATGGGTGGATCGACGGCGGCGCGTTCGAGTATTCGGCGGCCAGCGCCTCCGGCACCATTGCGGTTCCGTGTCACCGATACGAAAAGCGGGTAGCACCATCGCCGGGTGCATGAGGCGCCACGTGCGCGAAATGAGGGACACGTAGCGTTCGCGCGTCGCCGCATGGCGCGGAGAGGGAAGGACGTTGCGTCTGCGATCGCCAGCTGGCGCGAAGATTCGGGAGACGCCGCGTTCGCGCGTCGCCGCATGGCGCGGAGAGGGAAGGACGTTGCGTCTGCGCGATCGCCAGCTGGCGCGAAGATTCGGGAGACGCCGCGTTCGCGCGTCGCCGCATGGCGCGGAGAGGGAAGGACGTTGCGTCTGCGCGATCGCCAGCTGGCGCGAAGATTCGGGAGACGCCGCGTTCGCGCATCGCCGCATGGCGCAAATTACGGAGACCCCGCGTCCGCGCAATCGTCGCGAATGCGCGCAAACATGAGCACATCGCCGATGCGCCCCTCTTTTACGACCCGCCGGCGCAGGCGCCCCTCCAGCGTATATCCGGCTTTGGTCAGCACGCGCGCGGAGGCCTCGTTCCACGCGTAGACGCCGGCCTCCACCCGCTGCAGCCCGCCCCCTTCGAGCGCGTATTCGGTGACGGCAATGACGGCGGCGGTGGCGAGGCCACGGTTCCAGTAGGGTCTGCCCAGCCAATAACCGATTTCGGCGGTGTTCCGCTCGTTGTCGCTCATGGGATCGAGGGATATGCCTCCGGCCAGTTCGCCGTTGGTCTCGAGGGCGAAATGGAGGGCGCGCTGCGGGGTGCTGGCGTGCGCGATCCAGCCCTCGGCGTCGGCGTGGGTGTAGGGGTGGGGGAATCGATCGCGAAGGTTGATCCAGATGCCGTGGTCGTTGGCCAGGCGCGCGAGGGCTTCCGTGTCGCCGGTGGACCACGGACGAAGGATGAGCGCGGGAAGTCGGATCATCATCGCGGTTTTCCCCTTTCTTCGGCGCGTTCGAGGCCTGCGGCGCGTTCGAGGCCCGCGGCGCGTTCGAGGCCTGCGGCGCGTTCGAGGCCTGCGGATCGTTCGAAATCGTCGCCTGGTCCACGTTCGCCGGCGATGCTTCGATCGAACACTTTGACGAACCGTTCCGAGCCGATGCCCGAGGTAATCAACCGCTGACGCCGATCGGAGAGCCAGTCCTGCATCCACGAGAGCGCCCCGCCGTCGCCGATGGCGAGCTCTTGCCCGTCGTCCCGCTCGAAGAACACTTGAAGGAGCGGCCCCCGGTAATAGCGTAGACCCTGCAGCCGCATCGGATCGTACTGGACGATCACCTGCGGATAACGCACTTGGAGCGGTACGGTCACTTCGTCGTGCAGGGCCCGGGCGCGCGCGAGCTCCCGTTCGGGGAGCCCCAGCGATTCGGCATCATGCCAGTCGGCGAGGATATCGCATTTGGGAATACCGGCCGCCCGAAGCGCCTCGTCCGCGCTCGATGGCCGCGTAGCCCGGACGCTCCGTGCGAGCGCCGCGATATCGATGTGTGGCGCGCGGACGCGCAGGAATGCCTCCACCAGCCGGGTGTCGGAGAGGACCACGCGCATGCGCGCCACGCCGAAGCCGATGCTCGGCGAACGCCGCGCGAGCTCGCACCAGACGGTCAGGTGCTCCAGGATGATCCGGCGCTCGAGGGCATCGTCATCGGCCGCGCGGGGCGCGCGCGCGGAGGTAGCCAGCGCAAAGAGGCGAAAGTGGGGCGAGTAGCCGGGTACGTCGAAGGGTTGCAAACGCAGCACCCTCTGGCTCGCGCACGTGCGCAACGTCTCGACGGCGAGCGACGTGTCGCGTCGTTTTTCGCATGCGGCATGGAGCGCGAGACCCGCCGCCGGATCGGCGGCCACCTCGGCGAAGCGCGCTGCGGCCAGCACGTTGTTCGGGTCGATGCCGGCGCGCGCGGCGGTGCCCAAGGGATCGACGGGGGCGAGATCGAGGGCCTCGTACGCGCGGGCGCATCCGAACGCGAGCTGGTCGAAGGCCAGCATGCGGCGAGGGTCGGCGGTCGAGGGCCGCAGCATCGGTGTACGCAGCGCATGATCGCGGACATCGGCGAAGGTTCGCTGCAGCGCCCGTTGGCGAAGCCCATGAAGGAGCACCGTGCCGAACTCGTTCCCGCGCAGCTTGCTGGCCAGAAGCTCGTCGAGCCGCGCGGTCGGATGCGCTCGGGCCACCCGCGCGCCGATCTTTGCGGCCAGTCGTGAGGTCGTGTTCTCCTTGTCTTCGGTTGCCGCCTCGGGATCGGGATGGGGATCGTCCACGGAGGACATCGTTCGGCTCCTTCACCATGAATATGGCCGTGGCATGGCACCACGGGTAGGCTCAGATTTGGGTGATCCCATGGTGCCAGCAAATCGTGCACGCGCGTCGAAGCTTCGTTTGGACCACCGCGGCACCACCACCTTGACCGCGCAGCTCGTCGAGCAGATCCGGCGCGCGGTCCTCGATGGCGCCCTCTCCCCGGGCCACGCTCTGCCCTCGTCGCGCGCCCTGGCACGCGACCTCGGCATATCGCGCAATACGGTGGTCGCCGCCTACGATGCGCTGGCGGCGGATGGAACGATCCTCGTGGCATCGCGCCGCGCGCCCACCGTGGCCGACGTGATCCGGACGTCTCGCCACGACCTCTCCGAGGACGAGGAGGAGGGCGCGTCCCCTTTTCGCATTTCGGCGAGCGCCCAGCGACTCATGGCGGCCATCTCGGATGCGCGGCTCGAGCTGCTCCTGTCGGACTCCTCGCGCGCCCGGCCCTTTCGCGTCGGCGAGCCCGATCTCTCGCTTTTTCCATGGCACACCTTCGAGCGCATCCTCATTCGATGCTGGCGCGCCCAGAGCCCCCTCGACGCCATCGGCGCCGATCCGCGCGGCTACCTTCCTCTGCGCCGCGCGCTTCTTCGGCACCTGACGGTGGCGCGCGGCGTGCGGGCCAAGGTCGAGCAGGTGTTCATCACCGAGGGCGCGCAAGGGGCGTTCGATCTCTGCTGCCGCACCTTGCTCGATCCCGGCGACCGCGTGTGGATCGAAGACCCTTGCGTGCCGAGCATCCGCGCCGCGCTCCAGGCCGCGGGGGCGCGCATTTGCCCTATCGCCGGCGATGGCGACGGGCTGCGCGTGACCGAGGGCCGCCGGATCGCGCCGCGCGCCAAGCTGGCCATCGTGTCGCCCTCGTACGCCTTTCCATTGGGCGGACGGCTCGGGCTGGCGCGTCGGTTGGAGCTCCTGGCGTGGGCCAGGAGGGCAGGGGCGCTGGTGCTGGAGAACGATTACGAGGGCGAGCTGCGCTTCGAAGGGCTCCCCATCCCCGCGCTTCAGTCGCTCAGCCTCGAGCACGGCGGGCACGTGCTGCACGTGGGCTCCTTTGGCCGGGCCATGTTTCCCGCGCTTCGCCTTGGGTTTCTCGTCCTTCCGCGCCATCTGGTTCCGGCCTTTGCCCGCATGCGCGCCGTCGCCACCCGATCGTCGCCGCACCTTTTGCAGGCCGCGCTCGCCCACTTCATCGAGGAAGGCCATTACGCGCGCCACCTCCGGCGCTTGAAGCAGGCCACCCGCCGCCGTCGCGATGTGCTGGTGCGCGAGCTCGAAGCCACCCGGCGCGCGGGCGAGACCATTCACGTTCCCCATGCCGGCGCCGTGCTGACCTTGGAGCTGCCGCCGTCCGCCGACGATCGGGCCATCGTGCAGAGCTGCATGCGCCACGGGATCGAAGCCATGCCGCTCTCGGATTGTGCGCACGCGCGGCGCGCGGGGTTGGTCCTCGGCTTTGGCGCGCACTCCGAAGAGAGCTTGGTGCGCGCCGTGCGAAAGCTTCGTGCCTCTGTTTTCGGATTGTGAAGAAGTATCAACCCGCACAGACGAAATTGCAAATCGTTTTCAACAGTGGCACGTAGAGACGTATGGCATCTGCAGAATCTTGGGTCACGAAAACATTGGGCCGGCTCCTTTTTCGGGAGGCGGAGGTGACCGCGGTGCACGCGCTGTCATCTCATTTTCGGCGCGTGGAGCTACGGGGACAAGGGCTTCGCGGCGCCGGGTGGTCTGCCGGCGACAAGGTGCAAGTGTACTTGCCCGACACGGGAATGCGCACCTACACCCCGCTCCGCTGGAGCGAATCGAGCGGAACGACCGAGCTCCTCATCTATGCGCACGGCGACGGTCCCGGCAGCCGCTGGAGCCAGACCCTCTCGGCCGGCGACCGTTTTCAATTCATGGGCCCCCGCCGCTCGCTCGCCCTCCGCATGGACGAACCCCTCGTCTTCTTTGGCGACGAGACCTCGTTTGCCGTCGCCCACGCCCTGCAAACCTCGGGGCGCACCGGTGCCTTGCGCTGCACCTTCGAGGTCTCGCACCGCGCCGAGTCCGACGACGTGCTCCGTGCGCTGGGGCTCCCGCCCGAGGAGCACCCGTGCTTCGAACGCTCCCCCGGCGACACGCACTTGCTCGCCTCGTGCGAAACGCTCCGCCGGGCCATCGCGGCGCGACCGGGCGCCCGCCTGGTCCTCACCGGCCGCGCGCAATCGATCCAGCGGCTTCGCGCGCTCCTCCGAGGCGGCGACGCGCGTCCGCCCAGCACCGTCAAAGCGTATTGGTCGGTGGGGCGCAAGGGGCTCGATTAGATTCCGCTGTACCACGTTTGGTACACGCGGGCGGCGCAGTGTACCGGCTGCGGAGAGTGGACAAGGTACATGAACCGAGGCATGTTCTTGCCTGTTTTTCCTGGTATTTCGTGAGGCGTCCCGCTGCTCGGGCTGGCATTGGAGTTGTTATGTCCCCCGCATGCTATCGCTCCCACGCGCTTTACTTCGGGATTCACGCGGCGTAACGACCGTCGAATACGCTCTTCTTTTGACCGTCGTTTTGATGGTGGCGGGCGGCGCCTATCGCCTCCTCGGCAAGGAGGTTCAGACGAAGGTCGAATGCGCTGCGAGCTTCGGGGGCTCTTGCGGGGGCGGAGGCGGTTCGGCGGCAGGCAGCGACGCAACGGGTGGCTCGGGGTTGCCCCCAGGCGGGGTCGCGAGCTCCTCGGGTGGAAGCGGCTCGGGGTTGCCCCCGGGCGGGGTCGTGAGCTCCTCGGGAGGCGGAAACCCCGTGAGCTCGGCGCTCTCGTGGATCGGCGATAAGGTGGGTGAAGGCATCGCCGCGACGGGCGGGATGATGCGCGACCTCGACCAGTGGTGGCACAGCGTCGGCGAGTGGGGACCCCCCAAGAGCTGGGCCGAGCAAATGGGCGGATCGACGCCATCGTCCCTCGACAATCAAATGGCCAAACTCGCCAACGACGTTTACGAGCACGACGAGATGAACGAAAAAATTGGGCCGCCCATCGACGGCTGGACGCGAATGAGCGACGACGAGCTCGCAAAAGCAGGAATCAACCCCACCATGATGCACGGTCCAAACGGATTTCATGCCGAGGCGTATCGGAACCGTACCGGCAATGTCGTCGTCGCCATTGCAGGCACCGATAGCTTCGCGGACGCCATGGAGGACATGGGCGGGGCCGTAGGCATGAATGGTCAAGTCAACCAAGGCATCGATCTGGGACGCCAATTCAAGAAGGCCTTCGGCGACAATGTCGCGTGCACGGGCCACTCGCTCGGCGGCGGCGTATGCGGGGCCATGGCGCTCGTGAACGACATGCCCGGCGCGACGTTCAACGCCATGGCCGTGAACATGGGGCAAGTCGAGCGCGGCATGCAGTACAAAAACCTGAACGATCTCGATCGCCGCGCGGGCAACGTGCGCGCGTACGAGCTCAAAGGCGATCCCCTCACGGGAATGCAGAACGAGGGGCCGCTCGCCGTGATCCCGAACAAAACCGTCGGAACGCAAATCCCCATCAAGCCCGTGGAGAAGACCACGGGGAACAAAGCCCTCGATGGTTTCGGCGAGGTGATGGGCCTCGACAAAATCTACGATGCCACCCACAACCACTCGATGGATACGGTGGTCGAAGCCATGGATCGAAATCCGCCCTGGATCAAGCACTGACGCTCCGCCGAACACCTTCGATCGTTCATGCGCTCGGCCTCACCCATCTCACGAGAAACCCCGGAGCAGCAACCCAACGGCGCCCGCGCCGAGGATGACCAGCGGCTCAGGGGCTTTCTTTAGCTTCACCAACGCGATCCATGTCACGGCTGCCATCGCGATCGTCGGCACATCGAGGATCGCTCGGCGGCCAAGCACGAATCCCGCGCCCGCGATGGCGCCCGTCGCCGCGGCCGTGACGCCGCTCACGAACGCGCCAATGCTCGGATTGTTCGCATATCGCTTGAAGTACGGCGCTGGAATGATCACGAAGAGGTAGCTCGGCAGAAAGACACCCAGCGCAGCAACGGCCGCGCCGAGGGGGCCCGCGACGAGGTAGCCGATGAAGGCGACGGTGATGACGACCGGCCCCGGCGTGATCATCGCTACGGCCACGGCATCGAGGAATTGGCGCTCGGTCAGCCAATGATGCTCGTTGACGACGCCGCCGTGCAAAAATGGGACGATGGCGAGCCCGCTGCCGAAGACGACGGCGCCGCCCTCCGCGAAGAACAGTCCGATCCGCCAGAGCGTCTCGCTCGAGGCCGCACCCGAAAGCCCCGTGACCAACATGTCGAGCGGGAGAAACGCCGAGACTCCCGGCGCCGCCAGCGGCCCCGTGGGACGACCACGCAGGAAGAACAACAGCACACCGCTCGCGAGGAAGAGCCACACGATTTCCGATTCCGTCCACGCCGTCACCACGCCATTGACCGCGAACACCGCCCAAAGAAGGCGGTCTTTGGCCAGCGTCATCCTTCCGAGCTTGAAAACGCTGCGCGCGATGATCGCGATCACGCTGGCGCCGATTCCGTAGAAGAGCCCCTGCATCCACACCAGGCCGCCGAGCCTCGAGTACGCAGCCGAAAGGACCATCACCATGAGAAACGACGGTAGGACGAAGGCGACGCTGATGAGCGTGGCCCCGAACACGCCGCCGCGGACCCATCCGAGGTAGGTCGCGAGCTGCGCGGCGAGTGGGCCGGGGGCAAGCTGGGCGAGCGCGAGACCTTCGACGTATTCCTCTTTCGTGATCCAGCGTTGGCGCTCGACCAGATCGCGTTGCATGTATCCTGCAAGCGCGATGGGTCCCCCGAAGCCCACCGCACCGAGGCGCAAGAAATAGAGCGCGAGGGCGCGAAGCGAACAAGGTTCCGGCTCGTCGGAAGAGGGATGAGCCATGGGTCGATGTCCTTATGCGCGCAACGCGGCGGCCGCGCGGCGTGCGCGTTCGAGGCGGCGGTTTACTTCGTCCCAATGAATGTTGGCAAAGAACGCGTCGATGTATTTCGCCGCCGCGGCGCCATAATCCATTTGATAGGCGTGCTCGTACATATCCATCACCAGCAGGGTGGCCGATGCCGAGAACGCCTGCGTATGGTTCCCCGACCAGAACGTGTACGGCGCGTCGCGGTGGAGATCCCAGGTGGTCACCACCCAGCCGCTCCCACCCCCGAGGCTCGCCCCCGTGGTGCGAAACAGCTCCTCCCAGCGCCCGAAGCTGCCGTAAGCCTCGCCGAGCACCTTCTCGATGCTGCCGCTCGGGCGACCACCTCCACCAAGGTTCGCGAAATACAGCTCGTGCAGCGTGGCAGAGTTACGGAAGGTAAGCTCGCTCTGTTTCAGCCCCCCCACGACGAAGGCGGGCGTCTCTTTGGTGACCCTCGAGAGCTCTTCCTCGACGCGGTTCAAGTTCTTCACGGCGCCTGCGTAGTTGTTGTCGTGATGGGACACCATCATCTTTTCGGAGAGTCCCTCGAGCGCCGAGGCCCGGAAGGGGAGCGGCTCCACCTGGTGCTTGCCTGCGAAGGCAATGCCCGGGGAGACGGGGTTCAACGACGCAGAAGAAGGCATGGCGGTCCCCTTTGCTTGGGCGGCGGGCGCGCATCCTGGGATAACACCCGAAAAAAGCGCGGCCCCTCCGGCTGTTGCGGAAATCATCGCAGCTCGTCTCGATATCGAATCGTCTCCGGTGCGGTTCATCGCGCCTCCACGCTGAAATCGTCGAAATCCACTTGGACGTCGTGCCCCACGCCCCTTCGACGCTCCCACTCCAGCTGGCAATTGGCTTGCGGCTCCCGTTCGTGACGAAAGAAGCCAAGACTCGCGGATACCGTCTTCATCTCGCGCCCTCCTTTCGGCTCAGTTGCTTGGTAGGGATCGGGGCTGAACTCACAATTGTGATACCATGACTGCTTCGCGACACAACTGATATAGTTGCCTCAGGCGCGACGAGCCCCATGAGCCGCGATGGCTTCTCCTCATTCATCCGATCCCTCCGAAGCCGGCATACTTCCGCGCCAAGGTGGGCAGGTGGGCAGGCGCCTTGCACGACCCGGCGCGGTCGCCATCAAGAACTCGGTCTACGTCTTGCCCCTCGAGCCCATGATACGTCCGCGACACATCCCGCATGGGCCCGCCAATCGCTGGGAACGATTGCCCACCATCGGCCAAATTTTAATTTGGCGCGTTACATATTTATCTGTTTTGAATGTGTACGAAATGCGACTTCGTCTCTAAGTGGGCCGCATGCTCGAATGGTATCGTACCCGGAAGAGCGTACGCGCTCTCAACCGAGGTCGCGTTCGTGACCACGTCCCCGCGGTGCTTCGGTGCCGGCGGTGACCCCGGAGGCTCCGTATTCCTCAAGGCGGGAGCCACGGCGCTCGACCCCGCCGCGCTCCGAACCATCGTTCCCGTCGGGGATGTGCCGTATTATCGGTTCGCACCCGACAAGGGCAATCAGGGCCAGGGTGGTGCGGACGCGAGCATCATTTCCAACCTCGCCTCGGGGCGGGAGTGTCGGGACAACACGCCGGTCTTAATCCGGCGGCAGCATACGCATCCGAATCCGTTGCGGGCCCGCGACGATGGGAAGCTCACGGTGTTGGTCGGTACCGACTCCGGCTTCGAAGCGCTCACGGTCCTCGTCTACGACGAAATCAAGGTGCATCTCGAGCCAGTGCCTTGAGCCCGGCGGAGCAGTCCTTGCGGAGCAGTCCCCGCGGAGGGATAGCAAGGGTGGTGCCAGTCGCTACGAAACGGATATTTGAAAGCACCGCTTCATTCGAGGAAATAAAGCAGGTGGGATGGCCGACAAGCGATCGGCATGTCCCATGTTCCCGCAAACGAGCTCCTCGACCGCGTCTTCGCCGCGTATGAGCGCGCGCGATTCGTCGATGCTTACGATGAGCTAACCCGGTGGGGGGCGCCCGAAACCTTGCCGCCCGGGCGCGCGAGCGTCCTTGGCGCGCGCCTGGTGCGGCACCTGGGGGCGCCCAAGCGCGCGCAGCGCCTTTTTCTGGCGGCGTACCGGCGTGGGCCAAAGGATCCGTGGGCGCGCCTCGGGGTCGAGTGGGTGCGGGTGGAGCTGCGTGGACCTTGGGCCGCGCGCGAGGCTTTGGAACGGGCTCCGGTGGCCGACGAGGGGGATCCGATCCTCCGGTGCGACACCTTGGAGCTCAGGGCGCAGATAAGCCTATTTTATCGCGATTTCGCCAATGCGGAGGCGGCGATCGCCCGCTGGGCGGAGCTCGCGCCGGATGATCCGGATCTGGCCCTCACGCGCGCCGAGTGGCTTCAGCGCACGGAGCGTCTTCCGGAGGGCCTCGAGCTTGCACGGCACGCGCTCGCGGTGCACCCGCACCATCGGCGGTTGTTGCTCGAGACCAGCGAGCTTTTGGCCCTGTCCGGCAGGCCCGAGGAGGCGCTCGCGCTCTTGGGGGGCGCGCTCGATGCGATGCAGGCCTCCGATGTGGCCCGCTTCATGTTTGCGGTGGCCACATCCATCCGCGCCCACCCCGAGGCCATGCGCGCTGCGCAGCGGCTGGTCGAGCTTACGCCCTTGGCCGAGCCCGACGTTTTGGACGCGAACCTTCGCGTCAAGGTCGAAGCGCACTTTCAGCTGGGCGAGACGGAGGAAGCGCTCGCCCTCGCGCGTGCCAGCGCCGATCCGGCCATGAAGCGCATGGTGGAGCGCATTTCGCGCTTCGAGCCCTCGGCGAAGGTGTGCTGGCTCGATGTTCCGTTCGTGAAGCAGCACCACCTGACGTGCGCCCCGGCCACGCTCACCGCCCTGTGCTCCTTTTTTGCGCGGCTCGCGGAGCACGTCGAGGTGGCCGATCGCATTTGCTACGCGGGGACCCCCGCCCATGCCGAGCGCGCGTGGGCGGAAGAGCAGGGGTTTGCCGCCCGCGAGTTCACCTTGACGTGGGATTCGGCGCGCGCCCTCTTGGATCGCGGGCTACCCTTCGTGGTGTCGACCTTCGTTCCGGGCTCGGGGCACGCGCAGGCCGTCATGGGCTACGATGCGCGCGATCGAAGCTTGGTCCTGCGCGATCCGACCCTTCCACTCCCGATTCACGTGGACGCCGAGGGCTTCCTTCGCGAGTACCGCCACTCGGGCCCGCGCGCGATGGTCCTCGTACCGGAGGGCGAGCGCCAGCGGCTCGACGGGCTCGCGCTGCCCGATGTCGACCTGTATGACGAGCTTCACGTCGTGGAGCGCGCCCTCTCGAAGCACGATCGCGCGACGGCGCTCGGATCGTGCGCGCGCCTTCGGGAGGCCGCGCCGGAGCATCGCATCGCCCGGGCCGCTCGGCGGGCCATCGCGAGCTACGATGGCAACGTGGCCGACGTGATGGCGCTCGCCGAAGAGGCGCTCGGCCTCGATCCGACCAACGATCTCGCCCGGCTCGATGCGATCGCGGCCTCCAGCGCCCTCGGCGCCCGCGAAGCGCGCATCCCCCGCTTGATGGAGGCCGCCGACGCGTGCACCACCTCGCCTGCGTTTCGCCTGAGGCTCGCGGCGGAGCTCCTGGACGATGCGCGCGAGCACGGCCAGGCGCGCCGCATCTTGCGCGCCGTGCTCCGGGAGCACGCCGAGTCGGCCGAGGCGCTCTGGCTCCTCGGTCGCGTCGCGTGGTCGGCGGGGGAGATGGAGCGCGCGGTCGCACGGTTTCGTTTGGCCGCGTGCGTCGACCCCACGGACGATGGGCGCGTTCGCCATTACGTGTGGGCCGCCCGGCGAACGGGGAGGACCGACGAAGCGCTCGCGATCCTTCGCGAGCGCGTGGCACGCTTCGGGGCGCGTTCGGCCGAGCCGGCGGTGCTGCTCGCCAATTTGCACGAGGACCTGGGCGAGCCGGACGCGGCGCGCCAGGTGCTCGACGAGGTCGAGGCGCGCAGGCCCGAGGACGGCGAGCCACCGCTGGCGGCGGCGCGGCACCATGCTGCGCTGGGGCGGGGCGAGGAGGCGCGCGCGGCCCTCGAGCGGGCGCGCGGCAAAACGGATCGCACCTCGTGGCTGCGTTCGGCGGCGCTGGCGTCGGCGAGCATGGGCACCCCGGCCGAGGAGCAGCTCGCGCTCTGGCGGGAGCTCGCCCATGCCGCGCCCCTCGATGCCCAGGCGCACTTTACCGTGGCGGTGCTGCTCCGGCGCACGCGCGGGCGTGAGGCGGCGATCGAGCACCTTCGCGCGCACTTCGAGCGCTTTCCGCACCATTTGCCCTCGGCGCGCATCTACCTCGAGTGGCTTCGCGATGCCGAGCCCGACGTGCGCGAGCAGACCCTCCGCGCCTGGATCGCGGTGGAGCCCCACGATGCGTGGTCCCATCGCGAGCTCGCCCTGGCCCTGGTGGCGCGCCGCCGATGGGACGATGCGCGCGACGCCATCGAGCGGGCCGCCGCGCTCGAGCCGCGCTCGCCCGATCTGGCGTTCGTGCGCGCCGTGCTGGCCGATAAAATGGGGGGCAGCGACCACCACGACCAAGCGCGCGCCGCCCTGCACGCCTGCCTCGCGATGCACGCCGATGCCCCGCAAGCCGTGGCGCGCCTGGTGCTCTTGGCGCCCGGGGCCGAGCGCGAGAGCGTCATCCGCGATCTGTTTCGGCTGCTCGAGCGCGGCGCCATCGAGCGCGACACCTTCGACGTGCTCTACGACGTGGCCAAGCCGCACCTCGCACACGCGACCATGTCCGAGCTCCTCGCTGCACTCCGCGCGCAGCGCCCGGAGATGGCGATCGTCTGGGCGCTCTCCATCCGCCATGCGTGCGCGGGCGAGGGCATGAGCGAGCGCGAGCCGGCTTCCGCCGAGGCGCGCGAGCTCGGTGAACGCGCGCTGCTACGCTTTCCGTTCGCCGATGACGTGCACCTCGAGATGGCCAATGTCTGGCTCGCCGCCGGCGACCCCGCGCGCGCGATCGCCGCGCTCGAACGGGCCGTGGACCTGCGCCCGAAGAACGCCGCGGCCGTGATCCGGCTAACCCGCGTCCTCGAAGCCCGGGGCGAGCGCGCCAAGGTGGACGAGGTGCTGGTGCGGGCCGCCCATCGTTCGAGCTTCGACCCGGTCATAGCGCTGCACGCCGCGCGCGTGCGGGCACGGCGGGGCGACACCTCGGAGGCCGCGGGGGAGCTCGCGCGCGTCCTCGACCGCGATCCGGAGTGCGATGTCGCGTGGGACGCGGTGGACGAGTTTGCGTCCTTCTCCGAGGAGGGGAGCGCCGAGGTTCAACGGACCGTGCGCCGCATCGCCGAGCAGTACCCGTACAACGAGCGCGCGCAAATGACGCACGCCGCGCTCCTCACCTTCAAAGCGGACGAGCCCGACGAAGCGTGCGCCGTGCTGAAGGCCGCCCGCGAGCGCTTGCGTGGCCATGTGCCGGTGCGCGACCAATCCGCGTGGATCCTCGCGCTGCTCGGGCGCCACGAGGAAGCGTTGCAGCTCTGCGAGCCGCTCGAGAACGAGGGCCGCCCGCCGCCCGTTCTCCGGGCCCGCGCGGCCTGGATCCGCACCGTCTCCGGCGAACGCGCGCGGGGCATCGACGAGCTCCGCGCCGTGCTGGCCGAAGAACCTTCGCTCACCGGTGTATGGCGCTGGCTCGTCGACGCGCTCCTCGAGCAGCGCGCGCAGCGGCAGGCCCTCGATGCCGCCCAAAAGCTCGCGGCCATCGCGGCGCGCGAGCCGGGCGTGCAAGACCGGCTCGGTCGAGCCCTGCTGGGGACGGGCGATCGCCAGGCCGGCAAGGAAGCGTTGCGCCGCGGCTTGGAGGACGATCCCACGGACACCCGCATCGCCGCCGCCGTGCTCCAGATGGGGGTCGAAGACGGCGACGGCGATGCCGCGTCGTTCGCGCTCGGTGCGCTGCGCGCGCGCGTCTCCGAGGAGCAGCTCGTCCCCTACGAGATGCGCGTCGCCATCGCCCGCGGCGACGAGGCGGACGCGTGCGCACGATTCCGTCGGGCGTGCACCGATCCCCGCCCGAGCCGGGACACCCTGGAGTGGGCATACAGCGTGCTCGTCACCATGGGCTTCGGCGCCCAGGCGAACCAAACCCTCGAGGAGGCCATGGCCGAGGGCGAAAACGCCAACGCGGCCATCGGCCACCTCTGGATGCGCACCCGGAACCGGCGCCATGGCCTGCTGGCCGGCGATCGCCTGGCGACCGTTCCGGCAAAGAGCCCGGCGGGTCGGGCCGCCGCCTTGGCGTTCTGCGACATCCTCGCGACCAGCCCACGCCGGGCGGTGGAGTGGCACCTCCAAGCGCACATGGACTGGTACCGCGGCGACGATGTTTGCTGGAGCGCCGCCCTCGCACCGCTGGTCGCCCATCGCCTTCGCCTGCGCTCGCTTCGATGGGCCAAAGGCTGGCGCGCCCGCCGGCACGCGTCGCCGGTGCGTTTGCACGACCTCGTGCTCGCATTCCAGGCGCTGGGGCTTCGCCGGCGCGCCCTCGCGGTGAGCCGCGCGGTGACGGACGACGAGCAGGCTCGCGCGCCGGGTGATCTCACCAACCACCGCGCATGGCTCGCCTTCGAGGAAGCCATCTCCGGCCGCGCATCCCAGGCGAGCACCCTTTTGGAGCAGGCGGACGCGGATCGTCGAAGCGGGGTGGATGCGCCGGAGTATTCGCCGGTCGCGCAGTCGATCGCGGAGGCTGCCCGCGCGCTGGTGGAGCTCCGGCAAAGCCCGCGCGATGGCAAGCAACACGCCATGGGACGTGCACGCGACGCCCTACGAGCGCTCTGCGCCGCGCCCGAGATGCGCGCCTACACGGCCGACACGGCGTGGCGAATGCGCTTTCATCTGGTGAAGCGCGGCGAGCTTTCGGCTCTCTTCGACGGTTATGCGTTGAAGCTCCCGGTATCCAAGATGGCCTGGTTCTGGGCCCCTCTCGTTCTCGTCAACATGGCCCGGTTTTCGGGGATCACGGACGTGCTCCTCTTCGTTCTCGCGGTCATGGCCTGCGGCATCGCTCTCCTCGTCTCCTACATGGCGCTACGCGCCGTCGTTGCAAGGCTCTGACATGCCGCGCATTTTGCAGAATACACGCATCCACGTTGGCGCCCCACCGCGCTCGCCCCACCCTGGCGCGCCCTTTGCGGTGCGACCGGGATGGCTCTCGCCGTCCGATCCCCTGGATGCGGCCCACCGGGAGCTCCCCCGGCTGCTCGAGCACGGCGATATCGTCTTAGGTCATGTGGTGCTGGCCAATGAAGCCCTCTTCCGCGGTGCGGCCAGCGCGGCCGCGGGCTGCGTCGTTCACCCTCGCGATCCGGCCGTCCGATGCGAGGTCGACGAGCTTCAACGTGCGACCCGTGCCATCCTCGAGCTCCGCGGGGCGACGCCGGCCGACCCGGATCAAGCCGAGCTCGCGCGCATTCTGGACGCCGAGACGGAGCGCTGTTTTTCGATGCCCGTACCGCCGGTGCTGACCCGTGGAAAGCCCCTCTTCTTCTCCACGGTGATCTTCTACGCGCCCCATTTCCCGGAGCATCGGCTGGTCACCAACTTCTTACCCATGCTCGTTTGCGCGGATGTACCGCAAGTTGCGCAGCTCCCCGCGTTCTATTGGGCGCAGGACTTCCTCGACGCTTGGTGCGATATCGGCGCCGTTTAGCAACGTGACGTTCCAAGCGCCTCGCGCGGGATCTCCGTATCGAGGTAAGAGCCGCAAACCGTGGACCTCGGTGCTCGACATTTTCGCCTCGCGATCGAAATGTCACACCGAGGTGATATCCCTATTCCACCCTATTCCACAATGCGGCTCCGTCCCGGGTTCGGCGAGTCGGCTCCTCAGGCAATACCCGGCCGCCGTCGCCGATCACCGGGACGTTCATGAACGTGCGGCGGTTCACCCGCCGAAATGGACCGAAATCGAATAGGGTCGCGATGAAACGAAGTAGCGAAGCGCGATTCTAGGTCCCGGCCAGTCGCCTGCAGATCGGTTCGATGGTGTAGCTCTGGTAGGTTTTGCCCCCGCCATAGGTCCCGTGGATGAGCAAGGTGGTCGTCTTGCCCGCGGCAAGGTCGTTGATCGTGGGGACGACCTCTTCGTATTTCGAGCTATCGGTGGTCGTGATGATGAGTTTCAACTCGACGATCTGGTCGCCCTTTTGGACGTCGAAGTCCTTGGTAGACGTATTCTTGACATCGAACTTGACGAAGATGTTGCTATCGCCGGGGTAGACGTCGATGTTGGTCTGCGTGAACTGGAGGGAGCTTGCGAAGCATGCGCCGCCGCCCGGGGAGCCGGGGGACCCCGAGTTGTCGTCCGAGGAACAAGCTAGTGTCGCGATGGCCAGGACGGAAGCGAATGCGATGACAGCATTTTTCATTGGATATGTACTATATGAATTTGGACGCTCGACACAAGTCCGTAATGAATCGCGCGAATGAACGAATCGGTATTTGCGTACGCGCGCGGAATGAGCAAGCAGCGTACCGCGGCCGGCGGATTGTCGCTTGAAAAACGAGGGGGCCGTCGCAGTTTCAAACAAAAGCGCGCTTTTGTTTGAAACGAAGGGCGCCCTCTGTTTCAGGCAACGCGCAACCTTTGGAGATTTTGCGGCATCCATGCAGCTTGCACGGACGTGCGGCATCGATGCGGGTCGGGCCCCGGACATCGCTCGCACCACCCCGCAAAAAACGCGGCCCTCCACGCTCGCACCCCCCGTAAAACGCGCGGCTCGCCATGCTCGCACCGCCCTATGCGCGGCCAAAGAGCGCGGCTACAGTCCCGTGAGACGAATGGGCAACACACTTCATTCAAATGAGATCGCGAACGTCGCCCGCGCGCTGAAGGAGGAGGGTGTGTCGAACGCCCACGTCCTCGCCACCTTTGCGGAGCGAGCGCTGCGAATCGCAGCGACGCCGGCTGATTTGGCCACTCTTCCCATCGGGGCGTCGCGCTTCGGGGGCGCGCCCGACGTGCCGGCGATTTTCGTGTGGCCCACGTGCGCGGGGCGGCCACTCACGTTCCTCGCGCAGCTCGATCTCTCCGAGGTGAACGCGCCCGGCCTGCCGCCCCGGGGCTTTTTGCTCTTCTTCTATGACGTCATCGAGCTCCCATTCGACGTTGCCCCGGGGGATCCTGCCGCGTCTGTCTTATTTCTCGACGTCGACCGCTCCACCCTCGTCCGCCGCGCCCATCCACCCATCGACCCCGAGGGCGGCCCTTTTGCCGGATGCCGGCTCGCGTTCCGCCCCGTCGTGGATCTTCCCACCATCGGCGATGCCGTGCTCGAAGCCGCCGGCATCGCCCTCGACGAACGCGAATACGAGGCATACGAGAAGGTCGCCGTATCGCTCTCCGAGGTCGAGACGCCCAATCGGTACCACCACCTTTTGGGATACCCGCAGACCATGCAAAGCGAGATGCGCACCGCCCTGCAATCGGCGGCAAACGGCATTTCCAGCGAGGACGCACGCGCGCGCCGCGACGCGCTGCTCCGCGATGCCGTGGCCGAATGGCAGCTCCTTTTGCAGATCGATACGGACGACGACGAGGAAGACGGCCCCGGCTGGATGTGGGGCGGCTGCGGAAGGCTCTATTTTTGGATCCGCACGTCGGATCTCGAAGCCCGCGCCTTCGACCAGGTTTGGGTCATCCTTCAGTGCACCTGACCCCGTGCAACGGTATCGGGCTTGCGGACGATATCGAGCCGCCTACGGCCTAGGGCACCGAGCCGCCCTACGGCCTACGGCATCGAGCCGCCCTTGCGCACCGGCGATTTGCGGCGCGGCGACGATTTCGCGCGCGGTCGCTCGCTCGGGGCCCGCGCCATCATCAAGGTGCGGGTGGCCGCGATGATGGCCGCGGCGTTGTAGCCGTTGGGATCGCGCTGGAGCTGAAACGCCAGCCCCTGCCCGAAGGTAACGAGGGTGGCGGCGAGGGAGGATGCCGACACACCTTTTGGATGCCCGAGCTCGATGAGCGCCTGGGCGCACACGGGCTCGAAGGCGCGCTGCTGGCGCTGCAGCGCGCGCTCGATGCGGTGGCGGAAGACGGGGTTGCGGGAGCCGAACCAGAACGCGTAGAAGAGCTCGATGGCCCGGGTCTGCGCCAGAATGTTGCGGACCTCGTCCTCGATCATGGCCGAAAGACGCTCCAGCGCCGTGGGAAGCACCGCGATTTTCGGCGTTTCGCGCGCATCGAAGGCCAGGGCCAAGAGCCGATCGAGCAGCACGAGCAGCAGATCGTCCATTGTCCCGAAATGGAAATAGATGAGGCCCGGCGAGGTGCCCGCCTCGGTGGCCACCCGCCGCGCGGTCACCCGCTCCAGCCCATCGCGCAGCGCGACGATCCACGTGGCGTTCAGGATCTGCTCCCGGCGTTCGTCCTCGGCGAGCTTCTCACCAGGCATGGCCGAGGTGCTCGCGAGGGCCGCGCGTCGATGTTGACCGTATGTTCAACATGGGCCAACATGACGGATATTGACCGCATGGTCAATGCCCACGTCTTCGCGGCAAAGAGAGGTTCTTCCGATGCCCAAGCTCGAGTCGTTCGACTACATCGTCGTGGGAGCCGGGAGCGCCGGGTGCGTGCTCGCACATCGCCTCAGCGAAGACCCCTCGGTCACCGTGCTGCTGCTGGAGGCGGGGGAGCCGGCCGCCGTGGACGAGGCCAAGATCCCCGCGGCGTTCTCCTCCTTGTTCAAGACGCGCTGGGATTGGAATTACGAGACCGCGCCGCAGGAGCACCTCGGGGGCAAACGCGCGTTCTGGCCGCGGATGAAGGCGCTGGGCGGCTGCTCCGCCATGAACGCGATGATTTACATTCGCGGCCACCGCGCCGACTACGACGCATGGCGCGACGAGTTCGGCGCGAAGGGGTGGGGCTACGACGACGTGCTACCCACCTTCGTGCGCATGGAGCACAACACGCGCTTCGGGGCGCCTTACCATGGCCGCGGCGGCCCGGTTCATGTCGAGGATCGGCGCTTCACGCACGAGCTGACCCACGCATGGGTGCGCGCGGCCGTGGCCTCCGGCCTGCCCGCGAACCCGGACTTCAACGGCGCCGAGCAGCTGGGCGCCGGGCTGTACCAGGTGACGTGCAAAGAGGGCCGCCGCTGTTCCACGGCCGACGCGTACCTCGCGCCGGCCCTCCGCCGCCCCAACTTGACCGTGCGCACCGGCGCGCTCGCCACCCGCATCGTGCTCCAAGGCTTGCGCGCCATCGGCGTGGACTACGTGCAGAACGGCGCGCCGCTCCGCGCGCACGCCAACCTCGAGGTGGTGCTCGCGGGCGGCGCCATCAACAGCCCGCAGCTCTTGATGCTGTCGGGCATCGGCCCGGCGGCGCACCTCGGGGACATGGGAATCGAGGTGGCCGTCGACTTGCCCGGGGTCGGCGAGAACCTCCACGACCACCCGGTGACCCCGATGCTCTGGTGGACCAAGGGCACCACCGACATCGCGGTCGACCATGTCAACCTGCCGCGCGTGCTGCAATGGCAGCTCGCGGGGCGCGGGCCGCTCACCTCCAACATCGGCGAGGGCGGCGCCTTCTTCTCCACCCGCTCGGGGCAAGACGCGCCCAACATTCAAATCATCGTCGCCCCCACCGGCTTTTACGACCATGGATTGCGCGAGGCGCGCGGCCGCATGTTTACGGCGGGGGTCACCTTGATCGACGTGGCGAGCCGCGGCCGGTTGCGGCTTCGCTCGGCCGATCCACGCTGGCGGCCCGCCCTCGATCCGGCGTATTTTTCGGAGCCCGCGGACCGCGAGGCGGTGCTCCTCGGATTTCGCAAGGTGGCCGAGATCGCGCGCGCGCCGGAGGTGGCCCGCTTCCTCGACCGCCCTTTCATCCCCGAGCGCCTCGATGGGATCTCGGACGATGCGGCGCGCGACCACATTCGAAAATGGACGCAGACGCTCTATCACCCCGTGGGCACCTGCCGCATGGGAACGGGCGCGATGGCCGTGGTCGATCCCGAGCTGCGGGTGCGAGGCGTGGCCGGGCTGCGCGTGGCCGACGCCTCGATCATGCCCAAGATCGTGCGCGGAAATACCAATGCGCCGGCCATTCTCATTGGCGAGAAGGCGGCCGACCTTCTATTGGGCCGCACGACCGCGATCGCCGTGCCCGAGCGGGCAGGGCGCGCGGCGGCTTCACCCCGCACACACGAGGAAAAGTACGCATGAGCACCTTCGAGGTACACGATCCGGCAACCGGCGAGGTCGTGGGCACCTACCCCATTCACGAGGCGGCCGACGTCGAGGCGGCGGTGCGGCGCGCGCGGGGAGCGGCCGCCTTTTGGTCGGCGCTCTCGTTCGAGGAGCGCGCCGCGCGGCTCGATCGCTGGCGCGGTGTCATCGCGCGCCGGGCTGCGCAGCTCGCCGGCGTGATGCACGTGGAGATGGGCAAGCCGCACGCCGATGCCACCTTGGAGATCGCGCTCACCTTGGAGCACCTCGCGTGGGCCGCCAAGAATGCCAAAAAGGTGCTCGGCCCGCGCTCGGTGCCGACGGGGCTCTTCATGGCCAACCACGCGGCCACCGTCGAGTACCTTCCCTTGGGGGTCGTCGGTGTGATCGGGCCTTGGAATTACCCCGTGTTCACGCCGATGGGCTCCATCGCCTACGCGCTCGCCGCCGGCAACGCCGTGGTGTTCAAGCCCAGCGAATACACCCCGGCCACCGGCGCCTGGCTCGCCGATAGCTTTGCGCAGGTGGTCCCCGAGCACCCCGTGCTCCAAGTGGTGACCGGATTGGGCGGAACGGGCGCGGCCCTCTGCCGCGCGGGGGTCGACAAGCTGGCCTTTACCGGCTCGCCCGGCACCGGCCGCAAGGTCATGGCCGCGTGCGCCGAGAACCTGGTCCCGGTGATCATCGAGGCCGGCGGCAAGGACGCGCTGCTCGTCGACCTCGACGCCGATCTCGACGAGGCCGCGGAGGCCGCCGTCTGGGGCGGTATGGCCAACGCCGGACAGACCTGCATCGGCGTGGAGCGCGTGTACGTGCACGAGCGCGTCTATGACGCATTCGTATCGAAAGTGATCGATCGCGCCAAGCGCGTACGGGCAGGGAGCGACGCCGGCGCGCAGATTGGGCCCATCGCCATGCCCTCGCAGGTCGACATCATCCGCCGGCACATCGAGGGCGCGCTCGAACGAGGCGCCAAGGCCGTGGTCGGCGGCAAGGACGCCATCTCCGGCTCGTTCGTGCAACCCACCGTGTTGGTCGACGTGCCCGAGGACTGCGCGGCCGTGCGCGAGGAGACCTTCGGGCCCACCCTCACCGTGGCCAAGGTGCGCGACATGGACGAGGCCGTGAACCTCGCCAACGGCACCCGCTACGGCCTGGGCGCAACCGTGTTCTCCAAGCGCCGCGGGCTCGATCTGGCGCGCCGCATCCGCTCCGGCATGGCCGCGGTCAACGCCGTCATCTCCTACGCGGGCATGCCGGCGCTCCCGTTTGGTGGCGTGGCCGAATCCGGCTTTGGCCGCATCCATGGGCCGGATGGCTTGCGGGAGTTCACATACGCCAAAGCCATCGCCCGCCAGCGCTTCAAGCCGCCTTTGGCGCTCTTGACCTTCGCCCGCACCGCCAAGAGCGACGCGCTGGTGGCGAAGATCATCGCGCTGACCCACGGGGGGAAGTAGACCACCCGCGGGTGCAGCGCGTTCTCGGGGTCGAGGCCATCCAATCGAATCAATCCAATTGGAACGCCTCCACCGTGTCCTCCAGGTAGTGGGGCACCAAAAGGCGCGCGCGCTTCGAATCGTATCCGATGTCGGCGGGCGTCTTTTGGCTCGCGAGGGCCACGCGGAAGGAGCCACCGAGCTTGCCCCGGTAAATGGACGAGCCTTGCCAGCTGGTGACCAAGAGCGAATCACCCACCGCGACGATTCCGGTCAAGCCCGCGCCCGGTGTTTTGGTGATGTCGCGTTTGTTTCCTTTCTCGTCGAGCCGGTAGATCTCGTTGGTGGCAAACGTGCAAACGACGAGCCCTTTGTCGGTCCAGGCCAGGCCATTGGGGCGCGGACCGACGACGTCCTTGCCTTTGGCGACGAGCTTGGGGGCGGCGCGGCCTTTCTCGATGACATATACGGCGTCGGTCCACACGGGATCGTAGCTGCCGTCGGCGAACCCCGAGTCCGACACGTACACATTGCCGTCCGGGCTCGCGCTCAGGTCGTTGAGGAAGGTCGATCCCGGTATTGGAATGTCGCCCTTTGGCGCGCCGGTTTTGGCGTCGAAGGTGCGGATCACCGAAATATCGGTCACGTAGAGCACCCCTTTGACGAGCGCCAGCCCTTTGGGGGCGTCGAGCTTGACCCGGTTTTTGCCGCCTTCGATCCACTTCAAGTCGAGGATCCGCCCGTCGGGGGCGAGCACCGAAATGAAGCCGTTGTTGTCCTTGCCCACGGTGTCGCCGTTGACGTTGGACACCAGGTAGCGATCCGCCTCCGCATCGTAAAGCACGCTCTCCGGCGCGGCGAAGCCCGAATACCGCGCGACGGGGACGCTCGGCAAAGGCTCGGGATCGGCGGGGGCCGGGGGAGCGGTGGCGTTGGCGGCGGAGATGGTAGGTCCCTTGGCCGGGGCCGGCGAGAGCGCTTGCCCGCGGCAGGAGAGAATGAACAGCTGGATCAGGAGCGATACGACGGTCAGATGTCGTGCCATGGGATTTCCTTTGGCGCGCATCGGCTCATCGGCTCACAATCGCGATGCCGTGCGGCCGCGCGGGGCCGGTCGCGACATCGCGGTTGAAGTCCAGATCGAAGCTGCTGTCCTTCACCAGTGCGTCGTTGACGATATTGAATGTATGGATCTTGTGATCCCCGTCGACCTTGACGATGCCCGACGGGAAGAGATCTTGCACGAGGAAGTAGTCCGCGACGACCACCCGATCTTCGTTGGGGCTGAAAACGACGTAGTGCGGTCCTGAATTTTGCCCCAGCTCCACCACGCTCAAAATGGAGGGGTGCGCGCGGTCCTCGATATTGAGGTAAACGACTTTGCCGTTGAGCCCTTTGTAGTTCAAGGTGATGACCAGGCGGGTGCCGGTCTTGTTGATCTTGAACAAATGCGGCCAAGGATCGGCCGCGCCCGGGAGCGCAAATTGGTTGAAATCGACGGCGGGGGTGGCGGTTCCTTGGTTGGGCTCCACCAGATAGAGCTTTCCGTCGAACACCCCCGTGACATAGGCGCGCAGCTGGGGATCGTTGGGAATCAGCTCGATGTTGATGGTGCCGGGCGGACTATTGGGGTTGCCGACGGGGATGGTCTTGGTGATCGTGCGATCGTTGAGGTTCCAAACGCGCACGCTGCCGCGGGGGGTGATGAACCCGGGGAGCCCTGGAACGACATTGAGGGTATGAAGCGGGCAGATGAAATCGCTGGTGAGCAAAAGGTTGTGCTGCTCGTCGATGGCGATGCCATGCGGGTTGAACCCATCCAAGGGCGGAAGGACCGGCCAAATGCCGACCACGTCGTTGTTGGCGTCGTATTCCACGACCCGGCCCGGTGCCGTGCCCCCGGCGCCGCCCATGAACGTGGTGAAAAATCCGCCGGCGGTCTTTGGAACGAATTCATCCGCGATGGATGCCAGGACGGGCAGGGTATTGGCCTTCTTGAAGATAGGCGCCCGCGGGCTGGTGATGTCCCAGAAGAAATTCTGATTCTGAACCCGCAAAATGCTCAAAAGGCCGCCGCCCGCGAGCGTTTTTCCATCCGACGACACCCCGACGTGGTGGGGCTCGTTTCCAATCGCGCCCGTGCTCAGCGGAATGGCCGTGGGGAGCCAATTGGGCAATGGCGCGTAGTTGACGATTTTTCCGTACTTTTTCGAACCCTTGTCGAAGTCCACCACCGCGAAGAAGTCCGGCGACTTATGCGCCACGTCGCCCGCCCATACATAGAGCGTGTCTTGTGTTGCCGACGCCGGGGAGGGTGAGAGAAACGCCGCTGTGCTCACGGCGAGCGCAGCGAACGACTTGAGATAGGAGATGGTTTTCATGGTGCCCTCGGTTGGCAGATTGGCAGGATGCCAGGAGCCGCAAACTCCCCGAGGACTCTCGAACCTTGCCCGTGCGGGCCCGGTCACCCAAGAGCTCTCGGAGCACAACGACTACAGTGCCCGAGGACAAAGGTCTTTCGCGTCGACATGACAGCGTACTCTGTAATTAAAAGCCATCCTCGCGTCTAGAACCGTCCATGGGGAGCGGGTCGATTTGGAAATCATTTCCTCGCTGTCGAATGAACCTGCGAAGGTGCTCGACGGAGAGCCCATCCTTGACGACCATGCGCGCGAGGCGGATCCGCGTTTCGGACTTTTGCAAGCTGCCGAGAAGCTCGAAATGCGACCAGGTGAGGGGCCAGCCGCGCGCGTCCGTCAGCTCCAGCAGCTCGTCCCTTTCGGCGGGGCGAATGGCCGCGGCGGTGCGCGCGATCCGCAAAAGCCCGCTCCCATCGAGATCGAGGCGCTTGGCCAGCTGGCGCACCGTATCGGGCGCCATGGCGCCGTATCGGATGGAGTGCAGCGCATCCCCGGCCGCAAATCGCGCTTGGATGTGTGCGCGACGAGCATCCCCGAGCAAGCTCGCAATCCGATTGGCCACTTCGGTTAAGGCGCAACTCTCCATACATTCGCTGCAGGCGTTTTCGGTTTCTGTGCGACCAACCGCTCGCTCGCGATTTGTCGTGGGCCGTACTGGGGTTTCTTTGTGCCGCTGGAATGCCGTTCGTGACGCCACGAGGTCCCCCTTCGATGGGCGGGGAGTCCATAAGGACGGCCTGCTCGAAGTGCAAGGGGGCCCTTGCACGCGCGCAATTAGAATGGCTTATGGATCGTAAATTGTCCGCCGCCCTGCGCGAGCGGTGCAAACTGGATTCGCGCCGACGTTTTCGCCTCGTCATAACGCAGCGGCAAGAACAATGCGATCCCCACCCCCGTGATGCCGGTGAACAAAGTCGCGGTGCTCACCACGGCGAGGGTGCGCGCGCGCGTGGCGTCGTCGAGGCCATGGGCATTCGCGCAGAAGTGCCGTTCGGCGATGCACGTCTCCTCGGACTTGGAGCGCGCGGAGAGCGCCAGGATGCCGGTGACGGCGCTGGTCACCAAGGACGCGATCCCCACGCCGCCCACCACATAGAACGCCGTCGAGCGGCGGCCGTGACGTTTGGTTTCGGTCAGCGGTGGAAAAGGGGAGGGAGGTGGCTCGGGCGGGCCCACGGGGCCATAGGTGGGCGCCGCGAGGGCGGGTGGAGAGGCTCCGGCGGGCGATGCGGGCGGCGCGGGGTCGAGGATGACGACGGGTGCCACGGCCGGCGGCCGGAGCTCGGCGTCGATCCGTTGGGTCTCGCCAGGACGGAGGGTGATGGTGCGCGACCACGATGCAAACCCGTCGCGGCCGGTGGTGATCGCGTGCGTCCCCGGATCGAGGGGCGTGGCCACGTCCCATGCCGCGCGCGGGAGCGGCGCTCCATCGATGCGGACCTCGATGCCCTCGGGCACCGGGGTGACGGGCGAGACGACGTGCACCGCGAGGCGCGGCAAGCTCGGTGCGAGGGCTTGGATGCGATCGGTGGCCAGCTTTTCACGGTCTTTGCGGCCGTCGCGGCGCGCGACCGAGAGCGCGTCGTGAAACTCGGCCCACGCGGTGGCCGAGCGCCCCTCTTTCTCGTGGCAAACGGCGAGGTTGAGCAAGGTGCCGCCGCCGGGATCGAGGCGCTGGCTCTGCTCGAACTTGGGGCACGCTTCGCGGTAGTTGCCCGCTTGCATCGCCGTGCGGCCTTGATCGAAGAGCTCCTGCGCGGTCGCGCGCTCGGTGGCCGAGGGCTGGGCGTACGCCGGTCGGGGGGTGGTGGCCAGCGCGCCAAAGAAGGCCGCGAAGGAGAGCGTGGAGGCGAGCGCCAAAGGTCCGGTCGGGTCGAGACGTCGTGCCGCGCGCGTCATGGAGAGGTCCCTTCCGTAGGCGGTCATTGGCGATCGAGCAAGCCGCTTTGGTTGGTGTCCGTCTCGGACTGCGCCGGCGCCGTGGCTTCGCGGCGCGGCTTGGATCGGGCCGGCTTGGTGCGCGGAGGTTCGGTGGACATCTTCGGGCTTCCCGCGTCGAGGGTCGCGGCCTCGGGTGGCGCGTGAGGTGCGGGTACCGGCGCGGGGGCGGCAGGCGCGATGGGGGCCGTCGCCGCGGACGAAGATGTCGCGAGGCGCTCGGACGAAGACGTCTCGGGGCGCGCGGACGGCGCTCGGCGTTCCATCCACCAGACGCCCGCGCCGAGGACCGCCACGGTGGACGCCATGGCCATCGCGCGCAGCGGCGCGCTCGTTCTCTTTTGGGGGGCGACGGCGACCCCATGGTCGATTTGCACGGTCCCCGCGCGCGCCAAACGGACGATGCGATCGACGGAGACTCGGGCGCCGGCGAGGTGGGGGCCCGCGCGCAGCAAGCCGAAAATCGCCTCGGCAAGCTCGGCGACATCGGCAAAGCGGTGGGCGCGGTCTTTTTTCAGGCAGCGCGCGACGACGGCCTCCAGCGACGACGACATATCGGGGCGCGCCTTTCGGAGCTTGGGGGCGTCTTGGCTTACGATGCGCGCTGAGAGGCCGGCTGCCGAGTCGCTGTCGAACGGCGGATTTCCGGTCAAGAGCTCGTACAGGATCACGCCCAGCGCCCAAATGTCGGCGCGCGCATCCACGTCGCGCGGGGTGAGGATTTGCTCCGGCGACATGTAACGGGGCGAGCCGATCACCACCTCGCCCGAGGTGAGCTGGGGTGCCAAGGCGCCGCGCTCCTTGGAGATGCCGAAGTCGAGCACCTTCACCAGCGGCGAGCCATCGGGCCGGGCGCTCAAGAAGAGGTTGGCCGGCTTGAGATCGCGGTGGACGATGCCGAGCGCGTGCGCCTCCGCGATGGCCTCGCACGCTTGCAGCACGTGGTGCAGCACCTCGTCCACCGGGAGCGGGCCCCGCTGGGCGAGCAAGGCGGCGAAGTCGGCCCCTTGCAAAAACTCGATGACCAGATAGGGCGCGCCGCCCTCCAAGGTCCCCACGTCCATCACGCGGGCCACATGCTCGCCTTGCATCTTCGCGGCCGCCCGCCCCTCGCGAAGAAAGCGCACCACCCGGCCCGAGGCCTCCGCGGCCGGCGCGCCGAGGTCGCGAAGGAACTTGAGCGCGACCCGCTGGCCCAAGTGGATGTGCGTGGCCGAGACGACGATGCCCATCCCGCCCGCGCCGAGCACCCGCTCGATCCGGTATTTCCCTGCGACGAGCTCCCCCGGTGCGACCGGCGCCAGCGCGTGGCGCGTCTCGCCATCGCCGAAGCGCGCATCGGTCGGAGCGCCCGTGGCGGCGCCGTCCGGAGGGATCGCGGGCACGGTTTCGGAGAGCGCGGGATCCGAGCGCGGTGCGCGCGCGGCGCGTTGGCCGGTGGCGGTGGCGAAGACGGCCGATACGAGCTCGCGGCACGCGCTGCACCGGGCCAGGTGACCTTCGGCCTCGCGAAATCCGGAGTCGGAGAGCGAGCCACGGACGAAGTCCAGAATCGCTCCTTCGTCCAAGCACTCCGCGGTCACCGTCACGGCCTCGAGCTTATTACACTTGGTCTATACTTGGACGGTGCTCCCCGAGCGTCCTCTCTCCGCTGCGTTTTTAGGTGCGGCCGCCGAACCGCTCCGCGCCGAGCTCGGGTCGGCGCCGTGGACCCTCGAGGCGCTCGAGAAAACCCTGGGCGATCTCGTTCGCGAGGCGCAAAAAGCGTACCCAACCATCGCCCTCGGCGCGGAGTCTTTCGTCGCCTATGTCGCGCCGCGGGTGCGCTCGGAGGTCGAGCTTCGGCAGCTTCGCGCCGGCGACGTGTATCTGGCGTGCGCCTTGGTGGCCCGGGAGCGCTCGGCCTTGCAGATTTGGGAGTCGCAGCTCGTACCGAGCCTCGATCCGGCGCTGGCCAAAATGCGCCTGGCCCCCGAGCGGGTTTTGGAGGTGAAGCAGCTGCTTCGCGCGCAGCTCTTGGTGGGCGAGGGATCCTCGCCGCCGCGCATCACCTCGTTCACCGGCCACGGCGATCTGCACGGCTGGCTGCGGGTGACCGCCGTTCGCGCCGCGCTCAAGCTGCTGCGAAGAGAAAAGCGCGAGGTGCTCGTGGACGGCGACACGGTGCTCGCCGATCGCACCTCGGGGGACGATCCCGAGCTCTCCTATATCAAGGAGGTCTACCGCGCGCAGTTCAAGAGCGCCTTTCAGTTTGCGCTCGACTCCCTCTCCGATCGCGAGAAGAACCTGCTCCGCCAGAACATCGTCGACGGCCTCGGCATCGACGATCTCGCGGGCCTGTACCGCGCCCATCGCGCCACCGTCGCCCGCTGGCTCGCCGCCGCGCGCGAGACGCTCCTGCGCCGGGCGCGCGAACGATTCATGCAACATGCACGCATCGGAAGCGCCGAGTGCAACAGCATCCTGCGCATGGTGCACAGTCAGCTCGACGGCACCATCCGGCGGCGGTTGCAGAGCGCGTGACACGAGGGCATCGCTCGCCCCGGCGCGCGCATGGGTGGAAACCGTGCGCGCGACGTCGACGGGCCGCCTACTTGGTCCGCGAGCACGCCGTGCTGCACGAACCTTGGATGCAGGCGGAGACCCTCTGCCCGGGGCCCTGCGCGGCGGAGCTGCTGTTCAACGACTGAAACATGGCGCAGTCCGCCCCTTTGTCCTCGGAGCACCCGTCGAGCCACGAGAGCGTGTCGCGGCAGCGCGAATCGCCGCAACAGGCGTTGACATGGGCGCGGCAGTGCGCCGCGATGCACACGCCGCACGTCCCGCGGTCCTCGCCTTCGAAGTGGCAGGTGGGCCCGAGATCCGAGCCTTCGCCCACCATGAGCACGCACCCCGTGAGGGCGGCCAAGGCTGCGCCGATGGCGAGCGACCGAAGTCGCAAGGCTTGGCTCATTCGATCCGTCGACCAACCCGGCACGGCCCGCACGGTATTTCAGATTGCGCCGCCGCGCTCTAGAAAACGAGCCCGAGCGGCGCGAGCGAGAGTGAGGGCGCGGGCTTGTCCGGACGTGGGGCATGCCGCGCCACCTCCTGTCCCGATGCGGTGGTGACATCGGTTGCACTGGTGACGAACATGGTGATGCCAATGGCCAGGAAGGTCACCCCGGTGCCGATGCCCACGATGCCCAGATCGCGGAAGGTGGCCGCCTGGTCTTTGTCCCGTACCTCGTTGGAGACATGGCCGGTCAAGCTGCCCACGAGCAGCGACGAGCCGCCGAGCGCGACGAACGAGCAGCCAAAGAGCGTAAGCATCCAGCCCCACCACCGCTTGGTGGTGGAGCCCGCGGAGACGCGAAGGTCCATGCGCGTGCGGTCCGTCATGCGAAATTTTCCCGATGGGACGACGCCCTCGCCGGCGACTTGATAAATCCCGTTTGGGTCGACGGATACGGTGCACGGGGCCGTGCACAGCGGCTCGAAGCTCTCGTAGACCAGCGCTGCCCCGTTGCCATATCCGGTGCCGGAGCTCGAGAGGCGGAGCAAGGTCGTATTCGGGCGATCGCTCACCACGCGGACGGGGGTGGTGGGGGCGGCCGCCGCGGCGGTGGGGGCTAGGTCGGCCGCCGATGCGTTCGAGGAGGCGCAGAGCGGGAGGGCGAGGGCCGACGCGGCCAAGGCGCACGACGCGAAGGCGCGGCGGACGCGCGACGTTTTCGGGTTCGTGTCTCGAAGGAGCCGGCGGGGAGCCTTTGGTCGCATGGGCGTTTCGCCATGCTGGTTTACCGCCTTTTGGATCCGCTTGCGGGCCTTTCGACTACCGCACCCCCTGCAGCGCGAATTTTCGGACTTGCTCGACGTTGGATTGGTCGATGAACCCGGGCCCGGTCAGGATCGGCTGCCCTCCGCCCACCGTGGCGCCGTTGGTCCGATACAGTTTGAGAAAGACCACCGGCAAATAGCCTTGCAAGAAGGGCTGCTGATCGATGGCAAAGAGGATTTTGCCGCCTTCGATGCTCGCAAGAACATTGCCGTCGACATCGAAGGTGGCCAACGCCACCGTGGGGCGATTGGCGCGCACGACCGCGTTGACGGCCGCCGTGGCCAATGCGTTGTTGAGGGTCAGCATCCCCTCCACCGACGGATCGCTTTGCAGCTTCGCCGCCATGGTCGAGGTGGCGCTGGCCAGATCGCTGATGGACACTTGGAGGTTCTCGACCTGGCCATTCAGCGCCTCCTTGGCCCCCGCGCAGCGCTCCTCGAGCCCCACATTCCCCGCCTCGTGAATGACGCACACCACGCGCTTGATTCCTTTTTTCACCAGGCGCTCGCCGGCCGCGTGCCCCGCGATCTTCTCCATTTGGCCCACATGGGTGAGCGCGCCGAGCTCCGTGGATTTTTCGACGCCGGAGTCGATGGTGATCACGGGGATCCCTGCTTGAATCGCCTTTTGAATGGACGCGCGCAGGGCCTCGGGGTTCGCCATCGATACGATGAGGCCATCGACCTTTTGGCTGATGGCGAGGTCGATGAGCTGCGCCTGCTTTTGCGGATTGCCCGAGCCATGGTACGTGACCTTGACCCCTAGATCGCTCCCGGCCTGCTCCTCGCCGTTTTTGACGACGTCCCAATATTTGTCGCCCGCGTTGGCGTGGGAGACGAGCGCAAAGGTCAGCGTGCTGGCCGGCTTGGAAGCCTCGCCCACGGCGGCGGTCGGAGGATGCTCCTTGTTGCAGGCGGCGAGCGCCAGAAGAAGCCCCGCGACGGCCGCCGCGCCCAGGGCGCCTTGGAGGCGGCCTCGATGGGCCATCACGGCGCCACCTCCTCCATGCGCACCATGCGTCGCTCGCGGCGCGCGCGCTCGCACGCCTCGGCGACGAGAAACGCGGCCAAGCCATCGGCGACGGAGCACGGGCTCTCGACCTGTCGGGCCGCGACATCGAGGAACACGGCCAGCTCGCGCTGGTACGCGGGGCGAAAGCGCTCGATGAAGCCCGGATACGGTGTGCCGCTCGGAAAACGCACCCCCGGCTCGACGGAGCGCAGCGGGGTACGCTCGTCCAGGCCGGCGCAAATATCGTCCTTCGACCCCAGCGCTTCCAGCCGGACGTCGTAGCCCTTGGCGTTGTACATGGTGGCGGAGACGACCGCCAAGGTGCCATCGTCGAAGGTCAAAATGGCGGCCATCGTATCGACGTCGCCGGCCGCGCGAATGTAGTCGTCCCCTCGGTTTGCGCCGGTGGCATGGACGTGCACGATCTCGCGCCCCGTGACCCAGCGCAGAATGTCGAAATCGTGAATGCTGCAATCGCGAAAGATCCCGCCCGACGTGGGCACGTACTCGGGCGGCGGGGGTGCCTCGTCCAAGGTACAGGCGCGCAAGGTATGAACCCAGCCGAGACGCCCGCTTCGAATCGCTTCGCGCGCGGCGATGTATCCTGCATCGAACCGCCGTTGAAATCCAATTTGAACCGGGACCCGCGCGCCCTGAACGCGCTCCAGCACCGCGAGCGTTTCGTGCAGGGTAGGGGCCACGGGCTTCTCGCAAAAGACCGGGATCCCGCGCTCGATCGCGCGAACGAGGAGCTCCGGGTGCGCGGCGGTGGCCGCGGCGATCACCAGCCCATCGAGCTTCGATTCGAAGAGATCGTCCACGCGCGGCAGGGCCTTGGCCCCGAGGGCTTCGGCCACCTGGCGCGCGCGCTCCGCGTTTGCGTCGGCGATCACGAGCTCCTCGACCGCCGGGAGCTGGCGAAGGGTTTGGGCGTGAAACGAACCAATGAGACCGGCGCCTGCAAGTCCAATTCGCATTGTTTACCCCGTGCATACCGTAGTGACCGAACGGCGCGCGGCGTTCCAATTAAATGAGTACAATCGATTCGAGGCTCTTCCCTAATCGAAATAGCTCAACGGGATGCGCGAAGGCGCGCCCTTTGGCCCCAGGGGCAGGCGAAGGTGGAGGGCTTGGTCAGGACCCAGAGGGTCGGCACCGGCGGAGGTTCGGGGGCGAAAGGACCATCGCCATCGGTGAAGTACACGACCCCGTCGATGTCGTGCGCGCCCAGGATCTCGGGCTCGAAGATGGGGCGCAAATCGGTGCCGCCGCGCCCCGTGACCTTCTCGATGTGCCCCGCAAAGGGGTAAATGCGCGACACCTGCGCGTCGCACTCGGCCACGATCACCTTGGCGCGCTCGGACAGCGCGACCAGCTGGCGCGCGATGTCCTCCAGCTCGATTTTGGTCATGCTGAGCGAAGTGTCGATGGCCACCAGCAAATGCGGAATATCGGAGCTGCGCAGCGACCAGCTTCGTCCGGGCACCTCGAAGACGCGGTGGGGAAAGCGCCGGCTCGGACGCGACCATGTGTGCACCGGCGCGCGCGCCCGGGCGGCGAACATGGCCAGGGCCGAGCGCCAGTCCATGGGCTCGTCCGGCATGCGCGTGGTATCCATGAGCTCTTCGACGATGCGCTCGGGGGTTCGTCCCGCCAGCAGGAAGCGGCGCGCCGTGTCGCGTTCCTGCTCGCGCTCCTGTTCTTGCCCGGCTTCGTGCTCGCTTCGCGGCTCGTTCACGGCGCGCGAGACCAAAATGGCCGTCTGCGCCACACCGCCCGGCGCCGCGCGCCCGCGCGCCAAAAACCGATGATCGTCGACGGTGCCCGTTCCGTTCTCGCCCTGCGTCGGCCGCGGGCGGGCGCCGGTTCGCTTCGCGTGCTCGACCAAAATTTCGTAGCGCTCCCGCGTGCTCTGCCCCGGGCGGATGCCCACGGCCGAGTAGGCGCGGCAGGTGACGGCCGGCGGCAGCGGCTCCTCGATGTACTCGTTGGCCGACATCTCGACGGCCAGGTCCATCAGCTCCGGCTCCTCGACGTCGACGAACTTGGGGTGGGTCAGGTGCCCCAAGACGACGTGATGCACCTCGTGCAGCAGCACGCCGCGCAAGAACTGAGGCTCGGCCATGAACGACTCGACATTGACATGCAAGTAGAGCCGGCCGTCGTAGAGCGATATGGCCATGCGCTGCACCGAGGGATCGGCGACCGGCGTAATTTTGGCCAGGATGGACGCGTAATAGGGGTAAGCCTCGAGAAAGCTCGGATCGCGCACGAAGCCGTCGAGCCAGGTTTCGAGCTCGCTGCGGCGGGCTCCGGAGGCGCCGGAGGTGGCCGAGGTCACGTGCCGGGCCGCACGGGGGTGATGCCCACGCGCTTGAGGGTCTCGACCAGCGCCATGGCGTCGGGGTCGGGCAGCTGGGTGAGCACGTGGCCGAGGCAGGTGCGCGCCATGTTGCTTTTCTTGAGCTCCGGCAGGCGCGCGGGCTGCTCCACGAAGGTGCGCAGCGCGGTCACCGCCAAGGAGATGCGGTGGCGCTTGACGGGATCGGCGCGCCACGCGGCGAGTTTCTTCTCCGCCGCGCTGCCCGCGAAGCGCGTGAGGAAGTCGTTTGGCTCGATGTCGGCCAGCGAGGTCGCCGTCACATTGGAGCCGAGGGCTTCCTGCAGCTTCTCGCGCTGATCCCCCGGCAGATCCGCGAGCAGCGCCTCGAACGATCCGAGGACCAGCTGCTTTTGCGCCACCAAGACCCCCGCCTCGGGGCCGGCGAGCAGCGGCGCCAGGCGCGAAACGATCTCGTCCAAGCGATCCGTCTCGCCGCGCTCGCGAAAGCCCGCGATCTCACGGGCGCGCGGGGACTCGGGCGAGTACGTGGCCAAGAGCTCGCGCACGTCGAACGAGAGGCGCGAGCCCCACGAATCGCGGGAGGCGAGGAGCGCCTCGACCCAGGCGGCCGGCAAATAGCCGCCGAGCGCGTCGCGCAGGAGCATGCCGTCCGCCAGCTCGGCGGGGGAGAAGGCGCGTAGGAGCTCGGAGGCGTAGGCCCACGTTCGCGGGGGCACGTCCTCCAAGATGCGCTCGTGCGCGTGCGCCAGGGCCACGATGCCGGGGTGAAGATCGTGCGTCTGCGCCCACGCGAGCCACGCGCCGCGATCGGCGCGCACGTTCACTTGGAGGAAGCGCGCGCGCAGCGCCTTGTCGAGCGCGGTCACGTGGTACTCGGCGGTCTGCGGGTTCACGGTGGCCACGCATGTCCAGCCCGGCGGGAGCTCGTACTCGTGGAGCCGCCGCGCCGAGAGCAGTTGAAGCGCCGGCTGCTGAATGTACCGCTCGGCGCGATTGAGCTCCTCCAAGAGAAGGATGCCGGCGCCCTCGCGCGGCAAAACCGAGGGCAGGGCGTAGTGCGTGCGGTCGTCCTTCACGATCGGCAGGCCCACGAGATCCGGTGGTTCGAGCAAGCTCAAATCGAGGATGGCGGTGGCGATGCCGAGCTCCTCGGCCACATGCCGAACGATCTCGCTCTTGCCGATGCCGGTCGGGCCCTCGAGCAGCACCGCCCGCCGCGCGCGATAGGCCACCGAGAGCACGCGCTCGAGCCGCGGTCCTACGGGGACCGCGAGCGGTCGTAACGCCCCATTCGCTCCCGTCGCTGTCGCTGTTGCCTTCGCCGATGCCACGATCATTCACCGTTTGGGATCGAAGATCCGGAAACCGTTATCGAGCAGACCATTCCGTAGAGCATCTAGCAGACAAGGTGTCGGTCGCGCGAGCGGTGCGCGTCACTTCAGTCTGTCAAGGGTCGACGGCATCGTCGCGGGTCGAACGACGCATCAATGTTGCCGTCCCGGCCCAGCGTCCATCGCGGAGGGTGACGGTGGCCCTGGGGCCCGAGCGTTCGACGAAGATCTCGACGCGTCCATGCGAGGGCGATGTGAGGCGCCATGTCTCGGCTCCGTCGGGCCGCCGTTCGATCTCGGAGGCCGCGAAGAGAAGCTCGTTGCCGGGCAGCACCACCCGCACCGAGCCGCTTCGAACGTCGACGTGGATGCTGCGCGCAAGTGGCTCGGAGCCGGTCCATGCGACGACGGTCCAAAGACCTTCCATCGGGCGCAGCGCGATTCGTGTCTGCGGGTCGACGTCCGGCAAAATGGCGCGTGGGGTCAGGCGATAGGTGCCTAATACGTGCGCGGCGAGCCCACCCACGAGCAGGATTCCCAGGGCGGCGGCGGTGAGCCATCGCGCGGCCATGGTGCGGCGAAAGCGGGATACCCTCTGGCGCAGCGCCACCTCGGACGATGCGCCGCCCCGCGCGAGCTCGGCGTACGATTCTCCATCGGCCTCGCGGAGCGCAAGGTCCATCGCGCCGCGGGTCATCGGGAGGCGATTGGCGTCGGCGATGGCGTTCTTCAGGAGGACCATGGAGTCCGCGGAGGGCGCATGGGAGGGGACCGCAAGCGCGTCGGTGTCCAGGGCGATCTCACGGCAGCGCCGGCGAAAATGGTCGGTGGCCTTGTTTCGCGCGATGCCGACCAGCCACCGGCGCAGATCGTCGCGGCGCTCGGGGATGCGGCCGGCATCGAGCGCGTCGCACAAGGTGGCTTGCACCACGTCGTCCACGTCGGAGGCTGGTACGCGGCGGCTGACGGTCCGCCGAAGCAGTGCCCATACGGATCCTTCGTGAATTTCGAGGTGAAGCAAGGAGAGATCGGTCATTGGCTCTTCGTGCTATCGGGCCAGCCCCGGGTTCGTGACAGAAAAACCGACGGGGCCTCACGGTCGGAGGATATCCCAGACGGGATCGCCGGCGACCAGCCACGGTAGCTCCTGGTGCATGCGCTCGAAGGTATCTCCGCGCATGAAGTGCCCGAACGAGCCGTCGCCGAAAACGAGGTGCTTGGCCTCGATGGCCGGCGCGAGGGACTTGGCGGCGGCAAGGTGGGCGCGCGACCAACCCCCTTGTTGATTGACGATGAGCACCCGCCGTATCCCCGCCCGCACGAATGCGCTTCGAAGCGGGCGAAGATCGCGCGGCACACCCTCGAACAACAACGCATATCGGAATTCCATTCCGGGTTTCGCCAGCGCGTCGGCCGAGAGTATCCCACTCTGCGAGTACGACGCCCACACGGCGCCCGCCCGCTCGATGCGCTGCGGGAATCGAGCCTCGGCCGCGGCCACCGCGCGATCGATGCTGGCGCGAAGCTTTGCCGGATCACCCCACACGTACGACGTGGCGTTGAGCCGCTCGCCGTACGGGCACACGATGAACGGCTCCGGACCGAACATGGCCCGCCACTCCGAGCACGTCATGCTGGGGTGATCGAGCGCCGCGTGAAGCGCCACCACGAGGGGGCGCTTCGTCGTGGTTCCAATGGGCACGGCGACGAACCCCACGTCGCCGCGCGCATCGGACAAAGGCTCGCGCCACACGCCCGCGAGCGGCGGAAGGGCGTCCGAACGGCGCTCCCCCGCGGAAGTAGCGGCTCCTGGTGGAGCGTCCGAGGTCCGCGTCGGAGCTTCTGAGGCCCGTGTCGGAGCCTCCGGAGCATCGGGCGGCGCGGGGGAGGTCGGCTGCCCGTCGTCGCGGGAGCGCTCCTCTCCGCGAGAGCGCCCCGCGTCGCTGGAGTGCCCTTCGCCGCGCGGGTGCCCGTCACGGCGCGGGTGCCCCTCGCCGAGCGAACAAGCTGCGAGCCACGAGCCGAGGACGAGCTGCGCAGCGCGATGGTATTGGGTCGAGCCCTTCACACCTCGTTATCGGGCTGGCGCGCCGATTGTGACATCGGTGGGCGACGTTTGCTCGTGCGCCCTGGACGCATCGTCAGGCCGGCTTGCGGGCGAGCACGTAACCTCGCTGCGTGGGGTGCTCCACTTCGGGGTAGGGGGCGCGCTCGAGGAACGCCTCGATCCGAAATCCGGCGGCCAGGAAGGCCTCCTCCACGATGCCGCGCTCGAAGAAGACGAAGTCCAAGCTCACCCGCTGACCAAAGAGCTCGTCGCGATGCACGATGTCGCCGCCCAGGTGAAACGAGGCCAGGGCGAGCCCTTGCGGCTGCAGCACGCGATGAAACTCGCGGCAAGCCTGCGCGAGCTCCTCCCGGTCGAAGTGGACGATGGCGTAGAAGGCCGTCAACCCCGCATAGGTCGCGTCGGCGTCCTCGAGGGCCAGCATGGAGCCGGTGCGGAATGCGATGTCGGGTGAACGCCGGGCGGCTTCCGCGATCATCTCCGGCGCGAGATCGAGCCCGGTGACGGGGAGCCCGCGTTCGACCAGGGCCCGCGAGGTCTGTCCCGGGCCGCATCCTACATCGAGCACCGGTCCTCGGCCCCGCACTTGGTCGGCGAAGACGTCGAGGAGCGCCCGATCGAGCGGCTTGTGTCGCAGCTCGTCGAAGAAATGGTCGGCGTACGATTGCGCGATGCGGCTGTAGCTCTCCTCGATGGCGCGCAGCTTGCTCGTCATGCCGCGATGATAGGGCCGAATGTGGCCATGGCGAGGCCGTTGGATGGATGGCGGCAAACGCGCTCGGCCACGAGGCCGTCGCGCGCGTCCATCTCGCGCGATACGCCTTTCGGTCGTATCGTGGCGCGCGTCATGACATCCGCTCTACTCGACGAGGTCGTGCGCGCCGCCGTGCGCGATGCGCGGCATGCCCCGTCGTCGCACAACGCCCAGCCGTGGCAAGCCGTGATCGCCGGATCCCCCGAGGCGCGCGCGGCGCTCATGACGCTCGGCGATGACGTCCTCGTCGAGAAGAATACGGCCTTCATCGTGGTCGCGCTCGATCCCGCGCGGTGCTTGTCCGCGCTCCCCGCGCACCGGATCGAGATGCTCGTGAGCGCCGGCGCCTACTTGGAGAGCCTCTTCGTCGCGCTCGACGCGGGCGGCCTCGCCGTCTCGGTGGTGTGGCGCTCCGGCGACGAAGGGGCGGAGAAGCTTTCGGCGCTCACGCCGGGTTGGGAGCCCGTGGCCCTGGTGGCCGCGCGCCGCGGGTCGGGGCCGGTGACCGAGGCCTCCCTCCGGCGCCGCACGTTGCTGGCGATGCGCCGCACGCACCGGGGGGCGTACCGCAGGGATCCGATTGCCCCGAGCGCGCTCGCGTCCTTGTCGGACGCCGCCTCCCTTGCATTTCCGGGTTCGCGCGATCTCTGCGAGTTGGTGTTGCTCACCGATGCCGGTGTGCGCGCCACCGTGGGCCATCTTCTCCGGGAGCACGGGGCCATCGAGTTCACCCACGCCGCGGCCTGGGCCGAGACCTACGCGCATATCCGATTCGATGATTCGGTTTTGGCGGGCGACGGGCTGCCCATCGAAGCCCTCCTCGCCAAACCGCTGCCGCACTGGCAAAAACGGCTCCTCGCCACCGCGCTCTCCCCCGGTGCGATGCGCGCCCTCGCGCCGCTCGGCCTCGCGCGGGCCATCACCGCGGCCACGGCGCAAAACATCGCCGCGTCCCCGCTGCTCGTCTACCTGCGCTTCCGCGCCAACGATCCGCCGCCCTCCGCGTGCCTCGCCGGCGGCGCCCTCGTCCAATCCGTGTGGCTCGCCCTGGCCGAGCATGGGCTGGTGCTGCATCCGGTCAGCGTGCTGCTCCAGCACGATACGCTTCGCGCCACCCTGGATGGTCGCATCGGTCAAAACGGGGGGCGCGGCTTCTTTTTGGCGCGCGCGGGCAGCCCGGTGGACACGTCGTGCCCCTTTGCACCGCGCCGGGTGCTCGAGCCTCGGCGGGCCTAGCTTTGGGGACCTCGCTTCTCGCTCGCACGCCGGGTGATGGCGCCTCCGGCCGTCATTTCGCCAGGCGCATCAGCCCCCCGTCTTCGCCCGCGCTGACCCAATATACGAAGCGGTCGTCGACGGCGATCCCCACGAGGCGGCCCTGGCCGCGGGCCATCGTTTCCGGACCGCCGTCCAGAGCGGGGATCGAGCCCCCATCGGCGTTCGTCGCCGGGATCGGAATGCGATGCACGCTGCCTCCCTTCCCGTCGGTGTAATAGATATGCGAGGGATCGACAGCCAGCCGCGAGTCGCCGAGTGACTGACTCCGAATCGGGGTTACGGACCCTCCGTCTCCGCGCATGGGCGCACGGTAGATCCCTCCGATCTCGCTCGCGTCGGGGCCTTCGTAGCCGTCGATGCTGACATAAGCGACGTCCCGTGCGACGGCGAGATCGCGGATCCAGCGTGTACCCAGCGCTGCGGCCTCGCGGAGGTTCTCCACGGCGCCGCCATCGAAGGTCGCTTCGAAGACGACGTTGCTGTCCGGAGAGGACCGATACGTAAGCCAGAAGAATCGATCGCCGTCGCGAAGGAGGGCGGTCGAATTGCTATAAAAATCGAGGGTGACGAGCGTCGTCGTGGAAGCATCTCCCGACAAGCTGGCTCGTCGCAGCCACGTGCTCTTGAAGTTTGCCAACCAATAGACGTAGCCGTCGTGGACGAGAATCGACTGTAGAAATTCCATCTCGTCGATCGTGGCCATGGGCGATCCCCCATCGAGCAAGCTGCACGAAATTTGACGCCACCCGAGGATCCAGCAAGCGTGGACACCATCGGTCGAGGGCGCGGAAGCACGGTCGCTCGAGAGTCGAACGATTCCACCGTCCGCGTCGGGCGGTACGTAGTAAACGCCGTCCCGGCCCGAATAGATGTCTGCGGTCACGACCACGCCACCCTTCGCGAGCGCGAGCCCCGTTGCGCCGGGGAAGTCCGCCACTCGGACGGGAAGGCACGCGCCGCCGGCGCACGCGCCGCCAAAACACGAATGGCCGCAGGTCCCGCAGTTGTTCGGATCGGCGCCGAGGTCTTCGCAGCGCGCGCGCGGGCCTGCATCCGTGCTCGTGTCGGCCCCGGTATCCGCCGGTCCCGGTGGTGGCCATTCCGGGCACGTCGCGTTGTCGGTGCACGTCCCGGTGAGCTGGTTGGTGACGCACGCGGCCACGATGGCGGATCCCGAAAGCACCAACGCCCACTGCTTCGTTCGTGACATGCTCATGGGTCATTCCTCCGGCCATCACTTCGCCATGCGCATCAGATAATCGCGTCTCTCCTCGCCCTGTCTGCCCGAGGTCGCGATGCTGAGCCAATACACGAAGCGGTCGTCGACGCGAATGTCTCGAAGATCGTCCTGGCCGTGGACAATGGCTTCTTGACCGCCGTCCATTCCGGGGACGAAGCCCCCATCGGGGATCGATGTCGGGATTGGAATGCGATAAAGGATGCCTCGCGATCCGTCGGTGTAATAGATATGCGATTTGTCGATGGCGAGTCGTGAGGAGCCCAATGACTGACGCAGGAGCGGTGTCGCGGCCCCCCCGTCCGCGTCCATGGGTATGCGGTAGATACCGCCTTTGGTCTTGTCGTTTTGATTGTCTCCGGCGGCGACGTAACCGACGTTCCCGGCGACGGCGAACGCCCAGATCATGGGGATTTCGAGGCGCGCTACATCGCGTGCCTCCGTCACGGAGCCGTCGTCCAGCGACGCCGTGGCGAGCATGGCTCCGTCCCGCGGGTAAGCGAGCCAGAAGAGCCGATCTCCGTCCAGGACGACGTTGTACACGGCGCGATCGTCGATGACGCCGAGGGTCGTCGTGGAAGCGTCTCCCGACAAGCTGGCTCGCTGAAGGGTACCCTTGTCGCGGTTGGTAAACCAATAGACGTATCCGTCGTGGATGAGAGGCGATCCGGGGTGAGGATACGGAGACGCGTCGTCGTACATGGATACGCGTGATCCTCCATCGAGTAAGCTACAAGAGATATGCTGGGCGATGACACAGCAGGTTTGCCCGCCATCGGGCAAGCTGTAAGGGACACCATGCTCGGCGACCCAGCAGGCGTGCACACCGTCGCTCGAGGGGCTGTAAGCGCGATCGGTCCCGAGTTGAACGATCCCACCGTCCAGGTCGGGCGGTACGTAGAAGACACCGCGGCCTTGTTCGACAAAGTCCATGACCGTCACCACGACGCCGCCATGGGCGAGCGCAAGGCCGTTTGCGCCTGGGATGGCCGCCATCTTCACGGGAAGGCAGGTGCCGCCGGCGCACGGGCCGCCAAAGCACGAATGACCACACGTTCCGCAGTTGTTCGGATCGGCGCGGAGGTCGATGCCCGGGCAGTCCCGAGGCGGGCCTTCGGGGTCCCTCGCGACGACGTCGCCATCGGCATCGGCCGGCCCCGGTGGCGCCCGATCCGGACAGGTCGCATTGTCGAAGCACGTTCCGGTGAGCTGGTTGGTGACACACGCCGCCACCATGGCCGATCCGGCGAACGCGCACACCCACTGCCTTGCTCGTGACCTGGTCATCACCGTCATCCCCTCGCGCTGATCGCCCGTTCCATCGAGGCGGTGCGATCTCGGAGATCGCATCGATCTCGAAGATCGCACCAGGCCCTCCGCTCATCATTTCGCCAAGCGCATCAGGCCGCCGTTCATTCCGCCCGTGGTCCAGTACACGAAACGCTCGGTGACGCGAATTCCCCCGAGCTCCCCCTGCCCGACAGCGACCACCTCGGGATCACGCGGGCGCCCGTCGGAGGTCCCTGTCGGGATCGGAAGGCGGTACACGACACCGTTGAAGGAATCTGTGTAATATACATGATATCGATCGACGGCCAGCCGTGGCGGATAGCTGAATCGCTGCCGCTGAAGGACCGTCGGCGGGCCTCCGCTCGCGTTCGTCGGGGCGAAATACAGCCCTGGGACGTCGGGCCCGGCGTCGGGGGGCCAGACGATGTGGTTGCTCTCAATGGCCGTATAGCTGACCTCTTTCGCCACGGCCAGCGAGCGAACCCACTGGGATTCGATGGTGGCGACTGGGCTGATCGCGCCAATGGTCCCGTCGTCCATCAAGGACGCCTTGACCGTCGTGGTGGTGCGATCCACGACCGTGAGCCAGAAGAAGCGACCCTTGTCCAAGAGGAGCTGATAGGAATAAGGGCCGATCGCGGCCACCGTCTCGGTCCTGCCATCGTGCAGGTTGGTTCGTTTGAGCAGGCTGTTTTGATAAACGTCCGAAAACCAATACAGATACTCGCCATGAATGAGCGGTGATGTGGGCGAGCTGTCCGTCTCGCTGGTCGATACGGAGGGGGTACCATCGAGCAAGCTGCATAGAATGCGACTTCCGTTGACCCACTTTACCCAGCAGGCGCGCGTACCGTCGGTCGTCGGGCTCATCCCCGGATCTTTTCCAATCTGGACGACGCTGCCCCCGCTCGGTGGTACGTAAAAGACGCCCTCGCGGGCGTTGGGCCCTTTGGCCAAGCCAGCTGTCACCACGGCGCCGCCGGCATGGTCGAGCGCAAGATCGCTCGCGCCAGGAATGGTCGCGATTCGTACGGGCGTACCGAGCGGGCCTGCGTCCTTCGCAGATTCGAACGTTCTGGGATCCGCGGCGAGCTTTCCGGGCGGAGGATTCTCCGTGCACGCGGCATCGGTGCACGGCTCGGTGAGTTGGTTGGTGACGCACGCCATGGCGGCGGCTGTCATGCAAAGCAGCAATCCCCACTGCATCGTTCGCGAAATGTTCATGAGCGCAATCTCCTCAAAACCCCACCGTGCTCGTAAGACCGGCGGCATGGGGGGTAAGGACCGGCGCAATTTGCAAAACACGTGCTCGGGGCGTGTCGGAGGGCGATGTTTTCGGCCACACGAGCCACGCCACGCCGCCAACGAGGACCAACCCGATCCCCGCGCCGAGAAACACGTTCGCAAAGGTGGTGTTTCGATGGATCGCGTCCACTTCGTCATTCATCTTCGTACACGATTCAGGCTGCGCTTCATGGCTGCAAGCGGATGGACCGCTGGAAGCACGAAGCGCATCGAGTCGTTCTTCCGCGTTCGCCTTGGCGATGGCAAAGCCAATCCCCGCCCCGAACGAAGCCAATGCCGCGGCACCGATGGTCGCCACGGTGACGATCTTGGCCGGCCCGTGGCTCGTACGCACCTCCCGATGCTCGGGCGGCGGTGCGATCGGCGCGCGCGCCGTCGCCACGGCGGGCGCCGGTGGAAGCACCTCTGCGAGGGGCGCTGGAGCATCGAACACCAAGCGCGCCGTTACGAGCTGACCCGCCCCGGCGCGTACCGCCACGGTCTTGCTCTTCCCATCGCGCCGGCCTTCGATCTCGTGCTGCCCTGGTCGGACATCGAGCGGCTCGTCGAGCGGGGTCTCCATGCCGTTGTCGACGCCATCGACGACGAGGTGCGTTCCCGTGGGCGCCTCCACGGCGATATGCCCCGTTTTGGCCGCGAGCTCGTGCAGGTACGCTCGCGCGTCATCGCGATCTTTGTCGCTCGCGTCGGAGCTCTTCAAATACGTTTTGAAATGGTGGAGCGCATCGACGAAGGCGCCACTTTGATTTTCGACGATCGCCAGGTTCCACAGATATTTGGGCTTTGGGTCGGACGCATAGAGCTCCTCGTAGAGCCGCCTGGCGCGATCGAACTCCTTGTGCGCATAGGCTCGTTTGGCCTCCCGCTCGCGGAACTCCGGGGTCTCCGTTTGCGCGTGCGCGGCCTGCGCGGCCGAAACGCCCGCCACCATCACGACGGCAAACAGGAGCTTTTCAAAGGACCGTGTCGCGATCGGGGCGTTCATTTGAGGAGATCCAAGTCGGGGGGGAGGTCGTCGGGCCGCGGCTTGGGAGGCGGCCGTCTGCTGCGGGCCGGTGGTGCCGCGGCGGCGCTCGATGCCGCATGGGCGGGGGGGCCTGCATCGATCCGTTCATTCGTCGTCTCGGCGTTGGCGAGTCGCGCCATCATCGCCGGTTCGGCTTCGCCGGCGGGTGGGGTTCGCTCCGGGGCCATTCCGGGCGCGGGCGCGGACGCGCGCTCGGCCATGGGGGCGGCATCGCGAAGGCGCTGCCCTCGCTCGTGCAGGACGAAATCGCACAAGGCGAGCATCGCGAGGATCCCCAGGATGGAGATCCCTCCGATGGGGCCCCGGAACGACGATTTCGAAGGAGGATGAATCTCCGTGTGCATCGGCACGGCGGCGTCGCCAATGGTTTGTCCCGCGAGTCGTGGCGGGGAAAGGAGCGCATCCACGTAGGTCGTCTCCCCCGTTGCCTCGTCGCTCACCGGCCGAGGCATCACCGTGGATTGCGCGGAATCGATCGTTTCGCTCGGTTGTGCAGGGCGCAAACGGTCCGCGATCGACTGGAGGACCGTCATCAGCTCGTCCATGCTGGAATAGCGGCCGTTCGGCTCCTTTTGCAAGCAACATGCGATCAATGCTTCGAGCTCGCTGGGGATCTCGGGACGGAGCGCGCGGACCCGGCGCGGATGTTTGTAAAGTACGGCTGCGACCATTTCGGCGAACGAGCCCTCCTGAAAAGGCAGCTCGCCCGTCAAGAGCCGAAAGGCGATACCGCCCAGCGCATAGATGTCCGCGCGCGCATCGACGTCCTTCGAGTTGCACATTTGTTCTGGCGCCATGAACCCCGGCGAGCCAAGAAGTGAGCCGGTCGTCGTCGACAACATGTCTTGGCCATCGGCCTCGTTCGTGAACTTGGATATGCCGAAATCGAGCACTTTGATCAGCGGTGTGCCGTCGAAGCGGTGCGTGAGTAGCAAATTTTGCGGCTTCAAATCGCGGTGAACGATCCCGAGAGCGTGCGCCTCGGTCATCGCTTTGCACACATCGATCAGGTAGGCCACGGCTTCGTGAATGGGGAGGCGGCCGCGGGCCTTCATCACGGCATGGAGATCGGCGCCTTCGAGAAATTCCATGACGATGTACGGCGCGCCGGTGTCGAGCACGCCGTAATCGCTCACGCGTGCAATATGCTCACTTCGAAGGCGGGCCGCCGCGCGCGCCTCGCGGACGAAACGGCCGGCCGCGTCGTGCACATCGAACTTCGATGGGATCATGAACTTGAGCGCAACCAAGGACCCGAGCTGCATGTGGCGTGCCGCCACCACCATCCCCATGCCACCCCTGCCGAGCACGCGCTCCACGCGATATTTCGACGCCAGGATATCGCCGATCTTGACGGGTGCGCCCACGTGTTTCGAGGATACACGGGAACACGACGCGAGGGTCGGCGTTGGAGTGGCTCAGACACGTCTGCTGTCGTTTGTACACCTGCGAATGAATGTTGCGTTGTGTCGATGTGCGCAGCCATACGGTGTGCGTGGGGGATGATCCGAACGCCTTTGTCGAAGAGAGGCCGATCACATACCGCGCCCGCGCACCCGTTTGCGGTAGGAGCCGGGGGCTTCGCCGGTCCATCGTTTGAAGGCGCGTTGAAAGGCGCTTTGCTCCGAAAAGCCGAGGAGGAACGCCAGATCGTCGAGGTCGAAATCACCGTTGGCGAGATGGCGCGTGGCGAGCTCGCTCCGGACGTCGTCGACGATGGAGGAGAAGCTCTGTCCGCGCTCTTTGAGCTTTCGCTGCAAGGTGCGCGGGCTCAGCGAGAGCGCCGAGGCGACGCGGGCGAGGGCCGCGTTGCCCTCGGGGAGGCTCTTGGCGACCAGCTCGCGCAGCGCGCCGAGATCGTCGTCCCCTTGCGACAGCTGCGACTCGTCGCTTTGCGACAGCTGCGACGGCGGCGAACGAGAGAGTAGCTGCTTTTCGGCCAGATCGAGCATCAGCGCCCGCACGGTGGGATCGGGGCGGATCAGCGGGGCCTCGAGCCACGACGCGGCGAGCACGATGCGGTAGACGGGCTCGTCCCAGCGCAGCGGACAGCGGAAGATGCGTTGGTGCTCGCCGGTGTCGGCGGGGGCGGGGAAGGTGAAGTCCGCGCGGAGCGGTGATTCGTCTCGGCCCGATACCCATCGGGCGAACGCGATCATGGCGGAGAGGTTGAACTCCGCCAAACGCCGCAGCGGCCGCTCGAGCCGAGGGTTCCAGCTCACCGTGAGCTCGGCGCCGTCGCGCACCACCTCCGGCGGGCCGATGTCGATGACCAGCGCCTGATAGCGCTGCAACTGCGCCAGCGCGTCGCCCAGGGTCGCGCAGTTCATGACCACATAGCCGAAGACGCCGTAGTGGCCGGGCCGGATGTGTTCCCCCGCGTGCAGACCCACGGCATCGTCGCCCAAGAGCTCGGCCGCCCGATCGAAGAGGGCCGCGCAGGCGCTCTCCGAGAAGCGCGCGTCGCCGTCGCTCGGATCCATCCCCGAGCCCGCGAGCAAGGTCGCCTCGGCCGTGCCCCGGCTGGCCGCGTAGTCGATCAAGGTTCGCAGGTAGGCTGCGGAGGCCGTGTTCGTCTTGGCGTGTTGGGTCATGGCATCTGGCGGGCTGGGTCAAGATTCTACACCCGGATTGCGTTTCCATGACCGTGCCGTGCTCTTCGCGTCCTTTTCCGACACCGATCCCTCGAAGCTCGTGCTCCTGATGGCCACCCCCGCGTACCTCGCGTGCATCGGCTGGGAGGCTTGGACCCTCGCCCGCGCGCGGCGCTCGAACTACACCAAGGCCGAGACCTTGAACAATGTGGCCCTGGCGGCCTCGTTCCAGGTGGTCGAGCTCTTCGCCCTGGTGGTGGTGCTCGGCATCCATGCCCGCGTCTACGAGCACCGCCTCTTCACCGTGCCGCGCACCTGGTGGACCTTTTTGATCCTATGGGTCCTCCAAGACGGCCTTTACTACGCGGCGCACCGGGCGTCGCATCGGGTTCGATGGCTTTGGGCGTCGCACGTGGTGCATCACTCGCAAGAGGCGATGAACTTCTCGACCGCCTTTCGTCAGAGCCTGCTCTCGCCCTTCTTCGGAATGTGGCCCTTCTATTTGCCGCTCACGTGGCTGGGGTTCGCGCCCACGTTCGTGCTCCTCGCCGTCAACGTGAACCTGGTTTATCAATTTTTCGTCCACACGGAGCTGGTTCGCAAGCTCGGGGTGCTGGAGCGCGTGCTCAATACGCCCTCCCATCATCGCGTGCATCATGCACGTAATAGTCAGTATATCGATAAGAATTATGCTGGGACGCTGATTGTATGGGATAAGCTCTTTGGCACGTTCGAGGAGGAGCGGGAGCGGCCCCAATATGGGATTGTTCACCCCCTTCGCACGGCCAATCCGTTGATCACGATCTTTCACGAGCCGGTGGCCATGATCCGCGACGCGCTCCGCCCGGGGCGGCTCGCGGATCGTTTGAAGCACCTTTGGGCGCCGCCGGGCTGGGAGCGCGCTACGAGCCCGAAAGCGCACGATCCAGGACCGCCACCGCGTGACGGGCTTCCTCGTGGCCGAGCACCAAAGGCGGTTTGATCTTCAAGACGTTGTCGTGCGGGCCGTCCAGCGATAGGAGCACGCCGTCCCGCTTGGCCGCCTCGATGACCCGCTTGGCGGCCGCCGTCGCCGGGGCCTTGGTGGCGCGGTCCTCGACCAAGTCGACGCCGAGAAAGAGGCCGCGGCCGCGGACGTCGCCGATCAAGCGATGGCGCTCGGCGAGGGCGCGAAGGCCCCGCCCGAGCTCGGCGCCGACGGCGGCGGCGTGGGCCATCAGGCGCTCGTCGCGGAGCACGTCGAGGACGGCGAGGCCGACCGCGCACGAGACGGGGTTTCCGCCGTACGTGTTGAAGTACTCCATGCCCGTGACGAAGCGGCGCGCGATGGCCGGGGTGGTGACGACGGCGCCGATGGGGTGGCCGTTGCCGATGGGCTTTCCCAAGGTGACGATGTCGGGCACCACGCCGTGCTCCTCGAAGGCCCACATGTGGCTTCCCACCCGACCGAACCCGCACTGGACTTCGTCCGCGATGCAAAGGGCGCCGGCGCTGCGCGCGAACGCATAGGCCGTGCGGAGGTAGCCGGGCGCCAGCTCGACTTGCCCGGCGCAGCCCGGGATCGATTCGTGGATGAACGCGGCCGGCGGGGTTCCCGCCTCGGAGAGCGCCGCGCAGTGCGCCGCAATGTCGGCGGCATAGCGCGGTCCGTCGGAGCCGAAACGGCCTCGGTACGGATCGGGTACTTCGCAGACGCGCACGCGCGGCCCCGGACCTGCGCCGCCGCGGCGGTTGAACTTGTAGGGGCTGATCTCGATGAGCGACGTCAGGTTGCCATGGTAGGCCCAGTCGAGGACCAGCACATGCTCGCGCCGGGTGGCGGTGCGGGCCAGGCGCAGCGCCAGATCGTTGGCCTCGCTGCCGGAGTTGGTGAGCAGCACCACCGACAGCGGATCGGGGAAGGTGGCGGAGAGCCGGCGCGCGTACTCGACGATGTTCGGGTGGAGGTAGCGGGTGTTGGTGTTGAGGGCCTGCGCTTGGAGGGCGAGGGCCGCCACCACCCGCGGATGGCCGTGGCCGACGTGGCAAACGTTGTTGACCAAATCGATGTACCGCCGTCCATCGGCGTCCACCAGGTAGGCGCCTTGGCCGGCCACGATGTGGAGCGGCTCCGTGTAGCTGGTCGACAAGGCCGACGAGAGGTTCGTGCGGCGGCGGCGGGCGAGCTCCTGGCGGGTGCGCTCGGGCGCGGCCGGCGAGGGCAACGATGCGAGGGGCAGCCGCAGGAGCAGGTTGGGATCGGGGCAGATGCTCTGCCAAAGCTCGGTCTCCACGGGCGCAGGAAGACGCCCGAGACGCGCGGTGAACACATGGATGCGAAGGCCCGCTTTGGCCGCCGCCCCCAGCAGGGCGCCGCGGCGCACGGGTTGGCCCGGCGCGATGCCCAGCGCGGTCTCCGTGCGCAGCGGCCCGACCACGAGCCAGAAGGGCGTGCCGTCCGCCGTGCGATGCTCGAGCGCGAGCTCGCGGTGGGCCTTGTCGTCGCCGGGCGAGACGCCATGGATCACGCCATCGAGCGGCGCGTGGACCGGCTCGCCGATGGGGACGGCCAGATCGACCGCGGGCCCCGATCGAACGGCCTCGAGGGGCGGGTTTCGAACGAGCGGCGCCGGCTGGCACGCGGCCGACTCGAGCCAGGCCACCACCTTTCGCTCGTTGGCGACGGGGCGGTAGCCGCAAATGTCGCGGTAGCGCAGCTCGCGCAGCGCCCTCGGCTCGCGCGCGAGCTGCTCGATGAGGCGCCGGACACCGGGCTGGCTGGTCGCGAGGTACGCGTTGTTCGGATCGGCACGGCGTTGCTCGGCGGCGTTGGCGACGCTCATCGCGAGCCGGATCTCCACGAGCTCCGGCAAGAGCGCCAGCTCGTCGGGGGTGAGCGGCCGCTCGGCGTGGTAGCCCGCCACCACGGGGAGGGTCGCGACCACCGGATCGATCTCCGTGATCTGCGCGTAGGCCAGGGCCACGGCGAGCCCGCAGATGCGCGGCGCGCGCACCACGTCGCCGAAGTCGATGATGCCGGCGATGGAGCCATCGGGCGCGACCAGCACATTGTGCTCGTTGGCGTCGTTGTGGATGGCCTGTTGCGGGAGCGCCTGGAGGGCCGGCAGGAGCTCGGCGAGCAGGGGGCCGATGGCGCGGGCGACGAAGGGCTGCACGGCGGGATCGACCCACGCGAGTGCCGGCGCGAGGGCCCCGGCCTGCAGCATGTTCCAGCGGTAGGCGCGGTCGAGGCGCGGGTCGTCGATGGCGGCGAGCGCATCGTCGAGCCGGGCCACGGTGGCGCCAAGTGCTTCGAAGCGGGCGCGATCGGGCGGTCCGGCTTCGGCCCACACCTGTCCGTCGATCCAGTCGAGCAGCCGCGCGTGGCGCAGCCGTCCTTCGATGACGGCGGTGGCCTCGCCCGCGAGGCGCGGTGTAAAGCTCGCGACGTCCGTTCGGCTCAGATGGCGCAGCACCGCGTCGTACAGCCCGACCTCGGAGTCCGCGATGTCGGCCGCGTGCAGCTTGAGCACGTACCGAGGCTTGCCGCGCACGTCGAGCCGGAAGTTCCAGTCGCGCTCACCGGCGAGCGGCACCGCCGTCGCGTCGATGCCGAACGCCTCGTGAGCCAGAGCCGCCGCCGTCACCGCCAACGCCGGAGAGGTCATGCCTCGAAGATACCGGCGCTCAGCGCACCCGAGCGAGGAGAAACTTCCGGAGCTGGCGCCACACGGGGAGCGGGATCGCGTGGCCCTCGTCGAAGGCGACCCAGGTGACGTCGGCGCCGGCGTTCACCATGCTGTCGCGCAGCGCAAGGCCGGCCTCGAAGGCAAGATCCGGATCGCTCGTACCGTGGCTGATCAACATCGGGACGTCCTGAAAGGGACGCGATGGCAGCCGCGCTGCCCACTCGGAGTACGCGATCCGCGAGGCCGAGAGGAGCGCCACCCCATCCACCCGGCGCGCGGTGCGGAGCAAGGTGTCGCACGTGAGCATTCCGCCTTGCGAGAAGCCGCCCACGATCAGCGGGCGATCGCCGATGGCGGGGCCGAGCGCGTCCAGAAAGGTCGCGAGCGCCGCCCGTGCGGCCGGCAGATCCGGCGGGTGGATGGTGGCAAAGTCGCGGGGCCCGCGGGCGATGGCCTCTGCGCGCTGGACCGGATCGATGTGCCACCATGCGCGGCCTCGCGAGGCGGCGGCGAGCGGCGCCTCGGGGAAGAGGAACCACGCCGGCACGCCCAGCGAGTGGGCAAAGGGCGCGAGATCCCGAGGCGTCATCTCGAAGCCGTGAAGGAGCGCCACGACGGCCCGCGCCTCCTCGGCGAGGTCTGGAGCGACGGAGATGGCGCGCAGGCCGCCGAAGGTCACGAGCTCTTCGCGCATCGGCCGTACGTTATGCCGTGCGCGGTTCGAAGGCTCGTTTCATCTGCAGGAAGTGCTTCTCCAAGAAGTGAAACGAGAGGAACGCCGCCACGTACGTGGCCACGGTGGCCGCGGTAAAGTAGGCCAGGCCGAGCACGGGTCCGATGGCGCCGGCCGTGATGCGCGCGAGCAGCGGCAGGCCCACCAGCCGATGCAGCGGCGTGTGAAAGACGTACATGGCGTAGCTGTACTTGCCGACGGAGCGGAGCGGCGCCAGCCGAAGGACCCGGCCGAGCGCGTCCGGCTCGTCGTGCGACGAGAGCGCGGCGTCGAGCACCAGCGCGGCAAAGGTCACGGCGAAGGCGCTGTAGCCGACGGTTTGCATCAGGAGGCCCGTGCGCGGGGCGCCGTGGCTCATCAAGACGGTGACGAGGATCAGGCCCAAGGTGAGCCCGCGAAAGAGGCCCCGGCGCGCGGAGAGAACGGCGACCACGTGCGGCGAGCGAAAGAGGATCGCCGCGATGGCCCCGAGGGCGAGCGCGTCGACCCGGCAGATGGTGAACATGTAAGGGCCCGCCGAGCCCAACCCGGCCGCGCGCAGGGCGATGCGGCTCAGCAGCGCCGCCACCGCGAGGCCGACGCAGAAGCGCATGAGCGATCGCGGGGAGAGCACGCGCACGATGAACGGCCACGCCAAGTAGAACTGCTCCTCGATGGCGAGCGACCAAAAATGCGGAAAGAGCGGGACCTCGCGGCCGAACGGCTCCGCCCAGTTCGAGGTGTACGTCCAGAGCCACGCCTGGTGCTCGTGGCCGGCCACCGCGTGGCCCGTCACCAAGGGCACGACGACGAAGGTGGCGCACAAGACGGCGTAGTAGAGCGGGAAGATGCGGAGCACCCGCCGCACCATGAAGGAGCGGTAGTAGTGCGCCTCGCGGCGGCCGTCGAGCAGGATGCCGGTGATGAGGAACCCGGACAGGACGAAGAAGATCTGGACGCCCAGCCAGCCGCCATCCATCAGCCGGTCGAGCAAGGTCCCGACGCGGGAGAGCGGCCCGCCGAGGACATCGAAATTGTGGGCCAGCACCAGCAGCACCGCGATGCCGCGAATGCCGTCGAGGGCCAGCATACGTCTGCGCGCTTCGAGCTCGGTCATGACTGTACTCAGCGTTGCGGGCGGCGCGCGGGGGCCTCGAGGGCGGCCGTGAGGACCGTGCCGAGGGCCGCGTGCGACCAAAGAGGCGTAAAGGTGTGATCGGGGCCATCGATGACCGCGATCGAAAGGGCCCCGCGGGAGCGGAGCTTGCGGACGACCGCGCCGCCCTGCATCCGCAGGAGCGACAGCCCGGGATCGCCCGTGGCGAGCACGAACCTCATATCGACACCGCGCCGGGCCACGCTCTCGAGCTCGGCCCCGAGATCGCCCGGCAAAGGCAGCCCCATCTGCCTCGAGAGGTGCCGGGCGCGATCGACCATGCGCGCGGTGGTGTGGCGCGCGATGGTGCGCACGGCGGCGCGGATGTTCACCTCGCCGCGCGCGAGCTTGCGCCACTTGCGCGCGTCGGACAGGGCTTGCGAGTAGCGCGCGATGCTCTCGACCGTCTTGTGGAGCGTGTCGTCGGGGGTCTCGCCGTCCTTCCAGAAGAACGTGAGCGGGTTGATGGCGATGACGCCGTCGACGGGCTGCCCGGCCACCGCCGACTTGAAGGCATGGTAGGCGCCCGAGCACAGACCGATGGCGCGGCACTCGCGCACGCCCTCCGCGCGGCGCAAGAACGCGAGCGCGGCGGCGACGTCTTCGAGGGCGCGCCCGCTGTACACCACGTTCTCCGCCTCACCGGGCCGCGCGCGGCTGTCGCCGATGCCCGATTGATCGAGGCGGAGCACGATATGACCGAGGGCGGCCCACCGGCGCGCCAGCTCGGTGTAGAGGCGGTTTGGGCCGATGTGATGCACGGCGCCGGCGTTGAGCAGCAGGATGCCGACCCCGGTGGAGGTGGCCGTCCCGGGGGCGGCGGAGGTCACGATGCCGAAGAGCGTGCGCGCATCGTCGGCGTAGATGGCGCGCTCGATGACGCTCCCGTCGGCCATGGTCGCGGTGGTCGCGCTGGTCGCGCGGGTCGCGGCGGTCGCAAGGGACGGCGCGCTCGCGGGGGCATCCTGCAGGGGGCGGGATGGTGCGGAGACGGCGGCGGCGCGCTCCTTCAACCACGTCGTGGACGTGTGGATCATCTTCAGCGGCGGCTCGGCGCGGTGCGGATCGAGCATCATCTCGACATAGCCGGGCAGGCGCCGCACATCGACCTTGGCGCCGCTGGCCGCGAGCCGCTCGGCCCATTTGTCGGCGCCGGGAAGATCGACGCGATCGAGGACGAGCACCGACGGGGGCGGACGCCGCTCCTGGCGCAGAAGATCGATCGCCGCCAGCGACGTCTTCGTCACCGCGGTGAGCGCAAAGCCCACCGCTTCGTGCACTTCGTCGCCCGCCAACGGCGGCGCCGCCTTCGATGCCGGTGCGGTTGGCGCGTCCGGCCTGGCGGGCGCGGTCGACATCGATCCGGGCGCGGGGCCCGTGGACAACGCGAGCGCGCTTTGAAGCATGCGCAGCTCGCGGACATACATCTTGCCCGAGAGAACGGGGGCGACGGCGATGAGCCCCGACACATCGTCGCGCTCGGACGCCGCCACCGCGGCCAAAAGGGCTCCCAGGCGCAGGCCCAAGAGGCACACGGAGGCGACCCCGGTGCTCGCGCGCAAGGTTTCGATGGCGTGGTGGATGCTGTCGAGCCACGCCTTCACGCGATTCGGATCGAGATCGTTCCCGTCCGAGTTTCCCGTGCCGTCGTAGTCGAAGCGCATGGCGGGCACGCCCGCCGCCGCCGCCGACACCGCAAAGTGGCGCAGGCTTCGGTGGGCGCAGACGGCCTCGTAGCCAAAGGGGTTGCACACGACCAGCCCGAGCTTGGCGTGTGGCACCGAGGCCGAAGGTCGATGGATCCAGCCGAAGAGGGCGCGGTCGGCGGGACCGAAGAACAATGGAGTAGGTAATTTATGATTCACGTGGCGACCGTCACTTTGGTGGCCGATTCGGCGTTGAGTGGTTGCAACGTGCCACGCAGAGGTTTTGCGCTGCCGTTGGAGGCGAGGCGGTGCAGCCGCACCGTCCGAGTGCCCCCCGGAGCGAGATGAAAGTGGTTGTCGGTGGCGCGAAAATGTTCGACATCGACGTGGATGGCGCGCGCAAAGCGTCGGGTGGCGATGACCAAGTCGACATCGCCGTCGTCGCGCGGCCGCGCGCTGGCCGTGAGGCCCAAATCGAGCTCGCGCAACGCCCCGCTTGCGCCGGCATGGGCAAAGGACGCTCCGAGCAAGACGTGAAACGCTTGCGCGAACGGCTCACCACCGTCGCGCGTCAGCGACGCCACCACCAGATCCGCCGGGGGCGGCCCAAATCGGTACGCGTGGTTGAGATCCAGGAAGCCCTCGAAGAAGGCCGCCGCCGGGATCTCGAGGGCGCCGTGCGGAGGCGCCTCCACCGGGCGGCGCGCGCGCCCGACCACGATCTCGCCCGCGCGAAAGAGCGCGATCTCCAGCTCGGCCACCAGCGGCGCGGGGCCATCGTGGACGACGTGCACGGCGAGGCCATTGCCGCCCTCGTCGCTGATGTGCACCGCCGTCGGCTGCAAGGCGCGGCGCAAAAAGTGGTACGCCGCCTTGGGCTCCCCGCCGGCGTCGACGATCCCCCAACCGGCGCCGGGCCAGAGATCGCGAAGGAACCACACCAACCCGCCGCGGCAGGTGGAGCGCTTTCGCCGCCACTCGCCAAACACGGCGGCCATGATCTCCCCGGTGGCGACGCGCCCGAGGGCGAGGTAGCGCTCGTGATCGGCGTACCGCAAGGTCGCGGGATCGACGTGGAAGAGGCGCGCCACGTAGTGATCGCGCACATCGTCGAAGTCCCAGCCGGCCCCCAGATCGCGCGGCGCGCGCTCCTTCCAGGCGGGGTGGTGCACGCGCAGGGACTCACCGCCCGGCATGCGATCGAGCGCGCGCGCATCGGGGACATTGGCGAACGCCAGGCACTCGCTGGCGAAGCGGACCTCGGCGCGGCGCGCGTCGTCGAGCGCGCGTTGGTACGCGCCGACGCCGTAGTACGAGGACGTCCCCACGTCGGCTTGGTGCGGAAATGCGCCGCCGTGCGCGCTCGACGGCCAATACGGCACATCGGGGCAGACCTCGGCGGCGCGCGCGGCCAAGGTCTCGCGGAACAGCGGCGGCTCCCATCGATCGCGGCTCGCGCCCCACATGGCGGCCTGCTGTTCGACCTCGCTGTTGCCGCATAGCACCGCCAACGAGGGCCGCGCCGCGAGGCGCTTCAGCACCTGGCGCGCCTCTTCGTCGACCGAGCGCGCAAACGCCGGATCGTCCTCGGGGTAATCCATGTTGGCGAACATGAAGTCCTGCCAGATCAGGATCCCTTTGGCGTCCGCCGCATCGTAAAAGTCGTCGCTCTCGTAGACCATGGTGCCCGAGACGCGCAGCATGTTCATGCCAGAATCGCGCACTTGATCGAGCGCGGCCTCGAGCTCGCGCGGATCGGCGGCGAGGCTCACGGGATCGAGCGGGGTCCAACACGCGCCGCGACAGAACACCGGCACACCGTTGATGCGAAGCCCGAAGCCCCGATGATCCGGCCCCGTGTCGAGCGCCACCTCGCGAAAGCCCACGGCGCCCAGGTCCACCTCCACGGGCGGCGCGCGGCCGTCACGTTCCAGGGAGACGCTCAGGTGCGCGCGGTAGAGCGCAGGCTCGCCGTGCGTATGCGGCCACCATCGCTCCACGCGCGGAACGACGATGCGCCCCGCGTACGTCGCGCCGGGCCGGCCGGGATCGTCGCTCGCAGGGGCGCGATCGAGCGTCGCGCGGTGGACGGTGCCGCCGCGCTCGAGCGCGAGGGTTACGCGCCCTCGTCCGCTTTCCTCGGCCGGCAGGCTGCGGATCTGGCAGGCGACATGGAGAACGCCGGCATCGCCGTCGAACGATGTTCGCAAGGTGACGTCGTCGACCACGATGCCGCGCGAGCGCTCCAGGCGAATCGGGCGCCACGGGCCCACGACGGCCGCGGGCGGCGACCATCCCGGCGTTCGCCCCAGCAAGGTGGCGCGAAACCAACGCAGCTGTTGATGCTCGACCATGGGCGCACGCCAGCGCGGGCGGGGACGTCGCGCGGCGAGGAGCGCATCGAGCGCGCGGCATCGGATGACGAGCTCGTTGTCCGCCGCCAGATCCACCACCACCCGGTGCGCAACGAACATGTTCGTGCTCGATACGAGGAGCACGCCGTTCAACCAGACATCGGCGATGGTGGCGAGCCCGTCGAAGCACAGCGCCGTTTCTTCTTCTTCGCCAAGGATGTTGCTCGGTTCTGCGCGATCCGCGCGATTTGCACCAGGAAAGCGCTTACGCCACCACCAGTCCTCGCCGTCGAAGCGACGCCGCGGGCCGTCCAGGCTCCACACCTTCGCCGCGCGCAAGGCCGCGGCCGCCGTCGATGGCGCACCTGCCTGGGGCGATGGCGCGACGGGCAACCAGGTGACGTCGGCGCGCGCGAGCGCCTCGGGGTCCGCGATCTGGCCCGGCGGCGTGGAGGCGAGCTGCCACCCTTCGGTGAGCGGCTCGTCCACGCGGCCGAGGACAGCGCGGACCCGCCCGTTCACGGCGTAAGCTCCTCGAGGGCGGTCCGCATGGAGGCGATGCTCTCGAACACGCTTCGTTTGAGCATGCGGTCGGGGAACTCGATGTCGAACTCGGCCTCCAGGGCCAGCATGACATTGACGCTCGCGTGGGAGGTCATTCCCGCCTGATAAAGATCCGTGTCGTCGCCGATTTGTTCGACGTCGGTGACCAGGCGTGCGTGTTCTTTGAGAATGCGGCGAATTTTTTCGTTCATGGGGGTTTGGGAGGTCCGTGCACAATCACAATGGCCGTGGCGTAGTCTCCCTCGTGGCTAAGACTCACGGCCATCTCGGTCACCCCGGAGGCCCGCGCGTGTGCGAGGGCGTCTCCGTGGAGCAAAAGGGAGCAGTCGCCCGAGGGCGAGCGTTGCACTTCGATCTGGCGCCAGCCAATGCCGCCGTCGGCGAGGGCGAGGGCCTTCATCGCCGCTTCTTTGGCGGCAAAGCGGGCGGCGAGGCGCTCGGGTGTGTGCGCGGGTGCCGCGGTGGCATAGGCGACCTCGGCGTCGGTAAAGATCCGGTGCAAAAAGCGCTCGCCAAAGTGCTCGAGCGACTCGGCGATGCGGCTTACCCGCACCAGATCGATCCCGACGCGCAGGCTCATGGCGCGCTCACGCTCACATGGCGGGCGTACCTTTCGAGCACGTCCATCCCCCGCTGCCACGCGTCCGCCATCTCCGCCATGGGGGTGGCCGCATCGAACGCGCGCTTGCCGTTCACCGCGCGCGCGGCCTTGAGGATGAACGCCTTCGCGGCCACGCTGATGGAGTCGAACGCCTCCGCGGCCGCGCCCAGCGCCGGCGCGCCCGGGGCATCGTTCGGCGGGTCATCGCCTGCGCGCGACCCATCGCCCTCGAGCCAGCGCACATACGCGGCGGCGAGCTCGAAGGCCGCGCCCAGCTGGCGCACGGTCGCGAAGGCCCACGCGTGGTAAAAAGCCAGGCCCTCGCTCTGCATCCGCGGCAGCTCGCGCTCGAACGCCTGGCCGAAACGGATCACGGGGTTGTCGCTGGGCCGTCGCGCCAGGTGCTTGGCGAGCAGTGCGCGCGACATGGCCACGAGCTCGGCCCTCGGCCGCCGCACCATCCGGTCGATGCGAACGAGCTCGACGAAGAGCGGCATGAACGTGGGGTCGGGGGCTGCGCCGATTCGGAAAAGGCGCGCGAAGTCCTCGCCCTCGAGCGCGTGGTAGCCCGCGTTGTGAAAATAGCCGAGCTTGCCGCGCTCCACGTCGATGTCGGCGAGGATGATCGTCGTCTTGGTGTGCTGGCGGCGGTAGTCGGTGCCGGAGGTGTCGGGCAGCCAAAAGGCGTCGGCCTCCATGCTGATCAACTTTCCGGCGCCAAGCTGGGTGACGGCGTGCTCGACCAGCGGCCGCCAAGGATTGAGCTCCTGCACGTCGACGCCATACAGATCGAACAGCTCCCCGTGCGGGGGCTTGAAGAACGTCCATTGATCGCCCTCGAAATCGATGGCGAGCGCAAACGGCAGGACGGCGCGCGGCTCCAAGCCCAGTGCATGGAGCAGCTCGACCCATATGTCAACGTAGCAATTTTTCTCGATCCACACGCGGTCGTCGGCGTGCAGCGTGTGCTTTTGGTACGTCGCGGGGTCGAGATGTGGAAGGACCGCCGCGCGGCTCATGGCCAGAGCCTCGCGCGCACCGCCGCGGGCCAGTCCGCGGGCACGAAGCCATGGTGCCGGAAGAGCGCCATCACGCAGCGCTCGAGGCCAAAGCCGAGGCACGCGGTGTGGGCGGCCTCGTTCGCGGGCGTGTGGATCTCGAACACGCGCCCGAAGTGGTCGTGGTGGTAATTGAACGAGCACACGGCGGTGGGGTTCTCCTCCGAGATCACCGGCACCAGCACTTCGAATTTGAGCTTTTGCGCCCTCTGCCCCTCGGCGAGCATCCGGCCTTTGCGCCCGAAGAAGGGATCGGACGCCACGTCCGAGCGGGCGGGCAAGCCCAGCTCCTTCAGCAAACCAAGCCCGCGCTCGAGCCACTGGTCGCGCCAGGCGACCACCGCGTCGGGGTGGCCCGCGCGGACGAACTCGCGGACCCGAAACGACTGCATGCGCGTCGGCTCGGGGGAGGGCTCGTGCCGGTAGACCCAGTTGGTCATGGTGATGAGGCGCCCGCGCTCCGGGAGCGTTCCGCGGATGACCGGATACACCGGGTAGCAGGCGGCCGGGTTGAGGCAAACATCGGTGATGCCTTGAAGATCGCCCCAAGGCTCCCCGGCGTGAACGCGGTCCGAGAGCTGTTTGGCCTCGCGGTCCTTGCCCATGAAGCTGAACACCGTGCCCGCCAGGTGCGGGAACGAGTCGAGGTAGTCGGTGCGCTCGATGATGGTGCGATCGATGACCGGCGGAAACGTGTACAGCTCCGCGCCATCGTCTCTGGAAATCTGCGTGATCAACGCGTTGAAGCGCTCCAGCACGTCCTCGAAGACCGCGCCGCGCCCGAACGCCCCCTGGACGCGAACCGGTACGATGAGGCCATGGCGGACCAGGCCCTCGTAAAACTCCGTCGTGTCGTATGTGCCGCTGCTCGCGCTGCTCATGTTCATTCGTCCTTGTAGACCAGGAGCATCGACGCGTTCTTGGAGAGGACGCGGTCGTTGCTGATCATGAGCGCCGCGGAGAGGGCGTCGCGGTATTGGCGACCGACGGAGTACTTGGAGTCGTTCTTGTATCCGTTGATGCCCACGATCTGGAGCGCCTGGTGGACGATGGCCGGCGCCATCTCGGAGGCGCTCACCTTCAAGTTGTTCATCTTGAGCGCCCAGCCGATGGTGAGCAGCTGCTCCATTCCATCGGGCCTGGCGGTGATGGCGTCGAACTCGGCGGCCATGGCCGCCGTGTTGTTGCGCATCGTTTGCAGCATGACCGACACCTCCGCCAAGCGGCTCGCGTGCGGCGGCACGGTGCCCGGCTTCTTCCGCGCTTCGGCGCGCACATAGGCGCTGGCGCGTGCCACGGCATCGGCCGCGATCCCGACCCAGACGCCCGACCAGAGGATGTGCGAATAGGAGACCATGGTCTGCGCGGACGCATCCGCGAACGATCCCGGCACCACCTGCTCCTCGGGCAGGTCGGAGGCGACCTTGAACCCGGGGCTGCACGTGCCGCGCATGCCGAGGGTGTCCCAAGTGGTGGTCTTGGTGAGGGCGAGGGCGGGCTTGCGGAGCAGCACCAAGATCTGATCGCTCGCCGCCGCCTCCGGTCCGCGCCGGCACGTGACCAGGAGATCGTCGGCGTGCTCGGCATACGAGGCGGTGGTCGCGTCCTTCTCGAGGCGGCAGCGATCGCCATGGCGCACGAGCGCGCAGATGCTGGAGCGCGTATCGCCCCAGACGCCAACCTCCGACGTCACCGAGCCGATCAGGAGCTGCCGCTCACAGACCTCCTCCAGGTACCGCCGGAAGAACGGCGACGCCAATCCATGCCGCGCGATGCACGCGACTTGAATATGGTGCATCGCCAGCACCATGCCGCTCGCCCCGCATCCCTGCGCGAGCTCGCTGCACATCGTCGTGAGCTCGCGAAGATCGGCGCCGGCGCCGCCCAGCTCGCGCGGGACGGCGGCGGACAGGAGCTTGGCTTGCTTCGCGGCCTCGAAGGTTTCAGTTGGAAATCGAGCTTGGAGGTCGACATCGGCGGCGTGCCGCGCGGCAACCTCGTGGGCAATGGTTCTCGTTTTGGCAGCGAGCTCGCTTCGCGCCGCGGGCGTGGGGTCGGTCACGCTACAACTCTATTCGAGATCGCATCGCGAATGTAAAGTTCGCGCGTGTTCGGATCGTCGATCCGCGGCGCAGGCGGTCGCGTCATCGTGACGCCTCTCGCAAAGGCAACCTGCACGGTCGGGTGCAAGGAGACCGCCACACCCTTCTTCTCGTGTTCTTCTCGTGTCTTCTCGCGTTTCCTGCTCGTCTTGCTCGTCTCGCTGGATTTTGTCCTGGACGTCCCGTGTGTCAGATGTGAGCTAAACATCGGATCACAGGGCCATTCCAGTGCTCGTGAACGCGATCGGTTGCCCGGACTCGTCCACGAAACGCCACCTTACATTTGCATCAATCGCCAAATGCAATTTGCAATTCGATATGGCATGTGATGCAGCGCCGACGGCGGGAGCGGTCGCATGTGACTCCGCTACCACACGGAGACGCGAGACCGCGCATCCACGGTGCATCCGCGGACCTCGGAAAAAGCGCGGCAAGACATCGTGCCAAGGCTGGCTTGGCCCTTGCTGGGCGCTGGATCTCCCCTATGCGCAAATGGCTTATGGGGTTTGGACTTCTGCTCGTCTTTTGGCTGGTGATACCGCGCGCGGAGGCGTCGTCCAACGACGCGCGGGCGATCGTGGCGAATGCCAATCACCTCGATAACGCCGGCGAGGAGGGCGGCTCGCCCGACGATGCGGGCGCGCCGGCGGATGCGGGGGCGCCCGCGGCCACCGCCATCGAGCTCCATATGATCCCGGAGAGGTCGCGTTACGGAGAACGCGTGCAGGTTCGGGCGCGCGTCGTATCGGCGGCGGGTGCGCCCGCTCCCACCGGGAATGTTCGATTCGTCGCCAGTGAGGCGGGCGGCAACGACATGGAGATCCTCGCGCCCCTCGACGCCGCGGGCTATGCCGGCGCGACCTTCACGCCCGTCAGCACCAAGGTGAATAACCTCGTCGCCCACTACGATGGAGACCCGCTGCACGCGCCCTCGATGTGGGGGGTCCCCTTGTACGTCGACCGGGCACCGTCGGCGATGCTCCTCACGTCTTCGGCCAACCCGGCGAAGGTGGGGGCCTTGCGCGTCGTCGCCACGGTGGCGGCAGCATCGTCCGCGCCGCGGGTGCCGTCGGGCAAAGTTCACTTCGACCAGGGCGGCAAAGAGATCGCCGCGGCGATGCTGGACGAGAACGGTCAGGCGGTGTTCGACGCCACCAGCTATGGTGTGGGCCGCTACACCTTTTCGGCGCGGTATGACGGTGATGGGAACTTCTTCGAGAGCGTGCCGCGCGCGCCGCTGGAGCAGAGGGTCGAACGCCACACGACGACGGTGACCATCGAGGTATCGCCCAAATCACCCGTTTATGGGGTGCCCGTCACGTTTTCGGCCACCCTCCGCGGGCGCGATGGCAGCATTCCCCGAGGCGCGTACCTGATCGTCTCCGACGATATCGACGGGAAGCACGATTGGAGGCGCGATCAGTATATTTTTCTGGATGCCGAGGGCAAAGGCTCGCTGACGACGACCAGCTCCCGCAGGCCGGAGGGCGGCGTGCACGCCATCTCGGTCGATTTCAGTGGCGATGCGAAGTACGATTCGGCCTCCGCCTCGACGACGTTGGTCGTCTCCAAGGCGCCCACGAAGACGTCGCTCGTCGGGAACGACGCCCGGCTCCGGATCGTGGTCTCCTCGGACTTGACGGGCGCCGAGCTGGAAGGGCCGGTGGAGATCTTCGAAGGCTCCACGCGCGTAGGGTCGGCGTCGCTGGGCGAGAACCATCGTGAGGTATACATCGCGCTCCAAGGGCTCACCTGGGGGCCGCACCAGGTCTTCGCCGTGTACGGCGGGAATCGCCACTTTCATGCGAGCCAATCGGAGCCGGTTGCGATTCGGATCGAATCCCCGTGGCGAGGGGATGCTGGCGCCGGAGGCTACGACGCGGGCCGGCCACCGCCACCACCACCGCCGTGGTATCCCAAGTACGACGCGGGATCGAACCCGAGCAACCAACGACTATCCAGCGGCCAATCGGATTGCTCCATGTCCGGCGATGCGGGCCTCTCCGGCGGTAGCGCGCTGCTCTCCGCGTTCGCCGCCACCATGCTCTTCGTCCGCCGCCGCCGGCGCTGAAGCGCGAACGGCGCGGCCGGCGCTGAAGCGCGAACGGCGCCGACAACGATCCCGCGCAGCGCGAATGCCGGTGTCACCCGAGCGGAGGACACCGGCATACGAAACGCTTCATGACGGCGGACCGTAAACCCCTTCATGAGCACCCCGTCCATTCCCTTCGCGATACGAACCCCGATCGTCCTTGCACCCGCCATGGCGGCCATGGCCTGCTCGGGCTCCCCGGCCGCCGAACCCAAGCGCGATTTGAGCGAGGTCGTCATCGCCGATCCCTCCACCTGCGTGGATCCGCGCGATCACGGCGCCGTCCCGAACGACGGATTGGACGATCGCGCGGCGCTGCAAGCCGCCATCGATCTCGCCAAGGTCTCGGGGAGACCCGTCTGCCTCGCGCCCGGCCGATTCGATATTCAAATGAACCCCGGCGCCGGAAATCAAAACATCGAATCGCTTCGCATCTGGAACACCGACGGCTTCACCATGGTCGGCGCGGGCTCACGCTCGGTGCTCGCCTTCAAGGGATCCGGCATTTCCCCCGGGACCACCGTGCCGCGCGATTGGTGGCTCCTCGGCCTGCGCGGCGCCCGAAACACGCACCTCGGCCACTTCGAAATCGACGGGGCCGCCCGCTTCGACACCGACGAGCAAACGCACGCCATCCAGCTCACCCACTTGCCCGCGGGCTTCGACGGCAATCCATCGCCCATCTCGACCCGAGGAACGACCCTCGAACACGTGGACTTCTTCGACCCGCACCTGCCGAGGCCCGCCGGCTCGGTGCCCTGCGGCGAGGCGCCCGCCGGCCAAATGTGCCAGCGCCCAAACCATGGCGGCACGCCCATTCTCTGCGCGCAGATCCCGGGGTATTCGCGCTGCTCCGTCACGAACGGCCCCGCGGCCAGCACCTGGACCTTGCTCGGCTTCTTTGGCGGCGGCGACTGCGTCCGGCTCGCGGCCGAGGAGACCCTGGGCGTCCGCGTGGCCGACACCACGGTGGAGGGCAGCCGCGCCACCTGCGATCGCTCCTTCGTGGCCTTGCAGCGCGGCGTCGACGGGTATCGGGTGGTGAACAACACGGTCGATGCCGTGGACGACACCGCCGTGGACGAAGAGCCCACCGGCGAGGGCACCGCCCGTCGCGCGTACATCGTTGGAAATACCTTTCATCGCGGCGGCGGACGCAAGGCCGGCATCCTGCTCACCATGTCCGGCAACACCGAAGACAGCACCGAGAACGTGATCAGCGGCAACCTGCTCGACGGATCCATCTCCGCCTACAATACCTCCAATACCATCTTCGCGTTCAATACCATCACCATCGCCGAGGACAATACGACCAACATCCAGCTGATCAAGCGCGGCTCGGGAAATCGCATTTTTGGCAACACCCTCGTTCGCGAGGCCACGGCTGCAGCGGGCAATGCCATCTTGGTGCGCCTCCACAACAGCGGATTCCCCAGCGACGTGATCATCTCGGACAACGTGATCCGGATGCGGTCCGACGGAAACGCCATTCAGGCCGAGCCCGCCGTGGGGCTGGTGGTCGACGGCAATATCATCGAGGGCTCGGGCCCCACGGCCGACACCTTCAGCGCCTTCGTCACGCGCGGCAGCGAATCGGTGGGCACCGGGTCGCAGCGGATCACATTTACGGGCAATCAGGTGCGGGGCCGATTTCGAAGGATGTTCATCGAGGGGCAGTTCATGACGCAGGTCAATCACGCGACCGTCATCACGGGGAACATCTTCGAGCCGGCGACCACGGGGAGCACCATCTCCGGCGTGGTGTTCGAGAGCGGCTGCCCCACGCCGGCCCCCATCGTCGACGGCAACGTCTTTCGCGGATTGCCCGCGGCCCGCCATGTCGAAGGCGCCTGCGGGGCGGGCTGGATCGGTCAAAATAGCGGCCCGTAGCGGGCGAAAGCGGCCGCCGAGGCTTCTCTCGACCCTCGCGCCGCCCTACCATGGTCGGTTCCCACCGTTCCGATTGGAGGAGGCGTCATGAAATTGGAGTTCCACCGCGGCCGATTGTTCGATCACGTCCACCTGCGGGTCAAAGACCTCGACGCGAGCGTGCGCTTCTATCGCGCGGTGCTGGCCTCCCTCGGGCGCGAGCTGCACGAGATCGCGCCGGGGGCCTTTGCCTCCGACGAGCTGTTCATCACGGCGGCCGATGGGGCCTCGTCGAACATTCATTTGGCGTTTCAGACCAACGGCCGCGATGACGTGGACCGCTTCTACCAAGCGGCCATCGCGGCCGGCGGGCGTGACAATGGAAAGCCGGGCGAGCGTTTTTACCACCCGGGCTACTATGGCGCGTTCGTCCTCGATCCCGACGGCTGCAACATCGAAGCCGTCTACCACGGCCCCGCCGAGCGCTCCGTGCCCTCCGTGGTCTTAACGGCCGAGGTCCCTGCGCCCGCAAAAAAGCCGTAGCGCGCCGGCCGCTTTGCGTGCAGGCCTGACCATTCCGTGGCGCGCGCGGCCCGTGCAGCACCTCGGCAGCACGCGCCGCGTCTCCTCGACGTGATTATGGCGCCCATGGAGGCGCCACGTTCCAGAAGATATCGACGTCGAAGAGGTCCGGATTGTCCCAAGCATTGGGACCGCCGTAGCGCGCGGCCCAGAGCTCGGAGTCGAAGTGGCGAATGAAATGCCCCTTCATGTTGTACGACTCCAGGGTGACCCCCGGCCCGGCGACGGAGGCCTGCGCGCAGAATGTCGCGTCGAGGTCGAAGAGTACCGTGCCGTCGCGCGCGTCCTTGAAGATGCGAAAGTTCTTGTGCCGCAGGTAGTGGCCTGGAAAATTTCGCGACTCGAGCGAATAACACGTTGGATTGGCCAGCCCGCGAACGATGCGGAACGTCGCATCGCCCTTGAGCAGCGCGCTGCTTCCGGGGTCGACCACCTCGGTCAATCCGAGCCCATTCTGATGGCGCGCATACCGATTCGTAAATCCCGTGGTCATGACGCGAAGCGATTGGAGCGCGCCGGCCGGGAGATCGGCCGAGCTCCGCCACCAGGGATCGGCCACGTTCCAGCTCGCGTCGGGCGCGAAGCTCGCGGGTGCGTCCCACGGGTTCGGGCCTCCGCTCTTGGCGATGAAGAGCTCCGCGTTGAAATGGCGAAGGAAGTGCCCCGCTCGATTGTACGACTCGAGCGATACCCCCGCGCCCGATAGCCCGGGCACGGCGCAGAACGTCGCGTCGGCATCGAACAGCGCGGTGCCGTCGCGAGCTTCCTCGTACGTGCGGAAATCGCGGTGGCGCAAATAGTGGCCTGGATAATTGCGTGATTCGAACGAGTAACAGCCGGCCCGCCCTTGGCCGGCATCGTTGCTCGCCCGTTGGGCGAGCCCGCGCACGACCTCGAAGGTCGCGTCCTTCTTCGCGAGGTCGTCGCTCGCCGCGGAGACGATCTCCGTCACGAGCCGTCCCTCCCGGTGGCGAATGTACCGATCGGTCAACCCCGATGTCGTCACCTGGAACGACTGGTGTTGGCCGAGCCGGAGCCCGCCCGGGCCAACGGGCTCGTTGCGCTCCCGCGAGGACTCGATCAGCGCCTCGTGCGCGCCGCGCATGCGCGCCGCGTCGACCTTCACCACGCGCCGATCGTACGTAACCGCGCCGTTGACCTCATTTTCGACGTCGGTGATCTCCGTATAGATGGCCGCCGAGAGCCCGGCGGTCTTCATCAACGATTCGGTCATTTGAACGAGCCCCGCGTAGCGCGCGTCGAGCGCCGCGGCGGTGGGCTGCATTTCGTAGCTGAAACCGTTGCCGGGGCTCCACTCGTGATCGGGGACGCGCAGCCCCAGGCCGCCGAACTCGCCCAGCACCGCCGCGCGCGTGGGCGAGGGCCGCGGCGAGGAGGGGCCGACGTACGTATGCCAATCGGCCAGATCGCCATTGCCGCCGTCGACCGAGCCGCAGCAGTTGATGCCGCTCATATTGTCCACCAGCCGGCTCGGATCCCACGCTTTGACCAGGTTCGCGAGGCGCGCTTGGTCGTATTGTCCCCAGCCTTCGTTTTGGAGCACCCAGACGACCACCGCCGGCGAGCTGCGATGCTCGTCCACCAGCTCCCGCAGCTCCGCCTCGAACTGGCGCTTGGCCGGATCGGAGGGCGGCCTCGTATCCATGGATGGCATGTCTTGCCAGACCAAGAGGCCCAATTTGTCGGCCCAATAGAACCAGCGCGGGGGCTCCACTTTGATGTGTTTGCGGATGACGTTGTAGCCGAGATCCTTGTGCATCTGAATGTCGAACTTCATCGCCTCGTCGGTCGGCGCCGTATAGATCCCATCGGGCCAATAGCCTTGATCGAGCGTGCCGATTTGAAAGACGAACCTCCCGTTGAGCACCGGGCGCAGCGCGCCCCCCACCGAGGCGAGGGCGATGGTCCTCATTCCGAAGTAGCTCGTCACCCGATCGACGGGCGTCTCGCCGTCCATCAACGATACCGTCACATCGTAGAGAAAGGGGCGCTCGGGCGACCACGATTTGGCGTTGGCGATGGGAATGCGGAGCTCCGTATCCACGGTACCGCGTGCGCGCGCGACCTCGGCGCCGCCGTCGCGGACGACCGCCTCCACGGTGCTCGCGCCGGAGCCGGCCCCGCGCACGGTGAGCCGGAGCGCCTGCCGGTTGGACTCGGGGACCATATCGAGCCGGGTGATGTGCGCCGCGGCGGTGGGCTCCAGCCACACCGTTTGCCAGATGCCCGACGACGCGGTGTAGAAGATCCCGTTGGGGGCGTTGCGCTGTTTGCCAATCGGCTGCCCGCCCGCGTCCGTGGGATCGTACACGCCGACGATCAGCTCGTTTTCGCCCGCGCGCAGCCGGTCCGTGATATCGAACGAGAAAGCGTCATAGCCACCCTCGTGCGCGCCGGCCTGCACGCCATTGACGTACACGGTGGCTTGCCAGTCGACCGCATCGAAATTCAGCTGGACCCGCCGCCCGCTCCAATTCGATGGAACGGTGAAGGTGCGCCGGTACCACATTCGGTCCTCGTGCCGCGCAATCCCCGACAGCGCCGACTCGATGGGGTAGGGGACCAACACGCGCTCGCTCAAATCGCGCCCGAACGGGGGCGCCTCGCCCGAGCTCGCGCGCGCAAATTGCCATTCGCCGTTCAGGTTCTGCCAATCGCTGCGGACCAATTGCGGGCGGGGGTACTCGGGCCGCGCGTTGTCGGGCGAGACCTCCGAGGTCCACGGCGTCGTCAAGGGAGGTGCCTTCGCCACCACGCTCCCAGCCCCGAGCCGGCTCTCTTGGCCGCCCTGCGGAGAAGACGGAGAAGACGGAGAAGACGCGCCGTCGTCGGCGCAGCTTGCGGCGCCGACGAGCGCCAGAACGACGGGGACCCACGGGCGAGCTGCAATGGAGCGACGATGAAATCGGATCATGTACATCCTCCCGAGCGGCGCGGAGACCCATCGCACCGCGCGATGGGCCGATTCGTAGCCCATCACGGAGCGTGATGGGTCACGTTCAAAGAAACACGGCAATCAGGGAACGTCGCCCGGCTCGTAGAGCGGGCGAATATCCAATTCGAGCGTGCCGCCCAGGATGGCGGCGTAGCGTTTGCTCTGGACGACGACGTCGTCGATCGACGGTAGCCGCAGGATGGAGAAGCCGCCAATGAGCTCCTTCGACTCGGAGAAGGGCCCATCCATCACGTGCAGCTCGTTGCGGGCGAAGAGGAGCCGCTTGCCCTTGGCGCTGGGCTGCAACGTCTCCGACGAGAGCAGCACGCCCGCCTCCGTCATTTCCTTCGCGAGCTTCGTCAGACCCGCTCTGCGCGCGGCGCTGGGGCTCTCGCCCGCCTCCGACGTCCCGTCGGCCTTGTGGAGCATCAGCACGCGCAGCGGCGCGTTCTCCGGCTTGGGGATGAGGCCGAGATCCCACGGTTCGTTCACCGGGCCGAGCTCGATCTCGCCGTCGCCGAGCACCTCGGCGTAGCGTCGGGCCCACGCGAGGGCCTCGTCGCGCGAGCGCACCTTGAGCACGGAGAACGACGCAATCAGCTCGTTCACCCCCGCGTAGGGACCGTGCTTCACCGTGCACGCGCCCCCGCGAAAGGTGACCCGCGTGCGCGTGGCGCTGCCGCCGAGACCCGCGCCATCGACGAACGCGCCGGCCTTGACGTGCTCGCCGATGAACTTGCCCATGCTCTCGATGAGCTCTCGGCTCGGGCGTCCTCCGGCCTCGGTGTGCGGATCGTTCTTGTGCATCATCATGAAGCGCATCGTCATTTCTCCCATCGTTGCGGCAGTCGCATGCGAATCGAGGTTTCGTTGCCCATTCCCGAGTTCGCTCCCGCAGCTTATCCAAACTCGGAAGAGGTTTGCAGAAAAGTGAGCAGGCCGCGCCCGGCAGGCGCTTCGCGCGATGTCCGAACGAAGGCGCAACGAAATACCATTGCGAGTATCACACACACGCCGTTTGCACGACGCGCCTCCCCGATGAAAGCTTCGGGATGGATCCTTTTCGGAACGAGCACGAAGCCTCCCGCGAGCGCATTGCGCAACTGGAGCGAGAAAAGGAAGAACTCGAGCTTCGCAATCGCGAGCTCGAACGCCAGCTGCATCAAAAGCGCGCGGCTTCCCATCCGCTCCGCCCTGCGCGGCTCGCGATCTTCCTCGCCATCGGGTCGGGCGTCCTCGCCATGGCGGCCATCGTCCTCGGCGTCGGGCGCCGCGCGTGCATCGACTTGGGCGACGATCTCTCCGCCATCCGCGGGGTCATGATCGCGCCGCGCCCCGGGCAGGCGCCCGCCAACCGCGCACCCAGCCCCTACCTCGACAAAGTTCCGGTCCCGTTCGAGCCGCCGAAGCTCCCCGACGCCTCCACCTGCGTCTGCGCCCAAGGCGATCCGCTGTGCGGCTGCCTGTAGCCGCGCATCGGGTACATGATTCCGTGACGACCTGATTGGGTCATGACGTTTTGCAGGGGGCCCAGCTCGGCTCGCGCCGGGGTGGGGTCATCGGTTACGGCTTGGGATCCCGCCGATCACGGGGCTCGAGCTTCGGCGGGCGGGTGCCTTGCCGGGTGGCGCCTCGAACGGGAATGTAGGAGAGCTCGGTCCCCGACTCCACGCATCGGAGCATCAAGCCGCCGCGGCTCATGTCCCCGCGCCCAATGAAGTCCTTGGGAAAGAAGAGGCGATCGCCGAGCACCTCCAGCAGCGGCTCGACGTACTTCACGTTGGCGACGCTCCCCAAGAGGACGATCTCGTCGTCGGGACCGACGGCGTCGGCCATCATCTTCGCGTCGCGCATCAGGGGTCTGCGGAAGGCCTCGCGCCGGTGGTGAATGTCGATTTGCGAGAACTCGTCGAGGTGCTCGAGGCACACGCGCATGTCCGCCGGAACGAGCCCCCGGCTGGGGGTGATGACCAAGACGCCTGTCCCGAGGGTCGGGTTCGGATTGGGCGGACGCGCGAAGCGCTGCGCGTAGGCGAGCTTGCCGCGAAAGTAGAGGCTCGACACGAAGCGGTAGACGTGCCCGATCGGGATCCCTTCGGAGGTGCGCAGGCCCGCGGCGATGGGGGAGGAGGCGCGGGGATCGAAGAGCAGCGCGCCGCGCTTCCCGTCGAGCCGGGCGGGGGACAAGAGAAAGATCCGCGACGGAGCCATGCGTCCAAAGAATGACGCCTGTACCAGCGGAAAACCAGCCTCGAAATCGTAGCTACGGGATTGGCGATGGCGCTCATCGGACGTTCGCCGCATGACCCGTACGACACGGGCGTGAGTCGAGGTGGCATCGAAACCCGAAAACCAATTCGGATGCACGAGAGGCGGAGGCGCTGGTCGTACGGACCACGCGCGGGTTGGTTCGTGGCAAATACGATCGAGGGGCCCTGCCTATTTGGGTATCCCCTTCGCCAAACCGCCGATGACATCATCGTCCGAGCAGCTTCTGGGCACCCGCACGCGCTCGTACTGGACGCACCGGGTTCCAATGGCCCCATCGAGCGGTTTACGGTGACGCGGTAAGTTTCTTCAGTCTATCGAACGATCGGATTTGTGCGAGGCACACGCCGCGACGATCGTCTACCGCAGGACTGCACGGAGATGGCATGGAGAAGCGCCCATGCCAAGCGGTCCAAATGTGACACGCGCATTGTGCGCGCGCATTGGGGGTACGTGGGGGGATACGTCTCCGGCGATACCCCAATGTGACGCGCGAGCGCGGCCACGTGAAAGAGTCGGCGCGGCACGAAGCATGCGAAAAGGCAGACGCCCGCGTAGCGTCCCCGTTTCGTCTTCGCCCGCCTTCGCCGCCTTCGCCTTCTTCGCCGCGCGCATACGACGCATTGCGTGCTCGAATGCCGCAGACGCATGCGCAGATGTATGTGCCTACATAAATGTCGTTGGGTCGACAATCATCGTTGATTGTTTAAGAGTTATGCAATAGTCAGAGTGTCCCTTCCTTTGAGGGAAGCCACCTGCGGTATGGGCATGGCGTGCGTCCGCGAAAAGCGCGGCCGGAGCGCGGGCTGCGGGTCCATTTGCACGAGTAAGTGCGTCGCAAAACAACCTGTCGGTGAATCCGAGAGGCTACGCGTGTCTCCTCGTCGGATCGCCGCACACATCGCATCGGGAAACTGGAAAGGGGCTTGAATCATGAACCTCAGCAAAGCGAACTACGCAAAGAGCTTCATTGGTTTGGTGGCGATGATCGCGATCGGTGCAGGCTGCAGTGCAGAGTCCGAGGCCACGGAGTCGGCCAGCCCGGAGGCCGTGAACCAAGAGATCGTGAGCAACCTCGTCAAGGCGGGGTTCCCGGCCGACGACATCATGGAGGTCGACGGCAAGGTCTATGTCGGACGTGACGCAGAGGTCAGCCTCGCGGCGTCGCGCGAGATGTTGCAATCCGACAGCTCCGAGTCCAAGGAGCAGTATCGGACGACGAACCTCGTCGGTAGCAATGTGCGCGTGATCTGCGTGAACGGCTCGGCGTTCACCGGCTCGTTCAGCACGGCGCTCGACAACTCCATCGCAAACTACAACAACCTGGGCCTCACCTTCAGCCTGAGGCGCACCACGGGCAGCACCAGCGGCTGCAACGCGACCATCACCGGCCGGCTCACCTCCGGCTCGGCGGGCGGCAGCTCCGGGTTCCCGTCGGGCGGCTTGCCGTTCAACACGATCAACATCGCCTCGTCCACGTCCCAGTACGGGACGGCCGTGCTCACGCACGTCATCACGCACGAGATCGGTCACACGATCGGCTTCCGCCACACCGACTACTTCAATCGCAGCATCAGCTGCGGCAGCGGTGGCAACGAGGGCTCCTCGGGCGTCGGCGCCATCCACATCTCCGGCACGCCGACCGGCGCCACCGCGGGCGGCTCGCTCATGAACTCGTGTTTCCGCAGCAGCGAGTCGGGCCGCTTCTTGGGCGCCGACGTCACCGCGCTGCAGACGATCTACTGATCAGGGCTCGGCCGTACCATCGCCATCGCGTGACCCCATGCCCCTCAGGGTCTCCATTCTCGCAGCCGCGGCGTGTCTGAGCGCCGCGGCGTGCGGGAGCACGTCGGCCTCCTCGGAGCCCATCGCCGAATCGCGTTGCGCCCAACTCCGAAGCTCCGCGCTCGCGTCCCTGGCGACGTCGTCGTCAGGCGAGCCCGGTCTTCGCACGCAATCGCAGTGCGGTTCGACGCTCGATCTCACCCCGATCAACGCGTATCGGGGTGAGATGGCCGCCGTGCAGGAGCGCGAAGACGCCGTGGTCTTGTTCAACGGCTGCACGGGGACGTTGATCGCCGCGCAAGCCGGCCCGGTGGTCATCACCGCGGGCCACTGCGTCCGTCTCGGCGATCGGCTGGTCCTGGCCTTCAACGTCGAAGCCAACGCCGACGGCGACACGCTCGTCACCGAAGGCACCGTCCTCGAGCGCTCCGACAAGCCGGACTATGCGCTCATCAAGCCCGATAACCTCCCGGCCATCACGCCGAACCGACTGACGCGAGCTCCCACCGATCGGCTCGCGATCATCCAGCATGCCCGCGGCGGTCCCAAGACCGTGGCCGAGGGGCAGCTCGCGGGCGAATGCCATGGGATGCTCTTCTACACCGATCTCGACACCCTGGCGGGGAGCTCGGGCGCCGGTGTGCTCACGCGTTCCGGTTACGTGTTTGGTGTGCACACAGACGGCGATTGTGCCCAGGACGGCAGCGGCTCCAATTATGGTTGGACGGCGGCGAGCATCGTCCAAGCTTCGGACTATTTGCAAGACGCCGACATCGCCGACCGCTGATCGCGGGTCGCCGCATGGCCCAGCCGCCGCATTTGCCGAGCCGCCGATCGCGAGCGCGCGGCTACAAGCTGCCCACCCATTGCGTGACGTCGTAGCGATCGGTGGTCCACTTCGAGACCATGATGTGGAGGTTGCCGAAGCCGGCCCGCGAGCGAGGGTGGATGAACCCTCCATAGAGATATGGCTCCTGGGACCAGTGCACTTGAAGGGACTCGCCCGACCATGGTTTGTCGGGCCCCGTCGCGGTTCGGGTGACGATGGAAGGGCCGCCTGGAAAGTCCACATTCAAGTAGGCCATGGCCCACGTCCGGTCGTCGAGCCGCCGCACGGAGGGCTCGCCGAATCGGCCCTCGAGGATGGGGGTGCAAGGGCGTCCCCAAGCCCAAGTCTTCCGATCGAAATCGTACCCCCAGCCGATGTACGCGTCGCGATCGAGGATCTGCGTCCAGTGGACCTTCTGCAGCATCATCGGCCCGAACTGCCTTCCCGCGCGGACGCTGAAGACATAGATCCAATCGCCGTCGCGCGCGAACGTTTGCATTTGGAACGGATCGTCGTTCGCGCCGTTGTTCTCCCAGTGGGTGCCGGTGCGGACGAAGTCGTTGCCGTTGTCGGAGAACGCGAGCCCGGCGTAGTTCGTTTTCCAGCCTTGCCCCGGCGGGCCCGGGTGCTCGTTGTCGTACCAGGTGTTGATCGACATGTACGAGATGATCTGCCGGTTGTCCGGCAGGCTCACGCCATCGTTTGGAATGACGGTGAACTCGGCGCCCAGGGCGCGGCTCGTATCGTGCGCGTTGAAGACGACTTCCGGAGCGCGCCCATCGCCCCAAACCTTGGCCGCGCTGTCGAACCGGATGCCATCGGGGGCCCAGGGATCGTCGTTCGACCGGAGCATGACCGGCGAGCGCCACGCGGTGTCGCCGGGCGAGCTCGGGAAAGGCGTCCGAAACGTGTCGCCGAAGAGATAACCAATCGAGCCATTCTCGAGCCGATAGGGGATCCCCAGATCGGTGCCCGCCACCTCCCACCGCCGCGCCGTGTCCAAGTCGGCGCCGGTCACCCGCTTCTTGACGATGGCCGGGAGGTTCAGGGCGTCCGCCGAAACGCTCTCTTCGACGGTGCGCTCGGTCGTGCAGCTCACCAGCGCCGCCCCGCCGAGCAAGACCGATACGGCGATGCCCCCGAGCCTGCCGCTGCGAGGGTTCGATATCCAATTCACGGGGTCCTTCATCGTGCCCTCCTTTCCGTGAGGAAGAAGTGAAGCGATCGCTCGATCGTCTTCGATGGGTCGTTCGTTCTACCATGCCGCCGGCTGGCGCCAGGCGACATATACATTATGTATACCTGTTGGAGCGACGGCGCAAGCCGCACGTCCGAGGTCATCGACCTTCTGAGCCGCCCATGAATCAGCGTCCCGGCCCCACGACGAAGGCGAGCGCCGAGGGGATGCGCTTCGCCCAATGTTTTCCGTTGTGCTCTTTGCCCGGCTCGCGCACGGGGGTGACCAAGGCCATGAGCGTCTTGCCCTCGACATAGCCGGCGTCGGCGTACGCTTGGAAGAGGTCCTCGTTGGTCACCACCATCATGTCCTTGATGTCGGTGTCGGGGTAAACCTCGCCGCCGCCGATGTCGGCGTACACTTTCAACGTTTGATTGGGGCCGGTCTTCGCGCTTCGAACCATGCGCGCGGCCACGCGCTCGTCCCAGAACGCCGACGCCGACAGGGACACGATTCCCCCGAAAACATCGCCGCGCGTGACACCCGCGTAGACGGACATGAGCCCTCCGAGCGAGGCACCGCCGATGAACGTGCTCTCGCGCGCGGGGCGCGTTCGAAGCTCGCGGTCGACCAGCGGCTTGAGCTCGTTCACCAGCATCGAAACGAACTTGGGGCCATCGCCGCTCTTGCGCACGCTGCCCGTGGGGTCGACCGCTTTGGTGGGGGTGAGCTCCAAATTGCGATCTTCCATGGGATCCAGGATGCACGGCGAGATGGGGCTCACGATGCCCACGACGATGGACTCCGCGATGGCGCCGGATTCGGCGGCCGCGTCCATGGCTTCGTCGACCAACATATCGCCCATCACGGTCGTGCCCAGGATCGAATTGCCGAAGACAATCTGGCTATCCATCATATAAATGACGGGAAAGCGCGCGGTGGGGTTCTCCTCGTAGCTCGGGGGTAGGTAAACCTCGATCGGCCGCCCCATCCCGCCGGGCTGCGGGTGCACCTTCGATTTGAAATGGGGCCAGCGGGTGCTCACCCGCCCGCGCTTCTCGAAAAAGTGCGGATAGATATCGAGCGTCTGCCCGGCCCGAACCGTGTAATGCGGGCCGCGCGCCGGTACGTCGCCCAGCATGGGTTTGACGCTCAGCGCACCGGAGACGTCCGCGAACGAAAATTCCCGGGTATCGTTATCGCGATCGGTGGTCGCGACCGGCGCTCGATCGGTTGTGAGGGTGAGGGTGTGCGCGGCGGCCGGGTAGTGCACACGAACGGTCGTCCGAGCTGCCTGCAATGGGTTGGAAGCGGCTTGGGTATCGGCCGGCGATGCCGCGTCGTCGGCCGCCGAGGAGCAGCCGACGAGCATCGTGAGCAGCGCGGCCGGGAGCAGTCGCATGAAACGCATGTTTGGAATTTCCTTCGCGCAATGGATTTCGTGGTCCACCCGCGGCGACGCGCGCAAGACCGCGGGCACATCTCCTATGGCCGGCCGCCGTGCCGATTGAAGTATGAAATGATTGAAATCGGGAGATCTCCTCCCGCATGAGCAGGAATGAATTGGTATACAACGTGTTTACAATTATCCGATGCGATGGATGCGCGCGATATCCTCGGCGCCCCAGCCGTACTTGTACGGCTCGTTGCCGCGCAGGAAGTCGAAGAGGGTATGGCCGCCTTCGATGGCGCGCTCCAGCGCATGCGCAAAGGCGAGGGTCCCCGGTCCGAGGTGCGCGCGCGCCGGATCGAAGCCGGTCGCATAGCATCGCGACGCGGTCCGATCGTGAAACGTGTAAAGGACGCCCGAGAGCGCACCGCCGATGTGCACGCCCGAGAGAACGAGCGCGCCGCGGCGGAGGAGCTCGGGGCCCGCCTCCCGATGGAAGGCGCGGATCCGCGGATCGCGGAGCATCCCGCCGCCGTGCTCGCGCCACCGCTCGCCATGGAGCTCGGCGAGCCTCTGGAACCATGTGTCGAACGTCCCCGGTGTGGCATCGATGATGTCCAGCCCGCCCTCGCGCGCGGCTCGGTTTCGCGCATTGCGCACGCTGGCCCATTTGCGCGACGAGAGCGTATCGCGGAGACTCTTCGCCTGAAGGCGTATTCCGGGGCAAACGTCTTGCTCGTCGATGCGAAGGCGCCGCTCCGGCGCGTTTGGCGCGCGTGCGATCTCGAGCAGCAGCGAGCCCGAAGGCACCTCGCTCCACGCGCATCGATCCCACCCCTGCGCATCGTCGAGCCAAGCCGCCAGCGCGCGCGCCACCGTGTCCCGCTCGCCCGAGGCCGCGAGCACGTCGGCGTAATCGGATATCCCGGCGCCCATGAGCGAGAGCACGCGGGCCCCGCCCTCGTTCCACACGAAGAACGGCGCGAGGCCCACGAGCCGCCCGCCCTGTCGGATCGCAAGGACGCGGGGCTCCCCCTGGAGCAAGTGCTTGCACCAAGGCAGAAGCCACTCGGGCCGCTGGAAGACGGTTGCATCCGGCGCGCGCGCCCAGAGATCCTCCCACTCCGCCTTCAATGCGTGAAGCTCGGCCATTTCAGCGAGCACGGTCGTTCGGACCGAATGCCGTTGACGCGATGTGCGCGGTGCGCGCGTGCCATGCCGCGATCGCACGGGCGCGCCGTCCCGCGCGAGCCTTCGATAGAGCGCGAGGTAGCGCGAGCACGTGGTGGCGAGCGCAAATCGTTCGGCGGCCCGGCGGCAGTCGGCGGGCTGGAGGCTTGGCGCGCGGCCCATCGCGTCCACCATCTCGGGTAGATTGCGCACCAGGAATCCCGTTTGGCCGTGCGCAATGATCTCCGGCAGCGCGCCGTTGGGAAACGCGATCACGGGGGTGCCGCACGCCAGCGCTTCCATGGTCACCAGCGAGCTCGTCTCGGGGACCATGCTGGGCACCAGCAGGCACGAGGCGCCCGCCAGCAGCTCGCGCTTGCCATCCATCGCCACGGGGCCGATGAACTGCCGCTGTCCATCGAGCCGGGGACGAATCTCGTCTTCGAAATAGCGCACATGCTCCGGAAACGGGAATACATCGCCCGCGACGAGCAAGCTCGCACCGGCGCGATGGGCGGCGTCGAGCGCCACATGCGTGCCCTTTTCGGGGCAGATGCGGCCGAGCATCAGGGCGTATCCGTCGGATGGGAGCGGCGGGGCGTGGAGGCTTCGCGGGGATCGTGCGTCTTGCTCGTCCCCGTCGGGATGAAAGCGCAGGAGGTCCACGCCGTTGGGCACGTCGTCGAGCAGGGTGGAGCAGGGCGGACACCTTCGACGCTGCGAGCGCGAGACGCAGTTCAGATACGTGTGCGGCCGCCTTCCCGCAAAGACCTCCGGTGGATACCACTCCGGCGGAAGGTGCAACGTGGCCAGGACCGGCGCCGGCTCCCGCGGCAAATACGTGTGGAAGTCCACCCCGTGCATATGCACCACGTCGACGCGCTCCTCGGCCACGATGCGATCGATCGCGGCGCGATAACGCGCCTGAATCTCGGCCTGCCGCTCCGGGATCAGCGCGCCGTGCACCCGCGGCACCTCGAAGAGCTGCCCCTCCGTCTTCGAGCCCTCGCACGCCAGCACCAACGATCGATACCCGGCGCGCGCGGCCGCTTTTTCGACCGCGCTGGCGATCTGCTCGGCGCCGCCCACGGCGTCGGGCGTGACCGGCGCAAACGGATAGGCCACGTTCAATACGGTGAGCATGCGGGGTGAGCGCGTGTCGCGCGCGCAGCAACGGCGCCGCGCAGGGCGGCCCAGTGATCGTGGAGAACGCGTTCGGCGGAGCGTCCGTCGACCGTCCACCCGAGCTTCTTGGTGTTCACGCCGCAAAAGTGTGCACCGCATGCGCCGAGGCGCGGCAGATGCGGCGGAAAAGGTGAGCAGATGGTCACGTCGCGAAGCGGAACGACGTGCGTGGGCGCGCCGGAGCCGATGGCGGCGACCTGCAGCCCTTGCTCATCGAGCTCCGATGCGAGCTTGCCCGGCCATTGCGCCAGCACACGCTGCATCGCCTGCTCCAAATCGAACCCCGGCGGCAAGCCCCGGATCCCGAGGTTGCGAGGCTCGTTGCCACACTGCGGCGCGAAGCGACCGAAGCATGCGCGCACGTCCTCCGCGAGCAAGCACGATCCCTCGTCACGAAGCCAGCTGGCGATGGCCGCGGGCAAGCTCCACAAGATGACGTCGTTGTCGAGCGAGAGCTCGTGCCGATCGGGAAAGGCCCGAACGGGGGCCAGCTTCCATGCGACCCCTTCGGCGAACCCGTCGTCCAGATGCGCCGCGAGCCACCTTGGAACCTCGTGGGTCGCCGAGCGCCATGCAACGAGCCCCGTCACGGGACCGCATCGTCTGCGCGCCTCCGCCGTGGCGAGGGTATTGACGTACACCACGCGCTCCGCATCGGGAAAAACACGATGCGCGCCCTCGATGGACCAGCGCAACGCCTCGAACCCCGCGTCGCTGACGTCGCCGATCGTCCATCGTATGCCAAGCCTCCGCGTCGATCGTTCCATCGGGCCGTCCGACTGCAAAGCGCGATCCGCCGCCAGCGCACACGAGCCTGCCCTCGGCCGATCCCGGCGAACGCCGCCGCGCGGGCGCCCTGGTTCCACGCCCCATTTCGTAGGCGACGAGCCTTCGAGGACCGTCCTTGTACGATGATGCTGCGCAGGCGGAGAAGGCCATGGCGGGATTTCTTTCCGCACGAAACCAAATGGCGTCGTCCGGCCGAGACAGCAGTTTGGCAATCACGATAAGGGGCTGTCCTCCCCGGAGCCTTACGGATGTGCCTTCACGAGCTGGCACGAGCTGGAAGGGGCTCGCGCGTCATCTCGGTCCTCGCAATAACGCATTGCACGGAACACGATGGCCAAACGATGTCAATCCTGCACCGTCTTTGGCATTTGCACGTCACGCACAAATCGTGTCGCGATTGGCGCCATGACCGCACGCGGGTTTGAATACCCGCGCACCGGCCTCGGCACGTCTCCATCTCCATCTCCATCTCCATCTTCGCACGTCGCACGCACGTCGCCGTCGCTCCACGCGTCAATCGCGCCAGACGCGGCCATGACCCCGGAGGAACAATCCCTTCCATGACGGAACCATACGTTCCGCGTGCATCGTTCCAAATAAATCGAAAATATTCAATTCGTCGATGGATCGATCCCCTGTCCGAGACGTCCAGATACCGGCATGTGCGTTGCTCGCTGAGCTACCCATCGCACGCAACGTCAAACCCGATGTCACGGGGTGACAAAGCGCCACGCGTCTCCTTCGATCGACGTCTGCGCAGCCAAATCCAGGCTGAGGATGAGCGCGATGGCGACCCTGATCGAATGGATCATGGTGCGGAAAAACGCGAAAAATACGACCAACGCGAAGAACGCGAAGAGCACGACCAGCGCGAAGAGCACGACCAGCGCGAACGCGAAAAACATGAACAGCGTGAAGAGCCCAAAGAACACGAAGTACACGAAGAACATGGGATTCGACTGCGGATTGTAGCCGCCGTGTGTGTTGTCAAATAGATAACAATTGGTGCCGTTTCGATGTTCGCACTGATGTGCAAAGACCATTTTTGTACGAACGATTGAGGTGCTGGAGCATCGGTCGCAGATGCTTTCGAACATAGTATTTGGGGGGGATGTAACGTTAATTTTAATGGGCCGTCGAATTAAAGATTTTAAATGGCGGCAACCCTTGCCTTAAAAGATGCGTGTGATACCAGAGTGCACGTCAGAAATGTGCTCACCGCAGCGTGACGCACGGCGGGCCTGCATGCGCCCGATGACAACCGCGTCCGATAACAAACCAAAAATCGGCGAAATCCACGCGATTTCGATAAATGGGAGACTTCGTGCAATGCATACGGACCTGAAGTTCGTGCAAAAGACGATGACCGCACCCCGACGCGTAGGTCGAGGCCAATTCCACGGGGTGGATGCCCCATGACACACTTCGAACGTCGCCTTCGTGAGCAGGTCGACTCGAAGTACCGAAGAGAGCCGACCGCGGACAATCCACTCTGGCGCCTGGTGAACGATCGTCTTCCGATCGAAGAGTGCCGAATATTTTACGTAGGACTTCGGGACAGCCTCGCGGTGTTCAATCGCGTGCTTTTGGGCAGGCTGCTCGAGGAGAGCCCGAGCGAAGGGGCGCGAAGCAAGCTGCTTCCCGTCATTTCCGTGGAGTTTGGGCCCCCGGTGGAGGCTGCACATCCCGCCATTTTCAATCGCTTCTTGCGCGCGCTGGGGGTATCCGCGTCCGATACGCACGAGAGCTCCGATCTTCTCGCGCTGTCCAGCGCATGCGCGCCCGAGATTGCAGCCCTTCGCAAGATGTCGTGGTGCGAGCTTCTGGCGCGGCTCCTCGTCGGCGAGACCCAAGGACCCGTGGTATTTCCCGTGATCCTCGAGGCATTGAGGCGCAATTACGGTCTCCGTTCGTCCGATGTTTCCTACTTCTCGATCCATGCAACCCACGACAAGAAGGACACCGAGATCCTCTTCGACCTTCTTGCCACCTCGGTGAAATCGCAGGCCGACGAGGACGCGGTCGCTCGAATCGTCGATACGGCATTCGACAGCGGCCGCTACGCCGTCACCGGGTGCCTCCTGGAGGCGAAGCCGCGCTATCGCTTCGCGGACTATTCCTCGAGCACGACCCGTACGAAGGGCACGGATTGGGCATCGCCCGTCTCGCTCGTCACATCGGCGTCTCTTGTCTCGCTTGCCTCGCTTGCCTCGCCCGCAAAGGACGACGAGCAGGATCCGGAGCTCGACGCGGCCCTCGAACGTATGGCCGACGATGCGAGCCAGGCCCCTATCCGCAGGGTTTTGCATCTCCTGCGAACGACCTTGCGGCAGCGGTTGTCGGAGGATTCGTTCCACGTTCGCTTTACGCAAATCGGGTTCGCACGCGAGATGCTCGAACGGATGCGCCGTGCGGTGCACGCGTGGGAGTTCGTCATGGCACCGCGCCTTCTGCAAATATGCCCCGATCTCGACGCGCGCGTGCTCGTTTGGCAGGCCGCGCACGCGAGCTATGGCTCCAAACGAACCGAGGGCCCTGCGGCCAATCTGCTCGACGATCTGCTGTCGACCCTGGGCAGTGAATCCAGCCGCGTTCAACGCGAGCCGGTCTCCAGGTCGGAGCTTCTCCAGTGGTCGCTCCCGGAGCTCATTGCGCGGGGTCTGGTGGCGGACAATCTCATTGCGCTCGAGTGCCTGCCGGTGATTCGTCGGGCGCTCCTTGCGGCGCCGTTCGGTCCTGGCGAATCCGATTTGCACGGGAGCTACTTCCACCGAGCCCTGCGCGACGCGGCCTTGGGTCTCGAGATTGGCATCGACCTGCTCGCACGCTATGCGCCTGCGGGCATGGCCGACGAACTGGTGGTGGGCGCCTTCCAACGCGCGCTCGATGCATCGCCCTACACCGCGCTCGTCGAGCGAGCGCACCCCCCTCACACTTGGAGCAAGTTGGATGTCACGACAACTACCGCATGAGTTCGAGCTCGACCTGCGTCGTGCATGCGATGACGCGTACCTGCGCCCCAGCCCCCTCGAAAACCCCATGCGCAAGCTGGTCGAGGGCCGACTTCCCTTGGCGGAGGCCCGCCAGTTTTGGCTCGGGCGATGGAATCGCGTGTTGGTCTTGAATCAACACATCCTCCCCGCGCTGCTTCGAACCTGCCCGGATCTTCGGAGTCGCGCCAATTTGTGGCGCAGCGTCTCCGTGGAGTACGGTGAAGGATCGTACGAGCGCTCGCACCCCGTCCTCTATGCCCGATTCCTCGAAGCCTTGGGCTTGCCCGAGGACGCGCACCCTTCGGTGCTCCCGAGCGATGCCGAGACGCACAGGCTGGTGCTCGCCGCGGAGACGGCGAGCTGGCTCGAGCTGCTCGGCGCCTTTCTTGCGCGCGAGACGGTCGGACCAAAGGTCTTTGGCGTCATCTCCCAGGCGCTGCGCGCATCGTACGGTCTGACGGACGCCGATGTGGAATGGTTCTCCGTTCACGCCGAAGGGGATGTGGACGACGCCAACGACATCTTCGATCTGGCAAGGCACTTTGGCACGAGCGTCGATGCTCGGGAGCGCATTCGAGGGGCGATGCACGCATGGTTCGATGCCAATCGCGAATACTGCTGCGCGCTCGGGCCGGTCTCCCTTCGCTACGCGGATTCCCTTCGCTGCGCGGATTCCCTTCGCTGCGCGGATTCCCTTCGCTGCGCGGGCTCGGGCGGAGACCTCCCGGCAAAGGTAAGCGGGAAAGGAGGAGCCAATGCCCTCCAGTGACCGGTTTTACGAGTACTGCATGCGATGCCAAAGGCGGTATCCTTCCGAGGGTTTTCGCACGCGATGCGATGCCTGCTCGGGCGCCATCGATGTGGCGTACGATCTTCGAAAGGTCGCCATCTACGCGAATGAATCGAGCCCGATCCTTCGCTACCGGGATCTCATCCCGGTTGCGGACCCATCGCACTGCATCTCGGTGGGAGCGGGCAACACGCCGTGCGTTCATGCCCGCCAACTCGGGAAACAGCTCGGGCTGCCCAATTTGTTCCTCAAGGACGAGACGAAGAACCCCACGGGCACCGTCAAGGATCGGCCTGCGGAGGTGGTGCTCTCGTACTTGAAAGAGCGAAACGTTTGGCACTTCACCTCGTCGGCCACCGGAAACAGCTCGACGGCCTTCGCCCGGGCGTGCATCTTGAACCCACCTTTCGAGCATAGCATTTTCATCGGTGAGCGCTGGCTCGATCGCCTCACATTCGATTCGAACCGGCGCATTCACGTTTGGGTCCTCGAGGGAAACGACGTAACCACCAAGGAGGCCATTGCCTTCTCCCGCAAGTGGGAGTGCGAAAACAACGTGCCGTCCGAGGGCGGGTTCTTCAACATCGGGCGCCGCGAGGGCCTGAAGCTCACCTACCTCGAGGCCGTCGATCAGCTCGAGACCCCATTCGACTGGTATGTCCAAGGCGTGTCCACGGCCATGGGCGCGTACGGCACGTACAAAGGGGCTTTGCAGTACCGCGAGCTCGGCAGGGTCGATCGCATTCCCAAGATGGCGCTCGTGCAGGAATCGACGTGCGCTCCGCAAGTCCACGCATGGCTCGAGGGCTCGAACACCATCTTGCCGCGCCATATCATCAAGAACCCCGACGGCATCGCCGACGCGCTGCTCAAAGGCGATCACTCCGATACGTATCCGTACGTGTACGAAATGTTGTCGCGCACGGGTGGAAGCTTCGTATCCGTCACGGCGGAGGAAATCCGCGCTGCGCGCCGGGCCATCTTCGAGTGCGAGAACATCTCGGTATGCCACGCGGCCTCGACCACCATCGCGGGCATCCGCAAGCTGGTGGAGCGCGGCGAGATGTCACGCGACGATCGCATTTTGGTGGCGCTCACCGGCAGCGACCGAAATCCCGAGCACCACGTCACCACGTACACGCGGGTCGTTCGCACCAAGGATGGATGGGCGCCCGCCTCCCCGAGCACCAATGGAGGGATGCATGCGAGCAGTTTGGTCTGACACGGACGACGTGATCCCCGAGACCCGCGTTCGAGCCGAAGGGATCCACTTCCAGAAGGTGGATACCGTACCGGAAATATGGCGCCCCTTCATGGAGGCGCTGGACTACCCGAAGTTCCACGAGAGCACGCTCTCGCCCGAGGTGCCCGACTTCGAGGCGCGCACGCAAAAGGTCATCCGGGAGCACTGCCATGAGCAGCCCGAGGTGCGTTTTTGCTTGGAGGGCGAGGGCGTCTTCGAGATTCGCTCCACCGACGATCGCTTCATGAAATGCACGGTGGAGCCCGGCGATCTTTTGATCATCCCGGCCCGTCGCTACCATCGCTTCTACCTGACCGAACGCGCCTACATTCGCCATTTGATGTTCAGCAAAGTACGCGGCGCCGACGGTCAGGTGGTCCCACAGTACCGCGCACCCAAGGATCCGATCCCTCCGACCCGCTACGAAGAATACACCCGCTACGCCGAGCTCCTGGCGCTGCTGCCACCGGCCGACGAGCGCATCGTCCCCGATCAGCTCCTCTTCTTCGTTCCGCACCTGACCACCGCCTTGTGGCTCGAGGTGCTGCTCGACGATGTCGCGCGCGCGGTCGCGGCCATGCATGGCGACCGGCTCGCCGAAGCCGGCGATCGGGTGGCCCGCGCGGTGATGGTCGAGAAGCTCCTGGTCGCCCAATTGGAGCTCAGCGAGCGAATCACACCGAAGGATTTTGCGGTGCTGCGCCAAAAAGCCTATGCCGGAAACGGCGCCGACTCCCCCGGCTTCCGTCGCCTGTTGGAGGTGGGAAAGAGCCTTGCGCCCGCGGTCGAGAGGATCTGCGCGCGGCGAGGGGTGGATATCGTCACCGTCTTACGGGAGCCGTCCGCGCATTACGACGTGCACGTATTGTTGCGGAGCATCTTCGAGCTCGACGGCTGGATACGAACATGGCGCTATGCGCACTTTCGCTTGGCCGAGCGGCAATTGGGCCCCGAGGCCCTATCCAAGCAGGGCCGGCCCGTCGCTGCGCTGCTCGAGGGGGCGGAGTTTCGCATCGTGCCCGAGCTTTGGTCGGCCGTGACCAAGTTTACCGAGGAGATGAGCTATGGCCTGGATTGATTGGGAGAACGTGCCCGAGGAGATCATCGTGGAGGGGGTTCGCCGGAAGATGGTCAGCTCCGAGAACATGACCATCGTGCTTTGGTTCTGGGACAAGGGCGTCGATCTGCCGGCGCATACGCATCCGCACGAACAATTTTACTATCTGGTCTCGGGCAAGGCGATCTTCGAGTCGGCGGGGCATAAGCGCCTCCTCGACCAGCCGGGGTCGTCGTGGATGGTGCACGGCAACGTCCCCCATTCCACGACGTACTTGGAAGACTCCGTCACCATGGACATCTTCAGCCCTCCGCGCAAGGACATGATGGCCGGCGTCGATCCCTACATCCGCAAGGCGACGAAGAAGCCGCTTTAGGTCCTTCATCGGTTCCATCTGATTCAATCGATTCAATCGGTTCACATAGCCCGAGTTGGGAGATTCGACATGATCGAGCGTGAAGCAACGGGCGTCCCGCGCCTGATCGATGCGCTGCGCGCAGCGCGTCGGGAGCAATGGACGACCGTGTTGACGGCGTTTCTTCGCAGGGAGGTCGCGCGCCGGGTCGGTTTGGAACCGGACGATATCGGCCCGCGGGATGGCTTCATGGCTGCGGGCATCGACTCCTTGAGGGCCACGGAAATCCGGGTCCTCTTGGACGCGGAGCTCGATCTGTCGCTGCCGAGCTCCATGCTCTTCGATTTCCCAAATGTGGAGGCTTTGGCGGAGAAGCTGGCGCTCGTGCTCGGAGCGGCACATGCCAGCGATCCTGCATCGGACGATCCTGCATCGGACGATCCTAGGTCGGACCATGGGGCCGCGCAGCCTGCATCCGCGTCCTCGCGGGACGAGCCCATGGACGGGCCGATTGCCATCGTGGGCATGGGTTGTCGCTTCCCGGGCGGCGTGCGCAGCCCCGATGACTATTGGCGCTTGTTGATCGAGGGCGTCGATGCCACCACCGAGATCCCGGGCGACCGATGGGACAAGGACGCGTACGACGGCCGAAACCCGGAAGCCCTCGGGACGATCACCACCCGGCGCGGCGGTTTCCTCTCGGAGAAAGATCGGTTCGACCCTGCATTCTTCAACGTGGCACCGCGGGAGGCGCCCTACATCGATCCCCAGCATCGGGTGCTTCTGGAGGTGGTTTGGGAGGCGTTCGAGGGTGCCGGGGTATCTGCCGAGAAGCTCTATGGCAGCGAAACGGGGGTGTTCATTGGTGTGACCACCCACGACTACTTTGCGCATCTTGCAAAGCATATGTCGGAAGACGAGATAGATATCGCGTGTGCTACAGGGGTGTCCGCGGCCGTAGCCTCGGGTCGCATCTCGTACGTATGGGGGCTCCGCGGTCCCTCGGTCACCCTGGACACGGCGTGCTCGTCCGCGTTGGTGGCCGTGCACCTGGCATGCGAGAGCTTGCGTCGCGGCGAATGCCGCTCCGCCATTGCGGGCGCGGCGGCCATGATCCTGTCGCCGCTTCAGCATTTGTTTTGTTCACGCGCCCAGATGCTGGCCCCGGACGGCCGCTGCAAATCGTTCGACGAGGCGGCCGATGGTTATGGACGAAGCGAAGGCGTGGGCGTCGTTCTATTGAAACGCGTATCGGATGCCATCCGCGACGGCGATTCGATTTTGGCCATCATCGCCGGGAGCGCCGTCAATCAAGACGGTGCCAGCGGAGGCTTGACCGTCCCCAACGGCCCCGCGCAGCAACGGGTCATCCGAAGCGCGATCGCGCGCGCGGGTCGCTCGGAGGCCGATATCGACTACGTCGAGGCGCACGGCTCCGGAACGCCGTTGGGCGATCCCGTGGAGATGCATGCCCTGGGCGAGGTTTTCTCCGCGGGCCGCGATGCATCGCGCCCCTTGTGGGTGGGCAGCGCGAAATCGAACCTGGGGCACATGGAGGCGGCGGCCGGGGTAGGGGGGCTGATCAAGACCGTCCTTCAAATCAAGAACGCGACGATTGCACCGAATCTGCATTTTACGAATCCAAGCTCCAAGATCCAATGGGCCAAGCTGCCGGTGAAGGTGCCAACGCGCGCGATCCCATGGCCCGCGGGGCGGCCCCGGCGCGCGGGGGTCAGCAGCTTTGGTATGAGCGGGACCAATGCCCATGTCGTTTTGGAGGAAGCGCCGGGCACACAGACGGACCATGGCGCCGGCGCGCGCGCTTCGTCGGCGGACATCGCGCTACCGGCGCTCCTTTCCGGCCGCACGGAGGGGGCGCTGCGCGCGCAGGCACGGCAGCTGCGGGAGCATCTCGAGCGCCACCCGGATATGGCGCTGGTGGACGTGGCGCATTCGCTCGCCCTGGCGCGCACGCATTTCGAGCACCGCGCGGGCATCGTGGCGCACCATCGGCAGGAGCTGTTGGAATCGTTGGACGCGTTGGCGCGTGGTGAGCTCTCCGTCGCGAGCCCCACCGCGCACGCCGTGCGGGGTGTCTCCGCCGCTCCGCGCGGTGGTGGCAAGGTGGTCTTCGTTTTTCCCGGACAAGGCTCGCAATGGGCGGGGATGGCGCGCCCTCTTCTTCGAACATCCGAGGTGTTCCGCGCGCAAATCGAAGCATGCGAAAGGGCCTTTTCGCCGTATGTCGATTGGTCGCTCTCGGCGGTGCTCGAGGGGCGCGAGGCCAACGAGGGAGGCGCCTCGTTGGAGCGCGTGGACGTGGTGCAGCCCGTGCTTTTTGCGGTGATGGTATCCCTCGCGGCCGTGTGGCAGACCCTGGGCGTCGCGCCCGATGCGGTCATCGGGCATAGTCAGGGCGAGATTGCGGCCGCGTTCGTGGCGGGCGCATTATCGCTCGAGGACGCGGCCCGGGTGGTGACCCTGCGCAGCCGCGCGCTCTTGCAACTCGCCGGCAAAGGGGCCATGGCCGCCGTGCAGCTCTCCGCCCCCGAGCTCCAGGTGCACCTCGATCGGTTGGGGGCGCGCGAGCGGCTCTCGATCGCCAGCATCAACGGCCCGCGCGCGACGGTGATCTCGGGCGATCCCTCGGCCGTCGATGCGCTGCTCGAGCGGCTCACGGCGGAGCAAGTCTTCGCCCGCAAGGTCCGGGTCGATTACGCGTCGCATGGCGCGTCGATCGAGGCGGTCGAGGGCGAGCTCTTGGCGCAGCTCGGGAGCATCCGACCGCGTCCAGCATCGATTCCCTTTTATTCGACCGTAACGTCCACCGTCCTGGCGGGCACCGCGCTCGGCGCGTCGTATTGGTATCGCAATTTGCGGCAGACCGTTCGATTCGCCGATACCGCGCAAACCTCGTTCGACGATGGGCATCGCTTCTTCGTGGAGGTGAGCCCGCACCCGGTGCTTTCGCTCGCGCTGCTCGAAATGTTCGAGTCTGCACCCGCGCCGAGCTCGGGCGCTGTCACCGTTACGGTCGCTGGCTCGCTTCGCCGAGACGAAGGCGATTTCGCGCGGCTCGTAGGGTCCTTGGCCGAGCTGCACGTGCGCGGCCTGCGGGTCGATTGGGATCGCTTTTTTCGTACGCGGGGCGGTCGCAAGGTGCAGCTGCCGACCTACCCGTTTCAGCGCGAAGCATTTTGGTTCGAGTTTCGGAGTCTCCGAAAGCCGGATCTTACGTCTTCCGGATTGATGGCAGCCAAGCATCCTCTGCTCCGCGCGGTGGTCGCGCGGGCCGATGGCGATGGCGTTCTCTTTACGGGGATCCTATCGCTTCGCGAGCAGCCGTGGCTTTCGGGTCACGTGGTCTTTGGCACCGTGATCGTTCCGGGGACCGCCTTTGTCGAGCTCGCGCTCACGGCGGCGCATCATCTGGGGCTCGACCGGGTCGACGAGCTGACATTGGAGGCGCCGCTCGCCCTTCCACCCGAGGGCACCCTGCGCTTGCAGCTGTCGGTGAGCGCACCCGATGAAACGGGCCGAAGGTCGTTTGCGCTGCATGTGCAACCGGCGGGCGACCTCCAAGGAGCTTTGCAGGACGGCTCGTGGACCCGGCACGCCACGGGTTTTTTGGGGGGCGCGGCACCGGGCGAAGCGCCGTTCGAGCTGCACACGTGGCCTCCGCCGGGGGGCATCCCGCTCCCGATCGAGGGGCTCTACGCGCGTCTCGCCGGGGCGGGGCTCGTCTATGGCGCCGCCTTTCAGGGGCTGCGCGCCGTTTGGAAAGATGGGGATACGCTCTTTGCCGAGGTCGAGCTGCCGCATGCGGCCGCCAAGGAGGCCGATCGCTTTGCCCTGCACCCTGCGTTGCTGGACGCGGCGTTGCATGCGCTCGCGGCGGAGCGCATCGACGGTGCGGCCGATGTCGCGCTTCCCTTTGCGTGGAGTGGTGTGTCGCTGCGCGCGGTGGGCGCGTCCACCTTGCGTGTGCGCTTCGAGCGGGTGAGTGAGCCGGCCGACGCGGTCGCGCTCTTCGTGGCCGATGCCGCGGGGGAGCCGGTGGCGCGCATCGAATCGCTCACCCGTCGCACAGCTTCCGCCGAGCATGTGCGCGGAGCACGCGGGTCCGCCGCGCAGGTCGTCCATCGCGATGCCCTCTGGCGGCTGGAGTGGATTCCCTTGCCGAATGCGACGCCGCCGGTGCAATCACGCCATTGGGCTTTGGTGGACGCGGCTTGGGTGGACGCTGCCGCCGACGCCGGCGCGCCTGGACCCGCCGACGCGGTGTTCGAAGCGCTCACCGCGGCCGGTGCCGTTCGATGCCATCGCTATTCGCATTTCGCCGCACTTCAGCGCGCGCTCGCCGGGGGCGCTGCCACGCCCGACGCTGTGGTCCTTCCATTTCTTTCGCTTCTTCCGCTTCGTCCGCTTCCAACGCCCCAGGACATCGCCGCCGCCGCACACGAGGCCACGCGGCGCGCGCTCGATGGGGTCCAACGGTGGCTCGCCGACGAGCGGCTCGCTTCGTGCTCGCTCGTGGTCATCACCCGCGGCACCCTCGCGACCCATGCTTACGAGGACATCGCCGATCTCGTGCACGCCCCACTGTGGGGTCTTTTGCGCTCGGCGCAAACCGAGAATCCCGATCGCCGCATCGTCCTCGTCGACATGGACGACAGTGCGGACTCGTGGCGCAGCTTGCTCACCGGTTTTGATCCGACCGAAACGCAGCTTGCCCTGCGCGCCGGGCATCGCCTGGCGCCGCGCATGGTGCACCGGGCATACCGGCCACACCAGGCACACCGGGCACCTAGGGCCGCGCCCGATGCCTTGCCGGTTCCGGCCGATGCGGCGTGGCATCTCGAGGCGCAGACCAAAGGTACCCTCGAGAGCCTCGCGCTCGTCCCGTACCCCCCGGCGCAGGCGCCCGTTGGCCCGGGGCAGGTGCGCGTCGCGGTCCACGCCGCAGGGCTCAACTTCCGCGACGTACTCGACGCACTCGGCATGTATCCGGGTGAAGCGCGTCCGCTGGGCGGGGAGGGGGCCGGCGTCGTTCTCGAGGTGGGCGAAGGGGTCACCAACGTGGCCGCCGGCGATCGCGTCTTGGGGCTGCTTCCTGCTGCCTTTGGCCCCATCGCCATCACCGATCATCGCCTGATCGCGCGCATGCCCGAGGGCTGGTCGTTCGTGGAGGCCGCGGGCGTATCCGTGGTCTTTCTTACGGCCTATTACGCGTTGGTCGATCTGGCACGGCTTCGAGCGGGCGAGTCCGTCCTCGTTCATGCCGCGGCGGGCGGTGTCGGCATGGCCGCCACGCAGCTTGCGCGCCACCTGGGGGCGGAGGTCTTTGCGACCGCGAGCCCCGGCAAATGGGAGACCTTGCGCGAGCTGGGCTTCGATGAAGCGCATCGGGCATCGTCGCGCACCACGGCATTCGAGGATCACTTCCGGCGCGTCACCGATGGGCGCGGGGTCGACGTCGTCCTCGATTCGCTCGCGCGGGAGCTCGTCGATGCATCGCTGCGCCTTTTGCCGCGGGGCGGTCGTTTCATCGAAATGGGAAAAACGGATCTTCGCGATGCGCATACCGTCGGCATCGAGCACCCCGGTGTCGCGTATCGGGCCTTCGATCTCGCCGAGGCCGGAGCCGATCGCATTCAAGAAATGCTGGGCGAGTTGATGGCCCTGTTCGCGCGTGGCGTGCTGCGCCCTCTGCCCACCACCGTGCGCGATATACGCCATGCGCCCCATGCCTTTCGCTCCTTCGGACAAGCGCGGCACGTGGGAAAAATGGTCTTCACCTTGCCGCGGCCCATCGACCCCGAGGGCACCGTGCTCATCACGGGAGGTACCGGGACCTTGGGGGCTCTTCTGGCGCGGCATCTGGTGCAGAGGCACGGGGCCAAGCATCTTCTTTTGACGTCGCGGCAGGGTCTTCGAGCGGAGGGCGCGACGGCGCTCGTGGCGGAGCTGGAAGAGCTGGGGGCGCGCGTGAGCGTGGCGGCATGCGATGTGGCCGACCGCGGCGCGCTGGAAGCGCTTCTCAATGCGATCGCGCCCGAGCACCCGCTCGGCGCCGTCGTGCATGCGGCTGGCATCCTCGACGACGGCGTGGTCACCTCCCTTACGCACGCAAAACTCGAATCCGTCCTGCGCGCCAAGATCGATGGCGCGACCCATTTGCACGAGCTCACCCAATCGAGGGATCTATCGGCGTTCATCCTCTTTTCCTCGCTCTCCGGCGTGCTCGGAACCCCGGGCCAAGCCAATTACGCGGCGGCCAATGCGTTTCTCGATGCGCTCGCGCACCACCGCCGGGCGCGCGGGCTGCCGGCGCTTGCCCTCGATTGGGGTTACTGGGCGGAGAAGAGCCAAATGACCGCGCACCTCTCCCACGTCGATGTGCAGCGCATGGCACGCGGCGGCGTGCTGGGGCTCTCGTCGCGCGAGGGGTTGGCCCTCTTCGATGCCGCGCTCGCGTGCCCCGATTCGGTCCTCGCCCCCGCGCGCTTCGACATGGCGGCGCTCGCCGAGCTCGAGGCTCGTCCGGATACCTTGCCGCCCGTGCTCCGAGGCATGGCCGGAGCGCGCGCTTCGAGGCCGCTCGCCCGCAACGCGGCACGCGCTTCGTCGCGCGAGCGAGGCTTGCGCGCCATGCCGGCCGCGGAACGTGAAGAGGCCTTGCGCGACCTCGTTCGCACGGAGGCGGCCACCGTTCTCGGCATGACGGGACCAGGCTCGCTCGATCTCGAGCGTCCGCTCCAAGGCATCGGCCTCGACTCGCTCATGGCCGTCGAGCTGCGGAATCGGCTGATGGCCGTCACGGGTCTGCGATTGCCCGCGACGCTCTTCTTCGAAGCGCCGACCGTTCACAAGGCGGCCACACGGCTCGCGCGGATGATGCACGACGCGCCGGCCCCGGGGGAGAGCGCCGCCAAAGATGTTGCGAACGAGCGCGGCGCGAACGAGCACGACGCGAACGAGGGCGGCGCGAACGAGCGCGGCGCGCTCGACGAACGAGCGATGATCGCCAATGTCCGACGCCTCTGGCAACACAACGAGATGGATATCGGCGACGAGCTCCTCGCGGCATCCGCACGCATCCGCCGCGCCCGCGAGGTGGGCGAGGCGCGCGCGGCCAAAGCTCCGCCGCCTTGCGAGGCGCGCCCTTCGAAGACCCTGCAACTCGCCCGCGGCGCGGCATCGCCACCTTTGTTCTGCATCTCCGCCTTGGTTCCCATCCCGGCCGCCATGACCTATGCCCGACTCGCCTCGGCGCTCGACGGATCGCGCGACATACGGGTGCTCCCCCATCCCGGCTACGGCGCCGGCGAGCCCTTGCCCTCCGATGGCGCGGCCATCGCGCGCGCCGAGGCCGACGAAATTCTTCGGTCCGCCCCCGATGGAAACGTCGCCATTCTAGGCTACTCCGCGGGCGGGTGGATTGCCCACGACGTGGTTCGGCACTTGGAGAGCGCCGGCGTCTTCCCGACCGCGCTGGTGCTGATCGACACGTACACGATGCACGGCATCTCTCCGCGCATGCGATCCATGTTCCGAAGCAACTGGCTAAACGCCTTTCCTTCCGCGAGCTGGACCGACGGCGAGCTCACCGCATATGCGTGGTACCGCCATCTTTACGACTCGTGGAGGCCATCGCCCATCGCGGCGCGCACCTTGTTCGTGCGCGCCACCGAGCCCATGCCCGGAATGGACGATACCGTGCTTTCGCCCGGTCACGATTGGCGCTCGAGCTGGGCCGAGCCCCACGACGCCGTCGACGTGCCGGGCCATCACTTCAATGTCTTATCCGATCATGCCGCCGCCGTTGCCCGGGCCATCGATGATTGGCTCACCCGTTCTCTCGCGGCCGCCCCCCGAGCCGTGCCCCGTCGACGCGCCCAACCCGAGCCCCCGCGCGACGGCACGCTCCGCGAACCGAAGGAGATCCGATGATGATCACGATACGCGACGCGAGGCTGCCCGCCATCGTGCAGCCTCGCCCCAACGACGGTGCACGGCACGTGGATACGCTGCTCGCGTGGTGCCACTCGCACCAGGTCGACATCGAGCGCCTGATCCATCGGCGCGGGGCGATTCTCTTCCGAGGCTTCGAGATCGAGGGCCCCGAGGACTTTGCGCTGGTTGCGCGCGCGACCTCGCGCCATGCGCTCATCGAGTACGTCGCGGGTGTGGCGCGCCGGAAGAAGGTTACCGATGGCATCTACACCTCCACGGAATATCCACCCCACGTGGAGATGCCTTGCCACAACGAGCTTTCCCATACCAAGAACTGGACGGCGCTCATCTTCTTTTTCTGCCAAACCCCGCCCCAAAATCGCGGTGAAACGCCGCTCGTCGACGGGCGCGACGTCGTCCGACGCATGAAGCCGGAGACGGCCGCGCTCTTTCGAGAGAAAGGGGTCATGTACGTGCGCTACCTTCACTGCGGGGACGGTTCGGGCCTCCTCGATAACAACATTCGGGTGCTGGACGAGAGCGGCTATCCCTACAGCGTCTCGTGGCAACGCACCTACGGGACGACCGACAAATCGGTCATCGAACGAGCCGCGGCCCGCGCGGGGGCCGACATCACCTGGACGAAGTCGGATGATTTAATCTGGAAAGAGCGGGTCCCCGCCATTCGCCGGCACCCGCAGACCCGCGAAGAGTGTTGGTTCAGCCACGTCGTCAACTTTCATCCTTCACGAATGCCGCCCCGGGTCCGCGCGCGCCTGCCCGAGATCGAATACCCCAGGAATGTGCTCTTTGGCGATGGCACCCCCATCCACGACACCCTCGTCGAAGAGGTGCGAGGCTTGGTGGAGGCGGGCGAAGTGCTCTTTCCATGGCAGCGCGGCGACGTCTTGATGATCGACAATGTGCTCGTCGGACATGGACGAAGATCATTCGACGGCCCTCGCGCCATTCTGACCGCGATGGCAGGCTCACCGGAGGAATCACGATGAAGCTCTTGAACGGCGTCGACACCTTGGCCGAGCTGCCCAAGGTCGTGAGCCAGCTCTACGGCGACAAAGTCGCGCTCATCGTCGACGATGCGACCCTCACGTACGGTGAGCTCGAGCTCGGGTCGAATCAAGCCGCGCACGCCCTGGCAAGCGACTCCGTGGAGCCTGGCGACCGCGTTTGCATGCTTGGAAAAGGGTCGCTGCAGTCGGTGGCTTTGATGTTCGGAGCCGCCAAAGCGCGCGCCGTTTACGTGCCGATCAATGCGCGATTGGCGCCCAAGGAAATGGCGTACATCCTCGCCCATGCGGATCCAAAGCTCCTCCTGGTGGACGTCGAATGCCTCGATTTTCTGCCCGCCATCGCGGCCGAGATCGGGAAGCTCCCCAAGGTCCTTGCGACGGCGCCCAACGGGGTAGGGATACCCGTGTTCGACGAATGGCAGCGCGGAGCGTCGTCTTCCTCGTCGTCGTTGCCGTCCTGGTCGTCCCACCCTTACGATCCCGAGGCCGTGGTGGTGACCCTCTACACCAGCGGTACCACGGGCCACCCCAAAGGCGTCCGTCTGTCGAGCCGCTCCCTTTTGGGTGTCGCACGGAGCCTGCGCGATTCGCGCGATCCGTGGTTTGGTTGGGACCATCGAACGGTGAGCATGGTCTCGCAGCCGGCATTTCACATTGGCGGCGTGTGGTGGCTCGTCCAAGGATTGAGCCAAGGTAGCACCAATGTCCTTTTGCGCGGCTTCGATCCCAAGCAGGTATTGCGGATCATTCCAACGTATCGCGTGGCCACCACGTGCATGGCGCCCGCCATGATCCAGCTCCTTCTGGTCGAGCCCGGGTGCCGCTCCGTCGACTTCTCCTCCCTGCAGGTCATTGCGTACGGCGGATCGACGTGCCCGACCGCGCTTTTGCAAGAGGCGATGAACGTCTTCAAGTGCGGCTTCTGCAACGCGTATGGAAGCACCGAAACGGGAAATGTGGTGGTGTCCTTGCGGCCCGAAGAGCACCTTGGTGCGAGCGATTCCCGTCTGCGCGCCGTTGGAAAGCCGCTCCCGGGGGTGGAGGTGCGCGTCCTCGACGAGAACGGTCGCGACGTCCGCCCGGGGGTGACCGGTCATATCGCGATCCGCTCGCCCTCGAACATGGTCGACTATTGGAAGAACGAGGAGGCCACGCGCACCACCTTGGTGGATGGCTGGCTCATGACCGGAGACGCGGGCTTCCGCGACGAAGAGGGTTACCTCTACGTATCCGATCGCATCCGCGATATGATCATCAGCGCCGGCGAAAAGATCTTCCCAGCCGAGGTCGAAAATGTCATTCGCACCCACCCGGACGTGGCCGATGTCGCGGTTATCGGTGTCCCCGACCCACTTTGGGGCGAGGCCGTTCGCGCGCTGGTCGTCCCCGTCGAAGGTGCCACCCTGCGTCCGGGCGACATCATTCGATACGTTCGGGGGCGGGTAGGGGAATTCAAAGTACCGCGGGCGGTCGAGTTCGTGCCATCGCTCCCGCGAAATCCATCCGGCAAGATCCTGAAACGCGAGCTGCGCGAACCTTATTGGCGGGGTGAAGATCGTCGCATTTGACATCATTTCGTGGATGATGTGCAAAACCCGCGGAACAACCCCTTCCGGCCACGGAACGAAGACTTCCGTACGCCCGCTTCGAGCGCCTCTTACGGTTTGGCAAATACCAAACGATCATGCGCCCTCGTTCGTTTGGATGCGTTTGGATTCCGCCTTGCATGAGATTGTACCGTAGAGAGGTAAACATCATGAGGCGTTGGCATAAGCTTACAGGGGCTCTGGCATTTGCAGCGGTGGGGATCGCGGCATCATCGTGTTCCTCGTCGCCCGAGGACGCGCCGGCCAAGCCCAAGCTCGATGGCATTTACGAGGCGGCAGGCCCTGGGTCGATCACGTCGCTCGCGTTCGAAGACGCGTCGTCCACGTATTTTCTGACCCGACCCTGCGACGAAAAAGGGACGTGCCAAGAGCGCGGCACGTACACGCTCGACGAAGCCCAAACCGAGCTTCGTCTGAAGAATGCGCAGACCGGCTCCGTTCGATCCGTACCCATTCGGGTGACCGATGTCGCGGGGGCGTCGGCCAAGCAGGGGCTCGGCACGCAGGGGTTGGTGGGCGGCGCGGGCAATTTGGTGTCGAAGAGCAGCCCGATCGTCAAGGCCGCCTTCATCGACAATACCCCATTGTATCATGCGTGCGCGCAGCTCGTGGGGACCGATCATCCCTTGGGCGAGCACGATCCCCCGCGCTGCCAAAACTACCCGGTGCGGGTCAAAGGCCAATTGGTCTACGACGACACCCGCGGCCGTTGGTGCGAATATGGCTCGTGTGGGAAATCGGGCCAGGCCACGTGCCGGGACCGAAGCCCCGCATACGCCATCCGCATGAGGAGCATGAGCAACTGCCCCAACAGCGGCTTCCGATGCGAGCGTTGCACCTATCGTCTCATCGAATGTGGCTCCCACGAGGGATGCCGCTTCGACGATGCATGCGTCCTCGAGCGCATGGCGCAAAACGAGCACGCGAGCTTCGACGAGTGGGCGGCCGATATCAATATATGCAAAGACAAGGTCGCGGGCCGGTACAGCTACGAGGAGTGGTTCTACTGGATGCAAGGCAAACCCGGAAAGTCGGGCTACGACAAATGGCTGCCCTACGAGGAAGTCGTCTCCTGCGACCCCGTCCCCTGCAGCGACGTCAAGCTGTAATCGATGATGCGCCCCGTTTGATCTGCTCGTACATGCGCGGAAGCCGCTCGACGAGGTAGTCCACGAAGGCGCGCATGGCCGCGGAGAGCGCGCGGCGCGATGGATAGACGATCCATACGGGGATGGGGCCGCTGTCCGCGTTTGGCAGCACGCGCACGAGGTGGCCCTCGCGCACATAGCCGCTTGCCATGGCGAGGGGCAGCCGTCCGATCCCATAACCGTCCAGGGTCGCCTGGCGGGCGAGCCCGATTTCGTTGACGTGGATTCGCCCGCGGACCGCGACGCGGACGGTGCGCCGCCTTTGCCGCACGATCCAGCGATCGCGCTTCGAGCGATCGCCGGAGAGGACGCAGTCGTGCTGCCCGAGCTCGCGAACGGTCCGCGGCCGTCCGCGCCGTGCGATGTAGTCGGGGCTGGCGAAGAAGCCGTAGACGCCCTCGAGGACTTTGCGCGCGATCATGCTGGAGTCGTCCAGCTCGCCGGTGCGGACGGCCAGGTCGTAGCGTTCCTCGACGAGGTTCACGCGGCGCTCGTGCGCATCGAGGGTGATGCTCACGTCGCCGAAGCGCTGGAGAAACTCGGAGATGGTGGGCCACAGCAGGACCGCGACGCTGTAGGTGGCGGCGAGGCGAATGCGCCCCTTGGGTCTCGCGCCCAGATCCTGCACCAGCTTCTCGCCCCGATCGAGCTCCGCGACCGCGCGCACCGCGTGGTCGTGGTACACGCGCCCCGCTTCGGTGAGCGCGAGCTGGCGCGTCGTTCGCGTGAGCAGCGCCACACCGAGGCGCGCCTCGAGCCGTGCAATGCGCCGGCTCACCGTCGACACCGGAAGACCGGCGCTGCGCGCCGCGGCCGAGAAGCTCCCGCGGCCGACCACCTCGGCAAAGAAGCGTGCGTCGTTGAGATCGTGGTCCATCCTTGCACCTATGGCAACAGTCTTTCCTATTTCATGCAAGTGGCGCAACGGGCGCGCGCACCTACGCTCACGGCATGGACGATCCTTACGTTGCCCACGAAACCCAGCTTCGCCAGGTACACGCATACCTGCTCGGCCTGTTCGCCGAGCTCCCGCGAGCTCCCGCGGAGGAGCTCGCGGCGAAGACGGCGTTCGCTTGCCGCGCGATGCTTTGGCACCATCAGGCCGAGAGCACCGGGCTCTTTCCGTTTTTGCGCCGCGCGGGGCGGCTGCGGAGCACCGACGTGAGCTTCCTCGACGCGTGCGATCGCGAGCACGACGCGTTGCACGCGCTTTGCCAGCGGCTCCTCGCGAAAGGGGAGGCGCCGCACCTCGATCCGAAGGGCGTGTTCGCGCTGGCGTCGGAGCTCGGGGCGCAGTTCGAGCTTCACGCGCGGGAGGAGGAAATGGGCCTCGCGCCGCCGCGTTTGCGGACGATGGTCACCTACGAGGAGCTGGTGGCGTTTGGGCGCGAGATGGAGGCGAAGAGGCCGCGGTAGTGGCAAATGGCGACGACGGCGTTCACTGGGCCCGCTTGACGATGTAGCTGTCCTTCCCGCGGCTCGCCACGAAGTAGACGGCGCCATCATCGATGGCAAGGTGCGAGGCCATGGTGTTGGCGCTGCTCCACTGCGCCGTCTTACCCGCCTCGCACGCGGCGAGATCGGTGCATCGCCACACCACGGCGGTGCCGTTTTCGTTCGCGGTCCAATAAACGATGCCGTTCCGCACGGCGAACGCCGCGAACCCGTTGGGTTGCATCACGATCGGTTTGACCTCGCACCCCTTGGGGCACTTGGACTCGATGGTCGCGCCGGTGGTTCCCACCGTGACCCAGTGCAGGGCACCGCGATCGTAGGCGAGCAGGGAACGCTGCGCGGGCGAGCGCGCCACGAAATCGACGTTGAGCACGTCACCTTGGCGGGGCGCGGTCGAGATGGCACCGGTATCGCGATCGGACCAATAGAGGTGCGTTTCGGAGACGGCGATGCTGGCGGGATCTCCGATGTTGGGGATAGCCTCCCCGGTGGGGTTCCCGGTCTCCGGCGAAGTGCTATGGATGATGCCCACGCGGGTGCCCGTGTAGAGCATTCCATTGGCGAAGTGGATGGGCCCCGGGTGATTGACTTTGAGGAAGACCGGCTGCCCCTGATCGCCGGCAGGTGCGCCCGCGTCATCTGCCTTGCTCGCGCGAAAGACGCCGCCGGAGCTCTCGAGCGGCTCGTCGATGCTCCAAAAGACGTGTCGTTCCGAGAGCGCGATCGCCGCGGGCTTGCGCGCTACGATCGCGACGCGTTGGGGCGCGCCGCCGCCTTTCGGGCACACCTCCACGGCAAACTGGGGTTTCTCGTCCGAAGTCGTCGCACGCAGCCAGAAGATGCTGGTCGCATCGATCGCGAGCCCGAGGATCTCGGCATTTGGAACGAAGCAGATCGCTCCCTCGGGCGCCTCGGCGGGTACCGGCACGTCACCATCGCCCCCGGTGCTCAGTTTTCCGTCCGGGAAGTCTCCGAGGATCATCCCGCAGGCCGCACTTCCCATCGCGAGCGCGGTCAAGGAGGCCCATCGCGCGATGGTGCGCCACCGGGGGCGGGAGGCGTTAGAGCTCACGGCCAAGGAGGAACGATAGAGCGACCGGGGCGCGTTTGTTCCACGACGCGCCATGGTGTTTGCCAGCCGGGTCCACGACCGCCATCAGGGTCCGATCCTCGACGTACCCCATTCGAACCAGCGCGGCCTCGAGCCGCTCTTGCTGCGCCGCGGTCGGCATCGATTCGTTCAATTTGGGATCGCCGCCGCTCTCGCGCTCGTCCTGGCCGACATCGATGTAGATCCGCGAGGCCGTGGTCGAGCCCATCGTAAGGGTTTGGGCGCGGGCCACGACGACCTCTTTGTCCCAATACGAGGCCGTCGAAAGACTGGCGATCGCGCCAAACGTATCCCCATGATAGAGGCCGGCCCAAACGTTCATGAGCCCGCCGAGCGAGGAGCCGAGCAAGAACGTGTGCTCGCGATCGTCGCGCGTGCGAAGGCGCGCGTTCACCGCAGGTCGCAGCTCCTCGAGGATCATGCGAAGGTACTGCGTTCCCTGTCCGGTGCCGCCGAACCCTACGAACGCATCGTCCGGGGTGGGTGTCAGCTCTCGGGTGCGCTGCCGGGTGGGATCGCTCGGATGGAGCTCCAAGACGATGTCGATTCCAATCACGATGGCCTCCGGGATCCGGCCTGCCGCGATCTCCGTGTCCATCACGTTTTCGAGCTTCCAGCTGCCGTATCCGTTCTTCGCGAGCCCGTCCTCGATCGCCATGTCGGCATCGAAGAGGATTTGGCCGTCATGCATGTAGATGACGGGATATCGCTTGAGCGTATTCTCACGGTAGCTCGGCGGAACGTACATGCGAATCCCGCGGGTGTTGTTTAGAATGCGCGACGCGAAGCGCGCATCGAAGCGGGCGATCGTCCCCGTGTCGCGCTCGAACCAGGGGTAAACGTCGAGGGTCTGACCGGGCCGTACGCGGTAGGGACCTCCTTTCGCCGGCATACGATCGCGCATGGGGCGGAAGGATAGAGGCTCGGTGAGGTTCTCGATAGTGACCTCCCAGGTGTCGTTCGTCGTTTTCGTCAGCGGAGAAAGTTGCGTACCGGACGAATTCTCGGCCGCCAAGGTGAGGGGGAGGGGGCGCGCTCCAGCGGGGTAGTGGACTCGAATGTGCGCATCTTGCGCTTTCGGGGGGGCGTCGGCGGTTGCGGCGTCTCGTTGGGGGAGGGGATTGTTCGTGGGTGGGATTGGGTCGGAGGCGGTCCCGCCGCATTGGAGTTGCGCCGTTGGGAGCGTGAAGAGGGCGCACGACGCGAGGAATGCGCAAAGGGCGCGGAGTGCGTGGAGGAAGCGCGCACGAAGGCGCGCCCGTGATCGAAGCCGCATGAGTGACCTCCGGGCATCACCACGTGCCCACCGTGCCGGCGAGCAACGCGTATGCCACGCTGCGCCGGGACGCATGGTTGCCGATGTTCGAGCCCGCATCGTATCGGGCTTGCTCGATCGCGCGGCCGGGCTCGCCGTATCTTTGCGACGGGGAGGCAGCATCCGTTCCGGCCGCGGAACGTGGAGTGCCGTCGATCCGCGGGACGCACGATGTGCCGTGCCCGTTCGCGTCGATGGAATCGCACACGCTGGCAGACCCGTGCACTCCAGCAGCTTCGATTCATATACTAGGTGCATTAAATATCGTATACTAGGTGCACTATGTCGGCCCGCGGCAAAGCCCCTGCTCCGAGCGACCCCATCGCCTTCATCGAGACCTTCGGCGCCCTTTGGCGGTGCCTCATGTCCGTCTCCGACGAGACGTACGAGGCGGAGAAGCTCTGGAGCTTGCAGGCCTACTTCCTGCGCTACATCGGCGGGCATCGCGGAATCTCGCAAGCCGACCTCGCCCGCGCGACCGGCACCGCACCGACATTGACGGGCCGCCTCCTCCAGACGCTCCTCGAGCGCGGACTGGTACGGAGGACGCGCAGCAAAGAGGACCGCCGCGAGTACGTCCTCGGGCTCAGCGTCAGCGGCCAGCGCACGCGCGTTCGGGTGGATGCGGCGCGCGCACGGTTCGCATCGCGCGTCGTCGGGGTGCTCGACGAGCGCGATCTCCGCGATTTTTATCGCATCGCGAAGAAGCTCTTCGACGCCTTCGGCGGCCACTCTGCCGAGCAAACGGGCGCCGGCGAGCCATCGACCCCATCCCGCCACCCCTCGGAGGATCCCTGCTCATGACGACGCGAATTGCAATCAACGGATTCGGCCGCATCGGCCGCTGCATCGTGCGCGCGATGTTCGAGCGAAGCATCTCGGACATCGAAATCGTCGCCCTCAACGATCTCACCAACGCCGAGACGCTCGCACATTTATATAACTACGACACGGTCCACGGCCGAGCGTCCCACCTTGCGACCGCGCGGAGCGACGAGCTGGTCATCGGCGACCACCCCATCCGGGTCACAGCCGAGAAGGACCCGAGCAAGCTCCCATGGAAGGAGCTCCGCGTCGACGTCGTGCTCGAGTGCACGGGCCTCTTCACCGACGGCGCCAAGGCCGGCGCCCACCTCACCGCCGGCGCGAGCAAGGTGATCATCGGCGCACCGGCCAAAGGCCACGACGCAACCATCGTCCTCGGCGTCAACCCCGAAGCCTACGACGCCACCCATCACACGATCCTCTCGTGCGGCTCATGCACGACCAACTGCCTCGCCCCGGTCGCGAAGGTCCTACTCGACCAATTCGGCCTCGAGCGCGGCCTCATGACCACGACCCACTCGTACACCAACGACCAGGCGCTCCTCGACATGCCCCACCGCAAAGGCGACCTACGCCGAGCCCGCGCCGCCGCCCAAAACATCGTCCCCGCATCCTCGGGCGCCGCCAAAGCCCTCAGCGAGGTCATCCCCTCCCTGGCAGGAAAATTCGACGGCCAAGCGATGCGCGTCCCCACCATGGACGTCTCGCTGGTCGATCTTACCTTCGAGAGCACGCGCCCCATGTCGAAGGACGCCATCCACGCCGCCATGAAAGCCGCGAGTGAGGGCTCGATGCGAAACATCCTCGGCTACACCGACGAGCCCTTGGTCTCGAGCGACTACCTCGGCGATCCGCGCTCATCCATCTTCGACGCCACCCTCACCCAAGTGCTCGGCGACCACTTCGCCAAGGTCTTCGCCTGGTACGACAACGAGTGGGGCTTCTCGAACCGCATGATCGAGCTTGCGCAGCTCGTCGCGTCGGGCCTTTGAGTCGCCGTTGTCGCCGCCGCTGTCGTCGTCGTCGTTGCCGCGCGCTTGCTCCTTCGCGACCGGCGTGGCCGCAAGAGGCGAGGCGCTCGGAAGCGCGGCGGCGCTAGCGGGGGCGGCGGTAGATGCCGCCCCATGGCCGTTCGACACCAAGGGACGCCTGAAGGGTGGAACGGGCGCCATTCTGCGGCCATTTCGAGGCACCGGGCGAACCACGCACCCCTGCCGTTCATTTTTTTCAACGCACGCATCGCGTTAGCTTGACGAACCCCCGCGGTCCCAATATACGTGTTCGTCAATTCCGGCTTAGCTCAGTTGGTAGAGCAGGCGGCTGTTAACCGCCGGGTCGTAGGTTCGAGTCCTACAGCCGGAGCTTCTTTCGTAGCGACTTACGAACTTGGTGACCCGCTGGTGAACAGGCGGGTCGCCGTTGTAAGGAGAAATGCGGGCTTCGAGGGAGCTTTGTCGAGAGCCACGAAGCCCTCCCATGGTCTCGGCCATGGCGGAGAGTGCTGGCCCAAGCGCTCGACCTGAGCTTTGTCTCGAGGTTTGGGTCACAGCGAAACAAAGCTCGGTTAACAGCGGCTGTTAACCAGGTTAACTCAGGGCTCCACAACAAAGCTCTGGACGAACCCGCGCACTTGCCGCTCTTGACTGCCGGGCTCGGGTGTCCATTGTAAGAACTCGGATCATCACGCGGCCCTGTCGACGATGACCGTTCGTGACTCCTCTTGTTTTGGTGATCGGACGTTTCTGGAGATTCACGGGGTCCCTGGAGTTTCCGCAGGCGGTAGACGGAGGGCCGCCGCGAGTGCGTCGACGGCTCTTCGATCGCACTGGAGTTTCGTTGCCACCGCCCACTCCAGTGAGCGACTCTGGAGAATGAGCAGGTTTCCGTAGGTCGCTTCGACGGCTCTCTCGAGCCGGTGGCGCGGTACGCTGCTTAGGAGGGCCGCTAAAACCTCGGCCGCGTGGCCCGGGTCCGTCAACACCGGACCGAGGCACTCCTCAAGCATTGCTTGATTGGCGCGAACGCATACTTGAATAGTAAACGTGAGCGCGGCACGGGCGCTCAGGGTCGGCTCGAAGGCCGGCGACGAGACCAGGTAAAGTCGAAGAGCACGCCGGAAAAGACGCGAGGACGTCTCGACAATGTCCTCGCCATTTCGAACGACGCGTTTGTCCAAGACAGCCGCCAGGAGGACGATGAGCACGACGCTGGCGAGGTCGGCATCGTTTTCAGTGTGCGTCCGTCCAAACTCGCCACGCCGCCGACTTGGTTCGAGTGATGCGTACAACGCTTCGAATTTCGGAATGGGGTCATTGTTCTTCGCGAGGAGGCTGACCATGCGATCGAGTAGCTCAGGGAGGGCACCGCAGTTTGCGAAGTACCGCCAGTCAGACGGATCGCCGCGCAGTAGCTCACCAAGCCAGTCGAAGAGCTCCGGGTCGAGTGGCTCATCGCTTGCCGTGATCGCCACCATACAGGCGAATGCACGTAGTCCCGAGACGTGCCTTCCTCGGCCTGCACGCTCCTGAGCCTCACGACGAAGTCGCCACAGCGTCCTGAATTGCGCTGCTCTCGGACGGATCGCAGTGAGGCATCCCGAAAGGGTTCGCAGCGCGATGGACGGAACGTCGACACGATAGACCCCCGGCCTGGGCCGTGGGTCCGCCAGGCGAACGTGAAGCGCGGCGGCAAGCGCCAAGCCGTCGCTTCGAGTCAGCAGCACGCGCCACGCGTGGGCGAAGTAGGCGGGGAGCTCTTCGTTGATCAATTGAGCGACAGCTGCATCGGGCTCTGCGTCAGTTACGTTGCGCTGCCAAGAAATCGCATTCGCGAGTGCGGAGGCGTGCTCGATAATGCTTTTAGCGAGGATGAGTCCTGCAGTGCGACCAGTCCACTCGCCAGATTCACCGAACACCGGGGCCGCATCGGTGAGGTATCGTAGAAGAGTCTCACGATCGTGGAGAACATGACTCCCGAAGAGAGCCGCAAAAACCAATCGTCCATCTTCCCAGGCGTCGACTGCGCGAAACCATCGTCGGTCATCGAAGCGCCGGAGCAAATTCAACGGCTCGTACGCGGCCACAAGGGGAATCGCTGCGCCACCTTCGTCCCAGAGCTCGAAGGGATCCGACACTTGCCACGACGCCTCGCGGCGCGTCACCTCGATCGGCGCCGACGACACTCGTGCATCAGCAATCGGTACCGTCGGCGCCGCGCTCGAGAGTGCGAGCCATGCTTCGAGGGTCGGCTCGTCGAGATCCCGGAGCAGTGCGAAAGCCTCTTCGTGGAACGTGTGATGAACCCATTGCGGAGCGCGCTCAAGTCGACTTGCCGATTCCATCAGACGAAGCAGCGATGGTGCTCCTATGATACCAAGAGAGGCGAGCCCCTTAGCGATCGCGAACCAGGCGCTATCGGTGCGAACATCGAGGCGGTTCACGAATCGCGTCACCTCCTCGGCGAGGGTCTCAGGGAGCACCTTAACCATGTCGCGATTGTTGGAAAGAACGGCGAGAACTCCAGCCATAAGCACGGTGGGGTCTCCAAGTTCGCCCAGAAGGGCCTCGCCGTGAGCTTTCCCACGCTCATTAGCCACGATCCACCTTGCTTCATCGACGAATCTCGCGTCCTTCAAGATGTCACCTGTGCGCCATGGTCACTGAACCGACAGCGAGCCTCATTTATCTAGCCCCGCAATAATCACCGGACGTTTCGGTGGGTGGTCGGCAAGCCATTGGGCGAGTGTCGGCGACTCCATCCAGACTCGCTCGAGGTCTTGCATCACTGGCTCATGGTCAGGGACGACAACCATCAATGTTCCTCGGCCGCCAAAGCGGTTTACCGACGAACCAAGCATCCAAAGCCGATCTCCGAGCCAGAGGAATCGGTCGTGGATGGCAGCCTTCGCCCCTGTCATTACACGCACTTCCGTAGGATTCATCGGTGGCGCACGCATCGCCTCGACGAGGCGTTCGTCGAGGTACTGCCCCTCTGTAGTCCCATTATCTCGCTCCCGATGGAGGTGCATCGCGCTCGCAAGGATGCGCACTCTAGCGTCTGGTTTGGCAATGGCGAGCACCAGCCTTTGGACGTCATCGCCGCCAAAGTACGGGTCACAGACAAGCAGCTCATTCTCCACCTTGCCGATCAACTCGCGCAGTGCACTAATGCCATCGGCGGATTGATTGCGGAACCAGCGCTGCCGCTCCGCCCCGTACTGCCGACGTGCTCGATCCACTGATGCCTGATGAAGAACCGTGGCTGCCGGAAGCGGTGCTCTGCCCTCAACGCGAGTCTCATTGCGTAGGTCGCCCACGAGGGCAACGGAGTACCCTTCTTCATCAGGACGTGCAGCTGCAACCGTCCTTACCGTCGAGGACAAGTTCGCAGAGAGCGAGAAACCGAGCTCATACACGGCAAATAGTCCAGCATCCCACAGGACGCCTCGCACCGGATCGGCGACGCGCTCTCGGATGCTACCGGGCGCAGTCGGCAGGGGAATACGGGTGACTGCGTCGTTGAGCGGGACACTCGTGAAGACGCCCAGGCCGGAAGTTCGCTCCTCCTCGATGATGAGGTGAAGCCCTGCAAGCGTCTGACCGCTACGGGGAGTAATCACAGCAACGAGGGACGATTGGCCTTGCTCATCCCGCTCATGATGAAGACGCAACGATCGGAAGACCGGGTTCGGCGCGATCAAGTGAACGGAGCCCCAAAACTCCGGCAGGAGCTCGAGATTAACGTGGAGCTCCGCCTCGAGCCAGTCGGCTATCGCCGGGCGCTCCTCGACCGCAAATCGTCCCCGGACGTCCGAAGTCGCAACGAGGTGCCGCACTCGGGGCGTGCAGTGCCAGTCAGCCGCGAACGGAACCTGAATCGTCGGGGCTACGGTGGCAGGACCTGGGGGCTCGGGCGCTAGAGCGACCTTCGTGAACTGTAGGGCTGCGGGATCCTGGCTGTCCGGGAGCTCACCGCTTTTTCCGATCCGGATGCATACTCCCCTTTCGGCCTCGTCGAACCACTCCAAGCCGCGGTGGGCGGAAACAACGACCTCATGAGCGTAGATAAAGTATCGCCCACCTGCGAGCTTCAAGTGTCGCTCCAGCGTCGGCTCCGGCGGCGGCACCTCTCGTGGTATGAGCTCCACCCCTCCACAGAGGAGTATCCGCTCTCCGCTTCTCCGATCGACCGCCCACGCGAGACGGACGACGGCTCCTCCGTAGTCCTGGTTTAGCGTCGCGGAATCGCTAGGCGAACGCAGCATCGTGACCGCCCATTCGAAAACCTATACGTGTGGGGCTACTGCGATAGCAGCAGAACCACGTGAGAGGATAAACGTGTGCACGTCATTTGGATTTTGGAAGTTGTCGAGGCGAGATCTTGTTGGCGAACAATCATCGACGCCTCGCTCGGTGAGCGTCAAGGGAGTTGTCCAACGAACATTCAGTGTATAGCGCACGAAAGATTCCCCGCCTTGGCGGGGTTAAGCACAACGGTTCCGACTGGAGTCCAGTCGCGGGTGTTACGAGTCCATCGTCGAGGGGTTCCACGTCGCGCGCCTTGGTACAGCGCGTGGCGGGCGGCCAAGAGTTCGACGTCGTGTCCCTCATGGCGGGCTGCGGGGGTCACGTAGCGAATCGCACTATGTATGTGTTCGTGGTTGTACCGGTGCACGAACTGGTCGACCCACTGGCGCCCAGCCTCGAGTGATGGGAAGGGCCTGCGCGGATATCCGGGTCGAAATTTGAGGGTGCGGAACACGGCCTCGACGTACGGTTGTCGTCACTGACGGACGGCCTGCTGAAGGAGGCGACCACACCGAGTCGTTGCAACGTGGCGAGCATGGTCGAGCCTTTCATCGGTCCACCGTTATCAGCATGTAGAACGAGGGCACGAGGATCAACGCCTTCCTTTTCACACGCCCATTCAACAATCCGTCCGGCAATTGCTGCGCTCTCCTCCGCATGCACATCGGGCTCACTTTTGCTTCACGCAGCCACCTCGACAAAGCACTTTGTGAAACGCCGGTTTCGCTCGAGAGGCTCAGGGCGCTGCGACCCTGCGGTCCCGCCATCCGTTGCACCATTTTCGACTTGAACGATTCGCTGTACGTCGGCACTGTCCACCTGCCAATGCCCCCTTGACCAGAGGGCCCGCTCGACGCTCGCTGGCTGCCGAACCGGGTGGACAACTACTCTGAGTGCGCCAGGTAAAGCCTGGAGAAGGAGAAAGCGAGATGAAATAAGCGGAAACCTTCTTCTCGAACCCAGCGGGTGAAAGTCCCGTCCGGAAAGGCAGGGCCGCCATCCGGAAACGAGTCTTGCGTGGCCGTAACGAGGAATACGGGTAACCGTGGCTGCCAAGCGTAGACAGTGAGCATGCAGGCCGTGTCATAGAGCCCCGAAAGGTTGACATCGTGGAGCCGACGCTTTTCAGAGTGCGGAAGGCAATACCGAGACGCCGAAAAGTCGGGCACGCCCGAAGGCCTGGCGAGGTAGGTCCACCGGGGTCGGAGAGCAGGGCATGTACGCAAGGGTTTGCCAGGAACCTAGGGAGATCCTGACGTCTCCGACCGCTGAATGGCGGCGGTAGCGCAGCGCGAAGGCAACGAAGCAATGCGCGATGGGCGGCAGGAAGTCGGAGTGCTCGATACGACCTGTGAAGCGGGGGAACCCTTCCCAAAGGGGACCCTGCAGAGGAAAGGCGGGCACCGGGCTACGGAACCGTTGAAAGGAAAGATGATGGAGACATCGGGCTCTATACCCATCTCAACGAAACTTGAACGGATAGCGAAACTGGCGCGCGAAGCGCCCGGCATGGCGTTCACCACGCTTGCCCATCACATCGACATTGACTGGCTACGCGAAGCATACCGGCGTACGCGAAAAGGACGGCGCACCGGGGGTTGACCGAATGACCGCGGGAGAATATGAAGCGAATCTGGAAGAAAATCTCCGGGCGCTCCTCGAACGCGCGAAGTCTGGCACATACCGGGCGCCGCCCGTGCGGCGGGTCCATATCCCGAAGGGAAGCGGGTCTGAAACTAGGCCGATTGGCATTCCGTCCTTCGAAGATAAAGTCCTGCAGCGCGCGGTTGCGATGGTGCTGGAAGCTGTCTACGAGCAGGATTTTCTCGGCTGCTCGTATGGATTCCGTCCTGGTCGTTCTGCGCATCAAGCGCTGGAGGCGACGTGGAGGCAAGCGATGAAGATGGGTAGCACGTGGGTCCTCGAGATCGATGTTTGCAAGTTTTTCGATAACTTGGACCACGAACACCTCCGAGCGATTCTGCGCCAACGGGTACTCGACGGAGTGCTGCTGCGGTTGATCGGCAAGTGGCTCAATGCGGGCGTACTTGAGGACGGGAGCATCATGTACCCGGAATCGGGAAGCCCACAGGGTGGTGTAGTTTCGCCAATCTTGGCGAATATCTACCTGCACGAAGCGCTCGATGTGTGGTTTGAGAAGATCGTCAAACCGCGCCTCTCGGGCGAGGCGCACCTCGTCCGCTATGCGGACGATGCAGTGCTTTTGTTCGCGAATGAAATGGATGCACGCAAGGTGATGGACGCGCTGCCGAAACGATTCGGCAAGTACGCCCTGACCCTGCATCCAGAAAAGACCCGGCTAATCGAGTTTCGGCGTCCGCCCAAGTCCCCACGAAGTGGTCTGGGCATTGATCGGAAGTTGGTTTTCTTCGGGAATTTTGACGGGCGATGGTCCCTTTTGGAAGCATGGACGATTCAAGTGGTCGGGATGCGCGGGAGTGGGCATATGAGGAATTTGGCCACGCGGAACTAGGCGATGCGCGGAGAACGGCTCGTTTGGTCCGTATGACGGCGTCGCTTGCGGCGCGGCCGGGGGGCCGAGTACTCGAAGTTTTTCGCAGCAGTGCCGAGCAACAAGCCGCCTACGATTTCCTGAGTAACGAGAAGGTCCGCAGCGAAGATCTGCTAGCAGCCGTGCGTAGTGCGACGGTTCGCCGATGCGCGGACGAGTCGTGGGTTCATGTCGTTGTTGATGGGACAAGCCTGCGGCTGACAGACTGGAAGAGAGAAAAAGGGTTTGGCGGCGTCGTAACCGTACGGCGAACGGCCTGAACGGGGTTCCGTTCGATCCGCGATGGTCTAAGGGTCGAAGAACGTCGAGGGTGATGCGATCGCGTGTGGTTTCCAGCGATCGGGCAGGAGGTTCGAGAGATTGTCGTCGGCGGTCTTGTCGATGCGTTCGAGAACGTCCGCGATGTACTCAACGGGATTGATGGCAACGCGTGTGCACGAGACGACCAGTGAGTAGAGCAGTGCGAGTTCCTTACCGGCGTCCTCGCTGTGGACAAATAGAAAATTTTTCCGGCCAAGAGCGACGAGCCTAAGGGCATTTTCTGCCAAGTTATTGTCCAGGCGGATGCGCGGATCGCGGAGAAAACGGCCGAGCGGGCGCAGGTTGCGCCATACATAGTGCGCGGCACGACCGAGCAACGTCTTCGGTCCGTGTGCACGACGAAGTTCGCGAGAAAGCAGAAGTAATCGCACAAATAGAGGCCGTGCATAGGTGCGCCGCAGCGCGAGATGCTCGGCCGTGCCAAGAAACGCGCGATGCTCTGCCTCGTGCTCGACACCGTACATTCCGGCGATGAGGTCGAGTGCTTCCTTCGCTTCGGGCACCTCCCCGGCCTCGAAAAATTTCCGACGAACGTGAGCGAGACAGCCACATCGCTGACGGAGTCCTCGCTTCTCGAGCGGGTCATATCCACGATAATCGTCGCACAGAAATGCGCCAGGCGAATCACCGAGGACCTCGAGTGGAGCATCGCCACCACGCGTGAGCTCAAAGCGATATCCCGTGAGGCGCTTGCCAACAAAGGCCCAGATAAACGCCTTCGAGGTTTGCTTCGTCAGCGTAAACGACGTCTCGTCGACATGGACGAGGAAGTCCTTCTTGATGACGTCGAAGAGCGGGGCTCGGAGGGGCTCGAGCTTTTGCGCCGCACGCCGGAACAAGTCATTCATCGTGCTTCGTGCGATGGGCATACCGAGCCGCGCGAACGACTGCTCGAGACGATAAAGCGGCGTGACGACAAGGCACTTCGAGACGACGAGGTGCGCAACGAAGCTCGAATCGTACCGCGTCTTGTCCGACCAACGCTCCGGCGGCGGCGCGGTAATGACGTATCCGTCCTGCGGAGCGCGTCGTGACGAGGGGCCGAAGCGGCAGCAAACTCGCGATGCATGAGGAAGCGAGCGAAGAGGCCGGAGTGGGTGAGGCGAATCGCGGCGTGGGAGGCCAGCGGGGAGAGCGCGGGCGAATATGCGAAGAAGCACGGGTGGAATCCACGGACGTTGGTGTGGTGGAAGAGGAAGATCGCGCGGCCCGAAGCGAGCACCGAAGTCGGCAAGGGATTTGTCGAGGTTGTGCCGTCGCGCAAGGCCTCCGCACCCGAGGTGCCTATTGCGACGACCGCTGTAGCGCGCGGGACATCCTCGCCTTATGACAGCATCGAAGTGGTTCTTCGCTCGGGTCGGATACTTCGTGTGCAGACGGGGGCCAACGTCACCGTACTTCGCGCGTTGATCGGCGTATTGGAGGAGAGCTGATGTTCTCGGCGAATGTCCGCATCTTTGTGAGTGTCGAGCGGGTCGACCTTCGCATCAGTTTCGATCGGCTCGCGGGGATTGTGCGCGAGCGTTTCGGTGACGATCCGCGAGGAGGTTCGCTCTTCGTGTTTCTCAACAAGGCGACCGACAGGTGCAAAGTCTTATTCTACGACCGCACCGGATATGCGCTTCTATACAAGCGCCTCGATCAGGGGGTATTCGTCGCGCCGCCGCGCACCGAGGGCGCCTCGCGTATGGAAATGAGTCCCGAGGCGTTTGCCCGATTTCTCGAAGGACTCGCCGTCGAAGGTAAGAAAAAGAATAGCAGCGTACACTGAATACATATCGCATGATGCGATATCGTGATATGCACGACGTTCTCGATGCATCGAGCCGTGTCGCCCGTCACGCCCCCCAATGCCAGCATCGCGGCCGCTCTCGTTGCGGCGCTGGCCCAAGGAGCGTCCTCGGATGCGGTGTCGAGGCTTGTGGCTGAGGATAGAGAGCTTCGCGAGCAAAACGCACGGTTACGTGCCGAAAGTGAATCGCAACGCGTGCGCATCGATGCCCTCGAGGCGCAGGTGGCATGGCTCTCGAAGCAGCTTTTCGGCGTCAAACGCGAGCGCTTGCCGGCAAGCACGTTGCAGGTGCTGCTCGATGCGACGATTCTCGGCAGTGAGCCATCGCCGGCCCCGGCCGAGCCCGAAAAGCCCAACGCGGCGCAGCCACTGGCCGGCCCCGATCGCGTGCCCCCGTCGCCTCCGAGCGGTGTCCGAAAGCGCCGTACTCCACATGGGCGCGGGCAGCTTCCCGAGCACCTGCCCGTGGAAACCGTGGACATTTCGCCCGGCGAAACTCCTGAGGGAGCCCGCTACATCGGTGAGGAGGTCTCTTACCGATTGGCGTTCCGTAAGTCCGGGTATACACGATTGCGTGTGGTCCGGAAAAAGTTCGCCCAAGACAATGACGATGCCTCGGTCGCCGTGCACATCGAGCCCGTGCCCGACGAGATGATTCCGCGCGCGTTGCCCGATCCTGCGATGCTCGCCCACACGATTCACTCGAAATGGGGCGATCAGATCCCGTACACGCGCCTGTCGAAGATCATCGCCCGGCATGGTGTGCGTGTGCCCGTTTCCACGTTGAGCGCGTGGGAAAAGCTCGCCGAGCCGGTGGCGCGCCTCGTCGTCGATGCGGCTTGGGAACACGCGTTGGCTCAGTGCCAGGTCATCGGCATCGATGCGACGGGGGTGCGCGTGATGGCAAGCCCCCACGATCGAAGAGCTCACATCTGGGTGCTCCTTGCCGATCGGGCGCAGGTCTTTTTTCGCTATTCCGCGCTGCACACGAGCGACATGCCGAAAAGCTGGCTCGAAGAATTTGGCGGTATCGTCGTCGCAGACGCCTCCAGTGTGTACGACGAATTGTTTCGCGCTCCCGGCGCGCCGAAAGAGGCCGGCTGTATGGCACACTGCCGGCGCAAGTATTTCTTTGCTTTGCCCACCGACACGCGGGCGCGCGGTTTCGTCGAGCTTGCCGACGAGCTGTTCACCATCGAGAGGGACATCGCGCACCTTTCGCCCGACGCACGCCTTTTGATTCGAAAAGAGCGCTCTGCACCGCTGGTCGAGATTTTCGCCAGGGCCCGCGATTGCCTGCTCGACGACCCCAGCGTGGATCCACGCGGGCCTTTCTCCCGCGCCCTTCGGTACAGCCACAATCATTGGGAGGCGCTCACGCGATTTTTGGTGAACGGGAGCATTCCACTTTCCAACAATGACGTTGAACGCGAAATTCGACATGTGGCGATCGGACGGAAAAATTGGATGCACCTGGGCTCCGACGACGCCGCGGAAGTGGCCTGCACATGGCTTTCGCTCATCGCATCCGCGCGCCACGCCGGACTCGATTCCGAGGAATACTTGCGCGACCTGTTTCGTGTCCTGCCGAGTTGGCCCAAACGACGCGTCGTCGAACTTGCCCCCATGAACTGGCTCGCCACGCGCGCCCGCCTCCTCCCCCACGAGCTCGAGGCTCCTCTCGGGAAGATCACCATCCCCCCGCAGCTCGGCGAGTCCCCATAGTAGCGCTGCGCTCGATAGCTCCGTCATTCGCACCGCCAAATCTAGGCCGCCTGCTCGACGGAATCACGACGCGGTTGGCAGGAGGGATACGTAATGACGCATCCACCGCATCGACACGCGACGACCTCGCGCGTGTGCACAACACGTCGGAAGTAGCCCGGGACGTACGAGTAAACCTCGGATGGCTTGCCGGTGCCGACGCTGCGAAAATTCGTGCCGCCGCAAAGATGACACTTCTTCAGCGTCTCGGGCACGGGCTCCGTCTTCTCTTCTGTGACGATGTGTTCCGCGCGAAGCAAAGCCTGCTCCGTGCGGCGCTCGGCGATCTCCGCTGGCGTCCTCGGTGGCCGCGCGATCTTGGGCATCTTGCCCATCTTCTCGGTACGCCTGGCGAAGGCGCGTTTGAGCACCTCGAGCTCGGCCTGCATGATATCCATTCGAGCTTGCGCCCGCGCACCCTCCTGTTCGAGGTACTGCGCGTACTCGCGCCAAGCGCAGGAACCGTGTTCGTCGTTGTCGGGAGGAGGGACCAATAAACAGCTTTGATCATGCACTCCGCCGAATGTCGATCCCCTTTTTCGCTTCGGCGGTCGTCTTCGCGGGTTTCCACATCGGTGTGCGTCGAACGAGACGAAGATCGACACCATCGAGCAGCATGGTGAGCGACGTCGCGTCGAGGTCGATGCATGAGGCCCCTTCAGGGATCCGCGGCAGCGTGAAGCGCCCAGATTCGAGCCTTTTGTAATAGACAACGAAGCCGCCCGCGCTGAAGAAGAGGATCTTCACGCGATCCATGCGGCGACCAAGAAACACGAAGAGGGTGCCACTGTACGGGTCGGCCTTCCACAAAGACTGCACGAGCGTCACGAGGCCATCGTGTCCGCGCCGAAGGTCGACGGGCGCACTCGCGAGGACGATCTCGATGCCGGGCCCGAGACTCAACACGCGCGCGCCGCGGCGGCCACCAGCGCCGCAAGATGCTCGGCCGTAATCGCTCCACGCATCGTGATGCGTGCCGGCCCGGCTTCGACGACAAGCTCGATATCGCGCTCCACCGTCGCAGGTCGTGTCACGACGACGGGCAGCAGGCGCGTGGGGCCTGCTGTGCGCGCGCGCCGCTCAAGCTCGGATCGCCACCAGATCAACGTCCGCTCCCTGACGCTATGTCGGCGGGCGATCCCCGCCGCGTCGCCGCTTTGCGCCAGCTCCTTGATCCGCTCAGCCCACCAGTTCGCATCATGTCTCGCCATGCGCGCAATGAACATCAAACGCGACCGCCCCGCACGGCGTCTTTGCCCGTACGGTTACGCGGCGTCGGATCCACGCAACTCGGAGCGAGTGGCCTCAAGGTAATACACGCCTATGCGGTATCCCCGCAGGGAGTGCCCCTCGGAGTCCTGAATCAACAGTGGTGGATACGAGCGCGGCGGAAGAAACGTATCGATTGCCAAAGCCGGCCGCTGGAGGATAAGGAGACTCGTCATTGGGTAGATGCGATCCGCGACGCAACGTTGGCACTGACCGCTGGTGGCTCGAAAGCGTGGTTTCAAGTCGATCGCGAGGGCGACCGGTACTGGACACTCAAGGCTTTGCGTGACTCGGGCGAATGGTTCACGGTTCGTTCTACGTATGCGCATCGATTTGTCTACGCTGGAAATCTACGTCGACTTCAACGATTGCGCGATGTCGCGCGCAAGGGGAAGGTTCGCGGAACGGTGGAGCTCGAACTGCGCGAGCGCGTGCACCGGACGGCACGCACGGCACGGGTCGTCATTCGCACGACGTCCGTGGTCTTGTACACAAAAGAATCCTACTCGGACGAGCGCATGGCCGTACTGCGTATTCCGACGTGACTCGGGGATCGATTCCAACGACACCCGGGGCCTCATTCCAACGTGACCCGGGGGCCGATTCCTGGGCACCCGGGGACGCATTCCAACGACACCCGGGGGCCGATTCCTAGGCACCCGGGGACGCATTCCAAAGGGGGCGGTCCCCCCCGCAGCGGCGAGCAGGGTCACAGCTTCATCGCGTAGACAGGCGCGATGTCGGAGCGAGTGTCCATGCGGAAGGTCCGAGAAGTTCTCAGATTGAAGTTCGAGTGCGGGCGCAGCCACGCCGAGATCGCGGCGTCGGTGGCAATCGGTGAGACGACCGTCGGCGATTACCTGGCGCGCGCACGTGCCGCGGGGCTCGCGTGGGCGGAGGCCCGGTTGCTGAGCGACGCCGAGGTGGAGGGGCGGTTGTTCCACGATGGTGGCCGTAACGAGCCGCCGTCGCGCGTGCCGATCGATTTCGCGTGGGTGCATCGAGAGCTGTCGCGTCCGGCGGTCACGTTGCAAACGTTGTGGGTCGAGTACCGCGATGGGGCGATGGGTCAGGCACCGCTCAAAGCCTACGAATACAGCCGCTTTTGCGCCTTGTATGCCCAGTGGAAGAAGAAGCTGAGCGTCGTCATGCGCCAGGTGCATCGTGCCGGCGAAAAGATGTTCATCGATTACTCAGGGAGAAAGCCACACGTCGTCCATCCATCGACCGGAGAGGTTTACGAAGTCGAGCTGTTCGTCGCGGTGCTCGGCGCGAGCAACTATACGTACGCCGAGGCGACGCGCACGCAGAAGGTCGCCGACTTCGTCGGCTCGACGATCCGCGCCTTCGAGTACTTCGGCTGCGTCCCCGAGGTCGTCGTGCCCGATCAACTTCGCAGCGCCGTTTCGGGGCCGGATCGGTACGAGCCGGACATCAACCCGACCTACCTCGAGATGGCGCAGCACTACGGCGTAACGGTGATTCCGGCGCGGCCGAGAAAGCCGAGGGACAAAGCGAAGGTCGAGGGAGGCGTTTTGATCGCGCAGCGGTGGATCCTCGCGGCGCTCCGGAATCGGACTTTCTTCTCACCCGGTGAGCTCAATGTGGCGGTCCGCGAGCTGCTCGAGCAGCTCAACAAGCGCCCGTTTCAAAAGCTCGAAGGATGCCGGCACTCGGCCTTCGAGACGATCGACAAGCCCGCCATGCGCCCTCTGCCCGCTCACCGCTACCAGATCGCGAAGTGGCGAAAGGTGAAGGTCAATATTGATTACTGCGTCGACTACGAGCACCGACTGTACAGCGTGCCGTACACGATGGTGGGGGCCGAGGTGGAGATTCGTGCAACCGCGACGAGTGTCGAGATCCTGCACCAGAGCGAGCGCGTGGCGTCCCACGTGCGCAGTTATGGTCCGAAGGGCACGGCGGTGATCTGCGACGAACACCGGCCACGCGAGCACCGCGACTATGGCAAGTGGCCGCCCGAGCGCGTGGTCGCGTGGGCCGAGAGCATTGGCGATCAGGTCGGTGAATTCGCGCGTCGGGCTCTCGGGCAGCGTACGCACCCAGAGACCGGATACCGTACCTGCCTCGGGGTGATTCGGCTCGCCGACCGATACGGCAAGGCTCGCGTGAATGCGGCGTGTGCTCGTGCGCTGAGCATCGGCAGCCCCACGTGCAAGAGCGTGACGGCGATTCTCAAAAATGGCCTCGACCGCGCGCCGCGGGTCGAGCCCCCAACTCGAGCGCCCATCGCGCACGAGCACATTCGCGGCGCAAGCTACTTCGATACGGAGGATGAACGTGATCCTGGAAGAAACGATTCAGAAGCTCGTCGAGATGAAGCTGCACGTGATGGCACAGACGGTGCGCGAGATGCACGCGTCTCCCCCGACGGAACCCCTCTCCACTGACGAGGTGATCGGGATGATGATCGACCGCGAATGGGTGGCACGGGAAAACAAGCGACTCGAACGTTTGCTCAAAGACGCCCGAATACCCAATGGCGTGAGCCTCGAAGAGCTATCGTGCGAAGCAGGCCGCGGTGTCGACCGCTCCTTCGCGCGTACGCTCGGGGCTTGCCACTGGGTCCGAGCGAAACAGAACGTGATCGTGGTCGGAGCAACGGGAGGCGGAAAGAGCTTTCTCGGTGCAGCCCTCGCCCAAGCGGCGTGCCGGCAAGGCTTTCGGGCGCTCTGCATTCGCACGTCGCGCCTGCTGGAGCAGCTCGCCGTCGCGCGTGCCGCGGGCACCTACGCCCAGGCGCTCGCGCGCATCGCGAAGATGTCGGTCCTCGTGCTCGACGATTTTCTGTTGTCGCCGATGACGGAGATCGAGCGGCGCGATCTGCTCGAAGTGCTGGAGGATCGGTACGACCAATCGTCGACGGTGATCACGTCGCAACTTCCGACGAAAACTTGGCATCAAGCCATCGGCGAAGCGACAATGGCGGACGCCATCTGCGACCGCCTCGTGCACAACGCCCACGTGGTGACCCTTCGGGGCGGCTCGATGCGGAAGAAGAAGGCGATTGCCCCCGAGGTGACCGAAACGAAAACCTGACCACGCTCGTCGCTACGCTCCGGGCCCCGCGTCATGTCGGATTGAGCCCCCGCGTCGGCTTGGAACAGCTCCCCGGGTCCTTCGGAATATGCACGTACCGCTCAACGTGGTGGACGTGAAGGAGGTGGGGACGCCACCACGAGGCGAAAAGGCGTTGCACTGGCGCTTGCTCACGAACCACGGCATCGTGACTCGCGAAGACGTTGATGGCATTCTTCACGGATATGTACAGCGCTGGAAGATTGAGGAACTACATCGAGTTTGGAAGTCCGGTGCGTGCTGCGTCGAGCAGTCGCAGCTGCGTTCGGCGGAGCGCGTTATCAAGTGGGCGATTCTAGCCGTGGTGACTGCCGCTCGAATCGAACGGTTACGCATGCTCGCCCGGGCGAAGCCTGACGCTCCGGCGTCGCTCGAATTCAACGACTATGAGCTTCGTGCGCTCGTCCTCATGAAACGAAAGTACGCGAAGAAAACCGAATCAATTCCCGACGACATTCCCACAATTGCCGACGCGATCCGCTGGATCGCGCAACTGGGCGGGCACGCCGGTCACGCTTCAAGTGGCCGACCTGGCTCAGTGACACTGCGGCGCGGCCTCGAATTCATTACGCCCGTCGCGATCGCGCTCGAACTCCTTGAAAACGAGAATAAATTGTGACGAATGCCCAGACGAAGTGGTGGGAAACGAGACCCGAAACCGCCGACATTCGACTTGCTTGGCTTCACCCACTATTGGGGAATGTCACGCAAAGCAAACTGGGTCATCTATCGCCGAACGGCTTCGGACCGCTTCCGCCGAGCTCTCAAGCGGGTCGCGAACTGGTGCCGGGAGCACCTTCACGACGAAGTCCGCGCACAGCAGCAGGCCCTCGTGAGAAAACTGCGCGGACATTACCAGTACTTTGGTATCACTGGGAACTTCGCGGCACTCAGTCGTTTTCTCCACGAGGTGAAGGGGGTCTGGCGGCGGTGGCTGGATCGCCGTTCGCAGAAGGCACGCATGTCCTGGGATCGCATGCAGCGGCTACTGGGGCGATACCCGCTCCCGACACCGCGCATTGCGTACCCACTCCTCCCAAGAGCAGCGAATCCGTGACCTGACGAGCCGGATGCCTTAATTGGGCACGTCCGGATCCGTGGGAGCCCTGGGAGGGACGACCTCCCAGGGCCACCCGACCGCAGGGGAGGTTCAACCGACGAATCGCTCGCCCGACGCATCCGCGAGCTCGAAGCGCAACTCGCCGACGCCCTTCGCCAGCGGGATCAGCTCGCCCGCGAGAGGGACAAGCTCCGGCGCGCCTATGACGGGCTGCTCGTCGAGCTCGAACGACTTCGCCGCCGCATCTATCTGGCGAAGGCCGAGCGGGGGTCGACGCGCAACAGTTGGAGCTGGAGTTCGCGGCGAAACGCAAGGAGCTCGAAAAGCTAGCCGAGCTCCTGCAGAGCGCCTCGGACGTCGAGGTCAACGCCAAGACAGACGAGCTGGTGTCGCCAGCAGACGAGCCAGCGTCTTCGCCTGCAAACCCGCCCAACTTCGCACCCCACTCGGGTTTCGGAAGAACGGTGCTTCACGCAGCGCGTACCCTAGCGGATGTACTCGCGCTGGAGTGCAGCGTTTGGCGGCGGCGAGCGCGTCTTCGAAGACGCCACGCGCCGCAACATCGTTCCCGGCGTCGCCAGGTGCTTGGAGAGGTTGCGTCGGAACGCCTCGAGCTCCTTCGGCGCCGGCGGCGGGCTCGTGCTGCACTTCTTCGTTTGTCGCTCCATGAAGTCCTCGGTTCGGCGCGGGAATGTGCGCGCCATCACAGCGGCGGCCTCGCCGCTCGTGGGGTCCGAAGAGCGAGCACCGTGCCGGTCGACTCGATCGAGAATTTCGGTGGCTCGCCTCCGCCCGCGGGTGTCGGGCCAGATCTGGGCCTGTCCCGGACATCACCTGTCCGAGGTGCCAACGAAGCGCGCTCTCCGAGCACAGCCCTGAGCTCGGACAAGTTTCTCGCGCGTGTTGCCGTCGATTCGAGGCACCCATCGCATGGCCACCTACGAAATCGAACTTGCTCCACCCCCCCCGACCGATACCCGACAGCGCGAGCTTTGGCTCCAGCATGCCGCGGGCGTGATCCGTTTCGCGGACGTGCGCAAGTACGCGCTTGAGCGCCTCGACCCGACATTGGACGAGGGCGCGGTGATGGTGGCGACCAAGGCCATCGACGACACGCTGTACGGCTGATGATGATCGTCGATGGCGTCACCGGGAGCGTCGAGGGACCGGCAGGTTCGCTTCTGCGCACGGGGTGCCCTATGCTACGCCCGAATAAACCCACGCCAGGCGAAAGTGAGGCTCGGATGACGAGGATCGAGCAGGTGCCCTCGGACACCGTCAAAGACGATTCCGCCCAACCAGCAGGATCGCACGCGAGCCGCCTACGCATCCCGAGATTCATCTTCCCCTGGCCACCGGCGATCCACCCGGACGTGGACAGCGTCGAACTCGGCGCACGGGCTTTCGCCGAGCGTTTCGGCCTCGTCCCCAACGACACCTACCGCGCCCGTCTGGCCAGAGCGCAGTACGGCCGCTTTGCGGCGCGCTGCTATCCCAAGGCCGACCGCGAACTGGTGCAGATCCTCGCCGACTACGTGTTGCCGAGCGTGTCGATGCGCAGAATTCGGTGCAGCCCGGTCGCCGCGTGAACGCGGATGATCCGGGCTGCCCATTCCGTCACGAGTCGGCCGGCGGGTCCTTCTTCGCCTTGCGGGCTGCCCGCCTGTCCTTCGCGGTGGCTTCGGATTCGCGCATTCGGTAGCTCTCTCCTTCGATGGTGACCACGTCGGCGTGATGAATCACTCGCTCGACGAGGGCCGTTGCGCAGGTGGCCGATGGGAAGATCGTGTGCCAGTCCTTGAAAGCGAGGTTCGTGGTGAGCACGAGGCTCTTCTTTTCGTACCTTCGACTGACGACTTGAAAGAGGAGATCGGCATTGCGATTGTCGAAGGCGAGAAACCCCACCTCGTCGATCACGAGAAGGCCGATCTTGGAGAAGTAGTGCAGCCGGCGCTCGAGCGCCCGCGCCGACTCTTGAGCTCCGAGATCGAGCAAGAGCTTTGCGGCCGAAAGAAAGAGCACGGAATGCCCGGCGAGCACCGCGCGATGTACGATGTTTTGCGCGATCATCGTTTTTCCAAGCCCGCTCGGCGACACGAGCACGACGTTGCGATGCGCCGCGACGAAGTCGACAGAGAGGACGGATTCGACCAGAGGTCGGTCGATCTTGGTCGGCCAGTCCCATTCGAAGTCGCTCATCGGCTTGAATTTCTCCAGCCGGCTGCGCGACATCCGCCGCTCGAGACCGCGCCTGGCCCGGTCCTTCTCTTCCAGGTCGGCGATGTACTCGAGGATCTCGGTCAATCCCCAACGCTTTTTCGTCGCGAGCGCGACCAGATCGTCGAAGGCGCTCGCGGTGGAGAGCAGTCCGAGGGCGCGAAGGCGCTCGCGAAGCTCGGTCATGGCTCGTCCTCCCCGTCGTGGCTCTTGGCGAGTTTGTCGTAGACGGCGAGTGAGCGCGGTGCGACGACGATGTCGCGCACGCGCGGATCGTTGGGCAGTACGGGGGGCACTTGCAGCGGAGCGCCGCGGGCGCGTCGGCGCTGGTCGAGGATGTGAGCAACCGATTGCGCGGTGAACGCGCCACGCCGATGGGCGTCGGAAAGGGCGGCTTGGAGCTCGCTTTCGCCGTGCTCCTCGAGCAGGTGCAACAATCGGGTCGTGGTCCCTCCGAGGTGTCCGCCGTGGCGCGCGACCTCGTGGAGGAAGGGCTCGGCGCTCGTGCACACGGCAAAGAGTCGATTCCGACCGCGATGCTCGCGCGCACGTCGTTTTTCGTCGGCGAGCGCCGTGAGGTGCTGCGGCGTCTCGATCTGCCGTCCTTTCTCCCATGACCTCGGGTAGCGCGCGACCTCGGTGTCGCCATCCAGGATGCGAAGCAGGGCGTCGGATGCGACGAGTGTCAGTGGCTTGCGCACGAGGGTATGAGGAATCGAATAATCGTTGCCGTCGAAACGGATGTAGGGTGATTTGCCGGAGGCGGTAGCTCGAACGTAGTCGCAGAGAAAAGGGTGCTCGGGCAAAGCGAGCAGACGTCCGCGCTCCTGCTCGAGGGCGTCATGGATGGTGCGCTTGTGCAGATCGCCAGGGACGATGCGCGCATGTGCGACGCTGCCAATCCAGTCGTCCAGTTTGCGATTGAGCTCTTCGACGGAGCGAAACGCGCGGGCGGCGAAGAACGATTCGCGTAGGTACCGAATGGCGCGCTCCACACGACCCTTTTGATTGCCGCGCGCCGGCGCGACGGGCTGGGGGGAGAAGTGGTAGTGCCCGGCGAGATCGAGCAATCGAGGGTGGAATCGGATGACATCGCCCACGCGCTCGAGCACCGCCGTCTTGAGATTATCGTAAAGGAGGGCACGCGGGACACCGCCATACGTATGGAAAGCCGCCACGTGGCAGCGCAGAAAGCTCTCGAGCGTTTGATCGAGAACGAAACGGGCGAAGATGGCCCGCGAATACGAGAGCACCATCACGAAGCACGAGAGCGGTCTCCGTGTCTCGCCGATGGTGATGGAACCGAACGAGCCCCAATCGACTTGAGCCTGCTCCCCTGGGAGCGTCGTGAGACGGAAAAAGGCTTCGTGCCGAGAGATGGGCCGGACGCGCCGAACATATCGCCGAAGCGGCCACACGGAGCCTTCGTAACCACGCTGCGCGATCATTTCCAGCACGCGGGTGGCGCGCAGTCGCGGGTGGGTCTCGAGGGTCGCGCGGATGAAGGCTTTGTACGGATCGAGCATCGAAGCGCTCGCGCGATAGGCGACATTGGCGAATCGCTGTGGCTCGATCGCGTGCTCGACGGTGTCGCGGTGGAGCCGGAGCTCGGCCGCGATGGTGCCGATCTTCCAGTGCTCGGCGAAGAAGAGGCGGCGAATGCGCGAGCGAAGCTCGGGCGCGATCATCGAGCCACCTCGAAGAGGAGCAACTGTCGCAAGTCGTTGAAATCGCCAACGCCCGCGAGATCACGATGGCGCCGTCGTCTCGGGGGGAGCGCGGGCAACCAATCGAGCGAATAGAGCAATCCGCCCTCGTCCCCGAATGCCGCGCGATAGAGGGTGGAGTCGGATGCCCCATCCCGGTCTTTGGCACAAAGTGCAGCGCGGACCTTCTGCCCCTGCCAGAGGGCCACGGCCTCGAGCAGCGTCGCGAGGGCGCGCGGGTGCGCAGGGTCCGCGCGCAGATTGGCCTTTACGATCGTCTCGCGGGCGCCGGCCATCGCGAGTACGCGGGTGGTGAGCGGTCCGGGGGAGATCCCCATCCAAATGTCGGTCATCGAGCGTCTCCATCGCCGAGGGCTGCGCCATCTCCGTGACGGCGGGCGGCTCGGGCGAAACGAGGGTTGCTGGAGGGCCAACTTCTGGGCGACCGGTGTCCGTTACATTTCGCCCGCGATCGCGGAGGCGAGCGACCCGACGGGCGGTGGCCCACCGACCTTCGAAGCTCTGCCAATGCCTTCGCTTCGATAAGGCTCGAGCCTCGGCGCGTTGCAAATCGCGACAGGTCTCACTGCAATAGAGATGACCCCGATCGCAAGACGAGCAAAGCAGGATGAGCCGACGACAGGTGTCGCGAATGCACTGAATTTGTCGAAGATCGAGAGCGTCGTGCACACGGCGCCGCCAGGAATTGGGCCGGCGCTGGGCACTCGTGCGACAACGTCATCGTCGAACGCGTGCACACCGCGGGCGACCTGGGCTCGAAGTGGTCAGACTTCGGGCCCTTCTCTTTTTTCAGGCGGTCATCCCAAATCGTCCCAGAACCGGCGCGCGGTGGCCAACTACGTCACGAGACCGGCCTGCCCGAAATTCCCCGCTTCGAGGCGCCCGCCAACAGACTACGCGATCTGGTACTTCCCCGCCGACGACCTGTTCGTGGACCGCGTGCATACGGTCAGCCCTCGCACACTCCCGAACCTCACCGCGATGATCGACGTTCTGGACTATCACCGCGTCGGCGCGCAGCCGGTCTGGGGCGAGCACGCGTGGCTGGACATCTGCACCAGGCTCCGCCGCCGCCTATCCGATGAACACTTCCAGCGCTTCGCCCACGGCATGCGCATGTGGGCCTCCACCGCGAGCCTGCAGATCCTCAACCACATCCAAGACACGCCGGTGGGCATCTCACAGTACGAGACCATCCGCCGACACACCAGCGGCATGAACCCGTGCCTAGACGTCGCCGACGCCACCAACCTCGGGCCAGCCACCCCGGCTGAATTCAACCAGCCCGCGGTCCAGAAGCTGCGCATGCACGCGAACAACGTGTCAACGGCCACCGAAAACTGACCCATCTCGGCCATCAAAAACTGACCCACCCCGCCGCGATGGGGGGCACTCACCGCGTGAGCGCCGGCACCTCCTGGGTCGCTTTGGGTTTGCTCTCGTCAGATCTTGAATCTGTCTTTTTGGTGGCCGCGGCCGGGACACGGTCTCCCGGACCGCGAGTGACGAGGACCTCCGCATGCTGGGCCAGACGGTCCAGGAGTGCGGCCGTCAGCTTGTCGTCGACGAAGACCCGGTTCCATTCACTAAAAGCCAGATTCGATGTGATCACCGTTGCGCACCGTTCGTGCCGGGTGGACAAGACGTCGAAGAGCAGCTCTCCGCCGGCTTTTTCAAACGGTACAAAGCCAAGTTCGTCCACCACCAAGAGTGAAACCCTTCGCAGTCGCTCTTGCAGGCGAGAAAGAGCGCGTGCATCCCGGGCCTCGGTCAGTGCCCGGACCAAGTCGGAGGCGCGGTAAAAGAGCACGTGGTGGCCGCGCTTGATGGCCTCGATGGCGAGCGCGATGGCCAAGTGCGTTTTTCCGGTGCCCACGGGGCCCAAGATCACGATGTTGCGCGCCGTCGGAATCCAGGCACCACGAGCCAAGTCTTCGACGCGGGCGCGTTCGAGACCGTGTGGCCTCCGCCAATCGAATTGCGACATCGTTTTGTGCACGGGCAGACGAGCCGCTCGCATGCGGCGCCCAATCGCGTGCTCGGCGCGGACTGCGAGCTCGGCGTCGAGCAACGCCCGCAAGTACTGCAACGGTGACCAGCCTTCGGCCAGCGATTGACGTCCCAGCGTTTCGCACTCTCGTGCGACGGTCGGCAGCTTGAGTACGCGCGTATGGGCGCGTACGGCGGCCAAGAGCACGTTGTCGGTGCTCATGCCGATGCCCTCTCGAGAAGCACGTCGTAGCGCGATAGGTCGGGCGTCTCGACCGCGTATTCCGATAATGCCAGCGGGACAGCGGCGAGGGTTTCGGTGCGCCTTGTGCGTTGCAGAAAGGGCACCAGCGTACCGCACGCAAGGGCGGTGATGATGGCTCGCTTGACCCGACCGACTCCCTCGCGGTCAGCGCGCTCCAACCACGGAGCCAGTCTTCGTGCAGCTTCGATCAGGTCGGGCGAATACCGATTGCAAAGCGTCTCCCAGAGCTCGGGCCATGGTGAGCCGAATTGTGCCACCAACTCGTGAGCGACCTGGCGCAGAGCTTGTGGCTTGCGCGATAGTGGCAGTAACAAATGCCGATAGTCGATACTTCGGCCACCGAAGGCCACGCGAGGATGGCAGATGGTCTCGTCGCCTTTGGCGAAGGTGACGGTGTCGATGCCTAGGAATAGGTCGACCATCTGACCGCACCACCGACTGGGCACCGAGTAGTGAGCGCCCGCGACGAGGTAGCTGGCGTGGTGGCGAAGCTGCACGGTGCGCACCTGGCGGCCGTCAAAAGGCGCTGGGAGAGGCCGCAGCGCGCTGCGCTCGCGGGCCCAGGCCTCGACGTACATCGGATTGCGCGAATGCTGAGCATCGAGGCGTGCTTGCAAAGCCGTGGTCATGGCGGCAAGTGATTCACCGCGCGGAATGGGCACCAAATGCTGGCGACGTACGTGTCCTCCGCGGCGCTCGACTCCTCCCTTGTCGTGGCCTTCGCCGGGGCGGCAAAAACGTGGCTCGAAGGCGTAGTGGGCGCAAAGCGCGGCAAATCGGGGCCGAAGCAGCCGTGGCGCCCCAACGAGGATCTTGGCCACGGCAGCGCTCAAGTTGTCATAGGCCACGGCGGCCACCACCCCCGCGAAGTAGGTAAACGCCGCAACGTGAGCCGCTAAGAACCAAGTGGCGTCTTGTTGCGCGCAGAGCATGGCGAAGTCGCGCCCTGAGTGCATCAAGCGCATCACGAACATCCACGCCTTCTGGCGAATCCCCGAGGGCTCGACCCACACCTCGAAAAAATCCACCTGTGCGAGCTCGCCCGGCGTGTACACCAGGGGAACAGTCACCTCACGCTCACCGCTCCGGAATTCGGCCACCAATCGCCGCACGGTGCGCTCGCTCGCCGTGTGCCCGTTTTCACGCAATAGCTCCCACAGCCGCTTGGCCGTCAGCCGCTGTTTGCCCGCCGTAAAGGATCGGCGCGCTCGCCAGATAGCCGCGGCCGCCGTGGCCACCTCGTCGCGCACCGGGCTTGGTCGGACCTGTTTTTCTGGCCTTGGAACCGGAATCTTGTTGGCCCTCACGTATCGCCGAATCGTGTTTCGCGACAATCCGAGCTCCCGCGCCACTTCTCGAATCGGAACCCCTTCGCTCGCCACCTTGTGTCGAATCACTGCCACCACGTCCATCGGCACCATCCCCGGACGACGACTCCATCGCCCGCTCGCCTGTCCACCCCTTTCAGGGGTGGGTCAATTTTCCCTGGCCGAAACTGCTCCCCCCCGCGCTTCGCTCCGCCGGGTGGGTCAATTTCTGGTGGCCGTCGTGGGTCAATTTAACGTGGCCGCGTACACAACGTCGTCTGCTGGAGCAACGATGTGCAGAGCGTGAAAATCGAGATGGCTCAGCCAGGCCAATACTGGAATATGGTCACCATCTACGCCTTCCAGGGCATGACGCTCCAGCAGGCCGTGGATCTCGTCGCGGCCCGCGTCAACGCCGAGATCGCCGCTTTCCAGCTCGTCGCACGCACCGTCGAACCGGCGGCCAGCTCGCAACTGCGCGGCTTCATCGATGGCCTGCGGTACTGGATGCACGGATATCAGGACTGGGTCGACTACGACACGCGACGGTACTCCGACGAGTTCATCGCACGGGACGCTGACGACACCGCGATCCAACTCGAAACGTCAGCTCCTACCGGGCAGCCATGATCCTCGGCGTGGGTGGGGGCCCGCTCTTAGACGAATCCATCCGATGTCTCTTCCCGTCGAGCCCGCTGCCGTCCTGCGACCCCGACAAACTATTTTACGGCTTCATGCGGTCCACGAATCGAATGAAGCTCCGCATTCGGATCGAAAAGCTTTGTCTATTAACCGGATGCGGCGGCTGCTGGCGACGCTTTCGCTCGCCAGCTTTCGGTACACCGAACGAAGTGCGGCCGAGCGATGTCGCCATCCTGATTCGCTGGTGTGTCGACGATGGGGCGCCGTCGATAGAGGTCGACTACAAGGGAAACCCGAGCTAGCGCTTTGGTCGGATTTCTCACTCGGTCGATGCCAACCAAGCGTGCCGACTGGGATCAAGGATCGAGAGCAGGCAGTGCTCGCCGAGCTAGGCATAACCTGTAATCCTCGTCCCCCAAAAATCCGATTACGACCATTGGGACCCCTTGATGCGCACGAGGTCTGCCAGCTGGTGCGCATGCGGCTCATGCCCTTCGCTGATGAGCTCATGGAAGAAGTAGTGCTCCTCTCGTGAGGAGGTGGCGGCCGACAGAAAGGCCCGCGCTTCCGCCATCAGCTCCTCGGTCAGCAACTCCGCGGACCACATGGCGCGCAGCAGGCGCATCGCGCGACCTGCTTGCATCGGCTCCGCCCACAGGTAGGTGATCAGCTCGGCCCATAGTTGCTGCATTTCGGGACGTTGCAGCACACTGCGATGGGCTGCGCGGGCACCGGCCGGAGATCCCGCGCGACCGGGCACTTCGCGCTCGCCGCGGCCCTCATTGGGTTCCTTCCCCATCACGCGCGCGAGCATTTCGTTCCGGGCGTCCTCCGCGGGACGAACACGTCCACCGGGGGTATCTTCCGCATAGAGCCTTTGCAGCTTTCTCGCCACCAGGCGTGCACGGCCCTGCGAAGATGGCAACCAGTGGTCGAGCACCTCTGGGAAGCTGGGCAGCGCGCGCAACCAGCGTTGCCAGTGACCGTGTAGCTGATCGAGGAGCCTGCGGCCGTCATCCTCCTCGAGTGACATCCCCTTGGCCACCAGCTTGTCGAGGCGAGCGATCTCGCCCTGCACCTCGAACGCAAACTCTGGGCTGGGCCTTGGATCATCGAAGAAGAGGACCTCGCGCCACAGACGCTGCATCTCCGGTAGCGCGGCGACGTTCGAAGGGACGTCGATGAACAGCTTTTCGAGCCTGCCGAGCAGCTCCTGACTCTCCTCGTAGGGATCATCGAGCTGCGGCAGCTGCTCGATCCACTGCCGCAGACGCTCATGCAGCAGATCGACGAGCTTGCGCCCCTCGCCATGCTCGAGGGGCAGCCCCGTTTTCTCGAGCTCGTCGAGGGCCTCGAGCACGTGGGGAAAGTTGAAGGCGAACTCCCGTTTCAGGTCGAGCGTCTCGGCGCGATAGATGCACGCCGGAAGCGCCACTTTGGCCCTCTGTGCGGGCTCGAGCTTGAATTTATTGGCAACGAAGTGCGCCAGTCGGGGAGGAAGGTCAGGGTGCGCGACCGCGGCCTCGATGAACGCTCGCTCCACCTGCTTCTGCAGGTCCGAGCGCAAGAGCAAGCTTGCGAGCTGAAGGTGGCAACGCGGTACCAGGCCGCGACTCCGGCAGCGTTGCACGCCCTCCAGCAGATCGGTCTCCGCCTTCCATTGGCGCGCCTGCCCAAGCTCGCGCACGAAGTCGGGCAATTGCTCGAGCGATGCGAAGGACTTCTTCCCGCTCTCGAGCCGCACCAGCGCCTCCAGCACAGTCTCGCGATCGAAGCGCTCGACGAGCGCGCGCACGGCGGTCGTCGCCGACGGTACTTTGCCGCGCTCGGCACGCTCGAGGAGAAGCTCACGCAAGGACGCATCGGGCGCGCGTTTTCGTAGCGCGATCAACACGCGATCCGCTGGCCCAGGCAAGGAGCGTCTGCGCAAGTCGAGCCGATCGAGCGCCTCCAGTGCCACCAGCGCCTCGTCGCCGGCCACGACCGGGGGTGCAGGACGCATCATGCGGCCCCCTGTGGGAGGGCGCGTCTTCTTCCGCCCCTCCGCTATCCATGCGGCATGTCGCCCGTCGAGCATCTGCACGACCATGTCGAAGTGCTCCCAGGAGCCCTCGCGGATGGCCTCATCGTCGAGCGTATCGCCGTAGTCCTCGAGGTACAGGTCGTAGTAAGCGCGCGCGAACGCGTTGCCGAGATCATTGAGGTGGATCGTCGCCAGCTTGTGGTCATCGAGTAGCCGCCCGGAACGAAGCTCCCGCGCCCGCTCCTTCACTCGGTCGGCGAGTTGCCGTGCCGCTTCGTTCCACTCGCTCGCAGCGAGGTTCCGCAGCAGCGCCCAGGCGAAGAAGAGCCCGATGTGCTCTCCCCCATTGACGCTGTCGTAGTAATCTTGGTCGTCGTAGATCCGCGGGCGGCGAGCCGTCATGTCGAGAATCCTTTCGAAGAACCTCATGGATCGAGCGTTTCAGCAGCTTGGCGGCCATGTGCGCTTCGTGAAAACGAAATAGCTTGAAATGAGGCATCAACGAAAATCATGTACGCTCGCGTGAGCGCGCACGTTGTCTTGCATATATTGTCATATAACACATCATGCGCTGGTTTAAGTTCGAGTCGCATGGCGTTCGAGATGGTCGAAGATCATCGAGTAGACGTCGCGCGCCACGTGATTCCCGACGAGGCAATCGAGGTGCCCGTAATCGGCGAGCGCCGTGCGCTCGTAGAGCGCCGGATCGCCCGGAGATCATCGTCGTCGACGAGGAAAGCTCGTCCAGCAGCAGCAGCAGCGAGGAAATTGTTATTATCGAGGAATAGTAACTCCGTACCATAAACAGACTACGACGACCTGCGCGGGACTGACGCTCGCGGCGCCGGGTCAGGTCGCGGTCTTCGCGGTGCGCTGATGCGGTCATGAGGCTGCAACGGCGGATTTACCAGTTGTTTTACAACTCCACGGGCATCATCCTTCCAGAGGCCGTTCAAGGATTGCAGCAGATCGAGCCCACCAACTATGCGAGCTTCTTTCCGCAGGAGCGGGAAAACCACGGTGCTCGCCTCGCGCTCGACCCGAAGCCCGGACTTGACGGGAGGCTCCGAGGCCAACCTGTCTCGTCCTTCTGGGAAGCTTGCGGAATCGCCCGCTCGAGGTCGGAAAATCTCATGGTCTCTTTCCCAGAGAGATGGGCAAGGATAGGCATCTTCCAGCGCCCGTCGATGCAGCGGAGCGCGTCGGTCAACCGTGAGGCGCAGACGACGCGGTCGCTCACGTCCCGCGGCGTTTTCTCTCTTGTTTCCATGCTTACCTTTTTGTGGGTGCACCACTTAAAAGTGCGTACTTCTATCTTCGTGGCAGAGGGCTACAGTCGTTGGGCCGCGTTCTGCAGCGGCCTGGAGAGGACCATGAGATCCATACTGACGATATTGCCATTGTGCGCCTTGATCGGATGTGCGTCGATCGGGCCACGCGCGATTGCCCAGCCTACGAAGAGCAGCTTCATCAAGACCTCCGATGGCATCCATATCCATTACATCGAGGCTGGGGAAGGCAGGCCGATTGTCTTCATTCCGGGATGGAGGATGCCGGGCTGAATCTGGCAGAAGCAAATCGACGGGCTGTCGAAGCAGTACAGGGTGATTGCGGTCGACCCGCGATCGCAAGGCGAGAGCGGCAAAACGACCTATGGACATCTGCCCGAGTCTCGCGCCCGGGACTACAAACAGCTCGTGGATCGACTCGGGTTGGAGCAGCCGGTGCTGATCGGTTGGTCGATGGGATGTGGTGAGCTCCTGAGCTATGTCGAGCAATTTGGGGAAGACGGAGTCGGCGGTTTGGTGCTGGTGGACGGATTGATTCCGGCCCAAAGTCCAGCGATCGTTTCGGTTCTGGAAGGATGGGCGACCCTGCTTCAACAGGATCGCCGGAAAGAAGCCGACATCTTTGTGCGAAGTATGTACAAGACACCGAAGCCGGAAGAATACCTACAAAGGGTTATCCGTGCAACCATGGAGGTCCCGACGGACACGGCGGTCACGCTGATTCACAACATGGACGCGGTCTCGGATTTCACCAAGGCTTTCGCCCGGATCCATCGCCCGATGCTCTATGTTTATGAGCCAGCGCTGCAGCCGAGCGCGGACTACATGAAGGCAAAGCTTGGCGACAAGGTTCGGTTGGTGCGGTTCGATGGAGAAGGACACGCGCTGTTCGTCGATGATCCGATAAAGTTCAATCGCGTGGTGTACGAGTTCGTAGAGAGCTTGCCGAAGTAGATCCCGCGCTCGCTGATGGGGAAGGAATTCTCTATCGAACGCCGTTCTATACGAACATCGATCACGGCGTGCCCCTCCCGTCAGAATGTCGCATGCGACTGACGGACTCCGCGCCGAACATTCCCGAAATCGTCGAATGCAGCATCCCAGCGGCGCTTCAGGCGGGCGAGGAGCGAACCTTGGGGATCCCGTTGACATTGGTTCCGCGGGGGACCACGGGGATGCAAATCGGGTTTGGCCTCGCTGCCGGTACACAGGGAGGCGCTGACATTGATCCCATTATGGCGGACAATGCTCGTACGACCATTTGCTCATGCTGACTGGTCCCCACGCTGGATCCCTCGGGCCCGACACCCCGGCTGCCAGCCTGGGTGGGCAGCCTGCCCGATTGGGTACGCCTCCGCCGCCACCGCCTGCCAATGCCGTCGACTTGGCGGTCGCCAGCGACAGCGTGGCGGTCAGCCCAGGCACAACCCATACGTTCAGTTTTCGCGTGACCAATCGCGGCAATCTCACGACGCGCTCGCCCGCTCGATTGATGGTCGCTCCGCCATTTTACTTCAATATCAATCGCGAGGAACTTCCCGCCGCATGCAAGGTGGCGGTGAGCAACCCGGAGCCAAACATTCCGGAGGTGGCCGAGTGCAGCATCCCCGCCGGCATTGCACCCGGGGAGCAGCGCACCATCGATTTACCGCTCGACGTGCTCGCCGACGGCCCCTCCGGGCTCAGCACCGCGCGGGTGTTCGTCGGCACGGGCGAAGACGACGTTGAAGCTTATCTTGGCGACAGAGCATCGGCTCACCATACCAATTACACTGGAGCCTGGTCCCGCAGGGATGCTCACGGGGAATGTGAGCGTCGTGCCCGATCCTCACTCGAACGAGGTGGATTCAGAGGTCCACTACGAAGATAATTTGCATCTCTCCTCCGCGGTCGCAAAGCGAAATTGATCGGGATTGCTCGCGTCTCGATCAATGCGTAAAAGGGGCCGCGGCGGTAGTCGTTCGTCGCTTGTGCACGCCTTTCACGGCGAACCACGGGGCTGCGGCAGAGGGGACACCCTCGGGGAGAGGCGCTCGTGGGCCGTTATCGGCATTCGTATCGGAGGTCGCGCGGGTCTCAGCGTCCGGTGACGGCAGTGGGAGAGCTGGCCAAGGGTGGGGGAGGCCGCCCAGGCCAGACGAAACTGGGTGTGGAAGGCGGGAGGCGCATCGTTGCGTGGTGCGGGGTGGACGAACGCCGGCGTCGCGGGCGGTGGAACGTGGTCGCGGCACGGCCGCATGCGCCATGACGCACATCCTTCATCCTCTCCAGCCGAAGGTCCGCTGGGAGCGACGAGCTCCCGCTGCATGGCCTCCGCGGAAGGGGGATTGACCCGTCGCCCTCATGGAAGCGCATCCCGGAATCTTTTTTGATTGATCGTCAGATTCATTCTTGACCGCTCACTGAAAGAGCCTCATAAGAACCAAAGATCTGAATGGTAGCCGCGCTCGTCGCGTCTATCCCCTGCACCGAGGAAGAAAGCTCAGCCAACCGGCCGCCCTTCGAACCGCCATGATGACCCGACGCCCCCATCAATCTTCTGACCGCGTGTCGCCCAAGGCGACGTGGCAGGGGTGCGCCTATCGCATCGTGCGGCCACTCGAAGGCAAAAATAGCCAGATTGGCCTCCAGGATCGCGCCGCGATCCTGTTTGCGAACCCGGAGGTCGATCCCTAGGCGGAATTCCAGAGTCGTGTCCGCGCACTCTTGGAAGGCCGCCTAGGGAAACCTAGGCGGCCTTCGGCGTTTGTACCCTACGCAAGCAGGGGGAGAGCCGGTGAGATTACCGTGCCCAACGCCGAACCGAAGGCTCAGAGAGGCCATGCCGCTTGCCCGCCCGCCGTGCCGGTGGCGGGCAGCAGCCAAGGGTGCGTCGATCCGCTTCTAGCAGAATCCGAGGGGTGACCCCCCTCGCCGAGCCACACCCCGCAGAGGAGAACAAACGCATAATCAAACGATGTAGTTGTTCATGAATCAATCGATATACACACGCTTCAAATCGACAAATCCGTCCTTCGATCGCACGAAGATGACGGGAGACGTGCGCCCAGTTTGCGGGCGCGTGTCGGGTCTCGCGAAGCGCGAGCAGTAGCTCGAAGCAGGACGTTCTCCGCGCAACCTGAAGGCCGCCGAGGAACGCACCTCGGTGGCCTTCAACTTTTGGAGAATGGAGAGCGCGATGAAACGGAAGCGGCAGCAGAAAATCGGAGGGACGTTATCTCAATGGTAGAGGGCCGGCCTTTCAAACCGAGAGATGAGGGTACACTCCGGCCTTTGGCCTCCGTGGGCCTTCGGCTCGAGTCCCTTGCGTCCCACTTCGTCGTCGCATGCGACGGCGAACCATGGGGCCGTAGCGTAACGGGAGCGCACCCGGCCCTTACCCGGTGAAGCTTCGCGAATATGGAGTCACGCCCGACACCTAAGAGGATTCTGGCGAGACATATCTATGAATAGTATCGTGGAGCGCGGCCGAGGAATCTTCTATGAATTTTATGCATTTTAGTGTAGGTGAGAAATAGCGGACCTCTCGGTTTCAGATAGCGAGGTGCACTCCGGCATTCGGTCTCCGTGGACCTTCGGCTCGAATCCCTCCGGACCCACCATCGATTCGGGATCGTCTAGCGGTAGGACGCCGCGCTTTGAACGCGGAAACGCAGGTTCGAATCCTGCGCCCGAAACCAAGCCTCGAAGTTCAAGGCTTCCTTTGTCGCAGGAGATCCGCGTTCGGAACGAGCGCGACGGAGGGTGACGTGCGCCCGCAAAGGGCACTGCTCATTGAAAACTTGGCGCCAATCAATATCGCGACTCCGCGCGTTGCGAGCGTCGACACGGTCGAAGACCTCGTCGACATTCATGGCGTGCGGCGTCGCGCTCATTCCAGCGTCGCCTAATGGCAAGGCACCCGGCTGTTAACCGGACATATGAAGGTTCAATTCCTTCCGCTGGAGCCATCCCCCCTCGCAGATCCATCGGCCGAGCACCCGTTTCGTACTCGGGAGGGGCCGGTGCACTCCGGCCTTCGGCCTCCGTGGGCCTTCGGCTCGATTCCGTCCTGACCTGCGGGGCTGTATCTCAACGGCAGAGTGCCCGGTTTGCACCCGGGCGATGGGAGTTCGAGTCTCCCCAGCTCCACCACCCCGATGCGCGCGCAGCGCGCCAGGGGATCGCGGACATCGTTCAACGGTAGGACCGCAGCCTTCCAAGCTGCCGATGCGGGTTCGAGTCCCGCTGCCCGCTCTGTTTTCATTCGAGCCGATCCTGGAGCGAGGATCGCCGGCTGCAACCCGGCGCGAGGGCGCGGCTCCCTCTCGGCTCAACGGGGGCGCGCAGCCGTAACGCTCAAGATACGATTTCGCTGATCTGAATCACGGGCTCGATGTTCGTGTAGTTGGCGATATCGGCCCGCAGCTCCGGCCCGTGCACGGTGGTGCGCTCGGCGAAGTGCTCCACTGTTTCGAAGTAGAAGTGACAGGCGGCGACGAACGGCGCGGGTCGGCCGGGTTCGCCGCCGGAGATGCCTTTGTCGACTTCGTAGCGCACGGGCGCGAGGAGCTCGCCGGCCCGTGGCATGTGCTTCTTCGTGTAGTAGTGGTGGTCGAAAGTCTTCCCTTCGGCGGCGGGATACAAAACGGATACGCGGATCATGTTCGCGCGTGATCGTAGGGTCGACCCTACACGTGCGCAAGAGTAGCGCCGCGCAAAAATAGCGGTGGGCACATCACGTGCACCGATCCCTGCGTTCCACACCACCCCGACGTCACGAAAGGAGATTGCGATGGCAACCAGGGTCGGACGCAGAAGGACCTTCTGTCCTTGCTCAACCAGCTTCTCGAGCTCTCCATGCCCCACTCGTCCAATGGAAGGGCCATCGTCTTCGAAACGATTGCATCCGGGTGCACTCCGGCCTGCGGCCTCCGCGGGCCTTCGGCTCGAATCCTGGGTGGGGTGCTCGTCAACGTTCCCATCGTCTAAATGGTCAGGAAGCCGGGCTCTCAATCCGGAAATGCGGGTTCAAGTCCCGCTATACACGGTATCAGCGCGCCCATGGCGCATGGGGGTTCGAGTCCCTCCGGTGACACCGTTTTTTAATCCGCGCTCGCTCGAGCGCACGAGGAGAAGTGCCATGCGAATCCGCAAGAGACGAAAGAGGTAAAGGCCCATGTCGACACGAACCCTGATGCTGACCCCCTGGATGACCCCGCACCGAGTGATCTCTTGGCAACGCGCCGTCGCGCTCTTCTTCCTCGGCAAGGTCGAGGTGCTCGAAGAGTACGATGATCGCATCACCGCGCCGTCGATCACCATCCGCACGCCAGCCGTCGTCCGCCTGACCAAGGGGAGCGTGTCGAAGAAGCATAAGGTCCGATTCTCGCGCGTGAACGTCTTCACGCGCGACGGGTTCCGTTGCCAGTACTGCGGCGTGCGCAAAGAGATGAACGCCCTGAACTACGACCACGTCGTGCCCCGCGTCCGCGGCGGCAAGACGGTCTGGGAGAACATCGCGACCTCGTGCTACGCATGCAACGATCGAAAGGGGGGCCGCTTGCCGGAGGAGGCGGGGATGGTGCTTCTGCGGAAGCCGTTCAAACCTTCTTCGCTGCCGTTCGCGCCCGTGCTCGACACCGGTAGGGACGTACCTTCGATGTGGAGGCACTACTATCCCCTCGCCGCCGCCGAGCCCCGTGCGGACGTAGCGTGACGACGCAGCCCGAAGGGACGCGGGCGACGCTCGTGCGCAAAGCTGCACCCGACGTCTTGGAGCTCGCCGCACGCGCCGTTCTCACGCGCCGCGTGCGCGAGCTCTGGGCCCAGACGCAAAACAGGGCCATCTCAGCGCGTAGTTTAGCCAGGCCAAAACCTCGGCTCGGGGAGCCGAAGAGCGCAGGTTCAAATCCTGCCGCGCTGACCATCCTGCGGGGCTCGCGCTCTGGTGAGCACACCTGCCTTACAAGCAGTCCGAGGAGAGTTCGATCCTCTCGCCCCGTACCACGCGAACGTAGCCCAATTGGCAGGAGGCACCTGCTTCAAATCCAGGTCAGTGCGGGTGCACTCCGGCCAACGGCTACCGTGGGCCTTCGCCTCGAATCCCGCCGTTCGCACGACGCCGACGTAGCCCAATCGGAAGGAGGCAGCGGACTTAAACCCCCGCGCCGTGTCCGTTCGAATCGGATCGTCGGCACCGCGGGCCGTGACGGGTTGGTTACCCTGGGCTCTCTGATAAGGAGCTCGCACTGCGTTCGATTCGCAGACGGCCCACCAGCGCGACGAAATCATCGCCGCGCTCATCGATCCGCGCGTGATCTCGGTCAGCCAGGACGTCTCATGAGCGTCCAACCCGGGTGCACTCCGGCCAACGGCCACCGTGGGCCTTCGGCTCAACTCCCGACGCGCGGACATCATCTGGGTGTAGCTCAATGGCTAGAGCACTCGGTCCGGAACCGAGGTGATGCAAGTTCGAGTCTTGCTGCCCAGACCCATGGACGCGGAATTCGTCAGAGACGAAGCTCGCTTGGAAGGCGATGCGCGCCGCACGCGCGGCGTGAGGTGCGCTCCGGCCAATGCCTTCCTCCATGGAAGTTGAATCGCGAATGGTCGCGAGCCCGGCCGCTACCCGGTGCGTGCTCTTCGGGGCATGAGGTTCGAGCCCTCCGACTTCCGCCCAGATTGGCGCCAGGTTTTCTCCGGCGCGGCGTTGCGGTCCGGCGTTGCTGCTCTCGATCGAGAAGCTGCGTCGAGCGCGCAGCCATACTTTCGCGGCGCGACGTGCGAGGTGAGCGCAATGAACCCCTTCGAGTGGCTCGCCGTCGCACGCTCGCAAGATCGCCCGGTGCGGAGCATCGACATCCTGCTCCGGCACCTCGGTCCCTGGGCGCCACGACCTCACGAAGCTTCTGCTACGCGCGCAAGGTGACGAGCACCTCGTCCAGTTGTTCGAACGTCTCGCCCATTCCGTCGTATGCCCCGGAGGCGAGGGCCGCATCGCGAACTTCCTTGGAGCGATAGAGCTCGTGCAGCACCATCAGGGTCTTGTCGCCTGCTTCCTCGAGGGTCACCGTCGTGACGGCCCCATCCTCGCCGCTCTCGTCATTCGTCCAGACGATTCGCGAGTGGGGAGTCACTTCGATGTACTTGCCGAAGAACGCCATCGTCTTCGTGCCGTCGACGTCGAACACGAGCCGGTAGCCGCCTCCTGTACGGATATCCGCCTCGTAGGAGAGCAGGGCCAGCGGCATCGACTTCGGTACCCACCACCGCTTGAACAGCGCGGGAGTCGTCCACGCCTGAAAGACGATGCGAGCCGGGGCGTCGAAGGTTCGCCTGACGACGATTTCGCGCTCGGACTTCGGTTCCACCGTCGTGCGGTTCTTCGTGGGGTTGGGCTCACTGTCTTTTCTTGCGTTCATCGAACGTTCTCCTTCCGTTTCAGTTCCTCGATGATCTTGTCCAACTCTTCGAAGCGTGAGCTCCAGAGCTGGCGGTACCCTTCGATCCATGCCGTCTCAGCCGAAAGGCGGCTCGGGCCGAGCTTGCACGTCCGCACGCGCCCGACCTTTTCCGTGGCGACGAGCCCCGCTCGCTCCAAGACGCCGACGTGCTTCTTCATGCCCGTGAGGGTCATGTGGAATTTCTCGGCAAGCTCCGTGATCGACGCGTCTGCGCGCCCGAGCTGCTCCAGAACGCCGCGCCGGGTTGCGTCCGAGAGAGCGGCGAACGAGGCGTCCAAGCGGGCACTCGAATGGTGAACCATATGGTTCAGTGTCTAGCGCACCGCTTCGCCGCACGCAAGTGAGATCGTGCAGGTGGCTGCAACGACCGCGACGAGCTCCGCGATCGCGTGACCATCCCATTCGACGAGCAGAAGACGCGCTTCGACGATCATGCTCCGCACCCTGTCGCCCCGGTCTGGGATCGCGCGCCGTCGGCGACGATCCGGGGACTCGGCTCGGCTGACGGGGGAGGGGCGCGCCCAGGATCACAGTCCATGCATGGGTCGCGTTCATCCCGCGGTGCACGGCCTGACGCGCGATCGACGCGTCGCGTGGGCTCTCGAGGAGCTCGAGGTGCCGTATTGCGTGCACGGCTTCGATCACACCGGTGGTGGGACGAGCCGCGACCAATTCCGCCGCATGAATCCGTTCAAGCCGCTCCCGGTCCTCTCGCGGGCCTCACCGGGTTGACGGATGGTGATTCGGCGGTCGCCCGAGGGGGCGTCAAGAACGTCCGAAGCCCCGTCGCCAAAAAGATCGTCGGGGCGCGATAGTACCAGCTTCGTCGGGGCGTACGCTTCGCCTCTCGAACACCGGGCCTGCGCAATTGTCAATGTGACCACGGAAGCTGCGATGCGCCGCAGCCTTTCGATTCAGGTGCGCGCCGGCTTCGTCGTTGCTCTTATATTTTTGCAATTCCGCTTCGACCGCCGCTCGGCGGCTTCCGGACTTGGCGCATTTCTCCTCTGCGGCGACACGCGAGCGATCCGGTCTGCCGACTTTGGATTCATCATCGGACAGGACGCGTAGCTCCACGTTTCGTTGACTGCAGGAAGCCAAGAAAGAAAAAAGGCATCATGCAGGGCAGGCCCGGGGGGGGAGAGCCATCCTTGCCTGATGCCGCCTCGCACCAGAGCGAACGCCGTGCCAAGAAGGCTTGGTCCACGCGCCGAGCCTCGAAGCTCAATCCCACTGCGATTTACCGCGAATCGGGCCCACACGCGTTCAATCGGGAGTGTGGCATTTCTGCCCTGTGCGGCGCCATTGCTCGATCAACTCGTCGCCCCCGCGCGCGTCAAGTGCGCAATCAATGCTCGAACGGCTGAATCGACGACGGCCTCGAGCCTGCGATGTTCCACCGCAAAGGCGCGCCTTGCCTGCCAGGGAACGCCCTTTGCCATCGCATCGGGACGTGGAGCGCCGATCGACAGACTCAAAATGGCATGCGCCGAAGCGGCTACCCACGGGTCTTTGCATTGAATTTTCCCGCCTCCCGCCTGCTGCACGAGGTCGTGCACTTCCTCGGCAATGCCACGCTTCTCGGCGTCATCCCGAAGGGCATCGAGCGCGGCATGAAGGGCCCGATCGGTCACACCGGCGGGCGCGCAACCATTCGGCCAGCAGGCGCCGTCGATGAGTGCAACGATGTCCTGCATCCTTCGGCTCATTGTCCGTTACTCCGTCCCCTACGTTGTCTTCGCGATCACTTTACAAGGACCATGCGGTAAAGTCTCCGTTGGTTTGGTCATGTCTCCGGTTGGGCCAACGTGGGATGACGCAGGTCGGTCTTTTACTCCGTCATCACGGATGATGCTCGCGAAGAGGACTTGCGGGTGCTGGCCGGCAACTCGAAACCTGGTAGACGGCCTTGCTCGCGAGGGCTTCCCGCAGATGCTGGGCGCTCAACGCGAGGTCGCCGATCGGGTCGTCGGTCTACAGCCCGATGATTGAACCAAGGTCCTTCCCGATGATTGAACCAAGGTCCTTGTCGACGCGTGTGAGCCGGATGCGCGTGCGGTCATCGAGAGGGACGTGCGCCCATCGAGCGCCGGGCAGCCAGTCGGGGTGAAGTCGTCCTGCACCTTGGCCCTTTCGTAGGAGTCACCGGCCTGCACGCCGTTCATGAACATCGTTGCAGTTCCTGCGACACCGGCGGATTGCACCCCATGTGGACCAAGTCGGCGAGGATGGTGGCCGTCGCTTGCTGCCTCCAGTCATAAGATGTGACCGAGGCACCACGATGGAAAGCAACCGGGCAGCGCGGCGCGAGAGGCAAAAGCCGCTGACGTGAAGGCCGTGAGCCTCGCGAGCGTTCCAATGGTGTGCTCGAGTCCCTGCTCGTGCGCATCGCTCATCGACCCCGGCTCGCAACGATGAAGACGAGGGCAGGGCATCGCATGGCGCCAATGTAAGTCGCGGTTTGGGATCTTCGAAATGCGCCAAAATTGAAGACGATTCTGCCGCGGGGGGAGCAACTCGGCGAGCGCAGCGTAAAGCGAGGTGTCGCGAAAAGCTGCAACGGCATTCCATCGACGGAGGACATTTTGAGCTTACGACTGCGTTCCATCCTGCCCGGTTCTGCAAAGATGGCGTTCCTCATGACTGTTGCCGGCACATCGACGTTCGCCTGTGCGGACAGCGGCGGTGATGTGCAGGACATCGAGCACCTCTCGGTGGCGCACGATGCGGTGAACGCGGCGGCCGTCGATCCATGTGCATTGCATCCTTGGTCGAGCGAGCATGCATGTTCGGATGGCTTGCGCCGCGCTGCCACCAACGGCCCGTCGACCAAGCCCGTGAAGCAATGGGCCACCACGACGTGCACGAAGAATTGTGGGCCTTGGTCGAATCGCTTGCGGGTCGACGCGCGCGGCCGGCTTTTTGGTCATTTCGCATATGGCCTCGGCGGAATGGGGCCGGCGGTTTTCGACCAGACCACCGGCGAGCCAACATGGCTTTTTTCGGCGTCCGCGAAAGCCGAGGCGAACCAGATGGCGACGTATTATCCCATCGGGCTGCCTGCGAACGTGGCATTGGGGGCGAACGACACTGCGTACGCGTGCATCACGCCGCAGGATGAAACCACCGGCGATGTATCCCCACCGACGATTACCGCGTTCGACGTGCGGCCGGGAAGGGCACCTCGAAAAAAATGGGCGACGACCCTTCCTGAGCCGGCCTTCGGACCCTGCGAAGACTTCTTCGTTACCGCCGATGGTCTCGTCGTCGTCGGGATGCCCAGCGATGTCGCCGTGCTCGACACGAGTGGGCACGTTCGCTTCGTCAAACGTTATCAGCACGCATTCAAAGTGGTCACCGAGAAGGCGGGGCCCCTCTACGTCGAGGTGACACGCGAACCCGAGCCGCCATACGGGACCGCGCCCGCGTACCTCGTCGGCCTCGATCGAACGACGGGCGCCGAGCTATGGTCGGCCGACATTCCGCGGATCGACGAGTCGATCCTCGGTGCCATTCGCGGCGGCGTCCTGGCGCGCTACTACTCCACGGGCCCGCGCGCCACGAGCATTTTCTTCCAGTCCAGTCAGGGATCCCGCGATTGGACGATCGACGTCACGGGCCTTCTTCGTCCCGTGGCCGCGACGACCCCCACGAACGTCTTTCTGGCAGGCGTGCATGAACAGGCGACGCTCGACCTGGATACGCATTCGGTTTCGCCGCCAACGACGCGCGACGAGCCTTGGTACCTGGAAACGAAACGCGTCGTCATCGACCAACGTGGCAATCGCTACATCACGCGAACCGAAAAGGTGGGAATGGCCCTGGAGGCTTTCGATCCGAGCGGGAACCTGCTCTGGGAAATGAGCCCCATGAGCGGCGCCAACGACTTCGTCCTCGGCAAAGATGGTTGGATGTACGTGGCGAATCGGAACGAAGTCGTGGCCTATCGAGGCACACCCTGACTCCATAGCATTCCGTCGCGGCCCGCGTTCCATACGCGGGTCGCTCGACCTTGTCGTCGCGCCGCCAAGTCGGGGTGGGCTCCGCGCCAACCGTGCGATGATCCAGGCGCGTCCATCGCGGGACGACCCATTCACGCCGGACTTCGCCGACCAGGTGAAGCTTGGTGATGGGCGCGTCCTTGGTCGTGCCCGTGAAACCTCGAACGTGGAACCCACCGATATCGGCACGGTAAATGCGTTGCACGCTGCGAGGTCCGGGAATGCGCAGCCATGTCTTCTTCGCATGCGCCACGGCGTTCGGCGCCGCCGCCGTCTCCATCGTGCTCGCATAACCCCGGAGGGACGACGGACGAATGCGTATGCGTCTCGGCAAAAGTCTCCATGTTGACGTGCGCTCATCCCCCGCATGACGCGTCGAGTGATCGACCGCGACGATGTACGCACGCTCCTTCCATGCATCGCTATCAATCGCACCTCTCGCGTAAAAGCATGGCCAAGCTCTACACGTAGAGCAGCCGGACGCGCCCGGCGCGCCGGACAAAGGCAACGAAGAGCACCAGCGCCTCGATGCGGCCGTCGTTCGGTTCATCATGGGTGTTGGCGCGACCCGTCGCGCATGATCCGTTGTACCGCTCAGGAGAATGCTACAACTCCACGGCATCCTCGTCGTGAAGGCTCTCCGGAGGCTGTAAATATGCCGTGGCGTTCCGTGCAAGAGGGTGAAAAGATCCCATGATGCGACAACGCGTCTCGTCAATCGCCAGGTTGCGGCGATTCATCTTCTCCGCCGTCGCCGTCCTCCTCTGCGGCGCGTACTCGCTCTATGGCGCGTACTCGAGCCCGCGCGCCGGCATGCGCAGCGGCTCCGTTGCCCTTTTTGGCGCCAGTCTCGCCTTCGGCGATCTCGATCTCACGATTGGTGCCAGCAAGATGAGCGAGCCGCAGCCAATGCAGCTCACAGTGCAACTGAGCAGGCACGAGCGGTGGACCGACAGAGATCCCGATTGTTTCGTCGCACCGGATGACATGCACGTCACCGTAGATGGCCAGGTCCTCGAGCTTAGCGACAAGGGAGGAAAAGCGCGACCAATGATGATCTCTGGGGTCGAGATGCAACTCATAAATTGCGCCCCGGCCATCTTCCGCTCTCGTATGAATTCTATTTTTGAAGATCGAGTGGAAAGTACCGTCGTCGTCGAGGGCTCTGGTCGACGGGCGGATGCGAGGATAAGGCACCTGCTGGCTCGACGACAGGTCCAGATCGAGCCATCCAACCAACTTCGCCCTGGCGATCGCGTCACTCTCGTATGGACGCCCGCCGAGGACGAGTGGTCCGGGTCCACCGAGTCCACGGACGTTCACATCTACTACCCGAACGATTTCTCGGTGGTCGTGAAGCCCGATGTTGCTCCTCCCCGTTTCATTTTCGTAGTGCCAAGCGTTCGGCCTGGACCCGCCAAGATGGGGCTGAACACCATCTACCTCCAGGCCCACCCCAACGTCCTTGCCTGCACGGGGTTGAACAGCTGCTACGCCGTGGCCGACAGTCCCGCTGAAGTCGAGGTTACAGTTGCACCGCGCTGAGGACATCCACTCATGGAGTCCTAGTGCCTTCGAGGAGAAGATGACTCGTGGCGTGATGTCGGACCGATAGGGCAACCTATTTGGTTTGCAATCGAATAAAGGCGAATGCGGTAGGTTGAATTTCACTGGCGTCACCCCCACGCTCGCCCGCCTTGGATGCGCTGATGAATACATCGCGGTGCACGTGGACAACGCCGGCAAAGGGTGGTGGCTCGAGCCAGGGTGGTCGTGGCGGTGGGAATGCACAAGCACGGCGCCGAGTGGACAGGCCGGTGGAGCGGCAATCGATGGTGTCGCCGAGGACTAACACTAAGACCAGTTGACGCGATCCCACAGGCATGATCTCTGCTGGATATGATCACCCCGTTGAAACTGCGCGAGGCTGTTCTTCGTGCTCGTGCCGAAGGGCGTTCCTACGACGAAACCGCGAGGCTGCTCGGGATCGGTCGGGCGACGGTGAACCGAATCCTGCGGCTGCACCGCGAAACGAGCTCGCTCGAGCCGAGGCCTCGCGGAGGTGGCAACACCTCTCCGATTCACGGCGAAATGGCGCGGATGCTTGCCGCCATCGTGGCCGAGATGCCCGACGCGACGGTCGCCGAACTCGCGTCGGAGCTCGTAAAGCGCTCACGCACGCAAACGAGTCGCTCCGCTGTGCAGCGGGCGCTCACTCGCCTGGGGTTCTCTCGAAAAAAAAGTCGTTTCTTGCCGCCGAACGCAACACACTCGAGCACCGCGAACTCCGAGAAGCGTTCTGCGCGCTCTTGAAGAACGCGGACCTAAATAGCCTCGTTTTTATCGACGAATCTTTCGTAAAAACCGGCATGCGTCGCGAGTATGCACGCTCGTTGCGAGGTCACCGCGTCACCGGAAGCAGGCCCTTTCGTTCGTGGAAGACGCTCTCCCTCATCGGTGCGATCCGACTCGGCGAGAAGCCGAAGATCATGACGAGCAAAGCTGCGGTGAACGGGACGACCTTCCTTCGCTTCATCAAACACCGGCTCAGTTCGTGGCTGTATCCAGGCGACATCGTCATCATGGACAACCTCAGCATCCACAAGATGCTGCTCGTTCGCGAAGCCATCCTCGATGCAGGCGGCTTTCCGGTCTACCTCCCGACCTACAGCCCGGAGCTAAACCCAATTGAGCGCCTCTGGGCAGACATGAAACGACGTCTTCGAACGCTCGCCCTCGACGCTCAGGATGAACTCCTTCGGACCGTCCGTCGACTTCGCGCTTCAACACCGATCACCAAGATCGCCGCGTGGTTCCGCCATTCTTTATCAGAGGCTCGCTTCAACTGATCGCGGTGTTAGCCAAACTCGGCGATTGAAAGCTGCAATCGATGCCAAAAGATGCGACAGACGACGCCGAGCGCAAAACGCGCTTGCACCGAATCGCATGTTGCGCGAGATGCTAGCGAAAACACTCCCTACGAGGTCGTGATCATGAAATATTCTTGTCGGGTTTTCTGCGCCCTGTCCCTCGGAATGGCGGCGGCCGGCGCCTCGGGTTGCAGCAGCGATGACGGTGCAGGGGGCTCGGAAATGGGCCAGTGGGAATCGAGCCTGCTCCGCGACGGTGCGGGATCGCCCGGTATCGGCGATCCGTATTATCCCGAGCTCGGCAATGGCGGTTACGATGTTTCACATTACAGCATCCGACTCACCTACGAGCCGGTGAGCGATCGACTCTCCGGGTCGACCACCATCTTGGCCAAGGCGACCCAGGACCTGACCAGCTTTCATCTCGATTTTTTGCTCGCGGTCAAGTCGGTCCGGGTGAACAATGCGACGGCACGGTTCACGTCGTCGGGCGACGAATTGATCATCGAGCTGCCCGGAAAAATAGGCAAAGGCAGCAACATGAACGTCGTCGTGCAATATGACGACATTCCGTCGCAGGCTACGTCGAAAACGGCATGGATCCACGCTTGGCGAAGGACCGCGGGCGGCGCGGCCTCGGTGGGCGAGCCGTTCAGCGCGGAGTGGTGGTATCCGTGCAACAACCATCCCGCGGACAAAGCCACCTACGACGTATCGGTCGCGGTTCCCGAAGGCTACGAGGTGCTCTCCAACGGCGTGCTGGCCGGCAAGACGCAGCAAACGGACGGCTGGGTGAGGTGGTATTGGCGCAGCACCAAACCACAAATCACGTATGCTTCGTTCATCGCGATGGGGCAATACGACATTCAAACGTCGACCACCGCCAGCGGATTGCCGATCATCAACGCCTTCGCCGACGATCTGGGCGAATACGCGGAGCTCGGACGAAGGGTCGTGAACCGCACCGGAGAGGTCATCGACTTTTTCGAGAGCAAGCTCGGTCCGTATCCCTTCGAGGCCGCCGGCGGGGTCGTGGCGCGCGGGGCGTTCGGGCTGGAGACGCAAACGCGGCCAATGTACGGCACGGCGGGGTTCGATTCGGGATATCACGATTATTTCGTCGTTCACGAGCTCGCGCATCAATGGTTCGGCGACTCGGTGTCGCTCCAGCGATGGCGCGATCTCTGGCTCAACGAGGGATTCGCGATATATGCCGAGTATATTTGGTCGGAGAACCACGGTGAGGGCACCGCGCAGGAGCTGGCGGTTCGCGAATACAATTCGCACCCGGCCAAGGATCCCTTCTGGGAGGTTCTCCCTGGCGATCCCGGTGGGGGGCGCGGGAAGAATTTTCATCTTGCCGTGTACTACCGGGGGGCCATCGGGATCCAAGCGCTGCGCAATGCCGTTGGAGACGATACCTTCTTCCGCATCGTGCGTACTTGGCTCCAACAGAAGCAGTACGGTCACGGCACCGCCGAAGAGTTCATCGCGCTGTCCGAGCGCATTTCGGGCAAATCGCTGCGCGCGCTGTTCGACACGTGGTTTTATACGGCGGGGAGGCCAGCGTTCGAAGCCGCGGCGAGTGACGTCGTGCCGCCGGCGTTCGAGAAGATCCATGGCGCACTCGATCGGCTCGAGGCGACCGGGCACGGTAGCAGGCATGAATTCGTTCGATAGGTGAACGTCGCGAATCGAAACGTGGTGCGAGGCGTGGTTCGCTCGCACCATGCTCGTCGAAATCGTCCCGAGGTTATGAACCCTACGAATGGGAGCTATCTGAAGCAGCATTCGAAGACGTTTTCCTCGATGGATACCGATGTCCAGGCTTTGTCGATATCCTGTTTCCGCCAACGATGCGTCGCTCGAAGACATCGACCGGATGAGCGGCGGGGTGTTCTGCAACGAGTTCGTCCCGTCAACGCGCTGCGACCACGTAGAAATCATCGCCGTAGAGCGCGACCCCTCTTCCGTCCGGGAGATGGCGGCGCTGCGGTTCACGACCGAGTCCAAATCCTTTGCGGACGCGCGCGTCGTCGAGCCTCCCGCGCCGCGGCGCCACTGCCCGCGTTCCCAGCTGACGGCGGAACGTGGTCGCGACCCGCCGCCCGGGTGAGAACTCCCCGTGCACAGGGCACGATCTCGGTGCCTCCGCGGGGTCTGCCCCGCTCCCGGCGTACTGCCCGCGTGACCGAAGTACGCGAGGTACGCGAGGTGGCGGGGGCTCGGACGGTGGCTTCTCGCCAACCTCTGCGAAGGGCCGGACGAGGAGCTGTCGACGTCGCGTCCCCGCAACCAACCTTGGCGGATTGGGCACGTTTCTTTCGGGGCCGCGTGCGCGCCTATGAGGAATGATGCGAGGCCGTCGGCGGTAGTATCGGAGATGGAATCGCATGACCCGTACCGCGGGGACATCCAGGCCGCGCTTGCAGAAATCGATGCGCTCACCCGGCAGGTTGATGCGCTCACCCGGCAGAATGAGCAGCTCGTCTCGCGATGGTGGCGCACCGTGGTGATTGCGGGCCCGGTGATTGCGCTGGCGGGCTGGCTGACGTCGGCCTGTATTGCCGAGCTGCGGCGCCCGATGTTGAGTCCCACCCGGAGCTCGGCGCGGCAGCTCCGCAGGGTAGCGCAGCTTTTCCGCGCGTCGAATCCTACCGCCTGCCCGTCAATGTTGGATCTGCAATGTGAGCGTCAATTCGAGCCGTCTACTCACATCGTCGACGAGTGGAAGAATCCCTTCCGAATCGAGTGCGTGGGTGACGAAATCTTTGTCAGGAGCGCGGGACCGGATAGGAAATGGGACACTGCCGACGACATTCGTGTTCCCGCTCCCGTGGGTGAGGATGTGATTCACGATGCGCTTTAACGGTCCTGTTCGCGAATGAAACGAAGGCTCTCGAGGTGATGGCCGCTCTTCCGAAGCGATTCGGCAGATACGGACTGACCCTGCATCCGGAAAGACCCGGTCGATCGAGTTTCGGTGTCCGCCAAAGTCACGAAGTCGTGGAAACGAGGACCGAAGCCGCCGACGTTCGACCTGCTCGGCGTCACCCATCATTGAGTCAGCAGGACATCGTCACCGGTCTGGTTCGGCCGCTTCATCGAGCGAGGCATTTCAGATTGGACATCTCAAGCGCGGCACCAAAGCTGGGTCCAGTTTTGTAGCCCCCTGTCTCCCGGTGCGGGAGCGACAACCCCACGCAGCTGATGTAGCCTGCCGGCGGTTAGCCAGAGCGCTGCCGTCTGTTGACCGCCCAAGTCGCGTTCCGCCGCGACAAAGAGAAACGGGAGAATCGGGTTGCCTCGAGTCGCCTAAAGGCGACCGTCTTTGGTTCATCGACGAAGTCATGGTCTGTCAGCCTGGGTGTTGGTTGGAGGAGGGGACCGAACATGCAATGCCCTTCGCACGAAGAATTCCTTGCATTGGCAGAAAGAAAGCTGGCGGCCGTGTCGCGGGCTTCCATCGAAACGCACATCGCCCAATGCGCCACATGTAACCGCATATGGGCCGTGCTTATTCAGGATCGCACCCCCAGGCAAGCACCAACATCACACGTGGTGTCGACAACGGATTTCCAGGCGCGGCGCGGGCGCCTACCCTCGGTCCAACCCGGCACGTATGTTGGCCGTTATCTGGTCGTTGGACGGATCGGCGAAGGAGGTATGGGCTGCGTTTACCAGGCCTACGATCCCAAGCTCAATCGCAACGTGGCCATCAAGCTCATTGGCGACCTGTCGCGCTTCGCCGCCGATCCGACCTTGCGACCGCGGCTCTTGCGGGAGGCGCAGGCGCTGGCGCAAGTGGTCCACCCGCATGTCGTCAGCGTCTTCGACGTTGGTGAGTTTCGCGAACACATGTTCTTTGCCATGGAGTTGATCGAGGGGACGACGTTGCGGGACGAGCTGGCTCGCGGTAGGCATGATCTGCGGACGATGCTGCAATGGCTCGACCAGGCGGGCCGCGGGCTCGCTGCAGCGCATCGCGCCGGTCTGGTGCATCGCGATTTCAAACCCGATAACGTGTTGATCGATCGCGAGAGGCGCGCAAAGGTCGTCGACTTCGGCCTGGCGCGTGCCGTCGATGCCCTCCGACATGATCCGGTTGCGACCGCGATGCTTGAGGAACATGCAACGATGTGGAATCGGCGCATCACGGAGACAGGCGCATTTCTCGGGACGCCCGCCTACATGGCGCCGGAGCAGTTTTCGGGCTCGCTCACCGACGCGCGCAGCGATCAATTCAGCTTTTCTATCGTCGCGTACGAAGCTCTGTTCGGGTCACATCCATTTTCGGGAAAAGATGGAAAGCTCTCGGTGGCGGCGCTGTGCAACGCGACGATCGAGGTGAAGGGCCCGCGGCGAGATCCCGGTTATGTGCGTGTGCTGAGCCGCGGCTTATCGCGCGATCCTGCGGATCGTTATCCATCGCTGCAGCACCTGCTGGACGACTTGGTCAATGTTCCGCGGCGGCGTCTGCGGCGCGCCGTTGCCATCGCAACGGTCGTGTGCGCCGCTGCAGCATGCTTCGGGGGCCGCGCCATCCAAGTGCACAGGGCACACCGCTGCGAAGCTGCTGCCGAGCAGGCCCTCGCCGGGATCTGGGATGCACCGCGACGGGGGAAGCTCGAGAATGTGCTCGCGGGCGACGGAAAGGCGTTCGGTCGCGATGTCTGGGAGAGGGTCGCGGCCGCGCTCGATGGCTACGGTGCCCAGTGGAAGCGCACGAGCACGGAGCTTTGTGGGCGCGCGGGGTGGTGGTGGTCCGACGGCGATGCGATGCACGCCCGCTCATCGATGTGCCTCGACGAGCGGCGCCGGCAGCTTCGTGCGGTGACCGACGTGCTCACGAACGGCGATCAGAACGTGCGCCTTCGTGCGCCCGACGTTCTCGTTCAACTCGACGCGCTATCGGCATGCACGAATCCGGCGGTGCTCGCGTCGACCTCGGTTCCCGCCCACCATCCGGGGAGCTCACGGAACGTCGACCGCATTCGTGACCTTCTCGCGCAGAGCCAGGCGCTCGACGAAGCACTCCAAGCTTCCCCCGCCAAGGAAGCGGCACGGCGAGCACTCGAGCTGGCGCGCGAAGAGCACGATCGAGCGCTTGCCGCCGAAGCGCTCTATCGTCTCAGCGTCGTGCAGGAAACCGACGACGAGTATGACGCGGCGGAGTCGAGCGTCGTTCAGGCACTCGCCGAGGCCGAATCGAGTGGTCACGAACGGTTGCTGCCGCGCATCTGGCTCCAGATGCTCACGATCGTGGGGCACGAGAAAGATCGTTACAGCGAGGTCGAGCGTCTGGTCCCGTTCATCGAGACCCATGTGCAGCGCTTCGATCCGCAAGGACCGACGCACGTCGAGCTCTTGTTCGTCCTTGGTGTCATCGAGGCCGATCGCGGCAACTACGAGCGCGCCATCGAACAGCTCCGCATGGTCTTGGATATGACGCGAACCGTATTCGCGGAGAATGATCTGCGCCGTATTCAGATCTACCAGCACCTCATCGACGTCGAACGAGCCGTAAGTCAATTCGACAAGGCGATCGCGCACGCGCGTTTGGCGTTGGCGGAGACCGAGGCACTGTTCGGCAAGGAGCATCCGCGGCTTGCGGGCACGCTATCCCTGTTGGCGCGTATGCTCACCGAACAAGGCGACCTCGCCGGTGCGCGAGCGGCACGAGAACATGCCTCGCGCATGGTCGAACAGGTATTTCCCTCCGAGAACACCTATCTGAGCAAATCACTCTTCGACCTGGGATATGCCTATTTGGAGGCCGCCGAGCCCGAGGCAGCCCTCTCGCTATTTCGTCGAGCGCATACCATTACCGTCGCGGAGAGCTGGAACGGAGCGTCCGAGCTTGCGGCTATGGCCCGTGCCGAGATGGAGCTGGGGCATCTCGAGACGGCGCGCGCGATGTGTGAGCAGGCTCTCGCAATCTTTACGAACGTGGTGGGGGCGAGCCATCCGGAATCGCTCAAGGTCGGCGCCCGGCTCGGGAAGATCTTGCGCGCGTTGCGGCGCGAGCGCGATGCGCTCCAGCTCTGTACTCAGCTCCTCCGTACCGCCGAGCAGGCGCCCGGACCACATGCCATGGTGGGTTGGGTACTTTTGTGCATCGGCGAGTCCTACGAGCAGCTCGGTCAGCTCCCCGAGGCGCTGGCGGCGCTCGAACGAGCCGAGAAGCTGCTCGAAGAGACAACCACGATGCTCCCCTTCGGCCGGGGCCCGGAGATCCGCTTCGCGCTTGCACGCGTGCTGTGGCGGGTCGGCGGCGATCGCGAGCGCGCCCGACGCCTGGCCAACGAAGCGCTCGACAGTTACCAGTACGAGCCCCCCCTTTATGCCAAGGACGGTATCGCCATTCGGACATGGCTATCGAAGCTCTCCGAGCCGCACCGCCAAATTCGCGGTCGATGAGCGCGACTCCCTCGGTCTTTCCATGCTCGATATGCGGCGAGCTCCGACGGGCATTTGCATGCGAGGCGCCACCCCATGCCAATCTCTGCGCGAGCCGCACCTCGGCGACTGCCGCCGGCTCGCTCGTCGTCCGAATCGAACCGTCCTCCTCAGACCTGCGCCGAGCCGCCGTCGACGAACACCTCGCTCCCCGTCATGAAGCTACTCTCGTCCGAAGCGAGAATCAGCGCCACGGCCGCGGTCTCGGCGGGATCGGCGAGCCGACCGAGCACCGTCTGCGCTTTGAGCGTATCGATCAGCGCGTCGCGCGTGTCATCCGTCGCCAGCCCCTCGAGGCCCGGCGTCACCGTCGGCCCCGGACAGAGGTCGCTTTGAAAACACTTTTCGAGCGGCGCGTCGCCGGTCGCACCGCGGGCGAGCAGGCGTGCTCCGACGTTCGGCGACATGCACTCGGGTTTCCTTGCACGCGTGATACCTGATCGGCTCGTCGGTGCCGACGTGAAGCTGGACGAAACACTCACGCGATGGTCATCGCGGAGGCCGCGAAGCTGCGGTGCCTCGCGCCATTTGGATACGGTGCTACACTTCGTCTCGTGAAGGTGCGCGCGTTGGTGTTGGTTCTCGCGGTGCTCACGATGGCGTGCGCGCGGGGCCATGTCTCCGCGCGGGCACCGGGATGGTACGTGCACAGCGTTCGCACGAGCCTTCCGCCCGATGTCGCGTACGCCTATGATTTGCGCTTCGTGGACGACGTCGCCCACTGGCGCGAGTGCGTTTCCGACTCAGCCTGCAGCGACCGAGAGAGGCAGCGGCCCGCTTCCGAGGTGCTCGGTGTGAAGCGCGTGGGGCGCGCCATCGTCAACGACAGCGCGGGACGCGACGAGATCGATGTCTTGCAATTGACCTTGCTCGCGCGAGCGCGAACCGGTGGAGCCCTGCGCGATCCGCGCGATCCCGGTCCGGTGAACCCACAAGCCACCACGCGCAGCGCCGGCGCCATCCATCCGTTCACGGATCCCTTGCCGGTCACCGCTCCGTAGCGCTGACCCCGGACGAGGTGACCGGGAGGTCTTGCTCGGCGATCGCACGTACGACATTGGTGCGAACGAGTACCTGATTGCCACCGCGGATCTGCCGGTCGCGGCCCGCGTGGCGAAGGCCAGCACCGGCTCGCCGCACCTCGCCATCACCTTGGACTTGGACCGCGCGCGCATGGCCGAGCTGCTGCTCGCGATGCCGGAGCCGCCGTCGTCCGCGGGCCCTTCGTCGGGGTTGGCCGTCGCCCGGCACACGGGCGATCTGCTCGAGGCCGTGGCCCGGTTGATGGCGCTGCTCGATCGGCCGAACGACATTGCGGTCATGGCGCCGCTGATCGAGCGGGAGATCCATTACCGATTGCTGCAGGGCGAATGGGGCGCGCTGCTCGCACAATTCTCCACGGCGGGGACGCACCTGTCGCAAATCGGTCGGGTGACCGATTGGATCAAATCGCATTACGCGGAGCCGATGAGTATCGACCATCTAGCCAAACGCGTGGGCATGAGCCCGGCCTCGTTTCATCGGCATTTCAAAATCGTGACCACGATGTCGCCCTTGCAGTACCGATCGCGGATTCGGTTGGAGGAGGCGCGGCGGCGGCTGCTCGTGGAGGGACGGGACGCGGGCGCCATCGGATTCGAGGTGGGCTACGAGAGCTCGTCGCAATTCAGCCGCGAATACCGGAAGATGTTCGGCGTGCCGCCGGCGACGGACGCGGCGCGTCGGCGCCTCGTCCTGCACCATGGCCGAGGCAGCTCATCGCCGAGTCACCACGCTCGGCGCCGTAGCGGCGCATACCAAAGCTGATACGACATCGTCACGAATCGTCATTGGAGAACGTACTAGGCTGCGCCGCCTTCCGGTATGCCATGATCGTCCATCGATTCTTGCGCGAGCCTCTCGTTCATTTCGCCCTCATCGGTGCTGCCCTTTTTGCCACGGAGAGGCGCTGGCGGCCCGCGGAGCGCGCCGCCGTCGAGCAGAGCCGAACGATGCCGGCGCGCATCGAGGCCACCGATGACGTGCGGCGAGGGCTCACCGAGGAGCACATTCGCACGCACGGCCGCCCGCCCACACCGTCGGAGACGAATGCGCTCGTTGCGGCGTGGATCGACGACGAGGTGCTCTTTCGCGAAGGGCTCGTGCGCGGCTTGGACAAAGACGATCCCCGCGTGCACCAGCGCGTCGTGGAAAAAATGTCATTTGTGCTGGAGCAAGGAATTACCCCTGCGGCGCCGACCGAAGAGGAGCTCTCCGCCTGGTTCAATGCGCATTCCAGCAAATGGGCGCAGCCGGAGCTCGTCGATTTCACGCAGGTGTTCGTCCAAGGCGACGGCGCCCCGGCGCAGGAACGCGCGCGCGGGATGCTCGCGGAGCTGGAGAAGGGCGCCAATCCCGCGGGCTTGGGGGATACCTTTTCCGGAGGGCGGCGCTATCGGCGGCGCAAAATTGCAGATTTGGGCGAGAGCTTCGGGCCGGACTTTTCGGCGGGCCTCGCGGAGCAGAAGGAGGGCAGGTGGGCGCTGCGTCGATCGCGTTTCGGGTTTCACCTCGTTCGCGTGGACCGACGCACGCCGGCGGAGAGACCGTCGCTATCGCAGGTGCGGGAGGAGGTCGCGTTGGACTTTCAGCAGGCCCATCGCGCCGAGAAAATGAACCGTGCCATCGCCGAGCTTCGAAAGCGATGGCCGGTCGAAAAAGCACCGTGATGTGCCGGTGGCGCCTTCTCGCCGTGGCCACATGGGCCACGACGCCGGCGCTCGCCCGCGCTCACGACTTCAATCCGGGGGTGCTCGCGCTGACCGAAATCGGCAATGGACGTTTCGACGTCGCCTGGACGGAGCCCATCGACAGCCGCGGCAGCACCGGGGAGGTCCGCGTCGTCTACCCTCCGCATTGCCAGCTCTCGGGGCGGCAACTCGAATGCGGCGCGAAAGGCCTGCGGGGCGAAATCGCATTCGCGGGCGCGCTGCGGCGCACGCAAATCGCCGTCAGCGTGCGTTATCGCGATGGCGATGCCCTCGATACCATCGTGACCGGCGCCGATCCCCGCGTGCGCTTCGACAAGGCGTCGCGCTCCGAAACGGTCGGACGATGGATTCGGGTGGGGGCCGAGCACGTCGTCACCGGGCTCGATCATGTGGCCTTCGTCGTCGGGCTCTTTCTGGTCACGGGCATCCGGCGGCGACGCCTCGTCGCGACCATCACGGCCTTTACGCTCGCGCATTCGCTCACGCTGGCCCCGGCGGCGCTGCACATCGTCGAGCTTCCGCGCGCGCCGGTGGAAGCCACCATCGCGGCGAGCGTGATGCTCGTGGCCCGGGAGTCCATGCACCGCGAACAGACGCTGACACGAATGCATCCTTGGCTCGTCGCCTTTGCGTTCGGGCTGATTCACGGCCTCGGCTTCGCGGGGGCGCTGGGCGAATTGGAATTGCCGCGCGGAGCTCTTGGCTTGGCACTCCTGTCGTTCAACGTCGGCGTGGAGCTCGCGCAGCTCGCCATCGTCGGCTCACTTTTCGCCGTCGCGAACGTCGTGCGAGCCCTCCTCGAGCGCGGTGCAAGCATACCGATCGCGCCGGCGGCGAGGAGCATGGCACTCGTCCTCGGCGCCTTCGGGGCCTATTGGTTCATCGATCGCGTCTACTTCGTTTTGAATCGATAGAGCGAGCTCCACCTCGTGGCCGCTCAACGATTCGTGAAGAACAATCAAATTGTGGAGCCGTGCGGCTTGTCGCTACGTTCGGCACCATGAAATTTCGCATGCTCGCCCTCGGGGGTTTCGCGCTCATGCTCACGGCTTCGACGCCCCTTCGCGCCGACGATCGCGCCACCGCCGTGACGCCTTCGCTCGTTGGGACTTGGACGCTCAGCGCCGCCGACGACCTGCGCGCGGACGGCACGCGCGTTCCCGCGTATGGTACGGGCCCCAAGGGGATCCTCTTCCTCGGGGCCGACGGTCGCTATTCGGTCCAGATCTACCGCGCCACACGCCCTCGCTTCGCGTCCGGCGACAAGCGTCGCGGCACCGCCGACGAATACCGCGACGCCACGATCGGTGTGAGCGCCCACTTCGGCCGCTACGCCGTCGATCCCGTTGCGAAGACCATCACCTTTCGCATCGAATGCGCTTCCTTTCCCAACTGGGACGGCGCCGAGCAGAAACGGCCCTACACCGTCGACGGGGATGAGCTCAGTTGGCGCGTCCCCGCCACGCCCGACGGGACCATCCCGATCTCCGTGTGGCGCCGCGCACGTTAGCGGTCTCGCATCGCACCTATCGCATCGCGCGCCCGCGGCGCCGGCACGCTCTGCGCGAGCACCTCGCCCACGATCCGTCGCAGGCGCTCGAACCCTGTCGTCCGCGCCTGTGTCAACGGCCACCGAAAACTGACCCATCTCGGCCATCAAAAACTGACCCACCCCGCCGCGATGGGGGGCACTCACCGCGTGAGCGCCGGCACCTCCTGGGTCGCTTTGGGTTTGCTCTCGTCAGATCTTGAATCTGTCTTTTTGGTGGCCGCGGCCGGGACACGGTCTCCCGGACCGCGAGTGACGAGGACCTCCGCATGCTGGGCCAGACGGTCCAGGAGTGCGGCCGTCAGCTTGTCGTCGACGAAGACCCGGTTCCATTCACTAAAAGCCAGATTCGATGTGATCACCGTTGCGCACCGTTCGTGCCGGGTGGACAAGACGTCGAAGAGCAGCTCTCCGCCGGCTTTTTCAAACGGTACAAAGCCAAGTTCGTCCACCACCAAGAGTGAAACCCTTCGCAGTCGCTCTTGCAGGCGAGAAAGAGCCCGTGCATCCCGGGCCTCGGTCAGTGCCCGGACCAAGTCGGAGGCGCGGTAAAAGAGCACGTGGTGACCGCGCTTGATGGCCTCGATGGCGAGCGCGATGGCCAAGTGCGTTTTTCCGGTGCCCACGGGGCCCAAGATCACGATGTTGCGCGCCGTCGGAATCCAGGCACCACGAGCCAAGTCTTCGACGCGGGCGCGTTCGAGACCGTGTGGCCTCCGCCAATCGAATTGCGACATCGTTTTTTGTACGGGCAGACGAGCCGCTCGCATGCGGCGCCCAATCGCGTGCTCGGCGCGGACCGCGAGCTCGGCGTCGAGCAACGCCCGCAAGTACTGCAACGGTGACCAGCCTTCGGCCAGCGATTGACGTCCCAGCGTTTCGCACTCTCGTGCGACGGTCGGTAGCTTGAGTACGCGCGTATGGGCGCGTACGGCGGCCAAGAGCACGTCGTCGGTGCTCATGCCGACGCCCTCTCGAGAAGCACGTCGTAGCGCGATAGGTCGGGCGTCTCGACCGCGTATTCCGATAATGCCAGCGGGACAGCGGCGAGGGTTTCGGTGCGCCTTGTGCGTTGCAGAAAGGGCACCAGCGTACCGCACGCAAGGGCGGTGATGATGGCTTGCTTGACCCGACCGACTCCCTCGCGGTCAGCGCGCTCCAACCACGGAGCCAGTCTTCGTGCAGCTTCGATCAGGTCGGGCGAATACCGATTGCAAAGCGTCTCCCAGAGCTCGGGCCATGGTGAGCCGAATTGTACCACCAACTCGTGAGCGACCTGGCGCAGAGCTTGTGGCTTGCGCGATAGTGGCAGTAGCAAATGCCGATAGTCGATACTTCGGCCACCGAAGGCGACGCGAGGATGGCAGATGGTCTCGTCGCCTTTGGCAAAGGTGACGGTGTCGATGCCCAGGAACAGGTCGACCATCTGACCGCACCACCGACTGGGCACCGAGTAGTGAGCGCCCGCGACGAGGTAGCTGGCGTGGTGGCGAAGCTGCACGGTGCGTACCTGGCGGCCGTCAAAAGGCGCTGGGAGAGGCCGCAGCGCGCTGCGCTCACGGGCCCAGGCCTCGACGTACATCGGATTGCGTGAATGCTGGGCATCGAGGCGTGCTTGCAAAGCCGAGGTCATGGCCGCAAGTGATTTACCGCGCGGAATGGGCACCAAATGCTGGCGACGTATGTGTCCTCCGCGGCGCTCGACTCCTCCCTTGTCGTGGCCTTCGCCGGGGCGGCAAAAACGCGGCTCGAAGGCGTAGTGGGCGCAAAGCGCGGCGAATCGGGGCCGAAGCAGCCGTGGCGCCCCGACGAGGATCTTGGCCACGGCCGCGCTCAAGTTGTCATAGGCCACGGCGGCCACCACCCCCGCGAAGTAGGTAAACGCCGCAACGTGAGCCGCTAAGAACCAAGTGGCGTCTTGTTGCGCGCAGAGCATGGCGAAGTCGCGCCCTGAGTGCATCAAGCGCATCACGAACATCCACGCCTTCTGGCGAATCCCCGAGGGCTCGACCCACACTTCGAAAAAATCCACCTGTGCGAGCTCGCCGGGCGTGTACACCAGAGGAACAGTCACCTCACGCTCACCGCTCCGGAATTCGGCCACCAATCGCCGCACGGTGCGCTCGCTCGCCGTGTGCCCGTTTTCACGCAATAGCTCCCACAGCCGCTTGGCCGTCAGCCGCTGTTTGCCCGCCGTAAAGGATCGGCGCGCTCGCCAGATAGCCGCGGCCGCCGTGGCCACCTCGTCGCGCACCGGGCTTGGTCGGACCTGTTTTTCTGGCCTTGGAACCGGAATCTTGTTGGCCCTCACGTATCGCCGAATCGTGTTTCGCGACAATCCGAGCTCCCGCGCCACTTCTCGAATCGGAACCCCTTCGCTCGCCACCTTGTGTCGAATCACTGCCACCACGTCCATCGGCACCATCCCCGGACGACGACTCCATCGCCCGCTCGCCTGTCCACCCCTTTCAGGGGTGGGTCAATTTTCCCTGGCCGAAACTGCTCCCCCCCGCGCTCCGCCGGGTGGGTCAATTTCTGGTGGCCGTCGTGGGTCAATTTAACGTGGCCGCGTACAGCCTGCGTCCGGCCGTGCAAGGTCACCGGGAACGTCCCCAATCGCGGCAGCCCGAACAGCCTCTTGCTTGCCACGAGCTCCGGCGGCAAACCAATCGGCGCCCGCAACGTCACGCCGAGACCTGCGCGCGCCGCCGCCCATAGCCCGCTCGGGCTCGGGCTGACCGCGGCCAGCCGCCATGCCACGCCGGCGGCATCGAGCGCATCGATCGCCGCTTTGCGAAATGCGCACTGCGGGCCGAGGAGCACCAGCGGCAGCGGCTCGCCCTTTCGCCGCACGAAGTCTCGCCCCGCGATCCACGCCAGCTCCACCTCTGCGAGCGTCTGCGCCGTCGCACGCTCGGCATGCCCGATCGCGATCGCCAAATCGAGCTGCCCCTTGCCGACGGCGTCGGCGAGCACGGCGCTTCCCTCGATGCGCACCTCCAACTGGGCCCGCGGATACAGCTCACCAAAGCGCGCCAATGCCGCGGGCAACACCGCGTCCGCGAAGTCCTGGCAGCATCCGAGGCCGATGCTCCCCGCCGTCGCCGTACCTCCGACGGCATCGAGGAGCTCGTCGTTCAACTCGAGCATGCGCCGCGCATAACGCAGTACGAGCTCGCCGGCTTCGGTCAGCGCCAAGCCGCGTCCGCGCTTGCGAAACAGCGTCACCCCCATGTCGGCTTGGAGCCGCTTCATCTGCAAGCTGATCGCCGACGGCGTCCTCCCCAATTGCGCCGCCGCCTGTCCGTATCCACCGAGCGCATCCGCGGTGACCAGCGTACGCAACGTATCGAGATCGAGGGTCACGCGCGGATTCGGGTGCGCGAGCCGATCGCGGGCAGCATGGTTCATAGCGCGGTTTGACTACGAAGCGCGCGCCGGCAAAAGACCGATCGCTGCATGGCCCGCGCCTTTCGCAGCATTTCTATCGCCGTGCCGCTTCGGTGCCGCGCGATACACCGCAAAAATTTCAAACTGTGCGCGACAAACTCCGCGGACGCGGTGACAGCCAGCCCCCGCTCGACAAAATCATGGGCGGCAACGTCACCCGCCTCTTTTTTGAGGTGTGCGGGTGACCTTTCTCATGGCGCGATGAGCGCTTCGAGCGACTTCCAGAGCTCGGGCGACGCACCTCCAAGCCAGGAGCGGTCCACCTTGATGCACTCTTGAGAAATCGTGACTCCGTTTTCTCGCAAGAAGCCCGCCTTGACGAGCTCCACGTTGTCGTTCTCCTCCGGCGCCTTGCGGGCTGCGTCACGAACGTCCGTTCACACCGATGCACCCGGCGCGGCGCGCCCGTCGAAGTCGGCGGTTTCTCGTCGGGAGACCTCCTCCCGCACGAGGGTGAAAGAAATAAGTCAGCGTCTTTGTCGAAGTTGGGCTGCCTCGTTCGTCGTCCCGCCAAGAGGTGCAGTCATGAGAAAGCTAATCTTGAAGATGTCGATCTCCCTTGACGGTTTCGTCGCAGGGCCGAATGGCGAAACGGACTGGATGATTCGGAGCATGAGCGACGAGGGAAAGGCTTGGATCGTGGAAGCATTGGGGAACGTGGGGCTTCTCGCGGTGGGCAGCCGCACCTTTCAAGCCATGGCGACGTACTGGCCAAGGTCCACCGACGTGCTGGCGCCTCCCATGAACCAGATCCCCAAGGCGGTCTTTTCGAGAACGGGGACGAACATCGAGGTAGCGACGACACGCGCTCTCGAGGACGCTCGGGCTCGGGCCCTGCCCGAGTCGAAGCCGGATCCGCAGGCGCTCGAGGGCTGGAGGAGCGCGCGAATCGTCACCGGGGATCTGTTCGACGCGATCACGCGTCTCAAGCAAGAGCCCGGGAAGGACATCGTCGCGTTCGGGGGGGTGGAGCTCGCGCAAAACCTCGCGAGCCTCGGCGTCATCGACGAGTACCGACTGGTGGTTCACCCGGTGGCCGTGGGAAAGGGCCTTCCGCTCTTTTCGCGTCTGACGGCCCCCGTGGATCTCGAGCTCGTCGAGCTCAAGGCCTTCAAAACCGGCACCGTCGCACACGTCTACAGGGCTCGCCCCACCAGCCGGGCCGCATGAGCGCTCGTCGGGGTCATTCGTTCGGGGCAACCATCAAGAAGACCGAATGGCATCGGAGAGGTCGATGGCATGGTCGACATGACGAAGATCGAGCTGCTCTCCCTCGCGACGCGGGTCGTAATCGAACTGCCGAACCGCGTACTCGATCACGCGTCGCACGATGCGGTTGGTGATCACGATTTGCTCGGTCAGCGCAGTGACCCCATTTCCCATCGGGGTTTTGGTGTGATGGTAGCCGAGCGAGCAGGTGATCGTTGGTCCGGCAGGGCCGTCTGGCCACACCACCAACGAAATCCAACCGTCGTTGCCGGTGGCCCGCCAACGGTACTTCACGTCGTGCACGACGATGTTTCGTGCGCCCTTCGTCGACTTTGCCATCCTCGCACCGAGGATAGCACCGTTGGAACCACGGGCGCCCGGTCCCGCTGGGCTCCAGCGCCGTCCGTCCGTGTTGCCCGAAGTTTCACGAGGCATTCCCGCGCGGAGCTCGGGATTCGCGGGCGGCGGCCGAGCGGCTCTTTACGTGATCGATGAAGGCGCGCAGCTTCGGCATGATTTGCCGGTGGCCGGGATAATAGAGAAATACGCCGGGCGCCATCGGCGCGAACGGCTCCAGCACGCGCACGAGCTTTCCCGCTCTCACCGCCTCGGCGGCGATGGGCTCGGGCACTTGTGCGAGACCAATGCCTTCGAGCGCCGCGCCGAGCATGGTGGGAAAGTCGCTGGCGATCAGGGGGCCCGATACCGCCATCTCGATCGCGCGGCCTTGGTCGTCGAGCGACCATAGCGCGAGCCCGCCGTTGGAGCGCCGCCATCTCAAACATGCATGCCGGCGCAAATCGTCGGGGCGCTCGGGCCGGTCCTTGCGGGCGAAATAGGCGGGGCTGCCGACGATGACGAACCGAAACGGCGGCGTCAAACGCACGGTGACCATATCGGCGGCGATGAACTGGCCCATTCGGACGCCCGCGTCGAAACCTTTGGCCGCCAGGTCGACCAGCTCCGCGCTCGCGGCGATTTCCACCTCGACCTCGGGATAGGCCTCGCAGAAGGATGCCACCAGCGGCTCCAGCAGGATCGGCACCACCGCGCGCGGCACGGAGAGGCGGAGCAGGCCGGACGGCCGCTGTCCGAGCTCGCTCGCGACATGGCTCGCGGCGACCAGCTCCTCGAACGCGGGCTTTGCGCGCGAGAGGAATCTTTCGCCCGCTTCCGTCAGGCCGACGCTGCGCGTCGTGCGGATGAAGAGCGCCGCGCCGATGCGCGTCTCGAGCGCACGCACCGCCTGGCTGATCGCCGAGGGCGTCACCCCGAGCTCGGCGGCTGCTTTGCGAAAGCTGCGGTGCTGGGCCACGCTCAGAAACGCCTCCACGCCGTCGAGCGCACCCTGCCTGACTGTGAAGTGCTGCTTCATGCCCTGTCGACATTATCGCGGATAGTCGCTCACGGAAAGCGACCGTACATCCGACGTGCACATCCGGAGGACCCCCCATGACCGATGCACGCGATGGCGTACGCCATCCCTACGATGCGACCGGCCTCACCGAGCGGCTGAAGGTGGCGTTTTCTCCTCTCGAACCGGGCTCTCCGCAGCTCGCCACCAACACGAGGCGAACTTTCATGGAAGGCCGAATCGGCATCCCGAGCGCGGCGCTCGAGGCCGCGGGATCATCACTCGAACGGAGGCTAAAATGTCGCCGGTAGTCATCTTCGATATTCAACTCATTTCGGGTTACGTCGCGTGGCTGCTCTGCTTCGGCGCGTACGCCCTCCCCAAGCTCGAATCGATGGACCATGTCGCCGCGCAACGCGCCATCGCCACCTTGCACAGCTTTCGCTTCATCGGGCTCGTCTTCCTCGTTCCAGGCGTCGTCGGCCCTCATTTGCCCGAGAGCTTCGCGGCGTTCGCGGCCTACGGCGACTTTGCAACCGGGGTGCTGGCCCTGCTGGCGCTTCTCACCGTGAGGGTACGCCCGGTTTTTTGGCTGTTCATCGTCGCCTTCAATGTCGTGGGCGCGGGCGACCTCGTCCTCGACTATTATCATGCCGTTCGGGCCGGCCTTCCTGAACGGGCGGGGGAGTTGGGCGCGGCATATGCGATCCCGAGCATCTACGTACCCCTGCTGATGATCACGCACGTGGTCGCGTTCTCGTTGCTCGTACGTGCTCGGTCCAAGCCGGCTCCCGTCCTCGCAGCGCCCGATCCCATATCGGACTAAGACAATGCGCGCCCGGTGCTTGCCGGTCAGCGACTCAAAATGGCCACGGCATGTCATTTGGTCGCACGCGCCGATGGGCTAGGCGGTTTCGACGCGCTCGCAGTAGGCGTCGAACGTGCGCTTCCACGCGGGCCGATCCATACAGCGCGTCTGGTACGTGCGAACGTGCTGGTACGGCTTCAACAGGCTCGGATCGGTGCTCCGCGCGCTCAGCACGTGCGTCATCAGAATGTCCGCGACCGTGAACTCGTCCGTCGCGATGAACGTGCGGTGCGCGAGCCATCCATCGAGCTGCTCCAGGCGCATATCGGACCACTGGTGGAGTGCCTCGTGCGGCTCGGTGCCTTTGCCACCGGTCATGTCGACGAACCACAGCGCCAACACGGGGACCTCGATCGTGCTCAGCGCGGCGATGGTCCAGCGAAGAACCTGCGCTTCCCCCGCGAGGTCGTGCGGCATCAGTTTGCCGCTCTTGCGCGCGAGGTAAAGCAGGATCGCTCCCGACTCCGTCACCACGACGCCGTCGTCGTCGATCACCGGAATCTGGCCGAACGGGTTCTTCGCGCGGAACTCGTCGCTGTCGAGGGCGTGGTTCGGATGATCCATCCCGACGATCTCGTACGGTAGTCCCATCTCTTCGAGGGCCCACAGCACGCGCAAATCGCGCGTGTTGCCGCGCGCGAACTCGTTCACTCGGGAGAATCCGTAAACCTTGAGCATGGGTAGTTCCTACTTTCCTTACCGCCGTCCGGCGGCCGTTGGACGAGAGCCCAGTCTACGTGGATCGCGCAAGACGCCTGCATCGTCGCCGGCCGATCCATCGCCACCATCGGTTCCATTCGGGTTCGCGCTGGCCACCCGCGTTCGAGTCCCCGCCGCAGCCTCCGCCGAGCATCTACGCAAACGCGGTGCCCGCCGCGAGGATCGCGCTGCGTTGAACGAAAGCTCGATTCAATGGATCCACGTTCATGCGGACGACGGTACGCCCCATGGCGCGCGCGCACAAATCGTATCCCAGGATTGGCGCCATACGCTGAATCTAGGCCAAGTCAATAACGCCGCCGCCACGACATTGCGTGCTCGGGAATCGCCCCCCGATCCCGTTGGAACGACCCCCTTGGAGTCGCTCTCCGGATCACGTTGGGATACGCAGGTTGGCGCTTGTCGACGGCGGAATGATTCGGCGCGCTCGCCCGTTGGACCGGCGACCTGAAGGTGGCCCAAATCGGTCCTTCGACCGGAAAGGATAAGGCGTCATGAATTCGAGATGGACGGGGGGCGCGCTCGCCCTGATGCTCGCGGCTGCGGTGGCATGCGGGTCCAATGCGCAGAGTCAGCGACCGGTCGGAGGTGCGCCATCGCTCACGCAAGGCTCGACGGTTGCGTCGGTGAATGTCGAGCTTCGCTTGGTCGCCACCGCAGGAGGCGAAGAGGTGAAGACGGTGGAGGGGGCCGTCGTGCACCTGGAAAAAGAGGTTGTCTTATCGCAGGCCGATATCGTGGAGGCACACGCGAGCGGCTCGAATGTCGAGCTCCGCTTGACTCCCGGAGGGGCGCGCGCGCTGCACGATGTGACGAGCGCAAATGTCGGTCGCAAGCTCGCGGCCGTGGTCGATGGCACGGTGCAGGCAACCCCCGTCATCCGGGAGGCCATCCAGGGTGAGCACCTGGTGATCTCGCTTCGTTCGTCCCAGGAGGCCGGCGCGCTGGCGCAGCGTCTCGCGTCTTCCGGCCGCGCGGGCCCGCCGGCGAAATAGTTTCGAGCACGGATCACGGTCCGGGCGCCCGTTTGCAACGGCGCGAGAGCCCGGTCCCCGCGGAAACGCGTTGGTGCGGGAGCGTCCGTGGGGCCAGGGATCGCGATCGACCTCGAAGATTGAGCACGATGCTCCCCGAATGATGCGACCATTCGTTGCGACGCAGACCCATATCCGCCATTACGCTCCGCCGAACCAAGAGAGTACGGCCGTGCGGAGGCCCACGATGTCCAGGGATTGGCCGGGGCTCGCGGCCCACGCGACCACGCCGTCGGGGCGGATCAGCGCCGCGGCAAGCTCGTCGTGATCGATCGAGAGCACCGCGACGCGCTCGAGCCGATCCGACAATGGTGCGGTGAGATCGTCGATGGCGGAGTCGGCGGAGGAGCAGAGTAGTATTCCGCGTCCGGAGCGGGTGAATTGGAACAAGCTGCTTTTCGAGGTACCACCGCCCGATGTGGCGATGGTGAGCGCCACGTCGGGGCAATGGTAGCCGATCAGGGGATGACCGTCGGAGCTCGCGGCGGCGAACGCGTACCTGGTATCGAGGCCGGACATCATCCGGCCGAAGTATTGGTTGACCGCCTTGATGTCCATCAGCTCGGAAAGGATGTCGCGGAGCGAATCGACGTGCGGACCGGGCCGTAGCAAGGCAGATTGCGCGCGCGTGTTGTGCAGTACGGTCGCGCCTGCGGGGTGCCGTTCGGCGGTATAGGTGTCGAGCAGGCCTTCCGGTGCCCAACCCCGGGTGGTCGCCGCCAGCTTCCAGCCGAGGTTGACCGCGTCCATGATGCCCAGGTTCAGACCCTGACCGCCATTCGGCGAGTGGACATGGGCCGCGTCGCCGGCCAGCAGGACACGTCCCTCGCGGTAGCTCGTGACCTGGCGCGCGTTGTCGCTGAACCGCCGCGCGTCTTGCATGGCCGTGATGGTCACGTCGGTTCCGGATACCCGCCGGACGCTTGCCTGGAGCTCTTCGAGGGTCATGGGCTCGCCGCGATCCGATATGTCGTCGAAGTCGAAGGTAGCCAGGACCGTATCGCTGTACATCAACGTTCCCGTGGAGGTTCGGCCGGGTGGCGGTAGCTTCTCCCGATCGGCGATGTCCGCCCGTCGCGCAATACGGGTCACCATGATGGGTGCAGTCCCCGGGAAATCGAAGTCCGCGAGCTTGCGTATGGTACTGCGACCACCATCGCAGCCGACCAGATAGCGCGTTCGGATCCGGTATTCGCCGTCGGGGCCGAGCACGGTGGAGGTGACGGCGTGGTTATCCTGGGTCAGCGCGGTCACGGCATGTCCGCGACGCACCGCCACGCCGAGCTCGGAGATGAATTCGGTGAGCAGCTGCACCAGGGCCGGCTGCCAGATGAGCGCGCCCTGGCGATGGGGCTCCTCCTGCAATGCCGGATCGATCTTGTGAATCCAGGCGAAATGCTTTTTGTCGCTGCCGTGGTCACGTCGGAAGTCGGCTCGGCCTGCGATATCGTGTGCGGCGATTCGCTCTCCCAGCCCCCGGCGCGCGAGAGCCTCGGCCGCGAGCGGCCCGACACCGCGCGCTTTTCGATCGGGATCGGGGATCGCCAGCCGCTCGAGAACCAACGGCTGCACGCCACCAAGTCGCAATTCGGCCGCAAGCATCAGGCCCACCGGGCCCGCACCGACGATGACCACGTCGGCGTCCAACACCTCGTTCTTCGACATAGCCGACCTCTCCCGCCCTCGCCACGGCATCCATGACGAGCGCTCGATGCGCACACCTCACGTGATCTCCCCGTTGCGGGGCTGGACGACGTGCTTGGAGCCGGGAGACCGTAGCGCTGCGATCGGTGCCGATATTGAACAAATGCGACATGCACCCGTTTTATTTACGTTTACGAAATGGCAGCGCGGACGACCTCGCCCACCCGGTGACCCACCGCGGGTAGCAACCTTGGCTGGCGCCGCACCTCGTCGCGACTGGGACGAGCTGCGCGGAACGTGCCGCTCTCCGTGGCTGCCCGATGCAGCGACTCCATCGCTGGCTCGGCAGCCCCGGGTGCGGTCATCCACGAGTGTCCTGCAAGGGCGCTGCTCGCCAAAGAAGGAAATCAACGAAACGCAAAGGCCAAATCGTGGGTCGTCAATCGCTCCGAGCGCATGGATAGGAGTTGGAGGAGAGTCCAGTTCGCATTGGCGTTACGTGCTCGACGTGATTCTTCAAGAACGACGTCGATGGCAAATCATTCCGTATGAGCATCGCTCGAAGGTGGCGTTCGAGCACCGACGGCGAGACATTCTTTGCCCAAGTGCGCATCGGAGGCTCGTTCGCATGGTCCGGCGAACTGCCGGCGCTGCACGAAACCAAGCGGAGAGCCCCAGGGACCATCGCGGGGGTGCAGCGTACCAAGAATGCACCCTTGCGATGGCGCAGCGCTGGCCGAAGGTCACTCGACTGGCTTCGCCGGATAAGGCAGACGTGTACCTCGACGGCTTCGCCGGATAAGGCAGACGTGTACCTCGACGGCCTCGCCGGACAACGCAGAAGTGCACCAGGCCGTCGCTCCCATTGGCGAGGGCGAGCCGCGGGCGCGGCGCTCGAAATTGTCACCTCGACCACTATCGCGACGCCTGCCTCTACCCGATCGGTGGTGGCGGCAGGCGCGCGATCATGAACGAGGTCATCGCGAGGGTTGAAGGCTGTTGAGCCGATGCAAGCTCACGAAGGCTGTATGATGGTGCCGTCGCGAGCTGGGCCAACCACCTGCACGACGGCGCGACCGGTCACCTGCCGAACGTCTTCGCCCGTGCGGTCGAACGTGCTCACCGCCGTGAGCGTGCCGCGCTCGATGCGGGAGAGACCGTCGCGCACCAGAAAGTCTCCCGCGTCGAACACCGAGCGCGCCACGTTGAATGCGCCTCGGGGGAATCCCTCGGCCCACGCGATGGTCGAACGAGTCCGTTCGCCTACTTCGCGCACCGTGTCTTGAAAAACAGAGTGTGAGACGCGCACCACGTTTTCGGCGAACCCCAGGCTCAGGCCGAACCACGTGCCCAAGAGCCCTCCCTCGCGTATCTCATCTGCGCGTCGCGTCCCGTTGAAGTTGCGTACTTTGTCATCCAGATCGGCCATGGCTTCTCCTCGTCTTTCTTGGGGCGAATGAAAACCTACGCCGCGTGCAGCAACGAACTAGTGACAGAACGCCAACGTCTCGTACACAGACCAAGCGTCCGCGTGCCAGAGGCCGCGACAGACGCCGCACGCGAGCGAACGATGCACGGCGTACGCCATGCCAGAATGGGGCCGCACAACCGTGCAATGACTCGATAGCATTCAACCACGTTTTGTTTTGGCATCCAAACAAGATAAAGCTGAAGCGGTTGTATGTCGCGTTGAGAAATGAATTTATCTGAAGCGTTGCTCCAACTCGGGAGTGATCCGCTGGCTCATCGAGCGGGTCCCCGCGACGCGAGGGGAAGATGGTCGAGAGCGGCTCGCGACCGACGGTCCCGCCCATACCTGCTCGATGTTCTACGCCGCCGCATGGCGCGCATGCAGAGCGCCGCGATGCGCGCGATGGATCACGGATGCGTTGCCCGAACTCGAAGAGAAGGGAAGGGAACGCCGCTGCGGGCCGCGTGGACGAACGGTGGCGGGCTGGTGACGGACGCTTGGTTGAGCCGTTCCTGCTCGCGCCAGTTCTCATCCTCGCGAGCCGAGGGGCGATGGAAGCGGCGCGTCTCCACTGCAGTGCCCAAGAGACGGCGGCCGGAGGATGGCGTGCGGCCGGCGTCGAGTATGCGCGCGTTCGCGCTCACACGTTCGCGGTGCGCGCTTGGTCTAGATAATAATCGCGTTGCGCGGGATAGTATTCCGCAAAATCAGGGATTGGCTGGCCGTTTCGTGAAGCAACCAGCATATCCAAGTAGTACTCCCAGCCCGGGCCGACTTCACCCGCCGATGCAGGGTCGCTCAGGTGTTGCACGAATGTCAGCACCGTCGTGTCGGCGTGCACGGCCAGTGAAAGCTCGAGCCGCCATTGGCCGTGCTCGTCCTTGGTCGAAATGGAGAGGTGGTTCGGGGGATCGCATACGTCGATGGTCACGGGGCACCAAGGCGCCCCTTTTTCGAAGGCCATCTGCAGGCGAATCGTTTTGCCGGGGCCCGGCTCGCCTTCCCACGGTCCGATCCAACGAGCGGTGCTCTCGGCCGCGGTGACGCTCTGCCAGACGTCCTCGATGGGGGCGTGGAAGGTCCGGGTGATGACGAGATCGGTCCCAAGAGCGCTGGTCCGAACGTGGCCGGTGGGGCGAGGCTTCATGCGGTTTCCTTTCTGCGCTGCGGCTCTTCGTGTGGGTTCGCGTTGCGCCGGCGACGGCCCACCCGGTGAACTTCGGTTTCGAGCGCTTCGAACCGACGATGCCACGGGCTCGTCGCGTGAAGCTCGCGTAAAAATGCCTCGAGCTCGGCGAGCGCCGAGAGCTCGAGATGGTATTCACGCTGGCGGCCGTTCAAGACGTCGCGCACGAGCCCAGCCTCGCGCAGGACGCGGAGGTGACGGCTGACGGCAGGCCGGCTCACGGAGAACGCCGCGGCGAGATCGCCGGCGGAGATCGTGCGGCCGCGCAGCATGCGGAGGATTTCCCGGCGGGTGGCATCGGCCAGGGCTTGCGCGACAGCATCCATGCCGAAAGCGTAACCATTTTGTTACGCGTTGTCGAGCCCCGTGACGAAGCCGGCGAGCACCGGCATGTCTATCGCCCTGGCGCTCGTACTCGAAGGCAAAAATAGCCCGACCGGCCCCGGATGGCGCGGCGATCCCGTTTGCGAACGCAGAGGTCGATCCCGAGGCAAAAATCTCGGGCGCCGTATCTACGGACTCTCGGAAAGGCCGCCTAGGAGAACCTAGGCGGCCTTCGGCGTCCGTAGCCGACGAATCCGAGAGCAACGCCGGGACCGGGAGGCCCCGTGAGACGTTCACCGCCTCATCGGGGCGACCGCAGTTCGAGGAGCGCTTCGCGCGAGAACAAACGCAAAATCAAATGCAATAGATGCCCATGAATCAATCGATGCTGTGGCGGCGCGTGCGTCCGGTCACAAGGGGAGGACGAGCTCGTAGACCCTTCGAGGGACTCGGTGCGCGGAGGTGCGGTCGTCCCGGTGACCGAGCGCTCCTTGCCGCAGATGTCCATGAATCAATCGATGCTGTGGCGGCGCGTGCGTCCGGTCACAAGGGGAGGACGAGCTCGTAGACCCTTCGAGGGACTCGGTGCGCGGAGGTGCGGTCGTCCCGGTGACCGAGCGCTCCTCGCCGCATGCGCGCTGCGCACATCGATGCCTGCGCGGTCATCGGACTACGTGCCGAGCGACCGGCCGTCCTTTTTTGGATTATTCATAAAAAATAGCGAAGCGCGGCGCCGGGTGTGCGGGACTTATAAATGCCGTTGCCGACTTCCACGTACGATCGGTGGTGGTCATATGGTTGCCGTACCAATCGCCGATCTTCCCGAAGATGTCGGAGTAGGGACCTGCGGTGCTCGAGCTCGTGAATACGACATCCGAACACGAGTAGAAGGCCTCGCCCGAGTCAGGCCAGTGGCGCTGCCAGATGGCGTAGATAAGGTGCCGTCCGGTGCGCCCGCCGGGCAGGGTGGCGTTGAGCTGGTAGGCGTTTCCCACGATGGGCGGGTTCAACTGCTTGTAGAACGGGAGATCCTCGAGGTCGGACCACTTGAGCGGTTTGGTCGGGTCGTAGCCGTTCTTGGTGACATACAGCTCGAAGGTGCCCGGGTGCGCGGCGGTCAGCAGGTATTGGAAGGTGTACCGGCCGCTTGCCGGCATGGTGGTCGCCGGCCAGTCGCTCCGCGGGAGATCCAGCCCCTTGTACTTGGCCCTGCCTGCGCTGCACAGCTTGCCGTCCGGGATGATTTGGCGGCTATGGCCGTCCGCGTTGCCGAGGTTCACCTCGTCCCAGTCGTAGATCGGCCAGCTATCCCCGGCCGCGATGGCCGCCTTGCAGGCGGCGGATTTGGGATTCTCGGGCCCCTCTTGAAAGCATCGGTAGATCCGGCTGGTCGGGCCGCTCATCGAGCCGTGCGCGAAGGCGGGGGCCGCGGTGAACGCGGCAGCCAGCAGGGTGAGTCCGGCCAGGGAAATCCGCTTAGGATGGCTGAACGGCGTCTTGATCATCATGGGACTACCTCCCGAAAAAGACAACACAACTCCCAATCCGGAAATCGCCCGCATGGCGACAACCGGCACCCACCCCCCGATGCACCATGAACAATGAACCAACTCGGCATCGGACCCGATGGCCTCGAGAAAGCCCGTCGCAGGCGTGCTGTATCCTATTTGCACGTACAATCATTGCGGTGGGGGCGACGCTTCGACGGCGCGCGTTTCGTATACGACGTCACCCGCGTCGATCCCGCCTCGAACGGATTTCACGAGCAGACCTCCACGACTTTCGGTCGGATGCCGGAAGCTCACCCGACAAAGGAACAGAGGATCACATCCCGAGCTCGTTTCGAGCTCCGGCTGGTCCGCGTGCCGCTCTGGCGCGAAATCGACGCGCGCATGGAGATACGCACGGGGGACTGCATATCACGATGGTCGATCGTTATCATCCATAAATCGTCATTCGAACAAATTAAGACGACACGAATTGTCCGTCGGCAATTCGACATCCGTCGTCCACTTCAATGAGAGAGGATTGCGCACCCCACGGTACAATGGCCGTCCGTCAGAGCACATTTACAATCTCATGCTCTGGCCGTGTCCAATGCGTCGTCGCTCGAAAGGTCGGCGTGCGTGTGGCGCGGGTCGCCCCATTGGAAGTATACGGATGCGCCAGACGGTCGCTGCGCATGTCCGGATCTTCGTGGAATGGGCTTCGGGCGGGGAAAAAATGGTGAACCATTGGGTTGAGCGTGGCGCTTGCCGGTCCTGGTTTCTCGTGCACGGTCCCGCAGCCGCGCCGGAGGCCCGCACCCGACTCTGGGCCGCGCGCCGCCCCCGAAGATCGTTTGAAGCGCAAGGATTTGCGACGTTGAATCGCATGACTCGCATGATGAAGGAGCACCCCGGCCTGCGGCTCCGTGGGCGTTCGCTCCGGCCTGCGGACTCGGGTCACGCTCCGGGCGGTGTTGCCGCGTAGCGTTTTCGGTACTCCGCGGGCGTGATCCCCACGCACCGCAAAAATGCGCGGCGCAGTCCATTGACATTGGTGAACCCGCAGCGATCGGCCACTTGTTTGGGCGGGTGGGCGCCTTCTTCGAGGAGCCGGCGCGCGGCATCGACCCGCACCGATTCGACGTAGTCGGCCGGGGTGACGCCAAGCTCGCTGCGGAACATGCGCGCAAAATGGCGCGGGCTCACGCCGGCGCGATGGGCCAATGCTGCCACCGAGAGATCGGCGTGGAGGTGCCCCGCGATCCATCGTTGCGATTCCTGAAGCGCGGAGCGGCCCGACACCTCCGCGTGACCGCGCCGGCTGAATGGCATTTGCCCGCCTGGCCGTTTGAAGAACATGACCAGCTCTCGGGCGACGTTCATGGCCACCTCGCGGCCCAAGTCTTCCTCGACCAGGGCGAGCGCCAGGTCCATCCCCGCGGTGACCCCGGCGGCCGTGCACACGCGGCCATCGCGTATGTAAATGGCGTCGGGCTCGACATGCAACTTGGGGAAGGTCTTTTGCAATTGATCGGCCACCGCCCAGTGCGTGGTGACGCGCCGCCCGTCGAGCGCGCCGGTTTGCGCCAGCAGGAAGGCGCCGCTGCAGACGGATCCGTAACGGCGCGCCGTCTTCGAGCTCGCCGTGAGCCATGCCACGGCCGCCCCATCGAGCCGTGTCTCCACCGCGTGTGGGGCGCCTGCCACGAGGAGTGTGTCCACCTTCTCGCCGCGCGCCTCGAGCGTGGCGTCGGGCAGCAAGCGCGCGCCGGAGGAGCACGTCAGCGGGCGCGGCGACGCGGACACGACGCGAAATCGATACATCGGTTTGCGCCCGGCGCGCTGCCGATTGGCCTCCGCGAACACGTCGAGCGGACCGGCCACGTCGAGCAACTGCACGCCGGGCACGGCGAAGATCGACACCAACCGTGTCCGCTTCTGGAGCGACGTGTCCGTTTTTGGCATAAAATAGCAATAGCGGACGTGGTGACCGAAGGCTAGCTTCCCTTTGGAACGAAAGGAGAGTTCATCCAATGAGCTCGTCGATAGCAGGTATTTCCATTCCAGATAGCAAGCTCGCACGGGAAGCGACCGAGCTGGTCCGAGATTGTTCAACGCCGCTTCTATTTCATCATTCCACGCGCGTGTACTTCTTTGGTGCGCTGACGGGGGCGAACAAGGGCCTGACCTTCGACCCGGAGCTGCTCTACGTCGGGGCCATGTTTCACGATCTCGGGCTCACCAAAAGGTACGCCAGCACGAGCGAACGGTTCGAGGTCGACGGTGCGAACGCGGCGGCCAACTTTTTGCGCGCCCACGGCCTGGCCGATGGGGCCATCGAGGTCGTTTGGGACGCCATCGCCTTGCACACCACACCGGGAATCCCGCAGCATAAAAAGCCGGAGGTGGCGCTGGTCACCGCCGGCGTCGAGATGGACGTGTTGGGCCTCGGCTTCCCCAACGTGTCCCCCGAAGCGCGCGCGCGCGTCGTCGAGGCGCACCCGCGCGGGGCGTCCTTCAAAGAAGATATCTTGCGCGCCTTCTTCGAAGGTATTCACCGCAAACCGAATACCACGTTTGGCAATGTCAAGGCCGATGTCCTGGCGCGGATGGATCCAAATTACGCGCGCGTCGATTTCTGCGAGGTGATCCTGAGCTCGGCCTGGCCGTCCTAGCTCGAGGGCGGTGTCACGCTCGGCGAGCGGCCCCGATCGTCGGACGCAAGGCGTGATCGGCCGTCACTCCGTGCCGTCTGACGGGGCGCGCGGTGCCGGCTCATCGTCCCGATGTGCGTGGAGGAGGAGCCTTTGGCGGTGGTCGCCGCGTCGAACGCGGCCAAGAGCGCGCGACTGTTCGGCGGCGTGCCGAGCCGATCGTTCGCGACATTTCGTGTCGGGCCCGGAGACGTGTACGATGGTCGCTTGCCTCCCGCACTTCGCCTCGACGTCCCCGCCGTGGGAGAGCATCGGCTGACCGGCGTGCGCCGAACCCGCGCGCGGCGCGCCTACTGGCTCGCCCAGCTCGGCGGCTGGTTCGCGTATGCGTTGGTGCATTATCTCAGTTACATGCCGGCGCTCGCACCCGGCGAGTACCTCGAGTACCTCGGCTACTCCGGGCTCGTCGCGACCGAGGTGCTCTACATCCCGCTTGGCATCGCGGCGAGCACGGTGCTGGGGCTGCTCTATGGCCGTCTGCTCGCGCGGCAGACGCCATGGTTCGCGATCGCGCTCGGGGCGGTGTTCGGATGCGCGGTGCTCGGCATGGGCTTCTTCCTGGGGTACCGGGTGCTCCTGCTGTGGTTCGATCTCCTGGCACCGGGCGAGGCGTTCTTGCGTTGGCCGACCGCGGCGCGCTCGGTGCTGGCGTTCACCTTCGCGCTCCTGGCGTGGAGCGGCGCGTGGTTCGGCGTGGTCTTGTGGCAGGCGTCGCAAGCATCGCAACTCCTGGCCCAGGAGGCGAAGCTCCAGATGCTGGCGTACCAGCTGAATCCGCACTTCCTCTTCAACGCCCTGAACTCGCTCCGAGCGATGATCGATGAAGACCGGGTCCGCGCCCGCCGCATGGTGACCGAGCTGGCGGAGTTCCTGCGCTACACCCTGGTCCATCGCCCGCTCGAGCACACGACCTTGGCCGAGGAGATCGAGGCGATCGAGAACTACCTCGCCATCGAAAAGATCCGCTTCGAAGATCGTCTCGCGGCGGCGATCGAGATCGATCGCGCGGTCGCCGGCGCCGGGGTGCCCGCGTTTCTCCTGCACCCGCTGGTCGAGAACGCCCTGCGGCATGGCAGCGGCGGATCACCGGGGCGCCCGCTCCATGTGCGCGTGGGCGCGCGGACCGAGGCCGACCGTCTCGTGCTCGAGGTCTGGAACTCGGGGACCTTGAGGCCCGCGTCGGTGGATGGTCACGGCGGCGCCCTCGTGCCTTCCGACGGCCACCCGGCGGGCGGTACCCGCATCGGCCTCGCGAATGTGCGCGCTCGCCTGGACGCGCTCTTCCCTGGACAACACCGGTTTACACTGGCCGAGGTGGGCGGTGGCGTGCTCGCTCGGATTGAGCTGCCATTGGCCCGAACCTGACATGTACACCGCGATCGTGGTCGACGACGAGCGGCTCGCCCGCCGGGAGCTCAAACAGCTGCTGGAAGAGGGGCATGGCGACCAAATCCGGATCGTGGGCGAGGCGGCGACGGTGCAGGAGGCCGCCTCGCTGGCGCGGCTGCACGATCCCGACGTCGTCTTCCTCGACGTCCACCTCGCCGGGGAATCGGGCTTCGATCTGCTACCGCTGCTCGATCGCACGGTCACCGTGGTCTTCGTCACCGCGTTCGATCGCTATGCCATTCGCGCCTTCGAGGTGAACGCGCTCGACTACCTCCTCAAGCCGGTGGCACCGCAGCGTCTCGCGACCACGCTCGCCCGTCTGAGCCGGCCCGCGCCGGCCGAATCGGCGACCGCCGAATCGACGACGTCCGACGCGCTGACCTATGAAGACCGGCTATTTCTCCGGTTGGACGATCGCATGGTCTTCCTTCGCGTGCGGGATATCGTGGCCGTCCTCGCCGCCGGGGACAACTCGGTCTTGCATCTGGCGGGCGGCAAACAGGCGCGCGCCCGCAAGTCGCTCCGCGAATGGGCGGACCGCCTCCCCGAACGCGACTTCGTCCGCATCCACCGCTCGACCATGGTGAACCTGGAGTTCGTCGAGCGGCTGGAGGAGTGGTCCCACTTCACCTACCGCGTGTACCTACGCGGTCTGGCCGAGCCGCTGCAAATGAGCCGCCGCTGGGCCTCGCGGGTGCGCTCCCGGCTCGGCTGAGTCGCCGCGCCGGCGAGGGCGCGCACCGATTGGCGGGCAAACTCACCAATTCGCTTTGCCCAATCGCCTTCCCACGCTCCCATCGGATATGCGCTCCTCTCCCCGAGCTAATATGCGAACTTTTCTCTCCGTACAACGGTTCCACGTACGCGATGCGCGCCATGAACCCGACTGTGAAAGGCCATATCTTCATCTTTGCCCTCATTCGAAATGAACTGGCGTGTGATATCGACGTTGAGCTCTCGGATGTTCGTCCCATACACGTCGTAGCTGCCCCATTGGAATAGGAGCATGTCCCCATCGTTCTCGCGGTCGCACCCCTCTGCGTGAACATCTCGAAAGAAGGCGATCATCGCAGCGACACCATCAGCCGGGGGAAGATGGGCCAGGTGTTCCTTTCGGCCAGCGAGGAATGCTTCGACATTTGGACGGGCAGCGCGCACGAGCATCGTGGTCTCCGTCTACCCGAGTGGGCACCGGGGGCTCTTTCCTTCGGCGTGGCGGTGGGAGAACGTCCAGCGGCCCGTGACGCCACCGCGCCACCGGTGTGGCGCTGCTGAAGGAAGACATGGCGCGCGACCGGAGCGAGATGCCTCGGGCCGGAGCCGATGGGCGAGGTGCCTAGGCGCTTCCTCGAGCGCGCGTGGATTCGTCCGCCTCGCGGATCGCTTCGGTGGATCGGGCGTCGCTGCCCCGGACACCGTGATAGTGCCGCCGCGCTTTTGCGCGGTTTCCGCAGTCGCGCATGCTGCACCAGCGCCGGCGCCCCGCGGGGGAGCGATCGAGGAAGAGCCAACCGCAGCCGGAACCGTCGCAGAACCGGATCGCCGCGCGCGGCGCCGATGCCAGCAGATCCACGGCCTGGCTCAGGATTTCATGAAGCACCCGATCGCAGACGGAGGTGCCGTCGCTCCAGCCCCAGACCACCGCGCCGCGGTCCATTTGCAGGCGTTGTCGGTGGCGGCAAGCGCGCAGCGCGCGATCGGTGGCCACGAGCGCGCTCTCCGGGATCGCGCTCCGGGTCGCCGCGGCATTGAACAGACCATAGAGATGCTCACGCGCCGCACGCAGCCGCGCCGGCGCGCGCGACTCGGAGCGCAGTCGCCCTTGCCAGCGGGGGCCTAGGACCGCCGACAGGCCGCTGGTTTCGATCCAGACCGCCACGTCGTGGGGGGTCCGCAGCAGCTCGCGCGCGCGCTCCGCGTCGTGCCGGTTGGCCACGGTGTTGACGAAGTCGAGCGCGATGTGTCCGCCCACGAGCTCGAAGGAGGGTGAGGTCTCTGCCATGCCACCGATGGATTTGCATGGTGGGGCGACCGCGTCTACTCTAACCTCATGCATGCCATTCATCAGGTTATACGCGCCGCGCTCGCGATGGTGCTGCTCGTATCGGGCTCGCTGCCGGCGTCGGTCGTCATGGCGGAGCCTGCGACGGCTGGCCAAGCCGTCGCGCTGGGCGCATCGGTGGTGCCTTTGAATGGGCCCTGGAAATTCCACACGGGCGACGATCCGCGATGGGCCGATCCGAGCTTCGACGACTCCGATTGGGAGAGCGTCGACCTCACGCCGGCGGCGGGCGCGCACGACGGCGACGTGGGGCTCATGGGGTACGTGCCTGGATGGCTCGCGCGAGGGCACCCCCATTACTGGGGATATGCGTGGTATCGCATTCGAATATCGGTGACCGCGCCGCCGGCATACCAACTTGCGTTGACGGGGCCCCTGCTGGTCGACGACGCGTATCAAGTCTTCCTCGACGGCCGGCTGCTCGGGGCCTCCAGCCCATTTTCGGGGCCCGAGCCCGTCGTTTACGGCGTTCAACCGAGCTTGTTTCCGTTGCCGCCCCTTCATACCCGCGAGGGCGGCTCGGCCCTCTTGGCGTTTCGCGTGTGGATGGGAGAGGACACCATGCGCAGCTTGGACGACACCGGCGGCATTCACATCGCGCCCGCGATCGGGGAGGCGAGAGACGCCGACGCGCGGCACCGCTTGGAGTGGTGGGACTTCTTCACCGGGTACGTCGCCGACGCGCTGGAGCCCGTCCTGCTCGTCGCGCTGGCGGCGGTGTCGCTGGTCGTGTTCGCGTTCGAGCGGAAGAACCGCGCGTATCCATGGCTTTGCGCGGCATTGGTGGCGAACGCGCTCCTGCGCGTCAATCAAGTCGTCATCTATTGGACGCACTGGGCGAGCATCGACACCGTCGAGCACCTGCGCGCCGTCCTGGGCCCCTCGATGTTGGCCGCTTGGGTCATGACGTGGCGGGAGTGGTTCGACGTGCGCCAGCCCCCGTGGATCCCCCGCGCGACCGCCGCGCTCGCGGTGCTGCTCGCGGCATTGCTGATGGCGGGCCGCACGATGTCCATCGCGCAAACGGGGGTGCGCTGCGCGTTTTTCGCGCTCATTGCCTTTATCACCTTCGCAGGGATCCGCCGCATGGGACGCCGCGCGTGGCCCGTGCTCCCCGTGGTGCTCCTCGGCCTGGTGGTGCAGTTCGCCCCCGAGTTGAACGCGCTCCACGTGCCCGGCATATGGTTTCCTTTCGGGGTGGGGGTGTCGCGCACCCAATTTGGGTTCGCGGGGTTGATCGTGGTGCTCACGGCCTTGCTGTTCGGCCGCCTCCTTTCGATCGCGCGCGCCCATCGACGGGCCGGCGCGCTGTAGACCTCCGCAGATGTGGGCGACTTCAGCATTCCGTCTGCTCGTGGTAGGTTTCGCTGGGATGAGTGACGCGGCCCATATCGATCCATGGCGCATTGTGCTGCGGACCATCACGTGTTTCGAAGATGCTCACGCTCTCTGCGCGCTCTTCCGCGCATCGCCGACCGAGCTCCTCGCGAACGGCCGCCCCGCCAACGACATCGTCGGAGGCATCCTCGTGGGCGACAGGGCCTTCGAGGGTCGCGTCATCGAGCACCTGTGTGAACGATTCGGTGGTGTCGACGCCGATTGGTCTTCGTTGGGGGACGATATCTCTCTGACCGAAGACGAAATTCTTCGTTTTCGCCATGCGTGCGCCGGCGCCGGCGTGGAGCTCCGAGACGCGACCGAAGAGCAGCTCGCCGCGATGACCCAAGAGCGCGAGGCGCTCCTGGAGGAACAGGCGCCCGCATGAATTTCGAGTCGACGGTGCCTGGGACGCCGCCCCCTGCCCGGGACCTCGTCCCGGGGCTCGTTCCCATTGGCCGTGATCTTGCGGCAACGGCAGGTGCGTCGCATGCCGCTGCGTAGCGCGTTTCGATACTGGCGTCCGGCCGGCATGGGGCTCATCGAGGCCGGCCTCGTGCAGGGGCGAGACGTGGCGCTTCCGTCCCACTTCCACGAAGAGGATCAGATCACGTTCGTGCTCGCCGGCCGGCGGCTGCTCGTGATCGGGGAGGAGCTCACCGTGCTCGAGCCCGGCCATGGTGTCGTCATCCTGGCCGGAACGCCGCATCACTCCCTTTTCGAGCCGGAGGAGGTGCTCTGTATCAACCTGTACGCCGCGCCCGGGAGCTTCGCAGGCGGCGAGCTGGTCTCCGATCTGGGCCGGTCGTGGCGAAAAAAACGGGATCTGCGCTGGGCCGATCTGGCGGACATCGTGGAGGGCCATCGGCGCCTCGTGGGCGCGGTGAGATCGCCCGTACCCAGCCCGCTCGCGCGGGGTGAGGCGTGGCCGTCCGTCGGTGAAGCCGCCGCCCATGCCGGAATGAGCCGCGAGGGCTTCTCGCGAAAGTTCAGGAGGCTTTATGGCATCCCGCCGCACGCCCTCTGGCATCTGGCGAAGCTGAATGACGCCCGCAGGTTGCTCCGGGCCGGGCATTCCATCGCGACGGTCGCGGCGGAAGCCGGCTTCGCCGACCAGAGCCACCTCGGTCGCTGCTTTCGGCGCGCCTTCGGGGTGACTCCTGGGCGCTACAAGGCCGGGCTGCCAGGGTCACATCCGTTCTAGCCCGTTCCGTTCTGGGCCTGTTAGTCGTGGCCCCATGCCTTCGATTTTCGCCTACCTCCTCGTGGTCGTCGCCGGTTGCAGCGTCGCGTTGCAGCAGGTCCTGAACGCGAATCTCCGAGCCCAGCTCGGGTCACCGTGGTGGGCGGGATTCGTCAGCTACTTCGTTGGCCTCGTATCCATGCTGGCAGTTGCATTGACTGCCCCGGGGCCGCGTTTCTCGTTCCCGCCTCCGGGCGCCGGCACCTCCTGGGCCTCATGGACCGGCGGCGTGTTCGGCGCCATCTTCGTCGGCATCGCGGTCCTCATGATCCCGCGCCTGGGCGCCGCGACGACCTTGGCCCTCATCGTCGTTGGTCAGATGCTCGGCTCGCTCGTCTTCGATCATTTCGGCCTGCTGGGATTACCGCAGCACAGTGTGGGCTTGGTCCGGCTCACCGGCGCCGCATGCCTCATCGTGGGCGTCGTCCTCATTCGAAGGTAGCTTCGAAAAACTCCCTCGAATGAACCTGCACGACCGTCGTCGAACGAGGCGCGTGCGAAGGGCTCATCGAGGCGGAACAGGAGCCGAATGGTTCTGCCGGCAGCACGCGCCCCGGGAGCCAGGCCCGCAGGGGCAGTAGGTTGGTCGCACAACCACAGCCGCTCGGCGAAGGGCGCGGGGGCGAAGGGCGCGCGCGCGGATCACGCGTTCGGCATTGCGTCGATGACGTGCTGATTTGCCCTTCGAAGCGCAGCAGCTACGCGGCCGGATACATCACGCAGCCACCCAAAAACGGCGATAAACGTCACTCACGGGGCGCTTTGCCGCGGACTCGAGAGCGCGCATCGATGTCTTTTTGCGGACAGCGCGCAAATGGCTACGAAGCACGCTTATTGCTGGGATCCTATTATCCGTTTTCGTATGGGGAAGCGGACAAAAGGGGGGAATACCATGGACCTGATTGGCGCAATTCTGGATCTTGTTAAGCAACTTCTCGGAGGGCTTCTGGGGTAAGCTGCTAAGCAAAGCTGATCCGAACAATCGCCGGGCGAGCTGATGAAAGTCGGTCAGGCCAGCGAAGACGTAAAACGTTGAAAACGTAAATGAATCGAGCTGGCGGCGACCCTCGTTCGTGGGTCGCCGCCATGCTTCTACGTGGTCACGTGATCACGAATCGCCCATTGCGCGCACCGATTCATCGCGCGGCTGCATCATCGTCGATTTGCGCCGTGATGAGCCACGCCCGCGAGTCGAACCACACGCCGTCGCCGGTATCGTGCGCGGTCAACACGGCGCGCAGACGCTCCAGGGCACGGGCCCGCTCGGGATCGGCCTGGGGAAGGAGGTCCGCGGTCGTGTACAGCTCGAGCACCGAATCGAAGGCGCCGGCCGCATTCGGCCCGTAGAACACGGGCTCGTGCAGGTCGGTCCAGCTGACCGTGCCGAAGCCCGCTGCGCCGAGGATGCTGCCCGCGGTGGCGCGATCGGCGAGCGAGAACGCGCCGCCACGGGTTGGGGCATTCGCCCGCCCCGAGCCGAGGGCCTGCCGGAGAGCACCGGTCCACTCCTGGAGATCGCTGCCCTGCCACACCAGCATCACCAGGCGCCCTCCGGGCCGCAGCGCCCGCCCGATGTTGGTGAACGCCCGCACCGGTTCGGCGAAGAACATCGTGCCGAACCGGCTGATCGCGACGTCGAAATGGTTGTCGGCAAACGGATGCTGCTGCGCGTCGCCCTGCTCGAACGTCACGTTGTCCAGCCCCTCCGCGAGGGCCCGCTCCCGGGCGATCTCCAGCGCCTTCGCGGACACGTCGAGGCCCAGCGCGCTCCCGGCCACGGCCGCGCGTGCCGCGTCCCGAGTGGACTGTCCGGCCCCGCAACCGATGTCCAGCACGCGATCCCGTGGCCCGATCCCCGTGGCCGCCCGGAAATGCTCGTAGTACCGACGAAGCTCGGCATCGTAGTCGAACATGATCGGTGACGCTATCGAACCGATATCGACCCGTCCAGTGCTACCTGCGCCGAACGCCGGTCGCGAACAAACGGCGTTCGTTCAAGGACATGGCGCGGATCGCGGCAGCATGCACCGCCCATCGCATTGGGAGTGACGCGCGGCGAAGATGGAGGCGACCTTCGTATGCGGAGTTGCCGACATGGTGTCGTTGCGGCGCCCGTTCGTCGCAGGGTGCACCCGAGGCAGGGGCGAACGCGCATCGACGTTCATCTCGAAAGGCGTGCGGTCGGGTGGGGGAACGCGGGACCGGAGGCTGGTCGATCCTGGGGTCTCCGCCCGCGATAACCAAATACGAGGGATGGATTGCGAGATAGGCGCCGCGTCGAACCGTTCTCGACCGTCTGCGACGAAGACCCCGAGCGCTTCGATTCGCGCAACGCGAAAGGTGCGCTGGCATCTAAGCACCGCATGCGGACCGGGCCGAGGATCATGTTCGCGGCGATACCCCTGGCGGGTGCCGTGGCACTGGTGTGCTGCGGGCAAGATTCCTCGGCGCCGAGCGTTGCGGACGCCGCGCCCCAGCCTCGACCGCCGGCGGAGCTCGACGCGGCGCCCATCGATGCTGCGCCCGTCGACGCGGCGCCCATCGGCGACGCATCGCTCGATGCCGCGAACGCTTCCGACGCCGGTCACGATGCCGCGGATGCGGCCGATGCCGCGCAGACTCCTCCTATCTCCAGCAGCTGCGCCGGAGCACACCCGGGTGCGGCCCACGACTGCGGTCCCAATGGCGATGATGATTGTTGCGGCAGCCCGGCGCTCCCGGGCGGCACGTTCAAACGCTCGTACGATAACGTATCGCTGACGGATCCGAGCTTTCCCGCGACGGTGAGCCCATTCGATTTGGACACGTACGAGATCACCGTGGGCCGCTACCGGGCCTTCGTGGAAGCGGGGAAGGGGACCCGGGCAAACCCTCCGGCGGCGGGCGCGGGCGCGCATCCCAAGATCCCGGGCAGCGGATGGAATCCCGACTGGAATGCCAACTTGCCCCAGGACACCGCGTCGCTGCGCACATTGGTCGCGTGCAATTCGATCTACCAAACGTGGACGGACGCGCCGGGGGCCAACGAAGCGCGCGCGATGAACTGCCTCAATTGGTACGACGTCTTCGCTTTTTGTGCTTGGGACGGTAAACGCTTACCGACCGAAGCCGAATGGAACTACGCGGCCGCCGGCGGCGACGAGCAGCGCGTCTATCCATGGTCCTCGCCGGCCACCTCCACGAGCGTCGAGCGCGTCAACGCGAGCTACAATGAAGGCGCGCCGAACGAATGCATGGGCGACGGTATCGCAGGCTGCTCGGTCACCGACATTCTTCCCGTCGGCACGAAGCGCGAGGGGCGTGGACGCTGGGGCCACTCCGATCTCGGAGGCAATATTTGGGAGTGGGCGCTCGACGTCTACGCCGATCCCTATCCGAGCGCCTCCTGCGCCGACTGCGCGAACCTGACGGCGTCCGGCTCTCAGCGTGTCATCCGCGGCGGCGGCTACTTCTCGGGGCCGACCTATATGCGCGCCGGCTACCGCGAAGGGTACCTCGCGACCGCCCGTGATGGCGGCTTCGGCGGCCGCTGCGCGCGAACGCCATAGCACCGCCGTCCTCCCCGCCGCGGACGCGCCAACGAAATGGCGGTCGCCTTTGCCTGCGCCGTCGGGAAGATTCGGCATGATGGCGGCGTAACAACTCAGCGACTCCGGCCTACCGCCGCCACATCGACCACGGTTCGACCGACCCAAAACGCCAAGGAGAATGACCATGTCCGCAAAGCAAAAGATCGTGACGTTCTTGTGGTTCGATTCCAACGCCGAGGAGGCGGTGAACCATTACACGTCCATCTTCAAGGACTCGGCGATCGTCGATGTAACCCGGTATCCCGACACGGGGCCTGGGCCGAACGGCAAGGTCATGACCGTGACATTCGAGCTGGAGGGCCAGCGGTTCATCGCGCTGAACGGCGGTCCGCAGTACGAGTTCACCGAGGCTGTTTCGTTGTTCGTGAATTGTGAAACGCAGGCAGAAGTCGACACTTTGTGGAGCAAGCTCTCGGCGGGCGGCGAGCCAGGCCCCTGTGGCTGGCTCAAAGACAAATACGGCTTATCCTGGCAGATCGTCCCGTCGCGCCTCATGGAAATGGTGCAGAACAAAAAAGACCCCGCCAAAGCGAAACGCGCGTTCGAGGCCATGCTCCAAATGAAGAAACTGGATCTGGCCGCCCTGCAGCGCGCGTACGACGAAGGCTGAAGCCTCTTCGACGCACGCCTCGCCGATCGCATCCGCCGCACGGTGGGGTCAGCTCCGGGTACTTTTCGAACCGGCCCTCCGCGAGCCGCATTCGGCGCCGTCAGTAGAGCCCGACGGTGCCGCGCATTTGTTCGAAGATGACGCGGGTGAGATAGCCCGTTCCTCCTTTGAAGACGAGGGGCATGCGCTCGAGCGCCATGACGTCGGCGAGCGGATCGCCGTCGATGAGGACGAGGTCGGCGCGCTTGCCGGCTTCGATGGAGCCGATTTCGCGGTCGCGCCCCATGAAGCGCGCGCCGTTCAAGGTCGAGATGCGGATGGCTTGCTCGAAGGGAAAGCCTGCCTCCACCAGGAGCTCGATTTGCCGTTTGGACGCATATCCGGGGACGACGCCCCCGTAGCCGGTGGGATCGGTGCCGGCCATGAGCACCCCGCCCGCGTCGACGAACATGCGCTCCAGGCGCATCGCGTTCGCGAGCGTCCTGGGCCAAAACGAGTCCGTCTGCTTTTGAATGGACGCCCACGTGGTCTCGTATTGCGTACGCACCTCGGGGATCAACAAGGCGCGCGCGCCCTCCGGCGCCTCCGGACGGCCGGGGGTGAAGGTCTCGAAGACGGTGAGGGTCGAGGTGAGGGCCACGTGGTGCTTCGCGATGAAGGCGACGAGATCCTTTACAGGTAAAGATTCGACGTCGAGATCGGCCAGGGTCCTCCAGGTCACGTTTTGATCGGGGCAAACGTCGGGCTGCTTGCCAGGCACGAAATCGGTGGCCACCGCGAAGGCGTGCTCGAGGTTGTCGATCCCCATCTCCACCGCCTCGCGGTGGGTGATCGAGCACAGATGCGCGGTGATCTTGATCCGCCGCAGGTGCGCGGCGGCGATGCTGGCCCGCAGGGTCGCCCGCGAGAGGTGCATGTACCCCTTGAACGACGTCACCCCTTCATCCGCCCAGTAATTCACGGTGCGAATGGCGTCTTTGGGGCCCGACAGCGGGTGCACCTTCAGGATGGGCAACCCGGGGCCGTTGAGGTAGGGGCCCGTGACGTCCAAATCCGGGCCCAGGATATTTCCTTTTTCAATCTCCGTGCGCAAATTTAAATCCGCGTAAGGAGACATCGAGCCCGCGGTGCGCATGGTGGTGGTGCCGCCGGCGAGGTAGAGCCTCGGAAATGTCGAGAGCATCTCGGTGTAATTGCGCTTTCCGGTGGGATAGAACATATGCTCGTGCATCATCACGAAGCCAGGCAAGACCGTCTTGCCCGCGCCGTCGATGACGGTGGCGCCTGCGGGGATGGGCGTCTCGGCGGCCGGGCCCACGCGGACGATGCGCCCTTGGTGGACCACCACCGTCCTATCGGTTTTTGCGCGCGCGCCCGTGCCGTCCACCACCTGGACATGCGTCAACGCGAGGGTCGGTTGATCGTAGGCGATGGCCGCGCGATCGCCGGGATCGGTCACCTTGGCGCCTGCGCCGACGCCTTCCGTCGACGGCTCCGTGCTGCGCGCCCCTGGGCTCTCGCCCTCGAGCGCGCTCTCCGCGTCGCCGAAATCGGCGTCGCCGCGTGAGCCAAAGCAGCCGCCCATGACGGCGACGAAAGCGACTGCCACGTACGATCGAGCGCTCATGCCGTTCAAGGTGGCGGCCGTCACCTGCTTTTATTGGAACTTTACGATTTATTTGCGCCTGGGGTGCCCTCCGGCCCAGCGTTCGAACGCACGGCTCGGGCGCGAGAACGCTTGCGGCGCCCCCGTCGAGAGCCCGGCAGATGGTGTGTCTGCCGGGTTCGCGTGAATCAACTCACTTTCCCAAACCGCTCAAGAAGCGATTCGTATAGGCCAGCGACGGGTTCGACGTGGAGCTGCAAGACGACGATGTCGCGCCGCCCGGGCAAGGCTTGTCGCGATCGAGCGACCAGAAGTGGAGGCCGACCAGACCTTGCTGCTTTGCAAACGTGGTCATGGTGTCGATATCGGCCAGCGAGGTCACCTCGTTGACGACGTCGTTCTGCCCGATCATCGGCGTCAGCTCGATTTGGCTGGCGGGAATGCCATAGGTGAACTGAAGGTTTTTAACCGCCTGGATGGCCGACTGCCCCATGTTGCACAGCCCGCCGGCGACCACGCACACCCCAGGCGACGGGCTGCCGTAGTCCATCACCATCAAATTGATGGTAAATTTGGTCAGCCCCTGCCGCTTGATCGACTTCATGACCATGTCGCCCAGCGAATTGAGGCCGCCGTGGCTGCTGTCGGTCGCGGCCAAGGTCGCGAGGGTGAACGAGAATCGCAGGTTCGGAAACTGCGACTGGGCTATTTTGGTCTGCGCGACCAGGTTGTCGACATCGGCCGGCGACTGGCCTCCCTCGATATCGTAGTCGACGCCCACCATATGCGATGACATGTACTGATTGATGAAGCTGGTCATACCCGACTGCGACGCGCAGGAGAACACGCCGGCCGCACCGCCGGTGGAGACGATGTAGCTTACGCCGTTGGTGACGAGGCCTGGGACGTTGGCGCTGGCAAACTGTGTCCTCGTGACGCCGGCCCAGTTTTCATTTCCGCATTGGCCGGTGGCAAAGGCCAAGGTGACCGCGCGCAGGCCGGATTTCCCGGGTATCAGGCCGCTGCTGCCCACCAGCGGAATGACCGAGCCGGTGACGGCGGTCCGCATGGCGTAGGTGTTGAAATCCATATTGATGGTAATGTCTTTGTACGGGCTAAACAGCAGCCCTCCCGGAGGGGGAGGAGGGGGCGGAGGCGGTGGCTGTCCCGCGTCGGGGTTTCCCGTCCCGCCGCAATCGACGGGGCTCCACAAGGCGGGCACCGCCGTCGGAGTCCAATCGGCTTGGCTGGTGTGGGCCTGAACGCATTGATAGCCACTGCCATTGAAGCGGACGATCTGTCCCGCGGTATAACGAACACCCGCGGCCCAATCGGTGGCCTGAGTGCAATCGGCGATTAAGGTTCCCTGATTTTCACCGATTGTCGAGCCAACCGTGTGTTCACAGCCGAAGGCGAGGGATGCGACGACGGTCGTACCGAGTAGAGCCGAAAACAGACGCAACATTGCGCGCTCCTTTGTGGGCAGTCGGGAGATATCCGGGGACGAGCCTCCGGATGGACCGCGCCGGCGAAGAGCAACGGGAGTACCAAAGCAATCGTAGGTCCGATTCGCGCGAATTCTACGATTCGTCACGTCCTACCCAGGCGTCCGCACCCTGATCGTCACGATCACGAAGACTGATCGATGCGATCGGGATCGTGCCTCCCAGGGATGGGGTGGATCCGGGCCGAGGATCCGATGGTGCGGCGGATGAGGAGTCGCCGCGCGTCGAAGGTGTACCGCTTGGTGAATGCCAGCTCGAGCAAGCACCATCTACCCGGCGAACCTGCGGCCGAGCGGCGCTTTCGGCGCATCGCTCGGCGATGGCCTTCAAATGACGTCGAACGCTCTTCGGATATAGGGGCCGCGGAGCAATGAAATGCGATCGGGACTCCACCTCGCGTCCGTTTCATCGGTGGTGTTGATGGCGAGGACGCCCTCGCGACGCACGAAATAGACGATTTCGCCGTCGAAGAGGAGCGCGGCGTCGCCCGCCTGGCGTTCGAGTAGCCGCAGGGTCGCGTCGAGAATGGCGAGTATCTGTTGCGACATGGAAGAGCGCTTGTGGAGCCGGAATCGAAGACCGCACGTTGCCTCGAAGCCGAGCGCCTCCCTCCGGATTTCATTGCCCAACGCGCCGATATGCGCCTCGCACGCGTCGACCCCCGCGCGCGAATCGAGGCCCGAGCCCGAGCCCGAGCCCGAATTGGAGTCCAAGTCCGAATCGAGGCCCGAGCCCGAGCCCGCATGGGACGCGAGCACCTCGCGGGCGCCGGCGAGAAGCTCGGACGAGCTCACGGGGGCATTCATGTAAAACGTGAGCTCGATCGCCATGATGGATCATACTCGGTGTGGCATACGGCGAGCGCGATGGCCAGCGGTGGCCGACATTTCCATCGCGCTCCTCGCCGATCCTTCCGTCTCACTCCGCGCGAGCAGGACGGCGTGGGCGCGATTCACCGGCGATTACGGATTGGTCAGCGGTGTCGTGCCGCTGCACACGAGCTGGATCCCGGATCCGAACGTGCAGCAGCCGGACTGCGCTTTTCCGAACGACCCCACTTTGTCCTCGAACAACGTGGCTTCGATCTTCGCCACGGCGACGATGGGCGTCTTCGCCTTGAGCTTCCCCGTCACGTACAAACCCGGTTCGAGGCTCAACTCGACGCCCTCCCCGGTATTGCCTTGGTTGTTGCTGGTCGGTGCCGTCGTGCAATTGTTCGCCGTGATCGTGATCTTTGGCCCCATGGCGAGCGAGATCCCAACGGAACCCAGCGCCCAGAGCGTCGCGTCGACCTTGATGCCGCAGCTCACGCTGATGCCGCTCGGGGCGAATTTGTCGGCGGAGAGCGAAAATTCTGGTTTTAGGCCCATCTCCGCGATCGGTTTTGCATTGGTTCCGTCGAAGTCGAAGCCTGCTTTCAGCTTGCCCGTGAGCGTCCCCGTCGCCTTGACATTGAACTTTCCCGCTCCTTTGAAATAGTCACAATAAAGTTGAGGCTTCACCTCCAGCACGAGGCCGGTTTCGCCGATTGGAATATCGGGCCAGTCGATGAGGTCGATGCTCTGGGTCGGCGTTTCGGACATGGTCCCGGAGACGGCGATCGACGCGCTCGCGATGGCCTCTGCCTCGAAGAGCGCGTGCCCTTTGACGCCCGTGGGGATGATCCACTCTTTTTGGACCTCGAAGTCCGCCTCGAAGTGGGGGTTGATTTGAAAGTCACCATCGGTGTCGACCTTGATGTCTTTGAACTCGAGCTTCCCCACGGTGGGGTTCTTCGGGCCGGTCTTGCCGCCGCTCGTCCCGAGCAACCGCATATTTTGGGCTTGGGTCGCGGGCGCCCTCGGTGCGTCGGGAAAGATGGGCAGGCCGGCCTTGTCATCCATGTGAACGCGTCCTTGGATCAGGTCGTAGAGTTGCGCGGGCTCCGTGGTGATGACGATGTCGTCGCCCATTTCGACGGACACCACCTTTCGCAGGAAGCCTCGACGGTTCTTCGATTTGGCGAGATTGGCGCGCGCGCGTGTATCGTAATTGCCAGCGATGGTATTTCCGGGGGAGAGCTCCTTGGCCCAATCCTCGTTTTCCTTGGTCCTCGCGAGGACGATCGCGTTCTCCTCGACGTCGGCGACGTCCGATACCGCGCGCGGCGCGAGCCTCGCGTTTTCGTTCAAGGTCCAACCCTGCTGCGGCTCCTCTGCCGAGGAGCAGCCACCGGTGAGGGAGAAGCCAGCGATCAACGCAGCCATCGCGGACCCGCGGAGATAATGCGATAGATAAGACCTGGGCATGAACTTGCTCCTGGGCAAAGTTGCTTTGCGAATGGCATTTTACGACTGCCATATCGTGGGCTGGACGATCGACATGCCGGCGCGCCGGGACCGCGAATGGCGGTCGACGCGGTCGACGGTCGACAGTCGATGTTCGACGGTCGATGTTCGATGTTCGATGTTTGCCGGAGCAAAGGATGTACCACGGCCTGGAGGCGCCTGTTTTTGAGCCTCTTCGACGACACACGCGGACATGGCAGGAATCGACCCTTCCTCCGACGGAAGAGCGCTTGCCGCGCACCCTGCGGCCGGGCAATCGCGGGAACCTTGCGCGAGCCGATTCCGTGGCGGAATCCGTACCGAGAGGGAGCTCCTGAACGCGATCGAACTCTGCCTTTAGCCGTTTCGGCCGAGCTTCGCCGAAGCCGTCTTGAACGCCGCGCCTCTGTCCGAAGCGCATCGCGCGTTCGAGCAACGCCGTCTGCTACGAAGACGCGCATTCGAGCAACGCCGTCTGCTGCGAAGACGCGCGTTCGACCTGGTCGCGAGCGACCGGCGAGTGCCCTGCCTGGAGCGGACTTCGGAGCGTCACGTCCAGCTCCTCTCCCGAACAGTCCGCAACCTTCGTCGAAGAGACCTCGCACCTGTGAGCGATGAGCATGACGAGGTGCGTTTCGAAGCGAGGAAGTCCGAATCCCGAGCAACGAGCAAACGAGAATGAAAGAGGGCACTGCCGCCAACAAGGAGTAAGCTCCGTAGCCATGTCCAGCAAGGATGATCAGCCCAAATCCGAGGCGGCCCTTTCGAGCGAGCTCGCGACACGTGAGCGGGACCCGCAGGCGAGCTTCGCGCTTTTGGGCGAGACCCCCGAGGAGGTCGGGCCGCTCACCATCTCGGTCGACCGCCGCTCCAAAAAGGCCGCGGGCTTACCGGCGATCGTGCAGACCATGAAGTTCGGCGTGCGCGAAATGGGCGTCGTGCGCACCTTGCGGACCTTCCTCGAGATCAACAAGGAGGATGGCTTCGACTGTCAGAGCTGCGCGTGGCCCAGCCCCGACGACAAGCGCAAGATCGCGGAGTTCTGCGAGAACGGCGCCAAGGCGATGGCGGACGAGCTCACCCGTAAAAAGGTCGAGCCCTCGTTCTTCGCCGAGCACTCGATCGCCGAGCTGCTCGAGCAGTCGGACTACTGGCTCAACGCGCAGGGACGGCTCACGCAGCCCATGATCAAGCGCGAGGGCGGGACGCACTTCGAGCCCATCACGTGGGGCGACGCCTTCGAGCGCATCGGCGAGAAGCTGCGGGCGCTCTCGGACCCCAACGAGGCCATCTTTTATACCTCCGGCAAGACCGTCAACGAAGCGGCGTTCCTCTTTCAGCTGCTGGCGCGGCAGTTTGGAACCAACAACCTCCCGGACTGCTCCAACATGTGCCACGAGGCCAGCGGAGCCGCGCTCAACGACACGATCGGGCTCGGCAAGGGCACGATCAAGCTCGAAGACTTCGACCACAGCGACACGATCCTCATCCTCGGGAACAACCCCGGCACCAACCATCCGCGCATGCTCACGTCCCTCGAGGCCGCGAAGCATCGGGGGGCCACGATCGTCTCGATCAATCCGATGCCCGAGACCGGGTTGATGCGCGTGGTGAACCCGAACCCCCAAGATTATTCGAACCCGCTCGAGCTCCCCTTCGCGCTGCTCGGGGATGGCACCCAGCTCACCGATCTCTATGTGCCCGTAAGGGTGAACGGCGATGCCGCGCTGCTCCAGGGCGTGATGAAGCTCCTGGTCGAGCGCGACCGCAGAGCCCCCGGCACGGTGATCGATCGCGCCTTCATCGCCGAGCACACGAGCGGCTGGGATGCGTTTGCCGCGGGGCTCGATGCCGCGACCTGGGAGGAGATCACCGAGAGCAGCGGCGTGGATCGCGCCATGATCGAGGCCCTCGCGGATATCGTCGGCCGCGCCAAGCGCATGATCGTCCTCTGGTGCCTCGGGCTCACGCAGCACCCGAACGGCGTCGACAACGTGCGGCAAGTGGTGAATTTGCTCCTGCTCGGCGGTCACATCGGACGGCCGGGCGCTGGGCCATGCTGCGTGCGCGGCCACAGCAATGTGCAGGGCGATCGCACGATGGGCATCTGGGAACACCCCAAGGAGCCGTTCCTCGCCGCCCTCGATGCGGAGATGGGCATTCGCTCGCCGCGCGCGCCAGGATACAACGTGGTCGAGACGCTCCACGCGCTCCACGACGGCCGCGCCAAGGTCTTCTTCGCGATCAGCGGCAACCTCTTCTCCGCGGCCCCCGACACGCACTACACCGCCGAGGCGTTCAAGCGCTGCCCGGTCGTCGTTCACGTCTCGACCAAGCTCCACCGCGGGCACTTGCTCGGCGGCAAGGAGTCGATCCTCCTGCCGTGCCTCGGCCGCGCCGAACGCGAGATGCATGGGGGTCAGGTGCAGCTCTCGAGCGTGGAAGACTCGATGGGCATCGTCAACCCGACGCGGGGCCGCGAGGCGCCCATCTCGAGCCACCTCCTGAGCGACACGGAGATCATCGTGCGCATCGCGCAGGCGACCTTCGGCAAAGCAGGCCCCGTCGACTGGGCACGGCTCCTCGATCACGACCGCGTACGCGATCACATCGAGCGCGTGATCCCGGGCTTCGAGGACTTCAACGCGCGCCTGCGCAAAGGTTACTTCTATTTGCCCAACGCGCCGCGCGACCGCGTGTTTCGCACCTCCACCGGCAAGGCGAAGTTCTCCACGTGCGGCATCCCCAAGCACGATCTCGCGCCGGGTGAGCTCTTGATGACCACCGTGCGGAGCCACGACCAATTCAACACGGTGGTCTACGGGCTCAACGATCGGTACCGCGGCGTGTGGGGTGGGCGACGCGTCATCTTCGTGAACCCCCTCGATTTGCGCGAGCTGGGCCTCACCGATGGTCAATGGGTCGACATCACGAGCCACTTCGAGGGCGAGACGCGCACGGCGGTCCGCTTCCGCGCCATCGCGTACCCGATCGCGCGGAGGAGCGCCGCGAGCTACTACCCCGAGGCCAACGTGCTCGTCGCGGTGAGGGCGGTCGCCCGAGAATGCAACCAGCCCGCCCAGAAGTGCGTGCGCATCACGTTGCGCGCGTCCGAACAGCGTGAGCTCGGTGACGCGCCTGCCGCGCGGATGCTCGGGCCATGAGCCTCACGTGATCCGCTCCGGGCTCGTGTAGACGGTCATGGTCTCGTCGCGGACGAAGCCGGCGAGCGTGATGTTCGCGCGCTTCGCGAGGTCGATCGCGAGCGACGACGGGGCCGAGACCGCGGCGACGATGGGAACGCCGGCGGAGAACGCCTTCTGCACGATCTCGAAGCTGGACCGGCCGCTGACGACGAGGACCATGCCCGCACCGGGCAACGCATCGGCGAGGAGGCGCGAGCCTACGACCTTGTCGACCGCGTTGTGCCGGCCAATGTCTTCGTAGGTGGCGATCTCGCGCCCGTCGAAATCCACGAGCGACACGGCGTGGCAACCGCCCGTCCGGCCGAAGATGGGCTGGCGATCGCGGAGGCTCCGGACGGCGCCCGTGAGGACGCTCCGCGCGATGCCAGGATTCGTATGCGCGAGCGGAGCCACCCGCGCCACGAGATCGTCGATCGAGCGGCGGCCGCAGACCCCGCACGCGCTCGTCATCAACGTCCCGCGGCGCGTAAGCAGCCCCGTCTCGGGATCGATCGGCGGCTTCATGCCGGGAACCAAGGTCACGTCGATCGTGTTCTCCCGCGCCTCGTCGCCCACGCGCCCGCAGTGGACCACACCGAGGACATCCTTGGTCGATCCGATCACGCCTTCGGCGAACAGGAAGCCGAGGACGAGCTCCCGATCGTGCCCCGGCGTTCGCATGGTGACGGCGAGCCTCTCGCCGGCGATGCGGATCTCGAGCGGCTCCTCGACGGCGACGTCATCGTGTGCGCTCTCGGGGGGCGCCCGTCCCACGATCCGCCGCGCCTCGATCGAGCGTATACCCAAGTTCATCATTTGGCGGTGCACGGTCACCTCGAAGAGGTAGCACGGCTCGCGCCGAGGTCGCGGGCGATTCGCTGCACGCGTCGAGCCGGACCGGCGCGGCCGAAGGGCATTTTTGTTCGGCTTCGCCCCATGGTTGACAACTAAATCATTAGTACTAAAATCTTAGTCGTATCCAGCGACACACCTCCATGAAAGGAAACGGATCCCATGGTCGACCCGAATTCGTCTCGTCATATGCCTCGTCTCGCCGCGCGCGCTTCGCACGCACCTCCCCGCGACCGTCGGCGGGGGCTCGTGTTTTCGGGCATCGCGGGCGCTTCGGCGCGATCGGGGCAGGGGGCCATGGCGCACGATGCCGGGTGCGGGAACCGAGCGCGATGATCACCTCGAATCGCCGGCTCGCCCTCTTGTCCGCATTCGTGCTCACGGGGTGCGCCGCGCCCCAAACCTCGCCGCGCGCGCCCGAAGCGCGAGCCGAGCCGAGCCACGCCGAAACGGTCCCGTCGCCGACCGGTGACATTCACGACTTCGATTTCGAAGTCGGCAATTGGACGCTCGCCAATCGGCGATTGAAGGCCCGGGGGGTGGGGAGCCAGGATTGGGAGGAGTTCCTGTCGTACAGCCGCGGTACGCAATACCTCGGTGGAATGGTCAGCGTCGACGAGATGACCTTGCCCTCGAAGGGCTTCTCCGGATTGACGGTGCGCGTCTTCAACCCCACAACGCGCCAATGGTCGATCTATTGGGTCAACAGCAAAGTAGGCCGGCTCGATCCGCCGCAGGTGGGTGGCTTCAACGGCAACCGTGGTGAGTTCTACGGCGAGGACGAGGACAACGGCCGCCACGTGAAGGTGCGCTACATCTGGATCAAGTCCGGTCCGGACACCGCGCATTGGGAGCAAGCCTTCTCGTACGACGGCGGCCGCACCTGGGAGACGAATTGGATGAACGAGCTCACGCGCACCTCGCGCTGACCGACGGCGCCCGCAGCGTTGACCGACGGCGCCCGCATGACGCCGACGCGTTTGGCCGCATCGATGACGCCGCACGCGCCGTTGCATCGTGGGGCCGTGCGATTAGCTGCATCGTTCTAGCGAAGCTCCGTTTCAAAAACATAATCTGGCTCCGATGAACTCGGTGGTCCTCCGGCGAGACGGTATTCGCGCCTGGTCGAGGATCATCGAGCTCGCATGACTTGGCTTTCGACGAGCCGGCTCGTCTTACTCTGCCAATCATCGAAGCTCGCAGCCATACCCTCTATTTCATCCATTGCCCCAAAGAGGTTGATTCATGAAACGGTTCTCTTTTTCGCTTGCCGTAGCAGCGCTGGCGCTCCTTTCGACGGCCGCCATTACGGCCCACGCCGAGTCGGCAGACGATGACTCCGATCCGGGAATTTCGCAGGACTTCGCGGCCGAGTGGGAGGCCAAGGAGTGCCTCTCGGGGAGTCGCCCCGCCTGCTATGCGGCTGCGACCGGCCGGCGTGAGGTCTACTTCACGAACCCCGGCACCACCAGCATCCGCGTTTATGCCGTAGGTCGAAAGAACGGGGCCGAAACGGAGCGCAAGGGGCCGGTCGTCGCGCCGCCTGGGCAGCAGATTCACGTCGGGACGCTGACCTGGGTCAGCGAGCAATACTACGTCGTCTCGGCCAACTGATGGCCGCGCCGCGCCGTCGGCGCACCGAAGACCCTCGGTGCGCCCGCGGCGCGGATCCCTTCGATCCTCGGCGCGCTGAATAAAGACGCGCTCACCGGGCGGGGAGGGCCCTTGGGGTCATCGCGGCCGATCCGCGGCATACGCTTCGGCGAATGGGGCTGCCAACGACGCGACCAGGCTCGGGCGGCCGCGACCGCCGATCGTCCCGTGTTCATCATCCGGTAGGCCGCGGGCGCCCATGTCAACGTGCTGGAGCCGCTCACCGTTTTTTGTGAGACAGTATCGAACACGCTCGTTGGCGCGACATTGGTCATCGACCCCCTGCAGGGAGCTCCCATGCGATATGCACTCCTCGTCTACGAAACCGAAGCTGGCGTAAAGGGCCGCGGTGATCCCGATTACCAAGCCGCGTACAAGGCTTACATCGACGCTATCTACGGTTCAGGGGTCGCGATCGCGGGATCCGGGCTTCAAGACGCCGCGACGACCACGACGACCTTCCGGCTCGTCCATGGCGAGCGCCAGATTCAGGATGGCCCCTTCGCCGATACGAAGGAGCAGCTGGCTGGCTTCTTCTTGATCGATGTCCCCGATCTCGACAAGGCCCTCGAGTGGGCCGCCCGCTGTCCATCCACGTCCAGAGGGGGGATCGTCGAAATTCGTCTCGCGCTCGAGCAGCCGACGTGACGATGCACCCCGCCGAGCTGGCCGCGCGCGCGTCGTATGGGCGGCTCCTGTCGATCCTGGCGGTCAAGACGCACGATCTCGCGGGGGCGGAGGACGCGCTCGCCGACGCGTTCCTCGCGGCCTTGACCCGGTGGCCGGTCGACGGTGTTCCGCGCAACCCCGACGCGTGGCTCCTCACGGCCGCGCGGCGAAGGCTCGTCGACGCGGCCCGCCGGCGACGCACGCGGGACGAGAAGCACGTTCTCCTTCAGGTGAACGCCGACGGCGACGCCGCTGCCGATGACGGAGACTTCTTCGGGGACGAGCGTTTGCGCTTGCTCTTCGTATGCGCGCATCCGTCGATCGACGCGGCCGCACGGACGCCGCTCATGCTGCAGACGGTGCTGGGGCTGGATGCCGCTCGAATCGCGACCGCGCTGCGCGTGGCACCGAAGACGATGGGGCAGCGGCTCTGGCGGGCGAAGACCAAGATCCGCGAGCTGCGCATTTCGTTCGACGTGGCCGCGGAGGACCTGCCCGAGCGCTCCTTCGCGGTGCTCGAGGCGATCTATGCGGCGTTCGGCAGCGGTTGGGAGGATGTGGCCGGCCAGGCCGCGGCATCGCGCGGGCTCACCGAGGAAGCCATCTGGCTTGCACGCCTCACGGTGCGCCTGCTGCCGGAGGAACCCGAGGCCCGCGGCCTCTTGGCGTTGATGCTGTTTGCGGAGGCGCGCGCGAAAGCACGGCGGGGGGAAGATGGCGCGTACATACCGCTCACCGAGCAAGATCCATCGCGCTGGGATCCGCGTTGCATCGCCGAAGCCGAGGCCATCCTCAAGGAGGCCGCGCGCATGGGGTGCGTCGGGTCGCTGCAGCTCGAGGCTGCGGTTCAATCCGCGCACGTCGATGCGCGGCGCTCGGGATCCCGCGATGATCATGGGTTGTCGCTCCTGTACGAGGCGCTCGTCCAAATGGCGCCGACCCTCGGGGTGCGCGTGGCGCACGCGATCGCCCTGTCGAACACGGAGGGCCCGGCGCGCGGGCTGGAGCGGCTCGATGCGATCGGATCGGCGCACGACTATCAGCCCTACTGGTCCGCGCGCGCGCACCTGCTCGAGCGGCTCGGCCGGCTCGATGAGGCCCGCGAGGCCTACAACCGCGCGGCCGGTCTCGCCGAAGAGGACGGCATCCGCCGTTGGCTGCTGGCCAAAAAGCGAGCGCTGGGGGGCACGGCGGGCGCATCGGGCGCAAACCGCGACGGCGTGTAGAAATCGGTCGTCCTGGGGCGACATGGGGTGTGGGACGCCGATCGCGTCCGCACACAACCCATCGAAGGTACCCGGAGGCGAATGATGAAGCTTTACATGATTCCGTTGTCCCCAAACGTCCGGCGCGTCCAGCTCACGGCGGCCGTGCTCGGCCTCGAGCTCGAGGAAGAGCAGCTCGATTTCACCAAGGGTGAGCACAAGACCCCGGAGTACCTGGCGCTAAACCCGAACGGCGCCGTCCCAACGCTGGTGGATGGTGATCGGGTGCTCACGGAGTCGCGGGCCATCATGCACTACTTCGCCTCCAAGAAGCCCGAGTCGGGTCTGATCCCGCGCGACGAAGCGGCGCGCGCCGATGTGACGCGATGGATGTTCTGGGACGCCTCGCACTTCTGGCCGCCGCTCGTCACGCTGGTGGTCGAGAAGATCGTCAAGGCCATCCTGGGCATGGGCGAGCCGGATCCGCGCAAGATCGAGGAGGCCATCACGGGCTTCCGCCGCTTCGGCGCTGTGCTCGACCAGCGGCTTCAGGGCAAACCCTATGTCGTGGGCAGCTCCCTGACCCTCGCCGATCTCACGCTCGCCTGTTCCCTCATGCACGCCAAGCAAACGGGCGCGCCGCTCGGCGAGTTCCCAAACATCGCGTCCTGGTTCGCGCGCATCTGCGACTTGGACGCCTGGAAGAAGACGAACCGGCAGTAGACTGGTTCGCGCGCATCTGCGGCTTGGACGCCTGGAAGAAGACAAACCCGCAGTAGAAACTGGTTCGCGTGCATCTGCGGCTGGGCGTCTGGAAGAAGACGAACCGGCAGTAGACTGGTTCGCGCGCATCTGCGGCTTGGACGTCTGGAAGAAGACGAACCCGCCGTAAATCGGTCGCTCGCCGAGAGCACACTGTGTCCGCGATGCTGGGCGGTCGTGCTCCCATTGCGAGCATGACCGCGAGCTTCGAGCGCGCTTCGTCGCGATGGGGCGTGGCGATGGTCAGGGCCCCATCGCGAACGTGCTCGTCCGGAGCCGGCGTTTCAAGCCCGAAACGCGGCGGCGTGACGGCGCGCCCAGGTCGCGAAATCGATCGGCGCGCGGCCCGTCACGCGGCGGATGTCGTCGGTGGTCATGGTGGCGCCGCCTGCCCGGACGTTCCGGTACGCCTCGAGGATGCCCTCCGCATTCCATGGCTCGTGTCCGGCGCCGTGCAGATCCTGCCGGAGCGCATCCTCCGAAAGGTCGACATAGCGGACCGGATGCCCGGCGGCCTCCGCGAGCACGCGGGCGATGTCTTCTCCGCGGTGTGCGGCCTCCGCCGTGAGCGTGTAGATCGCCTCGCGATGCGGCTCCGGCGCGCGCGCGACGGCGAGCAGAACGGCCGCGACGTCGTCGACGGCGACCTGCGTGATGCGCGCGCCGGCGAGCGGCGCGGGATAGTCGCCGGCGGTGACCGATGTCGCGAGCGCAAGGTTATTCTCCATGAAGAACGTCGGGCGCACGAATGTCCATGCCAGGCTGCTGGCGCGCAGCCGCTCCTCGCCCGTACGGTGCTGCGCCGCGAAGCGCGTCATGGCCTCGTCGGCGCGGTACCCCGAGAGCTTCACGACGTGCGTCACCCCCGCCTCCCGGGCCGCGTCGATCACGGCGACGTCGCGCGTGTCTTGATCGCGCAGCGGCGGCGAGACCAGGACCAGGGTGCGAGCTCCGTCGAGGGCGCGCGCGTACGTCGCGGGATCCGTGAAGTCGAAGGGGATCTCCCCGCGGCGGGCGAGGGGACGGATGGGGAGCCGGAGCCCCTGGGCCTGGGTTAAAAGTGCGGTGCCGACCTTACCGGTCGGCGCGGTGAGCGCGATGGTCATACCCGGAGGCTACCCCGCCAAGAAATTCACGAAAGTTGATGTATGGCAGGTCTATCCTTCACGCCATGAAGGTCTACGACCTCAATCACGCGCGCGCGCTTCATCATCTCCTCGAGGAGGCGCACGTGGCGCGCGCCGCTCGGAGGCTCGGGATCACGCCGGCCGCGGCGAGCAATGCGCTCCATCGGCTGCGCGTCGACTTCGAGGATCCGCTCCTCGTCCGCTCCGGCCGCGCCCTCGTGCGCACCCCGCGCGCCGAGAAGCTGCGGGCGCCGGCGCGCGAGATGATGGCGGCCGCGGAGCGCCTCTTCATGCAGGGACGGCCGTTCGATCCGGCGACCGCCGCCTGGGACTTCCTCCTCACGACCTCGGACCGGGTCGCCGAGCTGCTGCTCCCGACCCTCGATCGCTTTCTCCGCGAGCGCGCGCCGAGGGCGCGGCTCTCGGTGCGGACCACGATGGTGGACATCGGCTCGTTCCTCCGCGATCGCGGGGGCGTCGCGGTCGTGGACGGCCGGTCGCTCCTGCGCGATGGCGGGGGCGTCGCGGCCGTCCCCGAGCTCCGCAAGGATCCGGATCTGCGGTCGGAGCCCCTCTTCGACGAAGACCTCGTCTGCGTCTTACGGAGACGTCATCCGTTTGCCGGACGTCTCAGCCTCGCGCGCTTCGCCGCGCTCGAGCACGTCCTCGTCGCGCCGCTCGGGAGCACCCCGCGCGGCGTGATCGATACCCTGCTCGAAAAGCGCGGCCTCTCCCGCAAGGTGACGCGCGTGGTGATGGCGTTCTCGCTCGTGCTACCGCTCGTCGCGAAGTCGGATCGCGTCGCGGTGCTCCCGCGCACGCTCGCCGAGGCGCATGCGCGGAGCTTCGGCCTCGAGCTCCATCCCGTGCCGCTCCCCATCCCACGGGCGGAGATGATGCTCGCCTGGCACCTCGCAAACGAACAGGACCCAAAGCACGTCTGGGCCCGCGATCTCCTTCGCCATGCCGTGCGCGAGCTCGGCCTCTCCGCGACATGCCCGCCGCCGGCGCGGACGTCGCGCGGGCGCTGACCACGCCCGCGAGCTTCGACGTGTGACGCGTCGAGGTCGCGGTTATGGCGTCGCGAGCGCCGTTCGCCGCTCGAGCTCCGCAGGCGACGGGTTGTCCGCCCCGAGGGAGCCGGGCTTGACGGCGCCGTCGCGCTCGTATGTCGCGATGACCACACCGCGGGGCGAGGACGTCGACGCCGTAAGCTTCAAGCCCGCGGGGATCGTGCCGTCGCCGAACAGCCGCTTCCCGCTTCCCAACAACAAGGGGCAGATCCGCAGCTGGAACCGATCGATCAGGTCCGCCTTCAGCAGCTGCTGCGTCAGCTCGCTGCTGCCTTGGATCACCATCGGCGGGCCGTCCTGCTTCTTCAGCTCGCGCAGCTTTGCCACGACGTCCTGCCCGAGCCACTGCGTGTTCTTCCAGCTCAATCCCTCCGGGCGGTGGGTCGCCACGTACTTGGTGCACGCGTTGAATGCCTTCGCCGTGTGCACATGGGCCGCGTCGTAGCCCGGCTGCCCCGGCTCCATGGGGAAGTACGGCCAGTACGCCGCGAAGATGTCGTACGTAAACCGCCCCAACAGCAGATCGAACGGCTTGGTGAAATCCTCGCCCATCACCGCCCCCACGACCTCGTCGAAATAGGGCCACACCCACCCACCGAACTCGAATCCCCCCGTCGGGTCCTCTTCCGGAGCGCCCAGCGCCTGCATCACTCCGTCCAGACTCATGAACACCACCGCGTTGATTTTTCGCACGTGTTTCTCCTGGTTGGGCGCCCGCTTCGGCGCGTTCACCGGCACGTCGAACGAGCGACGCCTCGATCGACATCGCCAACCTGGGTTCGCGGCCCGCCGGGCGGAGATCCGGCGGGGAAGGGGAGCCGGCGAAAAAAATGTTTGACGAAGCAAGGCGGCAGGCCTAGAAAGCGCGGCTCCGAGTTCGGAGACGGATTCGGAACGCTCCCGAGCCCGCGTCGCCGTTAACGACGAAGAGCTCAATCCGC